>NZ_JAFLWA010000028.1 GCF_017316125.1 Enterococcus sp. DIV0660C | reverse complement strand
AAGATTTTGACGATGCTTTTTTGATTCATATTCTAGAAGAACTAATCATTGCTAAGCACTTCTTTTTATCACTCGTGTCCTTCATTACCAAAGGACTTACGAGTGTATCACAACCCGTTTTTTGATTCAGTTTATTTCCAAAAAGTTCACTTTATTAAGTATAAGCAGATAAACAATAAAACGGTGAAGTGACATATTTGTCGACTTCACCGTTTTATTATTTACGCTTTTTTCCGCCAAAAGCATCCTTCATCTTATCGAAAAAACCATCTTCTTGCTGTTCTTCGACTTTCATTCCACCTGCTTCAGCAAATGAGCGTAACGCTTCTTTTTGTTGCTCATTTAAGTTCTTCGGTGTAATTAGTTTCACTTTCACGTGTTGGTCACCTGTTGCACCACCACGTAGTTTAGGTGCACCTTTTCCGCGAAGACGGAAGTTTGTTCCTGTTTGTGTCCCTGCTGGAATTTTTAATTTAACATCCCCATGAACAGTTGGAACTTGAACTTCATCTCCTAAAGCTGCTTGTACAAAACTTAATGGTAATTCGTAATAGATTTCTGAACCATCACGATCAAAAATATTACTTTCTTCTACACGGAAGACTACATATAAATCACCGAACGGCCCACCGTTTTCACCTGCTTCACCTTGACCAGCTAAACGCATTTGTTGTCCTTCTTCGACACCAGCTGGTACATTTACTTTCACAGAGTGAGCTTTCTTTTCATGACCTGAGCCATGACAAGTTGGACACGGTTCTTTGATTTCTTTTCCAGTACCGTGACAAACATCACACGTTTGACGACTCATCACGCGCCCTAGTGGCGTTTGACGTTCAACATTGATTGTCCCTGAACCATGACATTTTTGACATGTAATTGGTTCCGTACCAGGTTTTGCACCATTCCCATGACAAGTGTGGCAAACTTCTTCGCGGTTATATTTGATTTCTTTTTCAATACCAAAGATTGCTTCCTCAAAACTCAAATCAATTGTGTATTGCAAATCAGCTCCTTGGCGAGGTGCCGTTGGATCAACTGAACGACCTCCGCCTCCTCCAAAGAAAGAGTCAAAGATATCTTCAAAACCACCGAAGCCACCTCCACCTCCAGAGAACCCGCCAAAGCCACCGAAGCCGCCTCCGCCTCCAGCGCCATAATTTGGATCTGTGCCAGCATGACCATATTGATCATACGCAGCCCGTTTTTGTGGGTCACTTAAAATTTCATAAGCCTCAGATACTTCTTTAAATTTTTCTTCTGCATCTGCTTCTTTGTTAATATCAGGATGATATTTCTTAGAAAGTTTACGATAAGCTTTCTTTATTTCATCTTCTGAAGCCCCTTTTGAAATTCCTAAGACTTCATAATAATCACGTTTCGTTGCCATAGGCTTTCCTCCTATTGGTTCTAATACATCAAATTCACATCGCTTGTAATCATATCACATTTTAGACGAAACCAAAACTGCTGCATGCATTCTTTCAAAAGAAAAAGACTGTGGCAAAAAGTCGGATCGACTTTCCCCATAGCCTTCTCTTTTTTACGAATAGGTAGACAGTCCAGAAAAGATGGCTTTAGCCGAATCTACAGATTTCAGCTAAGTCCAAGTTTCCTGTTTTGGTCTACTCCTAGCACACTAGGGAACTAATTATTTGTCGTCACCGTCGACTTCTTCAAAGTCAGCATCAACGACATCGTCTGCTCCGCCTTGTGCTGCTTCAGGATTTTCTTGTGCTTGTTGTTGTGCAGCTTGTTCATATAATTTAACTGTTAAGTTTTGAACGATTTCATTCAAAGCATCACGTTTTGTTTTCATTTCTTCAATGTTATTTGCTTCAACTGCTGCTTTTAATTCATCGCGAGCCGCTTCTGCTTTTTGAACTTCTTCTGCGTCTACTTTACCTTCTAATTCTTTCAATGTTTTATCAACTGAGAATAATAAAGCATCTACGTCATTGCGAAGATCCACTTCTTCTTTACGAGCTTTGTCAGCTTCTGCATTTGATTCTGCATCTTTTACCATACGTTCGATTTCTTCGTCTGATAAACCTGATGAAGATTTGATAGTGATCTTTTGTTCTTTTGAAGTACCTAGATCTTTTGCTGATACATTGACGATTCCGTTTTTATCAATATCAAAAGTAACTTCGATTTGAGGAATACCACGTGGTGCTGCAGGAATATCAGTTAATTGGAATCTTCCTAATGTTTTGTTATCAGCAGCCATTGGACGTTCACCTTGTAAAACATGAATATCTACAGCCGGTTGGTTATCAGCAGCTGTTGAGAATACTTGTGATTTACTTGTTGGGATTGTTGTATTACGATCAATCAATTTAGTAAAGACTCCACCCATTGTTTCGATACCTAATGATAATGGTGTTACATCAAGTAAAACAACATCTTTTACATCACCAGTAATAACGCCACCTTGAATTGCTGCACCCATTGCAACAACTTCATCAGGGTTTACTGATTTATTTGGTTCTTTACCAGTTTCTTTTCTTACAGCTTCAACAACTGCAGGAATACGAGTTGAACCACCAACTAAGATTACTTCATCGATTTCAGATTGTGATAAACCAGCATCTTTTAATGCTTGGCGTACTGGAATTTTTGTACGTTCAACTAAGTCAGCTGTCAATTCATCAAATTTCGCACGAGTCAATGTCATTTCTAAATGCAAAGGTCCTGCTTCGCCAGCTGTAATAAATGGCAAGCTGATTTGAGTGCTTGAAACACCTGACAAATCTTTTTTCGCTTTTTCAGCAGCATCTTTCAAACGTTGTAAAGCCATTTTATCTTGACCAAGGTCTACGCCGTTTTCTTTTTTGAATTCCGCAACCATGTAATCAATGATCTTGTTATCAAAGTCATCCCCACCTAAATGGTTGTCACCAGCTGTTGATAGTACGTCAAAGACCCCATCACCTAATTCAAGGATTGATACGTCAAATGTACCACCACCAAGGTCAAATACTAAGATTTTTTCATCGCGGTCTGTTTTGTCTAAACCATAAGCTAAAGCTGCTGCTGTTGGTTCATTGACAATACGTTCAACTTCCAAACCAGCAATTTTACCAGCATCTTTTGTTGCTTGACGTTGTGCATCGTTAAAGTATGCAGGAACAGTGATAACTGCTTTCTCAACTTTTTCACCTAAGTAATCTTCAGCAAAGCCTTTGATATATTGAAGAATCATTGCAGAAATTTCTTGTGGTGTGTAAGATTTTCCTTCCACTTCTACTTTATATCCAGGTTCGCCAATGTGACGTTTGATTGATGAAATTGTATTTGGGTTAGTTACAGCTTGACGTTTTGCCACTTCACCAACTTGGATTTCACCATTTTTAAATGAAACTACAGAAGGTGTTGTACGGTTTCCTTCTGGGTTTGCGATAATTTTTGCTTCGTTTCCTTCTAATACAGCAACTGCAGAGTTTGTTGTACCTAAGTCAATACCAATAATTTTAGTCATATTAACGTCTCCTTATTAAATAAAATTTATTTTATAGTTGCACGAATTACTGCGCGACAATGACCATTGTTGGTCTTAATACGCGATCGTGTAATTTGTATCCTTCTTGCAAAACTTCTACAATCGTATCTGCCGGCAACTCATCAGATGCAGGAACAGTTTGGACTGCTTGGTGAAGCATTGGGTCAAACGTTTCGCCTTTTGCAGGAATTTTTTCGATTCCTTCTTCTTTAAGTGCAAAACGGACACCTTCTAATACCATTTCGACACCTTTTTTCAAGCTAGCACCTTGTTCGTCTGAAACTTCTGTTGCTAGCGCTCGTTCTAGGTTGTCAATTGAAGGCAATAATTTTTTTGCTAAATCTTGCGAACGATATTTTTGCAATTGTTCACGTTCATTTTTTCCGCGATTTGCCATATTAGCAATTTCAGCTCGGGCGCGTAGGAACTTATCTTCCATTTCTTCTAAGTCAGCTTTCAAGTTGACGATTTCAACATTTTCCACTTCAACTTCTGAAACACCTGAGTCTTCCGCAGCTTCTGTATCGACTTCCAAATCTTGCTGGATGTCTTTTAATTCTTTTTCTAATTCCTCTTGGTTTTCTTTCACGATACAGTCTTCCTTTCATTATTCAGTCAGCTGTCTTGATTATTCATACTAAAAATCAGATTAGCTGCTATCAATCTTAGAAATGCGGACTTACGATCATGAGCCAGATAAATCAAGCAAACGATAGTAATCAGCCAGCTTATTCGCTAGTTCTTTTCGATAGACATCAACCAAACCAAACATTCGTGAATAAGGCATGCTTGTTGGTCCGAGTAAGGCAATGGTTCCTCGACCATGCCCATCAATTTCATAACTTGCTTGAATCATACTCATGTTTTGTAGCAAATCATTACCTAATTCAGAGCCAATCTTAATATGAATATTACTATCCATTGGAACAATCATTTGAGTAAGCTCGTCGGAATCTCTCATTAAAGAAAACATCGACTTAAACTGATTCAAATCTTGATGGGGTTCATAATCAAGTAGATTCATTTGTCCACTCACATAAATTTTATCTTCAAATACTTGACCTAAAACAGCATCAAATAAATAAGAGATACCTTCCGTTGATTGGAAATATTTATGTAAGATCATTGGGATCTCTGTTCGTAATTTTTGGTAAACAGTCATTAGTGGATCTCCCACCAAGCGGTCGTTAACAAGCCGAACCATTTTATCTAAATCTTGACTCCCCAAATTTGCTGGAAGAGTAAATACCTGACTTTCAACATTACCTTTATCCGTCACCACGATAGCAATGATTTGCCGATGGTTTAACGGAACGATTCGGAAACCCGTTAATCGGCGATCTTTCACTTCTGGTCCCAACGAGAATGTCGTATAACTTGTCAATTCAGACAAGATTTCAGCAGATTGACGTATGATTTCGTTGATCTCATGAAATTCTTTCCCTAAAGACTGCCTAATCACTTGCAAATCATCATTTGTTACACGAGTTGGTTTTAATAAATGATCCACATAGTAACGATACCCCATTGCAGATGGAATTCGACCAGAGGAAGAATGAGTTTTTAATAGTAGCCCGTCTTCTTCTAGCGCCTTCATATCGTTACGAATCGTCGCTGAACTCGCTTCAATTCCCTCGGCCATTAGCGTTTTGGAACCAACGGGTACGCCACTACTCGTATAGTTTTGGATGATCAGACGCAAAATATCACTTTGTCTCTGTGTTAACATCTTCCATCACCTCTCATTAGCACTCCTATCTTCTAAGTGCTAACCTACTTACTAATATAACAAGCTGCCTGCTTTCTGTCAAGAAAAACACATCATTTTTTAGCACTCTTCCATGCCGAGTGCTAACGATAGATTTTATTCAAAAAAGAGCGAGAAATCAATATTTTTTTGACTTCTCGCTACGCAATTATTTGTGATTATTTTTTTATTTAATTAAATTTAAACAATTTTTATTTATTAATTTCCGTTTTTGGTAACAAAAATTTTTCAAAAACTTCGTTCCCTAAAAATGTACCTTTGGAGGTTAAATAAATTCTTTCGTCCGCATTCACTAACAAGTCTTCTTTCACTAATGCATCTAATGTTGACTGGTAGAGTGACTCTATCGTTTGTTGATAACGATCATAAAAATGTTGTTTGCTGATACCGGATTTTTTACGTAAACCCAAAAATATTTCCTCTTCAATCTGATTATTTCGTGATAATTTCTCTTTTTCTAAAATTGGTAAGTTTCCTTCACGCAACGGATGTAAATAATGTTGGATTGGTCCTTTATTTCGATAACGCGTTTGATCGAGATACCCACTTGCCCCTGCACCAAAACCAAAGTAATGATCATTGTTCCAATACATTAGATTGTGTTGTGATTCATGACCGGTCAGCCCAAAATTACTAATTTCATATTGATGACGGCCATGTCGTTCCATTGCTTCAATCGTTTCCTCAAACATCTGCGTTTCTGTTTCTTGATCAGGCAACTCCAATCGCCCTTGTCTCACCCAATTCATGAACATCGTTTTGTTTTCCAAAATCAATGAGTATAAAGAATAATGCGGCAAATCTAGTGTTAATGCTTTCTCCAATGTATCACGATAATTTTCAAGTGTTTGTCCAGGCAAAGCGTAAATCAAATCGATACTTACATTAGAGAAGCTTTCTGCTTCCAAAAATGACATTGTTTGGTATACATCTTCTGCAGTATGTTTTCTACCAATTTTCTTTAACAAACGATTATCAAAGGTTTGGACTCCCATAGATAAACGGTTCACATCATAATTTTTCATAACCTGTAACTTTTCACGAGTTAAATCACCTGGGTTCGCTTCAACAGTAAATTCCTTTCCAGATCGAAAAGGTAAAATATCACGGGCACCTGCTAACAAACGATCCAATTGTTGTGCGGATAGTGAAGTTGGTGTCCCCCCACCAATATAAAGTGTTTCTAAATCAGCTATAGGGTGTTTCTCCATCATCAATTCCATCTCTTTTAGTAACATTTCGACATACTCATCAACTGGTTGTCCCTCTAAAAAAACTTTATTGAAGTCACAGTAATAACAGATATGCTCGCAAAATGGAATATGGATATACGCAGAAGTTTTACGTTCTGCGGAATTAGTTGTTTCATTCATTGAATTAAATTCTCCTTACATCGAAAAATCGTACCATTTTTCGACCTTCTTTTCGACCACTCTTATAAAAGCATACTAACTGTAATTGGGAAACAAATCCACTAAAAAATCCAAGAATCGACTTCTTGGATCACTTTTTCTTTCGTTGTACTAGACACTTGATTGTAGATTTCTAGCGTTGTTTTCATATTGGAATGACCCACTCGATCCATGATAGCTTTGATTGGCACACCTGTTTCTGCCAAGAGAGAAATATGCGTATAGCGAAAAGTATGCGTAGTCACATGTTTATTAAACGCAGGGTATTTTTCTCTTAAGATATCTTTGACACATTTTACTGGTTTTTTATTGTTACCACGACCATTCATAAATTCGTTAAACGAATGATAAACAACTGGTGTACCATTTTGCGTCTGAAAAATCGTAGTCGAAAAAAGAAAACGTTCGGCACCCTTCACCTTTTTGTGATAGGCAGTCTGGTTCTTTCTTTGATATTTTTTTATAAAAGTCCCTGTTTCTCGTTGCCTCATTTCTTTTTGCCTCGCTTCATTTATTTGAATTCGATTTCGAATAATCGCAAGCGAACGATCATCTAAATCAATTTCCCGAATGGAGGAAATCGTCTTTGGTGGATTTCGTATGTATTGTTCAATGGTTCTCCCAGCAGCCACCACTGCTTCATCAATCACTAACTTCTTTGCATGAAAATCAACTTTCTCAACCGTCAATGCACTTAACTCACCAATTCTCAACCCATTTCGAATCAGAAATTCTGCCATATCCAAGTATAATTTCCCCATCTTATTGATTTCATGATTCCTTTCATATTTCTCATCGATTGCCTGTAAAAGTGTATGGATTTCCTCTTTTTCTAGAAACTTCTTTTTCCTGCGTTGAATCGCTAATATTTTACGATCATTGGGGATTTTCAACACAACCTTATTCAAATCAAACAAAACAAAGTCGTGTCGGTAACCATAAGAAAGGATTTGGTTCAGCAACGAGCGGATCTTTTCTAAGGTTGCTTTTTCTAAAAGCCTTTTCGTTTGCTTCGAGCGGATAGTTAAGATATCCGCCCATATTCCTTCCACCAATAAAGGAGTTAACTGCTGCAGTCGCAGATCATTAGTAAAATACGGTTGTAAATAACGTGCATAAATTTCTTTTTGATAATGGACGGTTGTTTGACGAACGGTTGGTGCCCAAGCCTTCAACCATAGAGCAGTTAGTTCACCAAATGTTTCACATTTCTTCGCGTCAGAAAAAATCTCATATGTACGAAACTCTTCCTTTATCTGCTCTCTTAAATAGCGTAACGCTTGTTTTTCACTTTTAAATCTTTTGGCTTTCCAATTCACACTTTTCTTACTCATTTTTTTCTTGACTGGATCATAATACGCTTGAAACGTACGTAAATAACTTTTTTTATCAATTGTTGTATAAGAACTTCGCAAATACTGGTTTAAATCTGACGACCGCAGTAGTCCTACCTCCTTTCATAAAAAAAGGGCACTGCTAATATAGCAATGCCCTCTTTATGTTCAAATATTTTCCACATTAATTACCGAACGATTTTCGGCTTCAGTAAATTTCACTATTCGTCTTTGACTCTACTTAAACTTTCCTGTTTTATAGATTACTTCATAATTACCACTTGATTTTATATCATTAAAAGATACTTCACTTCTTGAAGAATCTAGCCGTTTGTTTTCATCATAAAAAAATAATACTCAAGCGCACTTTACTTGTCACTAACTGGCATCCATACATCAGCAAGATAACGATTGCTATTTTTTAGATATCCGTGTTCTTTATATTCATTTTATTTAACAAACAATCTATAATTGATCTTGATTTAATAAGAATTTCAGTAACTATGGTAGAAATTTGGAAAATTAGTATATTTAATTATTATTAACTTTTTACATATATAACTTGTTTATATATTGATTGTCAAAAAGTTAAATCGATGTCAATATTATATAGGAAATTGTGTTTGCAAATAAATAAAATCTTTTTTTAACAAATAATTTTCAAGTATATTTAGTAACCTTTTTATACCATCAATCATATTTTTTTGACTTAGCCGGGTAAGAATAATAAACATACTCTCTATAAAATTTTGACTCACAACAATATAATTTTTCCGCAATAAAATCTGAATCACATTAATAAGTATATCAAATTGCCATTCACGATATTCATCCATTTGGTGAATATAAGAGAACTCATATTCACCTAACCTTATTCCATCACTAGTTATTGCTGCTTCAAGAAAATCGATAAATCTTGAAGCAGTTTCATTTTCACTACTCCCTAAGTTAAATAATAAAAATGAAGTCACTGTTTTTACAAATACATCCTTTTTAAGAAAATATTTAATCCAATTTTCTATTTCACTATTTTTATCAAAGTCTTCATTTTCAAATAAAATATCCAAAAATCTATAAAGAATTTTTTCTTTATACTCTATATTTTTATTTAGTGTAATTCTTATGTCCTGTGGGTTTATTTTGTATATTAACATAATCAAAATATTATTTTGGCAAAATTCATCTGAAAATGCGTTATCTTCAAGTAGGGAAATAGCTATTTCTTCGAAAAAATCCATTTTCTCATCTTTTCTCAAATTATATCTATGGCAGAATCCTATAAACATATTTCTTGTCGGTGTTTCTATATTAAACTCAATATGATAAACATTTCGTCCCATTAAATATTCTTTATATGGATTTTTCAAAGAATTTATTCCCTCTTTAATAGACTTTGAATAAAATTTAAATACATCTTCATCAATTTTCTCGACAATACTATAATACCTTCCTAAATCTGTATTAATAAAATCATCTAATTCTACAAAATCTGTTTTTTCTTTATTTAAGAAAATGCTTTCCGTACTTAATAAATTAGGTTTAATGTCTTCAAACAATACACGGAAGACTGTATCATTAGTACTCTTATTATTTTTAGTCAAAACTTTTATAATTTTTTCCTGTTCGTAAGAAATATTAGTTATATCTTTAAAATTCATTTTTTCTAAAAAGGATTCCGCTGTTTTTATACTAATGTAATTATTTTCTATTCCGGTCTCCAGCATTTTTGCTATAGAAGGAGTTAAATTAGTATACAATATCGGTTTGTTTATGACTTTTTCTAGAAAAATTTCATTAAATTGTTTATTTTCTTCCCAATTTGTTATTGTATTTAAAACTCTAATTATTTCTTCATTCTGTCCTTGTTTGCTTCGCTCGCTTAAAAAATTATCATTAAATACCTGTGTTTCCCAATCAGGAAATTTATTCAATAAATCTACTAATACATCTACTTGAGATAAATTGGTTAATGGAGAAACTGGAATAAATGGATGAGTTTTTACCCATCCTCCTGTAACTGGTCCAATACCATCTATAAATTTTTGTTCTATAGCTACGTTATGTTTCTTTACATAATCATTCATTTCTTTTCCATAAAGGTTATAATCCCAATCTATTAATTCATTTGTTTTTTTTATTAAACATTCAGGTATATCTTTTTCATCTAAATCAATATTTATAATTATTCTTTGAATAATAGTGATTTTCAAAAAATCATCAGGGTACCGGGTCTCTCCATTAATCTTCAAAGATTGGTCCTCAATAATTTTTGTTAGTAGCCCTACCGAAGTATGCTCTAACAAAAATGAAAAGTCATAAAATTTCCATGTTTCGCTTTGCTCTTTAATTATATTAATAAGTATATTAAAAGTTTCTTGTGTATAATCAAAAGTTAAAGTCTGTCTTTTGTCAAAAAATGGTGACTTTTCTTTTGAAATTATCTCAAGTAAAAACGCACAATTAAAGAATCTATCTTTAATTCTATGGTTAAAATGTTGTGTATTCATAAATTTTTTCAAATAAGCACGATATTTTTGCATTTTTTCAACATCATCCATATTTTCAGTCATTTTGTTAATAATTGAAATAATCTCAATTTCTGTGCTAGAATTCCAAAAACTAATTTCTTTTATTTTTTCAAAAACTTTATTTCTTATCCTAATTTCTATGTCTTCAAATCTAAAGTTCAATATATGCCATAAATTACAGAATTTAATTGTGTTGCAAATATAATTATCTATAAATAATTGTGATTTGGTCAAATAGTCAAGTACAGTATTTAAATTTTTAACATTATATGTCCCATATTCTGAAAAAAATGAATCCAAAATATAAAAATCTCCGCGCTTTAAAGCTCTATTTACTTCGGTAATAAAAGTATCTTCATTGATCATTTATGGTTAACACCCCTCTTAATCTTTCTGGATCGCTTATAGAATTTTTTCTCTTATCTTTAAATTTTGTTACGAATTTTGCTATAAATTTTGCTAATTCTTCAAACTCTTTTCCAAACCATAGAATATCAACATTATGTTCATCCAAGTAGTAACTTTCTATAATCTTTTTCTTTCTATCATTTGCAACAGGAATAGAATGAATATCCTCTAACCTCATAAGAGCATAGGCTTTTAAACCTCCAACTCTAGATTCTTTTATTTTTTTCAACAACGCCAGTATTTCATCTTCCTCCATACTACAACCTACAAAAAGAAACACTGGAGATTCTTTTCCATCAAGTATTTCTAAAATTTTTTCTTGCTTATCACCTAGAAAATATATACCAGCGTATGATCGAGCAGAACTAACAAAATAATCCGGGTTACATCCGGCATCAGGTACTCCATGAATATGTATTACAGTATTAGATTCAACAGCACCCTCAATTTCCTCGATACTATTTATTTTTTTTGACTTTTTTGAAGTAGAACGTTCATAACTCTTTTCTATTTGATTATCATAATTAGTAGTAATAAAAATTGGCTCCAACTTGACTAATTCATCTAAAATGTCATTTTTAATTAATATAGGTTGGGTTTCAGTAAATATTTTTCTTTCAAAATCAAGAACATGTTCCTGGTATAATTCTAATGTTTTTTCACTTTCCCCAGTTTCACAATATTCTTTTAATAAAAAATTTACTAAATCAACTTTTCGTTTATTGGACGCGGGCATGCTTTGTAAAGATTCTAAAAATAACATATCACTCATCTCAACATTATCTTTAACTGTTTCTTCTTTACTTGTTAGTACATCTAAATGGCCTTTCCAATAATCTATAAGTTGTTCTACATACTGATTCCAATTTGGATACCCTTGCGATATTGAGACTCCCGCTCCAATAAAGCAAATAAGCGAATTTTCATTTTTAGCCTCAACTAATCTTTCTATAAAAAATTGTTCTTTTTGAACAGTGTTATAATTTGATATAATTGTCTGTCCTTCCATTTGCTCCTCCATAATTTTATTTACATGTTATTCAACAATTTAATAATACTCTATAAACTAATAAAAATGAACTATTTATCTGTTGACACACTTGAATGATAAATATAAAAAATGTTATTTGTCATCTAAGCTCGTACCTATTAAATTAAAGTTTTTGCACACAATCAATAATCTTTACCACTTTTTTCATCAGACTTAGCACATAAATGCCCATATATTCCTAAAGTGATTTGAATGGTGGCATGTCCCAGTCTCTCTTGAATAATTAATGGTTGGATATTTTGTTCAATTAAAAAAGCTACATGCGAATGTCTTAACGCATGTAGCTTTATAGGTTTTACATTAGCTTCTTTTGCATAAGATTTTAACCAATTAACAAATGAATAACTCGGTGTAAATGTTCCGTCTAACTGACAAACAAAATCAAATTTTCCAATGCCCATTTGTAACTTCTGCCATTTTTTAATTTTTCAGCAAGTTCTGCGCCTATTCCAATCGTGCGATAAGCATTTCTGGTTTTGGGCGTAGACAAGTACCAATCATTTTTGGAATTGTACACGAGTGTCTTATCGATTGTAATTGTATTTTTATCAAAATTAACATTAGACCATGTTAAAGCTTGTAATTCACCTATTCGCATACCAGTAAAGAAAAGTAATTCATAAACAATTCTCCTATGGTGAAATTGTACTTTATTATCTGGAATCAAACTCATTAACTTCTGAAATTCTTTTAATTCTCAAAACTCTACCTTATGATTTTGGATTGGAATTTTAGAAACATTATCAATAGGATTTACCTGTATTAATCCTTCTTTTAATGCTCGGTCTAACACAATTTTTAGGTGTCCTCTGATTCTGTTGATATAAGAGTTAGACAAAGTTCGGTTAGAATCTACTACCCTTGCATTTTTTGTTATCGTTTTACTCAATTCAAACATCCAGTCCTCTATATCTTGCATTGTAATATCTTTTAAAGGAATACGATAAAAATATTTAAGTTTTTTCTCGAAAATGTACTGTGCATTTTCATAAGTTTGACCCAATCCCAAAAGCTACTAAAGCACTTAATGCACTTTTTTGAAAAACATCATTCGTTAGTCCCAAATTATCTAAAAATGAAAAAATAAAATTATTGCTATTTGTAATAATCAGGGTCACTATTATAGTAATTACAAAATTCTTAACGAGTGAATATAATTCTTTTTTTATCTATTGAATCTTTCATAGGACCACTCCACAGCCTAAATTCAGAATATCTACTAAATTTTTAATAAGTTCTGTATCTTTTTCAAGTACTCGCTCGTCTATCTCTATAACACCGTTACGTTTTATACTAATAATTAAATTATTCTCAGACCTAAAGGTAGCTTTAAGCAATCTATAATTTCTATTTTTCAGTACATAATTAAGAATTTCAACATCGAGGTCTTCACCCTCTAAAACATCTGTCAATTCTACATTTTTAAACTGACAGTCAATAATATTTAGCTTTAATGATTCACTAATCGAAAATATTTGATAAAACTTATTATTGTTTAGTAACGCCTGTTTAATTGAGTCATGAATAAAAATACTAAAAATCTGACTTTTATTTAGCCATTTTGCAAAATATTCTGGTGAATATGGAATTGCATATGAATTAGGACAATTTCCGATTAAAAAATCAGTTCTTCCTAATTGTTCATACATAGGCAAAGTTTCTTTATTTTCTTGTAAGCAAACTTTATAAAATAGCACTCCAATCACCTCCGTAATATTTTGCAAACTAATTATATCAATAGAATTGATATATGAGTACATTTATAATAAAAATTTCTGATCAAATTTCCGGTCACAGTTTATCTCAATTCAAATCTAATTATACTGTTAAAAATCCCAATAAATCAGTGTAGAATTTTCTTACTAACTAATAGGCTATAGAGTAGGAATTATTAAAGACCGTAAGTTTCTTTGAAATTCAAAGAACTTATGGTTATTTTTTATTTTGGAATAAATATCTATTTTTTTAATTGATCTTACTCCATTTTTCCTTCAAATAGATTACCAATTACTTCACTTTGAGAAAAAAACTCTTTTGCTCCTCCCATAGAAGGAATTATTTCAGTACCTTCACCCATCCATGGCCATAAAGGATTAGTTTTACCCAATTTTGTTGTTTCTGAATAGTAAAACTCAATAATTTGCCGAGGAACTTTTAAATAAGTATAAATGTTATTCCTGAAGTACTTTTTATAAAACGATGTTCTTTCAATATTTTTTTGGTGAATTATTTCATGTCTATAATTTTCAAAAATTTTAAATTGATTCCATAAATTCTTTTTCTTTATATCACTTGTGCCATATACTTCTGGAAGTATCTTTGAGATTTTTTCATCTAAAGGTATCCATCGTTCAATCGCTTCTCTATTATAAGTTTCTTTAATTTGTTTGTTATTAACTAAATAGTATTCATAATCTTCTGGAATACTAAGATTTGAAAAAGTTTCTAATGCTGTATATCCAAATACAATTGCCATCTCTACAAGCGATATTTGCTCATAAATAATTTCAGAATTATTATAAACCCTTTCCTTTAAAATTTTATCTGCTTTATTTTTTCTAAATTCTTCTGACATTTTAAGTTTTTTAAGTTTATTAATACATTCATCAACTATTGATAGTTGGATTGATATACCATTAGGAGGGATAAATTCAATTTTTTCTTTCAAATTATCAACTTTCATATGGTCTAATTCTTCAACAACTGCACCTATATTTTCATCAGTTTCAGTCAAGTAAATTGGTTTTAAACTTCTTCTGTCAAATTTTACATATTTTTCGGGAGAAATAGCTGCTATTATCAATTCTTTTTTACTCATCTTACCTACCCCGCCTCTTTTTTTATCTAAACCAATAGTATCATATCTACCTATTTAAAATTAGTTACAAAAATATGAGAAAGCATAGCTTTATAGTTACAATAAAGAAATTAGAAATATTTTTTGTGATTTCCCACTCATTTTTTTACTCTCTCCTGTAATATCTATTTTTAGCAAATCAAATAATCATTACTATATTAGTAGTTTTATTATTTTTTATGGTAGAAAAATGTGGTAGAAAAAATAAAATAACATAAAAAAAGCGTCTAAAAAGACGCTTTTGGTAGAAAATTTGTAGACTGAGATATTCAAAATATACTAGATTTCCTTGCATATAACAGCCCCTACTGCACTCGATCAATAAGTTGTACCACTTTTTCATCAGATTTAGCATATAAATGCCCGTATGTTCCTAAAGTAATTTGAATGGTAGCATGTCCTAACCTTTCTTGAATAATTAGTGGTTGTATATTTTGTTCAATTAAAAAAGCTACATGCGAATGTCTTAACGCATGCAACTTTATAGGTTTTACATTTGCTTCTTTTGCATAAGACTTTAGCCAATTAGAAAATGAATAGCTTGGTGTAAAAGTTCCATCCAGTTGACAAACATAGTCAAAATTACCAATCCCTTCTTGCAATGTGTGCCATTTTTTTAGCTTTTCAGAAAGCTCTTTTCCTATGCCAATCGTACGATAAGCATTCTTTGTTTTAGGCGTTGATAGATACCAATCATTTTTTGTCTTATAAATAAGTGTTTTATCTATTGTAATAGTATTTTTTTTGAAGTTAACATTATTCCACGTTAATGCTTGTAATTCACCAATGCGCATTCCAGTATAAAAAAGTAACTCATAAACAATCCTTCTATGATGAAATTGTATTTTGTTGTTTGGAATAACATCTAGTACCTTTTGAAATTCTTTTAACTCCCAAAATTCAACTTTATGGTTCTCAATAGGAATTTTAGAAACATCATCAATAGGATTTGATTGTATTAAGCCTTCTCTTAATGCTCTATCCAATACAATTTTTAAGTGTCCTCTAATTCGATTGATATAAGAACTAGATAATGTCTGAATGGGAGATTCTATTCTTGAATTTCTAGTTGTTGTTTTACTCAATTCAAACATCCAGTCCTCAATATCCTGCATTGTTATATCTTCTAAAGGAATATGATAAAAATATTTAAGCTTGTTCTCGTAGATATATTGAGAGTTTTCGTATGTTTGACTTTTCACTTGCTTTTCATACCATTTAACAAAACGAATTTTATAAAAATCTTCAAATGTCATTTTATTAGTATTCGACATTAGTTCAGTAATCGGTCGATTAAATTCATGAGTTAGCATAAATCTATCATATGCAATCTTTGCTTCTTTTTGTGTTTTAAAACCACGTCTAGTTTTTTGAATTTTTTTCCCGTTCGTATCATATCCTAAATACGCTCGAAAAAACCATTTCTTCGTTTTTTTATCTTTATAAATATTTTTTTCTCTAGCCAAAATTTCACCTACCCAATTTCAATATAAAATAGCTTCTGGATAATCCTTGCAGGAACAACAGCTACTTGTCTTCCACTATAAAATTTTATTCCTTCGACGTTAGCTAGATATTCTTTAGCTTCTCGAATAATTTTTGAAGCTTGACTTGGCTTAAAACCTAATTCGATCAAGCGACTTCGATCAATCATAACGTCATACGTTTTTTCTAATTGCTCCAATGTTTTCAACGCCCTCCCAATCATTTCTAACAACAAAAAAGACACTGCTAAAATAGCAATGTCCTAAATACGAACTTAAATCGCACATATCCCTTACTTTTAACTAAAATTACCGAACAATTTCCAGCTTAAGTATTTTTATTATTCATTTTGACTCTATTTAAACTTTCCTGATTTGTAGATTACTTCATAATTACCACTTGATTTCATATCATTAAAAGATACTTCACTTCTTGAAGAATCGAGTCGTTTATTTTCATCATAAAAATAATAGTATTCTAAAGCACTATCTTTGTTATTAGCAGGAACCCAAACGTCCGCTAAATATCTATTACTATCTTTATCTTCATATATCAAAAAACTAAAATTTTCTTCTTTATTTTTATCTTTATATGATTCTTCCTCAATAATTTTATTTTTAAATTCTTCTGCTGTTTTATCCATTTTTGACCCACAAGCACCTAATGTAATCATGCTAAACATTGCAACTAACAATAGCAACCATTTTTTCATGTCATTTATCCTCCTAAGAATATAGTAATATTATATCATAAGGATTCATAATCATATTAAATAATTTCGTTATTTAATATTCTTGTTTTAGCGTGTTATAAGTCATTTCTGAAATCTTATTATCTTTAACTTTCACTAATAACATAATACGAATTTTTGAACCATTTTGTACACAATCGAGCAGTACAGCATATTCTTCCTTGTTATTTTGATAAATTGAAGTTACTTTCCCACTGCTTTGAAGTTTTAGTGCGGTTTTAACATCAATGCCATTTTTTTGAATACATTCTTTCGTCATCAGTTTTTTTAATTTTTCGTTTCGATCATTGATACTAGAAAAATTTGCATAAGCTTCACCATATTTTTGCAGTAACTCATTATCTGTTTTTTTACTTTTTTCAACTGTAACCATTTTTGAAGCAGAACTTTTCGTTTCTGAAACTTGACTACTATCGACTGTATCGTTAGTTTTTTCAATACCATCGACAGGTTTCATCTTAACAGCACTTTCAGTAGCGGAAAATGTTGTTTGTTCCTCATTATTATTTGAGCAAGCACCTAAAAAAAACGCTAAATGTAACAACAATAAAGCTAACCATTTTTTCTTCATACAGTACCTGCTTTCAATCTTGGTACACGTTTCATTTCTTTCAAATAAACTATTTTAGAAAACATTCCATCAGAAAACTTCACTCGATATTCTTTATTGTTAACAGATTCATTCAATATGAATTCATATTCTTCTAAGCTAATATTTAGTCTTTTAAGATATTTCAATAAAATAGTAAAACTTATTTTAATTCCCCCATTTTCAAAAGAAGACAATGTATTTCTATGTGAAATCCCTTCAGCCAGCTTTTCTTGGGTAAAATTCCTTTCTTTTCGTAAAAGTTTCAATAGTTCATTATGCTCCATACAAACCCCTCCCTTTTTGTAAAATTTTAAATCATTTTACTCTATTTAAAAATACTTTTTTGACGAATTACTATGCAAAATAATCTGATGAGAAATTTACTTATATAATTACTTTGCAAACAACCATTATATGAAGGAGGTTATTTTATGGAAACATATCCTGAATTATTACTCGACGGCGCTTGGCAAACAACTGGAGTTAAATAAATTTACATAAGAAAAGAGGATAAATAAAATGATGAGAAAAGGATTTATTGGTTTAGCCGCAACATCAATGTTAGGTTTTTCACTTCTAAGTAGTGCTAGTCTAGTTGTAAATGCAGATGATTTAGCTGTCGTAGATTCTAATGGTATTCAGCTTTCAAACATGGATTCTTTTACCTTAGATCTTAATTCACAACAACAACTTTTTATGAACAAATTAACTCATATATATCCATACTTCTATTTCAATCATAATCAGCTTGCTTTATCAATTGATTATGATACATTAAAAACAGAATATGGTTTTACTGATGAT
Source organism: Enterococcus sp. DIV0660C (assembly GCF_017316125.1). Lineage (GTDB taxonomy): Bacteria > Bacillota > Bacilli > Lactobacillales > Enterococcaceae > Enterococcus_B. The sequence continues at coordinate 9,673 of NZ_JAFLWA010000028.1, read as the reverse complement.
GATATCGTTACAATTGATTCCATGTTAAAAGCTCCAGCAATCTCTTGGGATAACGAAACTTCCAATATTCAATCCAGAATGTATGTTAAAGGGAGCAAAGTATATTTCACTCATGCTGATGTAGTTTCTGCACTTTACTCAGCAGCACTTATCGGTCCATCCGCTATCTATGCAGCATTAGTTGGATTAGGAACAATTTCTCTTGGTCCAGTTGGAACTGCCATAGCAGCTGCTGTAGGAGTTTTAGGCTTCCCAAGTTTAGCTGGGTTTACCTATCAAGTTATCCAAGCAGCTTCGAATGGACAGGGTGTCTATTTAGGAGTCGAAATGAACGGAATTTTTCCAAATATCGTCAGCGGTACATTTTAAAATAGATTGAGGGATATTATTGAAGAATAGAAATTTGTTGGTCATAAGTATTATCTTAATCCTCGGCTCTAATATAGGTTTTGTCACCCTATCTGATTTTCCAAAGTCTGTCTGGATTACACTTACTTTTATTGGTAGCTGCTTGTTTTTATACACTTGCATAAAACGTGGTCTAGCTAAAAAAAAAATACTCATTTTTACTTTTCTAATTGTCGCTACTTTTTTAGTATCAAATTTTTTTCTCGATAATTCTGCCTTACTGGTATATTTCGCTAATATTTTAGTTGGCAGTCTGCTCGTTTATTCATTAGAAAAACATTACAGCGGACGTAAACAATAAAAAAAAGCCCAATCCACTTTATAGAAATTAGCCTATAAAGTGGGTTGGGCTTTTTTAAATCAGGAACATATCAATCGATTTTTTATTTATCCAATCCCACTAATTTTCGCTGCTTACGATTTGCCTCATCTGCTATATAGTTCATCACTGTTTTAAATTCTTTCGCTGTGGCATTTTCGGATAGATCAGCAATACTCTTATTGTATTTTTTTACGATTTTTTGAACTTGTTCTTTCTCAGTCATGTAATTCCTCCGATGTTTTTATCTGTCTCTGCTTAACGTAGCCTTCAATTATTATCATAAGAATCACCTTCTTTAATCAACTTCATTTCTTTTTTTAAATTCCAAAAAGAAGCAATACCGACAATCATTCCAATCATACTCAAAAATGCCCAAAAATATCTTTTTTGAAGAAGTAAGATGACTGAGAAAATAGCCATGATAATCGAGCAAAATATGCCTATATTAATCAAACGATTGATTTTTTCTTTTGTCTTTTTACGCATCCAAGTATGCTCCTATTATGCTAAAATATAATTGTCGTTCTTTCCATCAGCACGATCCAAACCTTCTGCTAAAATCCCCCCAACCGAAGCACCAGAAATAACTAATGCTATGTCAATCATACTATTTAAGAATCCCCCTACGCCAATTCCTACTTTTGAAAGAATCTGTTTTTCAACCATTCTAGTAATATTTTTGCGATTGTTTCTTAATAACGTTCTTACCGCTCCAAAATTGCTTGCAGCCGTCCATAATCCAATTGCTATTAATCCTACATCAATAACACCAGCAACAAAACCAGTTGAATTCCACCAGTTTTTCCCTACGCCTCGCATTCTTGGATTGAATCCAGTCATTGCTAAATACTGACTGATTGCTTGTTCCATTCTTAATTCATCTTCAGGCGTTAATAATATTTCTCCATCTTCGTTAAATTTAGGTTGCACGTCTCCATACTTTTCCTTGATTTTTTCAAGAGCTAGTTCGGAATTTTTTTCTTCTTTCGAGTAATAAATTGCCAAGTCTTCATCATTAAAGTAGCTTTCACTATTCTGAGTTTCATCTAGAAATAACTCATTTGCTGATACAATCATACTGCCACTTGTTGCTACAATGGACAAAACAAAAGTTACTGCTATTACACTAACCCACACTTTCAAACCTAGATATTTCTTTTTCATTATGTATCCTCCAAAGTTAATATTTGTCTAATATGACAATAAAACTATAAATCAATAACACAGTTATTGATTAGATACATCATAAAAAGTACTGTTTTAATAATAATTGCCACTTGTTTTAAATGTTATAAAAAAACACCAGATATTTTAATGAAGTCACAGTAATAACAGATATGCTCACAAAATGGAAGATGGATATACGCAGAAGTTTTACGTTCTGCGGAATTAGTTGTTTCATTCACTTCCATAAAATAAAATGATTGCTTATTTATCAACATTTATTACTTTCTACTAAAAAGAACCCAGTCACCGGTATAGATGATTGAGTTCTAATGAAAAATATATTTTGGACTTCTTATTGCTTTTGCATTACTGGTAATTCATCTTTATTTAGTTTATTCAAGTAAGGAATTATCATAATAATACCAGCGACAAAGGCAATCCCCTCTGTAATAGTCATTGACCAGATCAAACCGTTCAAACCATAGAAATGATGTAATAATAGAACAACAGGGATAAAGAATGTTCCTTGGATCGTTGACATCACACCTGTTTGAGCCCCTAAACCAGATGCTTGAAAAATTCCCGTGAATAACCCAGAAAAACCGTTAAAGACAGAAGAAATTAATTGTGCGATTAAAATGGTAAGACCTACTTGAATTACACGAGGATCACTGGTAAATAAGCTCAAAACTGGTACACGGAGTAGGTAGGCAACAAGCGCAAAGACAATTGAAATTCCTCCAATCCATAAAGAAACTTCCTTCAATGCTTCTTTTAGACGTTTTGTGTTATGTGCAGAGAAACTGTAAGCGAATAATGGCATTGCTCCTAAAAATAACCCCATTGTTAAAAATTCGGGCAATTGAGTTATGCGAACAGCAATACCAAAACTGGCAACAACATTGTCACCATATTCAGCAGAAAAATTATTCAATAATAAAGTTGTAACAATCATAAAAGCTGATTTGAATAATTCTGATACACCGATTTTATAGACTTCTAGTTGATCCTTAACTGAAATTTTGAAGTGTTTCAAAAATCCCTTCAAGGAATCACTCTTATTTTCTAAAAACCAGACATAATAAGTACTTGAAGCAATATTCGCAAGCACAATCGAAATTCCCGCACCGATCACGTGCAGATTAAACACCAAAATCAACAACGCATCCAATACAATACTAACAGCAACACTGATAAACATACCGTACATCGATTCTTTTGATGCGCCTTCTGAACGAACTAATTGTTCCAAGGCAAAGTTTAAGATAAAAGCTGCACCACCAGCAAATAGAATCGTTGAATACTGTGTTGTATAAAGTATAGTTTGACTATCTGCACCAAGCAAATGAACAAATGGTTTCATAAAGATGATGGCAATGATCCCGATAATTATGCCCAAAATGATACTTGCATAGAAAGAATAACCAGCAACTTTTTGACCTTTTTTAGTATCACCGCTACCTAATAAACGAGTAATGAACGTTCCACCACCCACACCGAACATATTTCCAACAGCCATTAATATGAGCGTGATTGGCATCGCTAAAGTAATCGCCGACATCATATTTGTGTCATGGATTAATCCAATAAAATAAGCATTGATCAAATTATAGATTGTGGTCGCCGAGATACCGACCATCATCGGAATCGATAAATGAACAATCGATTTTCGAATTGGACTTTCTTTTAAGTAGTAAATATTTGATTCATTCATTTCAAAATCTTCCATGACAATTCATTCCTTCTTTTGTTAGGTTTATAAATATTAGCTATCTAACTATTTAGTTACAAGCAGTTATTCTCTGCTTGCTGTTTAAAGACTACGATCGATTTTTCTTAGTAACTTTGTTAATTGTTGAACTTCTTCTTCACTCAATGCGTGTACTAATTCTTTTTCTGCCGCATAAAAAGCTTCATTTGTTTGATCAACCAAAGCTTTACCTTTAGGTAGTGCGTAAATATTTTTTTGCCGCTCGTTGTCCTTGGGGATCCGCCGTTCAATGTAGCCTTTTTTCTCTAAGCCTTGAAGCATGCTAGTGATGCTTGCACCACGACGTTGAAATACTTCCGCTAAATCTTTTTGGATCAATCCCTTGTCTTCATTTTGTGCAATATAGGAGATCATCCGCCCTTGTTGAGGACTAATATTCATGTCTTTAGTACGTTGTTCCATTGATTCACGAGATTTGTTCATGATGGAACGCATCAAATTCGAAATAATCATTTTATCCAAAAAAAAATCATCCTTTACTAAAAAATTAGATATCTAACTATTCAAAAAGAATATACACGCTCGTAAAAGAAATGTCAAACAGAAAACATAAAAAACTAACAATTAGCTATCTAATAATTAGAACTTGACTTTTATTTATGAAAGAATAAAATGGAGGTGGCTGTATTTCCTATAATATGAACTAGGAGGTTTTAATAATGGAATTACTAACTACCTCAACACCAACCACTTGGATAGATCTTAACGATATCAATCATCTTCAATTAAAGACCCTCACAGAACAGTATGATATTCCTAACGATTTTCTTTCCTATGCTTTAGACAAAGACGAAAGTGCTCGGATCGAAAAAGATTATGCTAGCGGCACTTTGTTAATTATCTACGATCTACCGTATAAAGATGAATCAGATATTGCCGACTATTCCTCTGGTCCTATGACTTTTATCATTAATAAACGAGTCATTATTACTAATTTCAGTAACAAAAAAATGCGTGAAGAGTTGACGCCTTTATTAGCTTCGAATACGTTGAATCCGAAGTATAAAACCGCTTTTGTGCTACATTGGATGTTGCAGATTTCTAAGCGATTCCTGGACTATCTACGTGTACTGAACCGTCAACGAACTTCGATCGAACAAGCCTTAGGTTCAACACCAAAAAATAAAGAACTCTTACTCTTGATGAAAATCGAACGAAGCTTGATCTATTTCATCATGTCTTTGAAATCCAATTTTATGGTGATCAACAAGATTCGTAGTGGTAAATACCTTAAACTTTATGATGAAGATCATGACTTATTAGATGACTTGATCATTGAACTTGAGCAAGGCATGGATATGGCGGAGATATCTAATCGAATCATCAATGAAATGACGGATTCTTATTATTCCTTAATATCAAATGATACAAATAGTATTATGAAGATTTTAACGATTGTTTCTGTTATTCTAACAATTCCAACAATCGTCTTTAGTTTTTACGGTATGAATGTTCCTTTACCTTTTACACAGAATAGATCGTTTGCTTGGGAAACTATCACCGCTATTGCTTTGATTTTGTCAGTAATTTCTTCTATCATTTTGATACGTAGAGATTATTTTTCAAAATAGACCTTTTTAAAACATACTTCTCTAATGAGGGTTATGTACCTAACAATAATATTATCTTCATCGTAAATGGAAAAATGATCGACGAATAGATTCCCCCTAGCAAAACATACAAGAAAATTTTCAAATACCAAACAATATGAAATGATTCAATAAAAAGAACGACCCTATCACAAATTTCGTATCAAATTTTTCTCGATTGTTTTGATTTGCGGATCTATTTTGTTAATATAACTGGTAGCCAGCTTCTTTATTAGGTATAAAAAGGTATAGCAAACCACAAATAATTAAACACGCGGACCACTTTATAGGCTATTTGCTATAGAGTGGTCCGCGTGTTTTTTTTACATAGTTGGACTATATCTCCCTATTCATTATTTAATACCACCAATTTTCGCTACTTATAATTTACTAATTTGCCACATCTACTACGCACTTTATTACTGTTTTAAAGTTTTTACAGACACTTTTTTTATGATTTTTATCTGTTTTCTTTCTCAATACATTACGCATAAAACTTATGCTTGATATGTTTCTCCAATTCTCCCCATCGCTAAAGATTTTCGAACATCGTTTTCTTTTATTCTTTTTAATTTCTAAAATTTTCATGTGAATTAGCTCCGGTTTGTGTTGCACAAGCGAATTCTAATCACTTTTCGTCTATTAATAGTGCTATCGTTATCTATAACTCACTTAAAACCTCTCATTTTTTATTAATGAATTATTCAATAGTTCCTGTACTATTAACCCCATACTATATTTAGGAGGACATCACATGATTGAACCAAAACTTAATCGATCAAGTTTCGCTCAAGGTTCGTTTTTTCAAATTTATGAAAATGAAGATTTTATATTGGAGAAATTATTTATTACGAAAGAAATTATCGAAAACCAACAAATTGAGCATCCAGTAATTGAAAATTGTTTTTTTGAAAAAGTTATATTTGAAGAAAATTCATTTAATAGACTAGAAATAACTGATTGTATATTTGTAGACTGTGATTTTTCAAATTGTGATTTCAATGCATCTATGATTCATCGAGTGAAATTTGATAATTGTAAAATGATAGGTACAAATTTTATTGGAAGTCATTTAGGAAATGTTACATTTACAGATTGTTTGATGAACTACGCAAATTTAAGCGATTCTAAACTAAAAACTATCGTTTTCAACAATTGTATTATGGATGACTCAGATATAGTTGAAAGCTCATTGAGTAAGACTATTTTTACTGCTTGCAGTTTAAATCAAGCAAACTTATTTCAGACGAATTTAAACAAAATAAATTTTTCAACTTGTGAATTTAATACCCTTGATTGTAGACAAGAAGACATAAAAGGTTGCATGTTCAATCATGTTCAAATCATTTATCTGGCTAGGAAATTTTTAAATATTCAAGTTTCTTAATGAACAAACTGAAGAAAAATGTAAAAAATGAAGATTCAAGGATTAAATACTAGCTGGAAGAAATTCTAGCTAGTATTTAATAGAGCTCCTGCAATGCCTAATCTAGCAAGAACCAATTTGGTTAGTTCATCTTTATTTTTAAACGACCGAGTAATAGTTTAGCTATTTGCTCTTTTGCATTATTTGATTTGTTAATCCAGCACTTGCTACAAATCTAAGAATAATAAACACAACAGCAATGATCACGGACAAATGGATTTCAAGATAAAAAATACCATCGAATCAACAAAATTTATGATCCAATGGTCTGACCGTGTTTAATTTTTTATCTCTTAGACTTATTCCCGTCGATGATTTGATCGGATGTCGATTCAAATTTTTTTAGCAGGTAGATTTTTCTAATATTCAAGATCAATGTTTTCATCACTCCGTAAACAGGAATACAAATCAACATTCCCATGATACCAGCAACACTTCCAGCACCTATCAAAACTAAAATAATCGTTAAAGGATGAATATTCATCGTTTTGCCAAATAATAATGGTTTGATAAGATTGCCATCTAGTTGCTGAATAATTAAGATTGCGATTGCTACATATAATGCTTGCCACGGGGAAACAAACAATGCAACAAGCACTGCTGGAATCGCACCAATAAATGGACCAACATATGGAATGATATTAGTAATCCCGCAAATAACAGCTAATAATAAAGCATATGGCTGATTGATCAAAACCATTGCGATAAAACTCAACACACCAATAATGACAGCATCAAGCATGGTGCTACTAATATAAGCTGACAAAGTTTCATTCAATTCTTTGACTGTTTGTCTCAGTTCTCCGCGAATGCTCTGTGGAAAGAAATGAGATAAGGCATCAATAAACTTATGACCGTCTTTAAACATAAACAGCAAGATGAATGGTACTGTAAATAACAGAATGAAAAATTGCATCATGAAGGAAATCAATTTTGAGACACTACTTGTTAAACTAACCAAAATAAGATTAAAGATATTACTAAGAGATAGATTGGCAGTAGCGAACTGTTCTTCGAGATTGATCCCTTTAAACTCTTCTCGCTGACTTAACTCGTTTAGCCATTGACTGGTTTCTTCCGCATATAAAGGAAGATTTTTCGTTAATTGAATCGCTTGTTCTACTAGTTGCGGGATGACATTCATAATCGCTAGCACGACTAATATGATGAGAAAAACCAATGTAAGTAAATAACCGTAAACCCTAGATACATGATGTTTTTCTAAAAATAAGACAACAGTATTAAACATATAATAAAAAAAACCTGCGACAATTAAGGGTAATAAAATTGCCGAGAGCATGTTTAAAACTGGCTTAAATACATGAGGCATCTGTAGAATAAAAAAGACACCGATAATTGTTAACACTATTTCGACTGTCCAAAACAATAACTTTGACTCTCTAAATTTTCCTTGCATATCTTTCCTCCAACATATGATATCTATATTTTATCATTCTAAGTAAATTAAAGCGCTATTTTAATAGTAAAATAATCATTTTTGTTTTTTACAAGTAAAAAGCAAATGTTTGTTTCTCCTATTTCCTTTGAAATAACCAATCGCTTAAAAGAAACACGCCGTTTGTTAGATTTTTAGTTTACATAATTTATTTACTGCATCCATTATTCCTATAAAAAAAGCAACACAGACAATTCTATCTAAGGATTCCATGTATTGCTTTTTGTCTATTCTTTATTTGTAATTTCGTAAGCACGCGTATCCACTTTATCTATCCATTTCATCGGTTGAATCCCTTTTTGAAAGCGATGGACCTTTTCGCTCTGGACTTTTCCACGTGCCTGAACCTAAACCTAGAATTGTTTTGATTGCTGGAATAAAGGTAGTCACAATCGTCAAAGCATTTATCATCCAATAAAGCAACATATATAATGGTGCAAAAAATAAATACTTGAATTTTCTTCCTTGGTCGTCCAAGATGAGTGAGGCTCCCAATTGAAAAATTCCTGAGATCATTTCAAAGCAAACAAAAAGGAAAGATAAAGTGAACATGTGATAGATTCCTTCCGTGTTCTTCTCCAAAATAAATTTGAATAAACTCCATAAAAAAATAAAACTAGAAAGCCAAAAGAAAAATGACCAAACGATACTGAAAGTTTGATCAATGAACATGACCGTATGTCCAATATTTCTAAATGGATGCAACATTATTTTTTTGAAATTCGTCAACCAAACTTCTGTTCCGCCTTTAGCCCAGCGTTTTCTTTGACGATAAAGCATCCTCAAAGATTCTGGAACCTCCATAAAAAACATGATTTGTGGAGCAAAAAGGGAAAGCCAACCATCCATTTGATGATCCCACGCAATACTAATATCTTCAGTTGCTCGGTCTTGCCTGAACAATCCAACATCGATCAATGCGTCTTTTCGATACATCGTATTTGCCCCACTGTAGGCATAGATACTTCCTAATACACCATTTTGTGTCCGTTTTATGATTCCCACAATACTAGAAAATTCGACTGTCTGTGACTTTGCAATCAACTTCGTTCTATTTTGCACATCCATATTGGCTGTAACTGCAGAAATATTTGTCGAATCTTGACGAAGAAAATAGTTGACATACATATTCAAAGAATCAGGTTCTGGGACTGTATCTGCATCATTGCTCAGAATCAATTTTCCCTTGGCAAATCCCATACCGATATTGAAAGCATGTGCTTTCCCCTTATTCTTTTCAATTCGAATTACTCGTAGCTTGGAATATTTTTTTTGTAGCCGAGCTAATATTTCAGGTGTACTGTCGGTAGAACCATCATCTGTTACTAATACTTCATAATGTTCATAGTTTATTTTGGTCATTAAGTATTCTATTGTATTTTCAATAACAATTTCTTCATTATGAGCAGGAACCATGATTGTAATAAATGGCTCGATCTCTATCGGGATATCATTCCACTCTTTTTGTTTATATTTAAAAAGAAAAGTATAACATAAAACACCGATAAACCAAGAAAACCCGCCAATAATTGGA
>NZ_JAFLWA010000027.1 GCF_017316125.1 Enterococcus sp. DIV0660C | reverse complement strand
CGATTTTCGTCGCTGTTTTTCGATTTTCGTGTGACATTTCATAAAGTCACTTCAAAAGTAGAACCAACACCGGGATGACTTTCCACAGTAATCTTGCCGTTTAACAGATTAACATAGTCTTTGACGATTGCCAGACCTAAACCTGTACCCCCAGAATGTCGGCTACGTGCTTTATCAACGCGATAAAAACGTTCAAAAATCCGTTCTTGATCTTCTTGGTCGATTCCGATTCCAAAGTCTTGGACAGAAAACCACAAATGTTCATCTACACGATAACGAATAATGATTTGACCGCCTTCTTTTGAGTATTGAATGGCATTTTCAATCAAATTTTTGATGATTGGATATAAAATTTCTGACTGAACAGTGAATGAACCATTATTTCCCAAAAGTTTAACACTTAATTTTTTCTGTTTGATAAATGGTTGGTAGCTTTGAATAATTTGTTCAAAATAAGATTCCAGATAAATCGTTTGTGATTCATATAAGTTTTCACCATCTTTAGATAATTGGATGATTTCGCGAATCAATTGATCTAAACGATGTGCATCTTTTTGCATGATTTCTAAAAAAGTAGTCAATGTTTCTGGGTCATCTTTAGCACCATCAAGAAGTGTTTCTGTGAAGCCCATCAATGAAGTAACAGGGGTTTTTAATTCATGAGAAACATTTCCAACAAAATCTTTCTGGACTTTTTCGAGCCGCCGAACTTTCGTTAAATCATAAGCTACGCCTAGAATTTGTCCAGTTCCGTCTGCATTGCTAAAGTAACGTAAACTGATGTCTAGCGTTTGGTTGCCCTCACTTAATTTGATTTCTTGCTGAACTAATGGATTAGCAGTAGAAACCTGATGAATTAAATGGATTAGTTGAGGTTCTTGAATTACCTCAGCGTAAGGTTGCGAAGTCAGATAAGATGTAACCCCAAGATGCATCTGCATTTTAGGATTCAGTAAACGTAAATGTGACTCTGAATCAATCAAAAAGACACCAATCATCAATTCATTCAGCAATGTATATAACTGTTCTTCAGTCGTTGCATAAGCACGATACATATGACTCATTTGTTCACTTAATGCATTAATCGTTTGATAAAGCTCTTCCCATTGATCTGAGGTTTGCATAATGACTTCGGTTTCCTCAGGGTCATTGACCATTTTTTTCAACACAGGTAATACGGTATGCAAAGGTTCGTTTCGCTGATGAGCAAAGTAAGCGATCATTCCTGAAAGAATACCAAAGAAAAGTAGAAAGAATAAAAATACCCAACGACGAAAATTTTCTGTGCGTGGTAAAAAACCACTAGTTGGTTCGGCAATTCGGATAATAGCTTTTAGTTGACCGTTTTCTTTAATGGGTAAAGCGACATAGAGAAGTTGTTCATTTACAGTCTCACTTTGACGCAAGGAACTCCCCAATCGACCACCATCAAGAACAGCTTTGATTTCGGGACGTGTACTACGACTGCCTGTTAGGTCATCATCACTGGTATCATACAAAACATTGCCAACAGCATCCAATAACGTGATTCGTTCAGAAGATTGATGAACGAATTCTGTCAAAATTTCCTTGTTTTCCACTGAATCAGGGTTCGACCAAGTAAGCTGTCGCGTCAATAATTGTGCTTTTTTTGTCAAGTATTCTTCTTGTTGTTCAATAATTTGTTGTTGAAAATAATTTGAGATAAGTTGCCAGCTACCAAGAAAAACTGTTAGAAAAAAGACCAAGAATAGGAGACGTCTTGAGAAAGTTTTCCAATTTTTCATAGTCGAGGCTCCTGAAATTTATAGCCAAATCCGCGAACCGTTACTAAATATTTGGGGTGTTTTGGATCACGTTCGATTTTTTCTCTCAGGTGACTGACATGAACATCGACGATTCGACTTTGACCAGCAAAATCAAAATTCCAGATACGCTCGAGTAAAGTGTCTCGATCAATGACGCGATCTTTTCGCTTCATAAAGTAAACTAACAATTCAAATTCTTTGGGGGTCAATTCAATCAGACGACCATCAACTGTGACTTGAAAATTTGTTAAGTTCGCAATGATTTGACCCGCTGTTAAATATTCTGGTTCTTCTTCTTCAACGGGGACATTTCGAGGTTCCATTCGTCGAAAAATAGCTTTCATTCGAGCTAATACTTCGCGTGGGCTAAATGGTTTAACTAAGTAATCATCGGCACCAATCTCTAAACCTAAAATACGATCAATCTGATCGTCCTTGGCAGTGAGCATCAAAATAGGTGTATCGTTTTTTTCTTGACGAAGTTTCTGCGTAATTTCCATGCCATCCATTGAAGGAAGCATGACATCTAAAATAATAAAATCAAAGGCTTGATCTAAAGCAAGTTCTAATCCCTCGCGTCCATCCGTTGCACTAGTAACTTGATAGCCTTCTTTTTCTAAGTTAAAGGTTAATAAAGTGACGATGGAAGGTTCATCATCAACAACTAAGATTTTTTTCATAAGCGCTCCTTTAAAACATATTCATGCTTTACTATTTTAGCATAGAATCAAGGGTAGGGGCTATGTAACCAACTCAATAAATGGTATAATAACTAGGCACTTTGTTGGAAGGAAAGGAAGCGATTCAAATGATTGGTATCAGTGCTTGCTTAGGCGGTGTATCATGTCGTTATGACGGTCAGCCAAAAGCTGTTTTGCAACTTGTCGCAATGGTTGAAAACCATGAAGCCATCATGGTTTGTCCAGAAGTTTTGGGTGGCTTACCGATTCCCAGAGATCCAGCAGAAATTGTCGGCGGAGATGGATTTGATGTTTGGAATGAAAAGGCAAGGGTCGTGACTTCCAAAGGGGTCGATGTGACAAAGGAATATCAGGCAGGTGCAATTCTTGCTTGGCAAAAATTAAAAGAACAACAAATTGACCAACTCATTTTGAAGGCAAAAAGCCCTTCATGTGGTAGTAGTCAAATTTACGATGGTACATTTTCTGGTACATTGGCAGAAGGTGTAGGCGTTGCAACTGCTTATTTTTTAAAACAGAAGATGAGCGTTCTATCTGATGAGGATTGGTTAGCACAACAGCAAGAAATCACAAAGATAAATGAGGTGAGTTGAATGGAAATTGAAAAAACAAATCGAATGAACGCACTTTTTGAATTTTACTCGACCTTATTAACTGAAAAACAAATGAATTATATGGAATTGTATTATGCGGATGATTTTTCACTTGGAGAAATTGCAGAAGAATATCAAGTCAGTCGACAAGCAGTTTATGATAACATTAAGAGAACTGGAAAAATTTTAGAAGACTACGAGAAAAAACTGCATCTTTTTTCAAACTACATCGTGCGTGAACAAACCTTAGAAAAACTGATGACTTATGTCACCGAGCACTATCCAAAAGACGATGCACTGATCGGTTTTATTCAACAAATTCAAGACATCGAAGAGTAACAAACTAGAAACTAATTAAAGGAATGAAGAAAATGGCATTTGAAAGCTTAACAGAACGTCTGCAACAGGCGATGGGAAAATTAAGAAAAAAAGGGAAAGTATCAGAGGCTGACGTCAAAGAAATGATGCGAGAAATCCGCTTAGCATTACTGGAAGCCGATGTCAATTTACAAGTAGTCAAGGACTTTACAAAACGTGTGCGAGAACGCGCAGTAGGAGTAGAAGTTCTTGAAAGCTTGTCACCTGCACAACAAATCGTCAAAATCGTTGATGAGGAACTAACGATCACCTTGGGTTCCGAAACAGCAGAATTGATCAAGTCACCAAAAATCCCAACTGTGATTATGATGGTTGGGTTACAAGGGGCTGGTAAAACAACATTTGCTGGGAAACTAGCAAACTTTTTGAAGAAAAATGAAAAAGCACGACCATTGATGATTGCAGGAGACGTGTACCGACCTGCAGCGATTGACCAATTGAAAGTCTTGGGCCAACAATTAGATGTGCCTGTCTTTGATATGGGAACAGATGTCAGTCCAGTGGAAATCGTTCGTCAAGGGATGGAAGTTGCTAGAGAAAAGAAAAATGACTATGTCTTGATCGATACGGCTGGTCGTTTACACATTGATGAACTGTTGATGGATGAGTTGAAGCAAATCAAAGAAATTGCACAACCAAATGAAATTCTGTTGGTTGTTGATGCGATGACTGGACAAGATGCGGTCAATGTAGCGGACAGCTTCAATCAGCAATTAGGCATTACTGGGGTTGTCATTACAAAACTTGATGGAGATACCAGAGGTGGGGCAGCGTTATCTATTCGTTCAGTAACCGGTGCGCCAATCAAATTTATCGGGTCAGGTGAAAAATTAACAGATCTGGAAGTCTTCCATCCAGATCGTATGGCTAGTCGAATCTTGGGTATGGGTGACATGTTGACCCTGATTGAAAAAGCGCAACAAGATTATGACGAGAAAAAAGCGGAAGAACTTGCCCAAAAAATGCGGGAAAATTCTTTTGACTTCAATGATTTTATTGAACAACTGGATCAAGTAATGGGAATGGGTCCATTAGAAGATCTAATTAAAATGATTCCAGGAATGAATCAAGTACCCGGTATTGAAAATGTAAAAGTTGATCCAAAAGATGTGGAACGAAAAAAAGCAATGGTGTACTCGATGACACCTGCTGAACGAGAAAACCCTGATTTGTTGAACCCTAGCCGTCGTCGTCGGATTGCTGCTGGTTCAGGAAACAGTGTGGTAGAAGTAAACCGCATGATCAAACAATTCAAAGAATCTCGTAAGATGATGCAACAGATGTCGAAAGGTGACATGAATATTCCAGGAATGGACCAAATGTTTGGAACAGGCGTCAAAGGAAAACTTGGAAAAATGGCGATGAATCGCATGGTTAAGAAAAACAAGAAGAAAAAGAAAAAACGTAAATAAGCGATTGCTGAATGGAATGGATTTGAGCTATGACAAACGATTGATTGAGATGTTGTCATAGCTTTTTTGTTCACAAATAAACATGGAGGCAAGGAAAATGAAACGATGTTCTTGGGCAGAAAGTACAGCATCAATGCAACAATATCATGATACGATTTGGGGTGTTCCAGAATATGATGATCAAAGACTTTATCGCAAACTAATGCTAGACATCAATCAAGCAGGATTAAGTTGGCAAACGATTTTAAATAAAATAGAAGCCTTTGATCATGCGTATGACAATTTTTCTTTAGAAAAAGTGGCAGCATATGACGAAAATAAAATAGAATCTTTGCTTCAAGATAAAGGAATTATTCGTAATCGAAGAAAAGTTGAAGCTGCTATTCATAATGCAAAGGCTGTTCAAAAGATCCAACAAGAATTTGGAAGTTTTGCTACTTTTTTATGGGGGTTTTCTGATGATAAGGTAGTAAATCATATGTATCAAACACAAGAAGAAATTCCGACAACGAGTGAACTATCTGACAAGATCACGAAAGAATTGAAGAAACGCGGCTTTAAATTTATTGGGAGTACCACGATTTACGCTTTTTTAGAAGCAGTCGGCATCATTAACGATCATGTCACTGATTGTTTTAGACATCTAGAAGTAAAGCAATCAACCATTCAAGAAAACTAGTCAATTAATAGATAAAATCTAACGTGAAGGAGAGGAGCACATGCGAAAAATCGTCTTTTATGGCGCAATTAGTTTGGATGGCTATCTGGCAACAAAAGAAGATGGTTTACAGTGGTTATTTGATACGCCAACAGGTGAGAAAACAACTTATGAATCATTTTATCAAACAATTGATACAACAATCATGGGGCGAAAAACCTACGAAGAAGCTAAGAAATCTTTAGATGCAGAACTGTTATATCCAGAAAAGAAAAATTATGTATTTTCAAGAAATCAATCATTGGTTCTACCAGATGCAACAGTAATCAATGAGGATCCAGCTTCGTTTATAGAAAAAATTCGACAAGAATCAGGTTCAGATATTTGGATTGTTGGTGGCGGGGCGCTACTTAAACCTTTGCTAGAAAGTCAGTTGATTGATGAGTGGTGGATCCAAATCACGCCAGTTTTACTCGGTGAGGGAATTCGTTTGTTTGAACCTGGTGAGTATCAAGAAAGATTAGAGTATATTGATTCGCAGGAGTTTGGTCAATTTATTGAATTACATTATCGAAAAAAATAAAAAAGTTGTTTGCCAAATTTTTTATTTGGCAAACAACTTTTTTTGTTGATCGCTTTGAGCCACAATCTTATTCACGATGTTTTCCAAGCAACTTCTTAAGATAGCTTGCATTCACTTCAAAATAAGTCAAGATTTCGCAAAAATTTGACAATCAATTTCTGAAAATTTATTCTTATTTATTGGAGTTGTAAACTTCTTTCCCAACCTTTGTTTACTTCGTCAATTTTTCCAAGAAGTCAATATACGCATTCATAATTGTTTCAAAGAATTTCATTGTACCATCAATGATTTTTCCATCTTCACCAACTAAGTTAACGATATTACCAATATAAGCTTCTGGTTGTTGAAGTGTTGGTACATTTAAGAAGACTAGCGATTGACGGATAATATGGTTAGCACCAAAACCGCCGATTCCACCAGGAGAAGCTGTAACAACTAAACCAGGTTTTGAATCCCAAACGCTTTGACCGTAAGGACGAGAACCAACGTCTAGCGCGTTTTTCAAAGCTGCTGGGATTGAACGATTGTATTCAGGTGAAACGAAAATAACGCCATCTAGATCTTTTACTTCATTACGGAAACGAGTCCAAGCTTCAGGTGCATTTTCTGGTGTTTCAAGATCTTCATTGTAGAAAGGAAGATCATCAATTTTAACGAAGACACTTTCATAGCCATCAGGTAGTAAGCTTGCGAAAGCTTCAGCAACCTTTTTGTTATAAGAATCTTTTCTTAAACTACCAATAAAAAAGCCAATTTTTTTTGTCATAAATAGAACCTCCTAATAATTATCTTTCATAACTATCTTACAAAAAATAAGTAAAACGAGCAAATAAAAGCACTTACTAGTTAAAAGCCCAATAAAATTATCGTCAAAAATGCCTATAATCACTGAAAAAAAGGAATTTATAAACCTGTAAAGAAAAAAAGCTTTACAGGGTAAAAAAAAACTGTTACACTACATCTTGTGAATAAATCAATGGAGGTGGAAATAAATAATGGCAGTTAAAATTCGTTTAAAACGTATGGGTTCTAAAAAGAGTCCTTTTTACCGTATTGTAGTAGCTGATTCACGTTCTCCTCGTGACGGACGTTTCATCGAAACTGTAGGTACTTACAATCCTTTGAAAGACCCTGCAGAAGTAGTTTTAAAAGAAGACTTAGTTCTTAACTGGTTATCAAAAGGTGCGCAACCTTCAGATACAGTTCGTAACATCCTTTCAAAAGAAGGCGTTATGCAAAAACACCACGAAGCTAAATTTTCAAAGAAATAAGGTGAGCGGATATGAAAGATTTAAGTGAGCTAGTCTTAACAATCGTTCGTCCGTTAGTCACTCATCCTGATCAAGTTCGGTTAGAGGTCGTTGAATCGAAAGATTTTTATGAATACAATCTAACTGTAGCACCAGAAGATATTGGTCGTATCATTGGAAAACAAGGACGAGTTGCAAAAGCAATCCGGACAATCGTTTACGGGGTACGAATCAACGCACCTAAAAAGGTTCGTTTGAATATCGTCGATGATAAGGAATAAATCAAAAACTGTTTCGAATTTTTTCGAAACAGTTTTTTTTTTGCGTCATGCTTTTTTGTATAAAAGTAAAAAAGAATTCATTTTAAAAAACAAAACTAGAATTGCCCAAACGCCCATGCTAAAATGAAGCAGAGAAAAAAGAAATGAGGAAAAATTGTGACTGAATATCTAAATGTTGGAAAAATTGTCAATACTCAAGGGTTAAAAGGAGAAGTTCGTGTCATTTCAACGACTGATTTTCCTGAGGAGCGTTACCAAAAAGGAGCGCAACTCACTTTATTTCAAGATGGAAAAGCACCTGTTGAATTGACTATCAAAAGTCATCGTAAACATAAAAATTTTGATTTATTAAGTTTTGAAGGACATCCGTCAATCAATGATGTCGAAAAATATCGTGACGGCATTTTAAAGGTGTCAAAAGAAGAAATTTCAGAGTTAGAAGAAAATGAATTTTACTATCATGAAATCATCGGTTTAGTGGTCTTGGATGAAGCTGGCGAAAAACTTGGAAAAGTGAAAGAAATCCTTTCTCCAGGAGCAAATGATGTTTGGGTCGTTCAACGTGAAAAGAAAAAAGATTTGTTGCTTCCTTATATTGCATCAGTTGTAAAAGAAGTAGATGTAGCTAATGGCGTAGTCCATGTGGAAATTCCAGAAGGGTTGATTGATGATGAAGATTGATGTATTGACCCTATTTCCTAAAATGTTTGAAGGTCCTATGGGTGAATCAATTATTGGAAAGGCTGTTGCTAAAGGATTGCTAGATATCAGTGTATCTAATTTTCGTGAGTATTCTGATAACAAACACCAAACAGTAGACGACTATCCTTATGGTGGTGGAGCTGGTATGTTACTGAAAGTTCAACCAATCTATGACAATTTGAAAGCAATCGATGAAGCAGACCCAACTGTCAAGAAACGTGTGATCTTGTTAGATCCAGCTGGGAAACAGTTTAATCAAGCGATGGCAGAAGAATTTTCACAAGAAGAACATTTAGTTTTTATTTGTGGTCATTATGAAGGGTATGATGAACGAATTCGAACATTGGTAACAGATGAAGTTTCGTTGGGTGACTATGTGTTGACTGGAGGAGAACTTGGAGCGATGGTTATGATTGATGCGACTGTTCGCTTACTTCCTGATGTATTAGGAAATCAAACCTCTGCCCAAACGGATTCATATTCTACCGGATTGCTTGAACATCCACAATACACAAGACCTGCTGAGTTCAAGGGAATGAAAGTTCCTGATGTATTAACAAATGGTAATCACAAGTTGATTGAGGAGTGGCAATTAAAGGAATCTCTACGTCGAACAGTTCAACGACGTCCTGATTTACTAGCTGACTTAGAACTGACACCACAAATGGAGAAGTTTTTAGCTGAAATCAAGCAAGAAGAAACAGAATAGAAAAAATGTGTTTGTCATGAAAATGTACTTTACACTCAATTGGTAGTATGTTACTATTTTGTGGTGAGTGCAAAGCACTTAACTATTACGATGTTCCGCTGTGAGTTTACTCATAAGAATGTTTGGAATAAGGAGAAGAAAACATGAATCCATTAATCGAAGAATTAACAAAAGAACAACTACGTTCTGACATCCCAGCTTTCCGCCCTGGTGACACTGTACGTGTTCACGCGAAAGTTGTCGAAGGTACACGTGAACGTATCCAGTTATTTGAAGGTGTTGTAATCAAACGCCGTGGTGCTGGAATCAGCGAAACTTACACAGTTCGTAAAATTTCTAACGGAGTGGGCGTTGAACGTACATTCCCAGTACACACACCACGTGTTGCTCAAATCGAAGTAGTTCGTTACGGTAAAGTACGTCGTGCAAAATTGTACTACTTACGTGCATTACACGGAAAAGCTGCTCGTATCAAAGAAATCCGTCGTTAATTTATTGTTATTCGACCAAAAAGCTCCCTTGCTTAGGCAAGGGGGTTTTTTTGTCTTACTGTTATATATCTTCTAGTATAAAAGGCAAAGATTTTATAAAAGTTCAAGGTAAATTTGTAATTTTTCTCTCATCCCTTGGGGAACGTACAAGTGAATTTGTTGAGTAATTTTATTTTTCTTGTGTCCAACGCGTTCCTATTTCTGTTAGTTTAGATATATGTATATGGCGAAAGATAAAGATATGTGAGCATAGATTATAGTTTCATCAAAACTCATCTCTTTTTTACGCTTCCTAAGATAAGCATTTATAACAGTTATCAAAATCGTTGTGCCATTGCTCATCTAGACGTAAAAACGTAAAAAAATCATAGATAGCAAGGGAATGATAGGTCAGCTTTTGATTTTTGATGGAAGAAAGAGCAGGGACTTGACGTCGTTTTACATACGTGCAATCAGTCTAAATGTGAAGGAATCTTGAGTAAGATATATATTTCTAATATCTACTTGATGCTCGAATCAAGTTTCTCACACAAGGGATACCTACAACTAGTTAAAGATAACTAAAAAGATAGATTTAAATAACTCTTAAGGCTATGTTATACTCTATTGGTAAATATAGAAAGGAGTATAAAATGAACAAACATAGTATAAAAATAACAAAAAATAAAGAATTGTTTTTGGTGTTATTAGGAATTTGGGGCGTGTTTTTACTTTTTAATATGTATATGCCGACTATCAGAGCAGATGATATGGTTTATGCGAGTAGACTAGATAAACTTGGTTATTTAGGTGCTTCCATAGAACATTATAAAACATGGAGTTCAAGAATTATTGTGGAGTTATTTTTAATGTTTTTTTCTAAACATTTTGCGTTATGGAAATTATTAAATTCTATGGTTATGGTAGGAACTGTAGTGTTGCTCTGCAAGTATGTTTTTGAGAAAATAAATGTTAAAAATTTGTTATTGGTTTTTTCTATATACTGTTTAGTGCCGATGACAGTGATGGGGGAAACTGGTTGGCGAGCAACCACCTTAAACTATCAGTGGCCAGTTGCGTTTAGTTTACTAGCTTTTTATCCGTTTTTCCAAGTTTTAAGAGGAGAAGAAATAACTAGAAAAATATATTGGTTAAGTATTCCTTTATTAATATTTTCAACTAATCAAGAACAAGTGAATGCCTGTTTTTTTGTTCTAACTAGTATAGTTAGTCTATATTTAATTGTTAATGGTCGATATAGTTATAAGCTATCAGTCTTTTCAATAATAAGCTTAGCAGAATTAATTTTCTCTTTAACAACTCCAGGGAATGCATTACGTGCTGTGCATGAAATTAATAGGTGGTTTCCTGAGTATAAAAATTTCAATTTTCTTAATAAGCTAGATTTAGGTATTTCATCATTTGGAAAGCCATTTTTTTTAGACATGAATATTTTGTTTTTATTGTTATTTTCCCTAGTTTTTATTCTAGTATATAGAAAACATCAAAACTACTATGTACGTATATTGACTGCATTGCCGTTGTTCTTAAATTTGACTATTTATTTTGGCAATACAATGGGACAAAGTTTTACTTACGTTAGTGGAAATAAACGAGCGATGATTTGGAGTAGTAGTAATTTGAATAATCTCTTTACAGGGTTAGGAACAAAATTGTCACTTTTTTATCCTGGTACTTGGATCGCTACTTTAGTAGTTTTAGGGTTATTGATTTGTTTGATTGTTGGTATTTATTTAAGTTTTGACAATAAAAAAACTGCTATTTTATTAGTTATTTTGATGATAATGGGATTTTGTTCAAGAGTAATTATGGGATTTTCTCCTACAGTCTGGGCTTCGGGAATGCGGACGTACTATATACTTTACATTGTTATTGTTCTCTTAGTACTAATGGGAGTTAAAGAGTTAATGAAAAGTATGAGTCTACAAAAAAATGAATTATTACGATTTGGATTGACTATGCTAGGTATTTGTACCTTGATATTAACAGTGATGAGCAAATAGCATACAAAAAAAGTCTCAACGATTGAGACTTTTTTTGTATCAATGACTTTTAGATTTTGCTTCTTTTATCTCTCTTATGATATAAAAAGGAGTGATGATTCCTTTCGGGAACATAGAAATAAAAATGTGTAACAGTCGCAGAATTTCTTAGGGTTTGTTAAACAAATGCGCATCTTTTAACAACTAGCTGCAGCACCAGTCAATGCTCCACCAAGCGCACCATAAGTCCCTCCAAGTACAGTACCCGCGGGTCCAATAGCTGAGCCAGCTAGTCCAAGTGTTCCCATACCTGTAAACATTCCTCCAAATGTGCCAGCTGCACATTTTCCGAAGTTACTTAATCCGCCTCCGGTAATATTTTGGATTTCCTTTGTTGATAATACACGTTTATTGTCCATATGTCCTCCCACTATTATTTTTTTTGTTTCGTAAAAAAGTAAATAATCCAAGTAACAGTAACATAAATATATTCAAAAATCATGATTGGAGATCGCAAAGCTTCCTTAACTGACAGTCCCGAAAAAAGAAACAAAATTAGTGTTCCGATACAAAGAATCACGTCACTAATCAAGAAGTAGCAGATTTTTTTTGATTGATTATCCATTAGCAAAAAGTCGCCGCTGCAGCTAATCCTGCACCAGCACCACCAAGTACGCCCCCTGCTGCAGCTCCCCAAGGTCCGCCTACGCCGAATCCTTTTATGCCACCGCCTACACCTCCGGTAATTAATCCACCTGCAACTCCAGCAATACATTTTTGTGTTTTATTCGCGCCTCCACCAATTGTTTGTTGCATTTCTGTTAGGGTTAACATTTTCTTATATCGCATGAGTAAACACGCTCCTTAAAGAGATTTTTGTTACAGTTGAACCATAACATGACAAATAAATTACTTGTAAAAGTTGTCCTCAAAGAGATAATTTTTGGTCTTAAATCATGATAGCAATAAAAATGTGATGGTTTTTATGTAATTAAGGAATAAAACTTAAAAAAGTATCCAGAGAGAACATCCTGTTCTTTCTGGATACTTTTTTTTAACTGTTGACATAGAAGGTGAGACTGAAGACCAGTATTTTTATGTTTAAGCAAATCATTCATTTTTGACAACATTTGTGGTCTAAAAATAAGAAATTTAAGAAGAGCCTCTATTAGGAATGTACCTTTAAGAAGTGAATTAGTTCTCCAAAAAGTCCGCTATTTTTTTCTCGAGTAAAAGCAGCGACGATATCTTGATTTGTCTGGTTCTTTTTTAAATCAATAATTTTGATATGGTACCTTTCCTCTAATGTTCCATCGTCCATTCCTGAGTATAGAAAGGCCAAACCATCGCCGACAGATACTTTTGACAATCCTTCATCAAGATTTTTTACATAAGAGTTTGCTTTGATATTAAAACCGTAGTTGATAAATTGATTGATAACATAATCAACAATAATCGGAGATTGCTGTCTTTCGAGAAGAATGAATGTTTCTTGACTTAGTTCGGAGAAATCAACATTTTTTTGATGACTCAATAAGTGATGAACCGGAACTGCAACTTGTAAATGATTTTTCATAAATAAAATGGTTTCGAGTGACTTATTTGGTTGAAAATAATTGGAAAGGTTAAAGACCATATCATATTCATCTTTTAAAAGTCCCTCAGACAGGTTCATAGGTGTATCTTGTTTCAATACGAACTTGACGTTAGTATGTTCTGATTTAAATTGTTCGAATAGCTGAAACATTTTTCCCATATTGAAATTAGGGAGGTAACCAATCCGAAAAAGATGTGAATGACTTTCGGTACTTTTCTGGTGATCAAAAAGGTGTGTTAAATGATCGACACGTTTCAAAAGATCATTTGCTTCAACCAGAAATTGTCTACCAGCACTGGTTAAGGTAAGAGAATGGCTTGTTCGAATAAATAGTTTGACTCCAAGTTCTGTTTCTAATTCTTGGATTCGTCTACTTAAGGTCGGCTGTGAAATGTATAATTTTTGAGAAGCTTTTGTAAAGCTACCCTCAGTAGCAACTTCAACAAAATAGGTTAAGGTCGATAATTTCATACGGACTCCATTCAAATAAAAATAATTGATGGTATCAGTATAGAATGATCAACCTTAATTCACAAGTCCAATCGATTATTTAGTTGATAGAGGTAACTGGATATATGAAGCATATTCACCACCTGTATGAAGAATGTGAAGTCCTTGATTGTCTGGAGTACAACCTGGTGTTCCAGGCATAACAGAGCCAAGTTCATCTTTTGTACTTATGACAACCCGTAACGTTTCGCCTGTTTTATAAGCTAAGCCAATAGGACTTAAAACAATCTCTAATTCAACAATTTCTCCCGGTTTTATTTTCTCAACTTGATCAAAACTGTACGCAGGAATCTCATCAGTGGCAACTTTACGATCAAGCTGACGCATAGAGGCACGTAATCTTCCCCAAGCACCTTTGTAACGCAAGGCAGAAGCACCTTCTTGTGTAAAATCTTGTAACGCAGCACCCTGATTAGGAACAACAAACTCGCTTAACACATTACCGAAACGATCTAATTTCTGTACCCAAACAAAAACATCCATATCATCATAGCCTTCAACTTCCATGAATAATTTCGCTTTTGGATAGCCAATAAAAGTTGTGTCTTTTTTGAAAGTCATTTGAAATGAAGTTCGTCCAGGTAAAGTTTCGGCAGCATATTTCACAGGGAAATCTGTTGTTTCTGGAGTTTCTTGCAGACAACGAGTCATTCCATTTAGATAGTAGCGTTTGTTTTCAACAGTGGCTGGTGGGAAAGCTTTCGCTGGAATATCTGTTTGATTTCCTCCTTGAAAATCAAGAATAGAGTAGCGAACAGTTGGTGTTTCAGGCCAATCATTCTTCTTTTCGAGTAGATAGTAATCGAAGAAGCGTCGTAATTCTTCCACGTTTTTTTCATCATAATAGTAAGGCCATTCTTGACGGTCATGGATTCTAAGCCATTTTTCTTTTGAACCTAATGTTCGCCAAGAACGGAAAGTACCCATGGTATGCAAAGTATTTGAATAACTGGCAATTACAAAAGCAGGAACAGTAATTTTACTTGGATCAGCGTTCTTGTCTTGCCAGATTTCTGCATTAGCTAATGGATAAGCATCGATTTCTTTCGTCAGGTCTTCACGTAGGGCATTTGTGTTACTAACATGGTTTACTTGTAATCGTTCAATGAAATTTTTATCAGAAATACCACCGATAAAAGCCAAGTCACGATAACCATCGGCTAATCCTTCTGTAGGATTGATACAAGTTAAGTGTGGTGGTTGTTCGGCAGCAATATACCACTGTGAAAAAGCTAAATAAGAAGTCCCAGTGAGAGCCGTTTTTCCATTGCTCCAGGATTGGGTGGCTAACCATTCAATTAAATCATAGCCATCTTCAGCTTCTTGGGAACCAATCATAGTTATGTTTCCTTCGCTAGCTCCAATACCACGCATATCAGGATTGCATACAGCATATCCATGAGCACACCAATAATCGGGATCTGGACCTTCGAATTTTGTTAAGCCAGAATTCCAATGGTTGCCCATGCCTAGCATGTTAAAAAGATTTTTATAACGAGGCGCAGTTCCTGCACTTTTTCCATAAGGACTCCAAGCAATTAAAACAGGGACTTTTTCCGTGGTAATTGGTAAATAAATATCTGTATAAATCGTCACACCATCGCGTAATTTTACAGGAATGTCTTTTAACAGACGAATATCACCAGAAAGTGGTTTGAATCCTTCGGCAATGACGTCTCCTTTTTTCAATCTAACTTCTTTTGTTTCAAAGGGACTAAGAATACCATGCTCGATACCATCATCAATATATTCAAAAGCAGGACTAAATTTCATTTTTTCAGTAATTTTTGTAGTCATTTTGATTTCCTCCAATTCGATTGAGTAATAAATTATTGAACAGTTCAGATTATAGGAGCCTGTAAAGAGAAAGTACAATTGCAATTTTGGATAGTCACTGGGGAATTCTCCGAGTATTCAAAAAATGAATATCAAGCAAGTTACAAAATTATTTTGATGATAAGGTCAGACCAAGTACGTGGAAAAATTTTAGAAGCTGACTGGTTCCTGTAAGATTTATTTTTTACGAAGGAGTTATTTACAAATAAAAAATGAAGATAAAAAGTCCCCCCCTATTGATTTGAGACTGCTTCGCAATATCACTGACCGTCATTCTAAAATTGAATTTGGTCAAGTCCCAGTTAGTAACAAATGTGTAACTAAATTCGGCCAAGCAACTGGAAACTTAACAGTTTCAGATACTAGAGGGTCTAAAAAAGATACTTGGACGATCACTTCACGGGAAAAAGAAGTATTAACTTCTGTAGATAATAGTTTAGCAGGGTGTTTATCCTATCAAACAAGTGGAGGAGAAATTCTACTTTTTGAATCAATGCAAATCGTGGAATCTGTCAAACTGGAAATGGATAGTGAAGAAGTCATCTCAGATGATTGGAATGGAAAAGATCATGGATTGAAAGTGGCACTTCCTGTTGAGAAACAAAGAATCGGAAACTAGACTGGTACATTGGAATGGAATCTAGTTGATGGACAAGGTCAAGACATGAACAAATAAACGAAATGATGTAAGCAATACGCGAAGGTTGTGAACAAAGTACGAGCAAAAAGAGCAGGACAATTTAGATGTCCTGCTCTTTTTTGTGTAAAAAATCAGATATAAGTTCATTCTCACTGAGTGAAAAAAAGCTTTCTTACTTAATGTTAGCTGTTTAACTGTTGATTTGAAACTGTTTTGTCGACGAAACTCTCACGTTTTTTTGAAAAACGAAAAAAATCTGATAAAAATTTTCAGAAAAAATGAATATACTAAGTTATGGAATAAAACGATGTTCTGTGTACTTAAGTTGTTCATGCACAAAATCAATATAGTAAAACAAGCAGAAGGGAGGAGAAAAAGTGAAAAAGTTTACGAAAATGTTGGTTTTACAAGTCACAGTTTCATTACTTGTTGCACCGTCAATGTTGGCTTCGCCAAAAATCGTTCAGGCTGTGACCACGGAAAGTACGCAAGAAAACCAGAATCAAGTTGGCGAAGTTTCGCTCAAAAAAGTAGAGCAAGTTGAATCTGGAAATCTTGTTTGGACGGTATTGATTGAAAAAGCAGCATCTGAAGCAAATCGTCAAATGACTTTCACTATTACTGAACCTACTGATGTCCTTAGTGTTTACCAACCAGATAAAGAACAAGAATTGATACCAGATAAAAATGGTGTTTATCAAATTGGTGAAAAGAATCAGCAAGCTCAAACAATAGAACTCGAGATCCAAACGAAACAAATTCCCCAGCAATTCGATTACACGCTGAAAATTTCCCCAGTAATAAGTGAAGAGGAAAAACAAGTTTTCTTGAACCAAAAAAAATCGTATGACTTTTCTTATACTGCAACAGAAGAAACAAGCAGTGAGGAAATGAACACAACAGAAGAAAATACAACAGCTACTGAGAGCTCGATAGACGAATCAGAAGAAACTATGAATGAAACGACTGAAGCAACAACTTCAATTGAATCAGCAACGAGTTCATCATCTAAGGAAACAACTGAAAGGACAAAAGAAACTTCCAGTTTAGAAACAAAACGTACTGCTGCGCCAGCTATTGCAGCAAGAAGTGGGTTAACGCGTGCATCATTAGGTACAGGAAATCCGATTGTACCTAAAGGAGCGATTAAATTAGATGGGATTTTTTCTACGATTGCAAAAAGTAGACCCAATGGTACTAATATTTCTGCTGGAGAAGTGATTCTATCCGGTTCACCGGACCAGAATAACGGAATGCCGTATGATGAAATTTCTCTTTCAGGAAGTAATCGAGCTGTCGGTGTTTGGTCGAATGACAAATATCGCTTAGATTTTAATCAGGATTTTCACGGAAGAACGTATGTGAATTTTGGGACAGAACAAGCAGATGGATTTGCTTTTGTGATGCAAAATGATCCTGCAAAAAGCCAAGCGTTAACTACTGCCAATTCGAAGAGTGACGGACAAAACTTAGGTGTTTATGGTGGAACGAATTCATGGGGAAAAGAAGAGAGTAAAAGACCAAATGTTTTTGCTATTAAAAATTCTGTTGCAGTTGAGTTTGACCTTTATGGAAATACGGATGCAAACGAAAGTGATGGCACCAATTATGATGGTCAATCGGCTGATACAAAAATCATTCCCCATATGGCGTATGCCTATCCTGGTGATTTAGCGAACGGTTATATCTCTATGGGAGGAAGTTCTTGGTGGAACAGTGGTTTCTTAGGACTTGGTGCTCATGGCTATACGGCAATGATCAATCACCGAGGGCTTACGGCTTTGGGGAGTATTCAAAATGGGACGTGGTATGAATTTCGTTATGACTTTAACAAAGCAACACAAAAATTTTCCTACTACTTAGAAAATCCTTTAACTGGAGTCAAAACCAATGAAACAACCATTCCTTATGCTGATCTTGAAGCACAATTGAAATTAAGTGCCAATGAAGGAAAAGCTTATTGGGGATTCACCGCAGCAAACGGAGCAGCAAGTGGTCAAACAAAATTTGTTTTCACCCAAGTGCCAGTAGATCTAGGCGCAGCTGTTAACGATGATGTAACGACTAACGATACTTCCATTGTTGACAAAAATGACTCAGCAGAGTACAACGATTCATTGCCATCTGTTGAATATGGCGAAGAAGTGACTATGAAGTCTAACTTTGCAATAGATGCGCAAGCAGAGGACGTTTACGATGTAACCAAATGGGAATCTTACTTAGATCCAAATTTGTACGATCTTTCAAAAGGCATCAAAAACATCAAAGTTAATCATAAAGAAGTTGCTGGGGTCACAGGTTCAGTAAGTGAGGAAGGAATCGTGACCGTGAACTTTAATCCAAGTAGTAACGTTGGTATTGGTCAAGACAGTACTTTTGAATATACGGCAACTCTGAAATCAAAGGGGTCAATAACAAAAACTTATTTCAATAGTCAGATTTCAGCTAGAGAAAATACGGTTGGTGATATACGAAGTTTTCAAGGAGAAGAGGTACCCTACTGGATCGTTCCAAAACCCGAACACCCAACAGTTTTGTCTTGGGAAACACCTAATGTAGTTACTGAAAAGACGGATACAAAAGATCGTTCAGAAGTAGCTGATGGGTATGACTTAATGTTCTATTGGAAAGATGAAGATGATGGGGATATTTTAAAATTCAAGATCAATCGAAAGAATCCTGATGCAACTAATGAGTTCGCTCAAATCGTCGCAACAGGTTCAACAGAGTTCAATAGCTATAATTGGCATATTCCTTCAGATAAAATTGTCCCGGGAATGAATGAGTATACAATTACCATGACACGTGGTGATGAGGTTCAAACATTGAAATTGATGTTGAATGTCACTGGGAAACTTTCATTTGAAACTGCGCCAGACATATTAAGTTGGACTGGAAGAAAAGCGAGTGAATCAAAAGGAACTTTGATTAGAGATAGTGATAATCCAATGACATTGAGTGTTTTTGATAGTCGTGAAGATACTTCAACTTGGTCATTATATGTACAGGCTGAGTTAACAGAGGCTACACCATTTGATTTTGTCTTTAAAAATGATGGCTCAAGTACTGCACAATCGATAATGTCAGACCCTGTGCTTGTGATGCGTAAAGGGGACGTGACATCAACGGACTTTATGACGACTAAAACATGGAACGAATCAGAAGGTATCTTGCTTCAAAGTGATAATTACATGCGTGTCGGTGATTATAGTGGTAAAGCTGTTGTGAAGTGGAATCTTTATGACACGGAAGTACCGGAGTAGGGGGGCAAAGGAATGAAAAAAAGAATCATTCAGAGCTTGATGATCGTATTTGGACTTTTGTTATTTAGCAGTCTGGATACTTTTGCTAGTGAGCAACCTAACTTTGATATAGATGAACAGCAAGTCACTTTTCGGATCGTCAACGGAAAGAATACTCAACCTGGGGAAATAGGTGGGAATAATAGTCATTCATTACTACCTAAAACCAATGAAACGAGGGCATTCATGCTTTCGTTTGTTGGAACATTATTCATCGGAATCGCGTTCTTGGTTTTCTGGTTGAGAAGGAGGGACGCCGAAGATGAAGAAACGAATTGAGTTTATTTTCGTCGGATTACTACTTTGTCTTTTGCTCTCAGTTCCAGCTTCTGCGCAAGAAGTTTCAGGAGAAGAAGATCAGACACCAATGAATGTCACCATTGTAGAAAGTCCAATCAAGTTAGAAAAAGTGACAGCACCAACTTTTGGTACTTATCAAAAATCAGCTCATGAACAAGAAATTCAAGCAACTGGTGACCTGTTGATTGCTGTCAGGGATCAACGGGAAAATAAAAAAAGCCCTTGGCAATTGACCTATCAGCTTTCAACATTTGCGAATGGTCAGGAATATCAAGTGAAAGTATTACTTGGTCAAGGGAGATTGAGTACCGATCAATCAGGAGAAGTCGTTCAGGCAACACCACAAAAAATTGCAGCCGATCTAAATGAGACTGCAACGATCTTGGAAGCTTACTCTTCTCAATCAACTAAGTACTATTATCAAATTGAGAAGCAAAAGATCCATTTAGAACTGCCGGCGAATTTACCTATAGGGGAGTTTGTTGGTCAACAAATAGTTACTTTATTAAACACACCGGAAATAGATTAGTTTTTATAACTAATTTTTTATAATAACCAAATTTAAAGGAGAATATTAAAATGAAAAGCACAAAAATCGTAAGTATGACATTAAGCGCAATGGTATTAACAACTATAGGAGCAACAAGTGTTCACGCACAAGAAGTAGTCGATCAAAAAGGAGAAACACCAACAGAAGTCGTTATCACTGATAACGACGATCCAACAGATCCTCTTGATCCAACAGACCCAAATCAAAAAATGTTGACTTTAGAAAAAGTACCAGCTGCTTATAACTTTGAATCAAAACTACAAAATGCAACATATAATTTGACTGCTGATTTAACAGATGAAACAATCGAAGTCTTCAATGACCGTATCGATCGTGAATGGTCTGTTAAAGCCAATGTTGCTAATAACAAATTGACTCGCTCTTCAGATTCAAAAGAATTCACAGTTGATTCATTCCAAATCGACGGTACAGAGCTTGCTGCAACAGGTGCTGAAGGGATCGTAGCGAAAGCGGAAGCTACTAAAACAGCTGCCAACAACACTGGTTTGATCGAAACAACTGTGAACAAGGTCTCAATCGGTTTTACTGATACAGATCGTGCATTAGTTGCAGGTGATACATTAGCTGGAAGCATCCAATACCAACTATACAACACAGCAGACGCAAAATAATCAAGAAACACAAGTAATCAATGTACGAATGCCAAGAAGCTGCGCATCTGCGCGGCTTCTTTATTCAATGTTTAAAATAAGGAGAAATCAAGAATGTTCAAACAAATAAAGAAGTCGCGACTGATAGCAAGTAGTTTGTTGTTGAGTTTGCTTTTGACAGCACCATTACCAGCATTTGCACAAGAAGATGCCGGTGAAGTTGGTTATGATATCCAAGCAGTCATTCCAGAGAACCAAATTGACAAAGAAAAAAGTTTTTTCGATTTACGAATGGAACCAGCACAAGAACAAACCATCAATGTAAAAATCAACAATACTTCCAATGAGGATTCAACTTATAAAATGGGGATCAATCAAGCCTACACGAATAGCCAAGGGTTTATTGACTACAATGAAAAAGCGGAATCGGAAAAGAATAATTATCCTTATGCGATCGATTCGATTGCAAAAGTAGCAGATACAGTAACTGTTCCTAAAAAAAGCAGTAAAAATGTGCCAATTACGTTAACGATGCCCAAAGATCGCTTTGATGGTCAAATTTTAGCAGCAATCCAAGTGGTGAAAGAAGCAGATAAAGATCAAAAAGGAATCGTGAATAGTTACGGGTATATCTTAGGCTTGAAACTAACTGAAACGGACACAGAAATAGCAAGAAAGTTAGAGTTGAAAAAAGTTGAACCTGCTATTTCATTTGGAAAAACTAGTGTAGTAGCTATCTTAGAAAATCCAACAATGGATGCCTATGGTCACTTAACTTATGACGCAACGGTAAAAAATCGTAAAACGAACAAAGAAGTGCGTCACGTGGCTTACGATAATGATATGCAATTAGCGCCAAACTCAAGCTATCGTTTTGCAATCGATTGGGAAAAAGAACCACTTGAAGCTGGTGAATATAGCTTGCATCTGCGTGTAACAGATGCAAAAGACAATGAGTGGGTGTTTGATGAAAACTTCACGATTTCAGATAAACAAGCCAAAGAAATCAATGGAGCAACGATTGATGCAGGCAAGAAAACAGCCATTCCAATGTGGATTTATCTTGTTTTTGGCATTCTCCTTGCAATCATTCTATTAGGAATATTCTGGATCATTCTTCTTAAGAGAAGAAAAAAAGAGGAAGAGTCAGAAACAGAAACGAAATAAAAACCTAATAAAAATTGCAAACGAAGTTGGACAATCAGATGTCTAAACGTTGTTTGCAGTTTTTTATTTTTAAAATAGACAGCAACCTCAAATAGAATAATAGAGGTTGCTGTCTATTTATTTGTTTAAAGCATCTAAACCGATATCAGCCAAAAAATTAGTTGCAGGTGATAATTTTGGATTGTAATAAATTTCAGAAAAAACAAGTGAGTCAACACTTGCTTGATCGATAATCATTTGCGTAAGGATATTGATCAAATCCAACATATCTTTTTGGCTGCTAATCAACTGGGCACCAAATAACTGTTTAGTTTGGCTATCATACAGCACTTTGATTGTGACAAAGAAACCTTTATCGGCATGATACTTAGAAAAATGCGTATATGTTTTAGTGATCGAAGTTGTTTCTAAATCATAAAAATCCGCTTCGTCTTTTGTAATTCCAGTACTACCGAGGAAGACACCAAAGATTTCTGTTCCAATTGCTCGCTGAGAATTAGAAATTGGCTGTGGATCAGGTAATGTGATGTGGCTGGCAGCGACCAATGCAGTTTTACGTGCATTTCCAATAAGTGGCAGGTAGGCTGGTTCACCATGAACGCCGAATGGTAATTTGACCAAATCACCAATTGCATAGACATCTGGATTAGAAGTTTGCATGAAATCATTTACTAAGATTGTTTGGTCGAAATCAAGATCGATCAAATGCTCAACTAATTCAATTTCGGGTTTAGGATTAACTGCAAAGACGCAGGTATCGACAACTTTCGTTTGTCCCGAGAAGAATTGAACTTCTAATTGTTCTTTGCCACTTTTATTAATTACTTGATAGTGATTGAAACTTTCCGATAGCCGTAAATCAATCGAGTCAGGTATATGTTGCAACAAAATGTTAGTAATTTCTTCATCAAAATAGCGAAACGCCGGGCGATTCATCTGCTCGATAATTGTTACTTTTTTATCCGGTTGTGCAGCCAAACTACTAGCTAATTCCAAACCAATCAGACCGGCACCAATGATAGCGATTTGGTCGCTTTCATTGATTTTTTGATAGGCTTCAATTGTTTTTGAACGACTCTTATACGTAATAATATTTTGGTGAGTCTCTTCCGTATCTGGAATCAACGGACTGAAGCGATCAGATCCCATTGCTAAAATGAGTTTATCGAATGTTTGGATAGTAGTCTCCTTATGCAAGTTACTTTGATAAGTCACTTCTTTCTTTTCCAAGTCGATGTTGCTAACGGTTGTTTCAAGAAGTAAATGGATACCTAGATTTTCGAGTGTTGATTGATCACCCACTTCACCTTTTTCGATTTCATTTGCGGTAAATAATCCATTAAAAATCAAATTGACGCTACTTGGAATGAAACCCAGAACTTTTGACTTTTCAATTAAGTATACTTCAACATTTGAATCTAATTTTTTCAAATATTTACTAGCAGCAATTCCAGCATGGGAGCCGCCGATAACGATGACTTTCAATTATATTCCTTCTTTCTTTGAATAGTCTTTAAGTAGCTGAGTTAAAGCTTGGATGTCTGTTTGTGTCTTGAAATCATTGATAATGTATAAGTCTTTAAATGAAAACTGATGCGTGGCAAATGCAGAGTCAGAGATCAGCAAATCATATTTTTTATTGACGTCAGCTTCTTCGCAATGAATGTAAAATTTTGTGTCGAACTCGTTTTTGATACTTTCCATCACGATATTTGTCTGTAAGTTGTCCCGATTAAAAAAAACGCCAATTTGAATCGTTAATTGAGAAAAACGACGCATTTGATTGATAAAGTAAAGGTGGATTCGCGTAACTAACTGTCTGGTTGTTTCAAGAAGAGCAAAACCAAGAATATCTTCTGTTTCTTGAATGATTGTTTGAACGAGTTCAAAATTTGGTGTAAAAATCGATTGATTAACTAGTCGCTCAAACAACATTTCTTCTTCGAAAAAAGTGATATTTCCTTTAAAATAAACGATCGTGCTGTTCAACTGTGTTAAAAAGTACTTCCATTCTTGAATAAACTGTGGATCGATGTCTTCAGAGTCAAGACGATAGGCTGTTTTGACTTGTTCCACGACCATCTGATTCAGTTGGATGACTTTTGGATTGAATGTCGGCCACTCATTGGTTGGAAGTAAAGAGCGATGACTACGTTCGAGAACAAAGAAGGAAGAAATAAATAAATATAAGTAAGTTGCTTTGTATTCGAATTGTAATTCAGCAGAGGGACTTACAGAGAGAAAATAGGACTCACGAACCAATTGATAAATAGGTTCTTCAAGGTAGTCTTTCCCTAAGATAGCCATCGTTTCGACAGAAGGTGGATTCGTTAATTTTTTTGTCCTTTTCTTCAAAATCCAGATCCACAAATAAAGTTTTAAACGAGTAGTGGTACCAAACTGTTGCTTTAATTTTTTTTCCAGAAAGGAAACGAACAATAAACTATTGCGATCGTTTTCTTTTTGATGAAGTTCTTCCAAAGGAACTGAATTCCAAATTAGTTGGAAGAAAAAGTAACAAATCTGTAATTCATCACCAGTCATTTTTCCTCGCCGAATTTTGATGTTAAACTCTTCTAGCAAATCATTTAGTTTTGTAATATGCCGATAAACTGCAGCTTCACTAATTAAAAATCGTTGAGATAATTCATAGATCGAATAGCTAGAATGATGGTACAGATGGAGTAAAATCTGATATTTCGTCGATTCTTGGAGGTAGTAATAGTATAGTTTATCTAGATTTGTTTGGTTGCTTTTTTTTAAAGTAATTTGATTCTTTTCGTGATTGATTTCAAGACTCAAATCAAGTTCTAATGCTTTTAAAATAAAAGCTAATTCTTCGATATTATTATTAAAAAGAAAAGGAGTAACTGCTAAATCATTTAACAGTTTAGGAATATCTGCTGTTAAATTTTTATCTAATAAATAATGAATAATCGAAATCTGGATTTTACCATTTTTTTCGAGTAAATTAAAAAGTTCCATTGTCTGTTACACCACTCTTTATGCGTTCTACACTACTGTTTAATTGTAATTGTTTCTTTTCGATTAGACAAGTTTGATTAAAACACTCTGACTTGTTGGTAGATAAAGGTTTTAATACGTTGCTTTTTTTAATAATTTAGCGAAAAGTGAAAATAAATGATAAAAATAAGCCCTCGAAGTTTTGTTAGTAAACAAAAGGAAAAGAAAACGTGGCTAATTGGACTTCTTAGTATTGTTTCATAAACTTATTTGATTACTTGCGTAGTGATTGACAAATACAAATCTAAATAGGGTAAAGAAAAAAGAGCGCACAGTGAAAGACTATGCGCTCTTTTTGGGTAACAATGTATTCTATTTTACAGTAACTGTCATTAAAGATTTTAAGGTGTCGCTAACATGTGATGGTAGGCCACTACTTAAGCGTACTTCAATAATGTCGCCAGATTCCACCGGACTGTCAACTCTGATTTGAACAGTATCATTTGTCTTTTTAACTAGCGCGCTATAATAAATTTTAGATGCAAAAACTTCCGCTAGGTAATTATTATTTCTATAGACCATCATACGATTGTTGCCTTCATAGGCTTTTCGATCAATATCAATATAAATAGATTTTTTATTATAAGTAATGTTTTTCACAGCATTGCTTACTTCGTCAATACCTAAGTCAATGTCTTTGTCTAAAGTCATTGTGTCAACTAACTTTTTATCGTTAGTGGATTGCCCCGGTTCACCAGCTACGATATAAACCTCCATCTTTTGCTGGGCTTTACCAGCAAAGCCTTTTTCGATCACGGTTTTATCTTCTGTAGTTGATGATTTGTCAATATGAGAATAGTAACATTTACCGTTATATGTTTCAAAAGCATATTTGCCATCTAGATAAACCATATAACGTGTTTTGCTATTATATTGCTCGGGTGTCAAATTCAGATTCATGTAAGTTTTACGTTCTCTCTGATCAAGTCTAATACCAAGTAGATCGCTTTCCTCAACTGGTGGATCTGTTGGTTCTGCAGTTAGGACATTTTTAACGATTGATCCTAATTCCGCATCCGTTGTATCATAACCTAATTCCCAAACGATAGCACCACCGTATTCATTTTTAATTGTCCAATTTACTTTTTCTTGGATTGATTGGATATTATCATAAGAATAGAATTCTTTTGCGTCTGCATCGTAAATATATGGTGCTTTTGCTTGATCGTCCCATTTAGCAACTAAGCTGTCATTAGGATCTTCGTTCGCTTGAGCTTCGAGGTCTTTGATTTGCCACCAAGGTTTTAGGCCAGCTGGTTGGTAAGGATCATCCCAAGTGCCACCGACTGGAGCACCACTACTTGCAGCACCTAATTCACCAGATTCCACATTTGCAAATCCACGTGAGTAGTAACTCATACCCACCATTAATTTGTTTTTAGGAATGTTATATGTTTCGCTGTATTCTTTCATTGCGGAAGAAACGTTGAATTTTTGGTCTTTATCTGTTTCAGTTGCATACAATCCAGAGTGATGCCCTGTTTGTGTATCA
Source organism: Enterococcus sp. DIV0660C (assembly GCF_017316125.1). Lineage (GTDB taxonomy): Bacteria > Bacillota > Bacilli > Lactobacillales > Enterococcaceae > Enterococcus_B. Next base: position 25,775 of record NZ_JAFLWA010000027.1, on the reverse strand, counting down.
AATCCACCACGGAAATCATAAGTCATGACATTGAAGTTATCAACGTACTCATTGACTGTTTCAGGAGCGATAAATTCCATTTTTTCGTGTGAAGCTGTTACAGCAATACTTAATTGATAATATGTATCATTTTCTTTTCCTGCCACTGTTAATTTTTCACGTAGCTGTTTCATCAAGGCAATAAATTTTGTCTGGCGATCGGCGTTGTCCGGGTATTCCCAATCGATATCAATACCATCAAAGTTATGATCTAACATAAATTTAACTGCTTCATCTGTGAAAGCATCCATTTTTTCAGGTGTTTTTGTCACAATATCAAAAGCCATATCGTTAACTGAATTGTTCCAACCACCGATTGAAACCATCGCTGCTACGTCATTTTCATCCGCCATGTCAGTGATTTGGCCGATATAGTTTTTCCCACCACCTGATACAGTATCATCAAAATCTGCCCAAGCGTCGTTTGAAGTTAATTTTCCTGTCTTAGGATCAATAATCATGAAGCCATAGTTTACGTGCGTGATTTTATCGAAAGGTACGTCAACTGGATCATATCCTTTTCCATCAAGAACGCCTTGGCTATAGTTATAGTCAGCATTATTTGGTTCATAATCTGTTTTGTAACCTTGCCAGTTAGCGAAATAACCAATAACTTTTTTCTGATTTTGAACAGTTTCAGCTTGGACCTTTTGATAGTCATCAGCGGCTGCACCTGTAAATTTGTTGAAATTAAATGTTGCAATTCCAGCTGGAACATCTTTTACTTTTGTCCACATTGGTGCAGAACCAGGCGCTTGATTCGCTTCTGCCCAATAAGAATTTGTCCATAATGCGTTTTTATAGATAACCAGTGATCCACCAGCATAAGATTTTGCTGACCAAGTTTGAGCAGATGCGATTTGTTCATCGTAATTTGCAACGATGACTTTTTGAGTTCCTTTAAAAACTTGGTTTTCTTTTCCACGTGTCCAAGAAGCGCCGTTGTCATTTGACCACATGTGTGCGTCTGTTAATCCGTTGATGACATTTGATGTGTCATCCATTACCAAACCAGAATTATTCCCTTGTGTTTCAGTTGCAAATGCTTGAAGTGGTGCAGAAGATAATAGTGTCAATCCTGCCATCGAAGCTGCTAGCAACGTTTTCCATTTTGTTGTCTTCATTTTTTCTTTTCTCCCCTTGATAAAATATTTTTGCAGCGGTCGAGGTGACTCCTCGACAACCACATCTAAAGTTAAAGTTTATAAAGAGTAAAGTAAATTTCTAAAATTACCGCGTGATAGGAAGAAGAGAGTGTTATTTAATGTAAAAGCAGTCTTGACAGCAATTTGAGCATTTTTTAGTGAGAAATATTTTTTTAATGGAATGGCTGTTTCTTCAGCTAAAAGTAATTGAAAGACAAAAAGAAATGGAAACTTATAAAAATATGACAAAGAAAGTTTGATTATTTATAGTAGTGTAATAGATGTCGAGTGAACTGTTACTATTTCTTGAAATTTATTTAGCTTATTACTAAACAAATCCTATAAGTCATGCTATACTATTTTTTGTAACAGATATATAAACTGTATTACTTTGTGTTGCTTGTTTATTATCTGAGTTGAAAGAAAATAAGCTGTTAAAGGAAGTTGTATGATGGAAAAAGAAATGAAACAAGGTTCTAGAGCTGTAGTAGAAAGCTTGATTAATCATCACGTAGATTATATCTTTGGTATCCCTGGCGCAAAAATCGATGGTGTATTCAATGAATTAGAAGACCAAGGCCCTGAATTGATCGTGACTCGGCATGAACAAAATGCGGCATTTATGGCACAAGCAATTGGTCGAATTACTGGTGAACCTGGAGTTGTTATTGCGACAAGTGGTCCTGGTGCAAGTAATCTAGCAACTGGGTTAGTAACAGCAACTGCCGAAGGCGATCCAGTATTAGCAATTGGCGGACAAGTAAAACGAAGTGATTTATTAAAACTGACGCACCAAAGTATGGATAATGCAGCATTATTTAAACCAATTACAAAGTACAGTGCGGAAATCCAAGATCCAGAAACAATTTCAGAAGTGATTGCTAATGCGTATCGTATGGCGAAAAGTTCAAAAAAAGGTGCAAGCTTTATCAGTATTCCACAGGATGTCGTTGATGCACCGGTGAAAAGTGATGTGATCCAACCTTTAAGTGATCCACAATTAGGTTCTGCATCTGCTAATGATATCAGCTACTTAGCTGAGCGCATTCGTGAAGCAAAACTGCCTGTTTTATTGGTGGGAATGCGTGGTTCAAGTGAAAAGGAAACCGCAGCTATTCGCAAATTAGTGGAAAAAACTTCATTACCTGTTGTTGAAACATTCCAAGCTGCAGGCGTCATTTCACGTCAATTAGAATCACATTTCTTTGGGAGAGTAGGTTTGTTTAGAAATCAACCTGGTGATATGTTATTAAAACGAAGTGATTTAGTCATCGCCATCGGTTATGATCCGATTGAATATGAAGCACGTAACTGGAATGCAGAAAAAGATGCAAGAATCATTGTCATCGATGAGACACCAGCTGAAATCGATTCATTTATGCAACCAGAAAGAGAATTGATTGGTGACATTGCGGCAACGCTTGATTTACTTAGCGATTCTTTAGAAGCGCAACAAGTATCGGGTGATGCGAATGAATATCTTGACTCATTACAAGAAAAATTAACAGCTCGCGATGTTGTAGAAAAGACAGAAGACGAAGGAATTTTACATCCATTAGAAGTCATTAACACATTACAATCAAAAGTGACTGACGAAATGACCGTCACCGTTGACGTAGGTAGTCACTATATTTGGATGGCACGTCACTTTAGAAGCTACGAACCACGTCACTTACTATTTAGTAATGGAATGCAAACATTAGGTGTGGCTTTACCATGGGCAATTTCAGCTGCACTAGTTCGTCCAAATACGCAAATCGTTTCAGTTTCTGGTGATGGTGGCTTCCTGTTTTCTGCACAAGATTTAGAAACAGCTGTACGAAAAAAACTAAATATCGTTCACTTGATTTGGAATGATGGTCACTATAATATGGTTGAATTCCAAGAACAAATGAAATATCAACGGTCATCAGGTGTTGACTTTGGTCCGGTTGACTTTGTTAAATATGCAGAAGCTTTTGGTGCAAAAGGAATTCGAGCAACGAATGTTCAGGAACTAGAACAAGCTTTAACTGATGGTTTTGCCACTGAAGGACCTGTAATCATTGATATTCCAATTGATTATCGGGATAATGAAAAACTCGGTGAAACGATTTTACCGGATCAATTCTATTAAGAAAAGGGATGTGTGTAGAATGACAGAGGCAAGTTTATACCAACACGGTACACTAGGTGCATTGATGGCAGGATTGATGGATGGAACGGAAAAGATGGCTGAGGTCTTGAAGCACGGAACGTTAGGATTAGGAACGCTCCACGGTTTAGATGGGGAAGTTATTATTGTGGATGGAGTCGCTTATCAAGGAAAATCAGATGGTTCAGTTGTGCGTTTGACAGGTGAAGAAAAAACACCTTATGCAGCTGTAACAGATTTTACACCAGATAGAAGTATCGAAATCACAACGCCTCATCTAGGTGATGTATTAAAAGAAACGATTTTGGCAGAAGAAGCAGGGAAAAATTTATTTATTGCAGTTAAAATTACTGGGGTATTTAAAAATGTGCATATTCGTATCATGCCAAAACAAGAAAAACCTTATAAAAGACTTGTAGAAGTTTCGCAAGACCAACCAGAATTTCATCAAGAAGAAGTGGAAGGAACATTAGTCGGATTCTTTACTCCTGAATTATTTCAAGGAGTAGCAGCTGCTGGATTCCATTTGCATTTTCTTGATAAAAGCAAAACATTCGGTGGGCATGTGATTGATTTTGAATTAGCAAATGGCCTAGTGGAAAGTAGTCGTATCGAATCGCTTATTCAACATTTTCCAGTCAATGACGGAACATTTGTTGATAATGAAATCGATTATGCCAACTTAGCAGAAGAAATTCAAACAGCAGAATAAGTAGCTTCTATTTCCAGCATACAAAAAAAGCGTGAGACAAGAATATCATTTTTCAAAAATAGCGTAACAGCTAATTCTTTTGAAAAATGCGCATTCTGTTTCGCGCTTTTCTTAACTTAAATACCTAATAATGGGGCTGGATCTACAAAATTAGACCATAAACTTGTTGAGACACCAAAATGAAGGTGAACCCCAGTTGAATTTCCTGTTGTTCCCATACCGCCTAGAAGTGTTCCTGCATTAACAGAGGCACCAACATTCGTAGAGAAACTACTTAAATGCATATAATAAGAATAATAGCCATCAGCATGCTGGATAATGACATGGTTTCCTGCAGACCAATGATAGCCAGCTTCAACAACTTTTCCAGCTTTTGCAGCAAAAACGGGTGTTCCAGAAGCTCCAGCTAAATCAATTCCGTCGTGAGATGTACCGGATGCGCCAGTAGGATCAACACGATTACCAAAAGGACTCGTGATAACAAGTGAAGCTAATGGCACGCTCCAACCTGAAGTATTTTCTTCTGGTTTAGTTACATTATCTTCTTCAGGTACTTCCGGAACAGAAACGACTGGTGTGCTATTTTCTGTGTTGTTTTCGGTTTGTACTTCATTTGATGATTCAACCTTTTGTTTCTGTTCTTTTTGAGCAGCTAATGATTGAGCCTGCGCTTCATTAGCAATGCGCTCTTTTTCAGCAGCCACAGCGAGTTCTTTTTGTTTTTGTTCATGAGCTTTGCGCGCGTCTTCTTCTGCTTTTTTACGAGCAGCTTCTTCAGCAGCACGTTGTTTTGCCAAAGCTTTTAGTTGCTCTTGACGTTTTTTCTCTGCTTCAACTTTTTGTTTTTCAAATTTTTCTTTCTGTTTTTTCTCAGTAGCTAAGCTAGCAGATAGTTCGTTGATTTTAACCTCTTGATCTAATTTTGCTTTCGTCAACTCATCTTGTTTGGCTTGTAATTCATTCGTTGTTTCAATCAAAGATTGTAATTTTTCTTCTGATTTCTTTTGAAGTGTTTCTAATTCAGCTTGATCTTTTTGCTGCTCAGACATAATCTCTTTGTTTGCGCTGATCAGTTTTGTTACGGCATACGCTTTGGTAATTGCTTCGTTGATCGAATCAGACTCCGCCATCACAGATAGAATATCGCTGGCATTTTGATTTGTTTGAACATTGCGAGCTTGCTTTTGGATTTGTTCCTCACGTTTAGCAATCTTCTCTTTCAAGTCAGCTATTTTTTGAATCAAGTTAGTTAATGTTTGTTCTTCAGTATTTTTTTGTTGAAGGATTTTATAACTTTCTTTTTCAATCTGACTGACGTTTTCTTTAATGATTACCAATTCTTGTTCAGAAGCAGTTTGATTTTTTTGTAGTTGTTCAATTTTTTGTTCTTGTTCATTGATCTTGTCGTCTAAAGTATCTGCTTGCGTGGCAATTGGCATGCAAAGTAAGCTTAGCGCAAATGAACATGTGACGATTTTTTTTAACTTAATCATAGTTTCCCCACTAACATCTTTTTTATCCATTTCAATTTTTACATTTTGTATTGTAAGACAGAGTTGTGTGGAAGTTGTGAAGATTCATTCAATGAGTGAAAAAAAGAAAAATTTAATATAACTGAAATAATTACAAAATAATTGATACAAACTCAATCGAATTGATAAATGATCCAGAGGAAAAGAAAGGTATGATTGAGTAAATTGTGTAAAAGAATGAAGAGAAAGGAGGAAATTAGGTGCATATAAAAATATTTACGAAAAATAAAAAAACACTGTCTTCAATAATGAAACGATTGCAAAAAGAGCAGTTAGAGTTAAAAGTGAGTTATCAATCCGTTCTAGCGAAATTACATAATGAATCAGCAGATGTCCTACTTATTATGGATGATCGTTTGGCAGAGCTCCCAGAATCAGTTGCGAGTCGCTTTCCATTAGTTGTTGCTTGTACCGAACCACTTTCCGAGCAAGAAAAAATTGTTTTATTCCAAAAAGGTGTAAACATTTTATGGTCTTGGCCTGTTAGTTTTGAATTAATGAAGGCAAAAGTAGAATCCTTGCGCTCAGCATTATTGAAGCAAAAAAAATTAAAAACTAATAATCAGCCTGTTTATCAGAAGTTCCAAGTGTTGGAAGAAAAGCAAGTGATCTTATTACATGAACAAGAACTTTCTTTAACAAAATCGGAGTATCGTTTGTTTAGTTTGCTGTTGAACCATCCTTTACGAATTTTTTCTCGTGAAGAATTATTGATTTTATTGGGCAATGAAGAAGGATCGGGAAGAGTGATTGATACGCACATCAAGAATATTCGCAAGAAAATCGAAGAAGTTGCGGGAAGTGCAAACTATATCCAAACGGTTCATGGTCGTGGGTATCGTTTTACAAATGCTACACATTAAAATTACAACTGGTATTGGAGGAATAACTGAGCTATAATTTCTGAATAAAAGGAGTGTGTTGCTGCGATGTGGTCAGAAAAACAAAAAAGAGATGCGTATGAACTTTTACTGTTACAACAACAAGGATTACTTGAAGCTGAAACGAATTGGCTAGCCAATCTTGCGAATTCTTCAGCACTTTTAGCAGATACTTTACCGGAAACGGTCTTTGCGGGGTACTATCTATTTGATGGTAAAGAACTAATTCTTGGGCCGTTTCAAGGAAGAGTTTCTTGTACAAGAATCAAACTGGGCAAAGGCGTTTGCGGGGAGTCAGCGGCAAAACGAGAAACACTTATTGTCACAGATGTAAAAAGTCATGAAAATTATATTTCATGTGATTCAGCTGCACGTTCAGAAATCGTGGTTCCATTAGTTAAAGGCGGAGAATTAGTAGGTGTTTTAGATATTGATTGCGGAAAAGTCGCAGGTTACGATGAAATCGACAAACAATTTTTAGAACAATACGTGGCGCTAGTAGAGAAAGCCGTGCCTGCTAAAGTCAATCTTACTTGCTAGTGAAGTTTAGAACGAGATAAAACGAATTCGATTGATTAAACTACTTGCTAAAATTCAACAAGTAGTTTAATCAATTTTTTTATAAAAATACTTAAGTTATCATTTTTCTTCATTTGATTTTAATGTTAATATAATTCCAATGAGATTATAAAATAATTAGAAGGTGATTAACTATGGAAAAAGAAGAGATCATTTTGGGACAAACTTATGAATGTCATGCGATTGGATTGAAAAAGAAAGTAACTGGAGAAATCATAAAAAAATTAGAGAATTCAGTGATTCTTTGTGTAGAAGAATACGATAGTATCGATCATGCAGAGGTTCTGGAAAAAGCTGGAAAAGTCATGGCTAAGTATTCTGAAATTTGTAATCCAGAAATATCGGAACGTTATTTGATTGAAATTGCCTAATTCAATAAGTATAACCATTCAGCACCTGGCAAAGGTGTTTAATGGTTTTTTTTTTTGAAAAAAATTGTAGTGTTTATTTCCCCTTTAAAATTTACTGGAGAATGGTTATACTGGGAACTAGTTTTAATGATTACTTGAAAGGAATGAAGAAAATGGATATCCAAAAAATTGAGTACGACTCAGAAAAATATCAACAAACGTTAAACTTGCGAAATAAAGTCATGCGTATTCCGCTGGGGTTAACGATTGAAGAAGAGGATTTTTCACATGAGGCGGAGCAATATATTCTTGGAGCGTTTGATGATGAATTCCTTTTAGGTGTTGGCGTGCTTAATCAGAAGCTAGATGAATCAAAAATGAAAGTTGAGTATCTATGTGTTGATTCGCAAAGGCAAAGTGCAGGTGTAGGCAAACAATTGCTCAAACATCTAGAACTTTATGCGAAAAAAAAGCAAGCCAAAAGAATCGAATTAGAAGCGCGGGTAAGTGCGCAATCATTTTATGAAAAAATGGGTTACGTTGCATATGGAGAGACGTATTTAATGGCGATTGCGCCAGTTGAACATATCCGAATGGAAAAAATTTTGTAGGCTCATAGTTTAATAGAAGAAAAAGGAAAACGTGAGGAGAGATGTTCCTTGCGTTTTTTTGTTAAAATACAGATTTCTTTATTTTAGTTAAGAGAAGGATTCATTTTTGGATGACAAATGGAAGTGACTAAGAGGAATTTGCAGTTGTCGCAGTGAGTATATCTAGAAAGTTTGCATTAAAATTTATTAAATAACTCTAACTATCTGAGAAAGCGTTTTCTTTTGCGGTGTTTTCGTGATTTAATGTGCTTGTTGATAATACATATATCGATACTTTTGTATAGAATGGGTAGTTTGGTAGAAAGACATAGTAGAGATTTTGGTGGTGAAAAAGAACTCAATGAGAAGAAGGAGGTTTGTTTTCGTAATATTTTGTTTAGTTCTTTTAATAACGATGGGGGGTGGATATTTTATTTTTTATTTTGAAAAGATACCAAACAGATTGCAACATATAAATTCAGAAAAAATAGAGTTAAAACAAAATATGCAAGAAGAAGTTAAAATTTATGATGAAAAGATTGCTAATTTAGAAGATAAAAATAAATTGATAATAATGAACAGTCACGAACTATATTTATTGAATCAAGATAATATTTTGCTTTACTTTGGTAGGAATGACTGTTCAGTTTGTCAAGGTTTTCTTCAAACGCTAACGCCAATAGTAGAACATACTGATCGAAAAATATATTATTTCGATACTAATGATAAGGATCATTTACATTATGAAGAGTTAATCAATGAATATGGCATCACACAAGTTCCAACTTTAGTAAGATTAAATCATTCAAAAGGTAAAAAAATAGTATTTAATCCTGAAAAAGATGGGCTTGCATCATTCATAAAAAAAGGAGTATGAAAATGAAAAAAAATATATTAACAGTATTATTAGCATTAACTTGTATTTTTACAATAGGTGGTATTACTGCAACTGCAGAAGTTAATGAAAAATTAACACCAGAAAACGAAGATATTATTTCTGTTGTTGAACAATATACTTATGTGGATAATGAAGGTAACAAGTATTTTGATATTGAGTCTGCAGAATTAGATGGTGTAGAGGATTATATTATCGAAATTGGCTATGTAATTGAATCATTTGACTCAACAGAAAGAAGTATAAGTGCTAGAGCAACATTTTTAATTTATGGCAACTATTGTGGTTATGGAAATGCAGGAAAAGGAAATACGCCTACTGATGATTTAGATACAGCATGTATGTATCATGATTACTGTTATATACATGGCGGAAATAATACAACTTGTAATAAAAATTTTCGGGCAAGGTTGAAGGCTATTATGAATAGTACAAACAAGTTAAGTTATAAATATGCGGTTGCTGCAGGTGCATATGTTGTATTCAGTTGATGAATGAAAAAGTAAGGATTACTTTATCAGTAATTACTATTTTATTAGGCATAGTTATGTTTCTTCAACAATCTTTTTTTTCATTAGGAATTCCTCTATCTGTCTTTACACCATTAATCGGTTCAATCGGACTATTAATAGCGATAAGATTGAAAAGAGGGACTTATAGGACAGTTATTCTTTTAGCAAATAGTATCATGATGTTAGTATTTCCGATATATTTAGTTCTCGTGTTTATCTTTCCGGCATTTTTTGTGTGAATAATAGCGAATTTATCAGACTTTCACCCTGCAAATCTTATGAAGTATTTTTTGTATAATCAATGAGGAAGTTGATCATCAATCAAAATCAGATGATAGTAGATAAATTTAGTTAATATTCAGACCGACACTAGAATTTTATAAAAAGGTGACCTAAGTCTTTCTCTCTTTTATGAAAGGCTTAGGTCGTTTTTTTATGAGCAATAATAAGTTTCAACGTTTTTTCTGGCAGGTAGTTTAGCCTCTTTACTACAAAGCGTTAATCAAATTTTCTCTATTTGAGCAAAATAAAAAAACGTTGATTGAACAACGTTTTTTCGTATTATTGTTTGTCTCAACAATATAAATATGGAGACGGCGGGAGTCGAACCCGCGTCCAAACACATCGCCACTTAAAAATCTACGTTCATAGTCAACTCATTTAAGGTTTCGCTTTACAACTTGCCGAGTGACAGGCATTTTGTATTGCTAGTCTGATGCGCTCTTTTTCAACTTACAGACGGAAAGTTGAAACGTATCCCACTAAAGTTAGGACCCTTACTCGAGCACATGGGCGATACCGAGAGGATCTACGCTAACTGTTTTTAGGCAGCTAAAGCGTAAGAATAGTTTTCGTTTTTAGCAGTTATATTTAACTGTAACGTTTTAACGTAGACGTAACCTACGAAACGCAATTCAAGCTCAAACTGTGCCTGTCGAATCCGTAACGTCCCCGTAAAGTCACAAGGGTTACAGATGCATTACGCACAAAAACAGTATACCATATTTTAAACTATTTTCAATAAAAAAGCGTTAAGAACAAAGTAAGAGCAGATAAAAGAATAAAAATATGATTCATAAAAAATTCGTTGAAGTTTAAAAAAAAATCTCGAAACAGTGCTACCTGTTTCGAGACTTCTTAAAGACGGCTCATTTACTTTTTAGATCAAATCAAAATGTTTCAATGCGTGGACGATGCCACCTTCAGTATTTTTTTTAGTAACGAAAGTCGCTAACTCTTTTAGTCCATCATAGGCATTACCCATTGCAATTTTATTGTCGCAAGCTTCTAGAAGGGCAAAGTCATTCGGCCCATCACCAAATCCAAAAGTTGGGACATTAGTCAACCCTAATTCGTCTTTTAGTCGTTTGACGCCAGCACCTTTAGAGATTCCTTTTTTTACGGTATCAATTGAATATGGGCCGTTTCGATAAAAAGTTAGTTCAGGAAACTGTTCATGATAATATTCATCGCCACTTTGTGAAAGAATCAAGAGCATGTTGATTTTATTTTCGCGAAAAGCAAAAGGTTCAATTGGTGGGACTTCAGAATGAATGAAGTTATAGGCATCAATCATTATTTGGTTGTGGCCAGTACACCAAATATTTTCGTGATTGTAGTATGAAAGTTCATGACCTTGTGAACGAACGTGTTCATACATTCTTTGACATTCTTCTTCTGAAAAAAGCTCAGAGTGGATTTCTTTTCCATCCACACGAATATAAGAGCCGTTCATGGTAACAGCTGAAGTGATTCCAGCATCTTCCATGATCTTTTGGATTTCGATTTCTGTTCTTCCAGTTGCAATAACAGGTAAGACGTGATTTTCTTTTAAGGCATTCATAGCAGATGCAACTTCTGGAGTGATTGTTGAATGCGCATCTAGCAGTGTTCCATCTAGGTCAAAAAAAGTAATTGCTTGATAGTTTGACACAAAAAAAACTCCTTTATCTTTTCAATAAACCTATCTTAACAAAGAATGAACAAAAGACAAACCTTTCATGAATAATTATTGAATATATTGGTTCACAAGACTATTTGGAGTATACTAGAAAGAGAACTTTTTAGGAGGAAATCAATGATTTTTTTAGTTGTAGGTGTTGCTTTAACGACTATTGGTATTTTCTTTCGCTTGTTTCCTTCCAAAGGAAACTTGCCATTGTATGGTTACCACTCACCGTTAGCTACCAAAACGGATGAACACTGGCAGTTAGCCCAGAAAGTTAGTGGCAACTATTTTATTATTTTTGGCTTGATAATGGCAGTGATCGGCTATTTATTAAAAGTAACAGGAAATACGAATTACTTTTTGATTGAACTGTTGGTATTAGTTTTTCCAATTATGCCGATCTTTATTTTAACGGAAAAAAAATTACAGGAATTTGACCAGAAATCCGGAGGGGATGACTATGAACATTTTAATGATTGAAGATAACCAATCTGTTTCTGAAATGATGCAGATGTTTTTTTTGAATGAAGGTTGGGAGGCAACGTTCAAGTATGATGGTAAAGACGGTTTGGATGCATTTTTAGAAAATCCTGCACATTGGGACATGATTACACTTGATTTGAATTTACCAACAATGGATGGCATGGTTGTTGGGCGTGAGATTCGAAAAATCTCAAGTACAGTGCCGATCATTATGCTGACTGCACGTGACTCAGAGAGTGACCAAGTTATTGGGTTAGAAATGGGGGCGGATGACTACGTAACGAAGCCGTTTAGTCCATTAACTTTGATTGCACGAATGAAAGCTCTGCACCGTCGAAGCGAACTGGCCGATTCAAAAGAAGAAGCCAGTGAATCAGATAATCATTTCGACATTCAAACAGAACATTTTAAAATGAATACTAAAACTCGTGAGGCTTATCTTGATGGTCAATTGATTGAAGGGTTGACGCCAAAAGAATTTGATCTTTTATTTACTTTGGCGAAAAAACCACGACAAGTTTTTTCAAGAGAACAGCTATTGGAATTAGTTTGGGATTATCAATATTTTGGTGATGAGCGAACAGTTGATGCACATATCAAAAAACTTCGTCAAAAAATTGAGAAAGTCGGTCCGCAAGTCATTCAAACGGTTTGGGGCGTCGGCTATAAGTTTGATGATTCTGGTGTTGCCTAATGCGTTATCTTTATCAACAATTACTTGCTTTTTGTAGTATGATTGCCATGATTATTTTGATTGTTGGGATTTCATTTACACAATTGACGAAACAGACGATTGAAGAAAATAATTACCAACAACTGTTTGGTTATGCGGAATCTGTTGAAAAAACCACACAAACATATGCCAATACCTTTCCGCAGTTGAGTCAAGATCAGGCGTTTCAAAATGCTTTGCTTTTGACAGAACAAGTATTGACGGAGCAGAATGTCAACTTTATCTTTATTGATAAAAATGAACGACTTATTTATCCAACAGACGATTCTATGCTGGATTTTACGATTAGTCCAGAACAATGGAAAAATTTGCGCAACGGGAAACAACAAAAATTTACCGATCATAAAAATATTTTGGGGCAACAACAAGCGACCTCATACGCCCTAGTACCATTTAATTTGAACCATGAATTTTATGGTGCTTTGGTTGTGAGCCAGCCCGCACGAAATATTGATAATAGTGTACGTTCAGTTACGTTGAATCTTTTCAAAGGGTTTATTTTTTCAAGTATTGTTGCGATTATTGCTAGTTACGTATTTGCTGCGTTTCAGGTCAAACGGATTAATCGTTTGCGTAATGCAACCAAAGAAGTAACGAATGGAAATTTTGATGTCCAGCTACCTGTTCACGACAAAGATGAATTTGACGAGCTCGCAGACGACTTCAATAAGATGACGAACTCGCTCAAAGAGTCGCAAGCAGAAATTGAAGAACAAGAGAATCGACGACGTCAATTCATGGCAGATGCAGCACATGAAATGCGCACACCTTTGACCACGATTAATGGCTTACTAGAAGGTCTTGCCTATGACGCGATTCCAGAAAATCAACGAGAAAATGCAATCAAGTTAATGAAAAATGAAACGGAGCGCCTTATTCGACTAGTCAATGAGAATCTTGACTATGAGAAAATCCGGACCGACCAAATTACGATGGTCATCAAGAAATTCAATGGAACGGAAACTTTGAGAAATCTTGTGACACAGCTTGAAGCAAAAGCAGAAGCAGCTGGAGACACGCTGGTTTTAGAAGCGCAGGAAGAAATTGATGTGTATGCTGATTATGATCGTTTCGTGCAAATCATGGTTAATATTATTCAAAATGCGATTCAGTTTACCGAAAATGGTCAAATTACTATTAGTATAGAAAAAGGCTATCTTGAAACGATTATTAAAATCAAAGACACAGGAATCGGCATCTCAGAACAGCAGATGAAAAATATTTGGGAACGTTACTATAAGGTTGATCCATCAAGAAAGAATACAAAATATGGTGAATCTGGTTTAGGATTGCCAATCGTGCAACAACTAGTTCGTCTGCATAAAGGAAAAATCGAGGTCGAGAGTGAAGAAGGAAAAGGAACAACATTTACTGTCCGATTGCCAGATGTAGAAATAAAAGAAGAGTCTCAAGAAAACTAAAAAAGCCAGGTGCGAGGATATTCGCATCTGGCTTTTTGATGATGTTTCATTAGTAAGAACAATTGAGTAAAGGACATGAAAAAAATTTAGGAAGCATCTTCTAAATGATCAATATAGGGACTGTGGGCAATGGTGGCATTATTGGTGAACAGTAAGATTGTTTGATTTTCTTGACGAGCGAGCAAGCAAAGAATGTCTAACAATTCTTGTGTTTCGGTGATTGTTAGGTCATCAAATGCGTCTTCCACAATAATCTGTGTCCGTTTAGAAAGTAACGCATGCAAGAGTTGCAGTTTGATTTTTTCTAATAAAGAGAGTTCATCTGCCGACAGCTTTTCCCAAGAGGAATCAAGTTTCAATTGTGACTGATAAGTGGGACCAGTTGATTTGATTTCTTTACTGGAAATATCTAAATAGACATGATCCTTCAACTTTAAATAAGGAAAGATCGGCCAATTTTTTTGAATAATCGTGTAACTTGGCGTATCATCTAGCACCAAATTTTCTTTCCATTCATTAAGTAAATGTTGTTGTTTTTCTTTTGAACTAAGAATAACAGTAAGGCAGTTGAAATGAGCTGTATTATTTGGTTGTTTCATGTTGAATGAACCTCCCTTTTTGCAGTCTTCGAGAAAAATAGATAAAGGACAAAACACTTATAAATAAGCTAACAAAAGTTAAAGTGAGAAGAGTTTGAACGATTCCTTTAAATGTATCAACAAGCAAAAATTCACTCGTAAAATCAATTTGAAAAAAAGCTTCTTGATTGATAGGAATGGTCAATCCACTAACAGAAGAAGGAACAGAAAAATCAGGAAACTTAAATATGTCAAGAACAGTTAAGTTTATACTTTGTAGCAAAGTTTCGTAGAGATGTTGGAAACTGATACTCCATAATAATAAACCTAAACAAGCGGCAGCAATGGGTACAAACATTTGTGTGTAGACAAAGAAAAATAATTTTTTTTGTGAAAATCCAGTCAAACGCCAATTCATCAATTCTTGTCGATTTTGTTTTAAGATATGGATGAAAAAGAAGAAAAAACAAAGCGCAAAGCAAAGGACAAGAACCAAAATAACTGATGAATAGAAGTGACTAACACTATCTAGTTGTGGAATCTTTTCTTCTTGGTTAGTTGAACTAAAGATAGTTAAACGGTTTTGAATTTGTTTGTGTAAAGTAGTTTGTAAATTATATAAATTAAAAGAGATGAGTAACAAAAAAGCAAAGAAGCTGGAAAATAAAGTATATACAATTGTTTGCTTTTTATAATATGCTAAACGCGCAATGGCATAACGGATTATTTTCATACTTTTCACCTCTAATAAAGTATAAAAAATGAATATGAATAAAGTATGAAATTCTTTTTGAGAAATTACGAGTTATTTTTCAAAGCAGGGAGAAGCTGTTAAGTGAAAAGACAAAAAAGCGTGAGAATTCAATTTCTCACGCTTTTTGGATTGTTTATTCTTTGGAAGAAGTATCAGTTGTTGGTGTACCATTTATTTCTTGGTATGTTTTTGTTTCATAAAGATCAGTTGTTGATTTATTACCGTTTTGACTAAATACGCTGGTTGATTTATCACCTAGTTTTTTCTCAATCGCAGTCATTTTTTCTAAGCCATTTTTGTAATCATAGTTGGCAGCGTCGATTGGATCAAGATTGCTATTGGTATAGAAACGAAGTAAATCACCGTTATTGATTTGATCAGAAACAGCCAATTGTTTTGAAACTTCAACTTTCCATGCATCGATTTTTGCTTGAATCTCAGGAGAAGGATCGGTAATAGCTTCACCTGTTGCGTTGTCATAAATCGTACCACTGTAGTAAGTGTAAGTTGGTGTAACGAAGTCACCATCACGGAAGCTTACCACTTGGTCATGATCTTTAGAGAATAGATCTTGTCCAAGTTGAATATAATCTTTGGTATCTACACCTAGTAAATGAAGTAATGTTGGCAACGCATCAACTTGTCCACCATAAGTATGATTGATCCCACCGTTTGTTTGTCCAGGAACATGAATCATATAAGGGACGCGTTGCATTTGTGCATTATCAAAGTTTGACCAAGTATCACTTGATTTTCCAAGTAGTTCTGCTAAAGTTTTGTTTCTCGAATTTGAAACGCCATAGTGGTCACCATACAAAACGATGACAGAGTTATCATATAACCCACTTGATTTCAAATAATTAAAGAATTCTTCGACTGCTGTGTCAAGATAATTGGCAGTTGCGAAGTAGCCATTAATTGTTTCATCACTGGTTGCTGCCATTGGGAATCCCGCTTCTTCATTCGTAAATTTTGAATAAGGATAGTGGTTTGAGACCGCAATGAATTTTGAATAAAATGGTTGTTGTAAATGTTCTAAATATTGAACGGATTGGTCAAAAAATGGCTTGTCATGCAAACCGTATTGGAATGAGTTTTCATCGGTTACATCGTAATAAGATGAATCAAAGAAATAATCATAACCAAGATTTTTATAAGTCTCATTTCTGTTCCAAAAAGTACCAGAGTTTCCGTGGAAAACAGCACTAGTATAACCTTGGGTTTGACTTAAGATATCAGGTGCAGCTTGGAAAGTATTTTTCCCACCCAGTTGCGTAAAGAGTGATCCTTGGTTTAACCCAAACAGAGAATTTTCCATAAGGGTTTCAGCATCACTTGTTTTTCCGGCCTTGACTTGATGGAAAAAGTTATCAAAACTATAGGTACTGTTACTATGGAACAAACTATTAAGGAATGGTGTTACCTCGTGTTCGGCGCCTGTTTCATCTTTTAATTTATAATCAATCAAAAATTGTTGGAAGCTTTCCAAATGAATATAGATAACATTTCTGCCTTTTGCCACACCAAACATTTCGTCGTTTGGTTCAGCATAGTGTTCCTTAACGTAGTTCTCAACTTCCTTCATATCATTAGGGCTTGCTTCAGCACGAACTTGGTTTGTTTGATACGTTTGAAAACCATCATAAGCCATAAAAGCATTAAGACCAAGATACTTAACTAAATAATCACGGGAGAATGTTCGAGTCAAAAGTTCAGGACGATCGGCTTCAGCCAAGAAAAGATTTCCAGAAAAAATCATAACCGCTAATGTGGAAATCGCAAATGCCATACGTGCCCGAATAGGACGGTCATCCATTTTTATTTTTTTAGTGACTAATAAAACCGTTAAGATAATAAAGTCTATCCAATACAATAAATCGTAAGGGCGGAACAAACGGATGGCACTTTCGCCCAAACCACTAGCAACTTTTCCAGCGCCTAAAATAGTATTGATGGTAATAAAGTCTGTAAATTCACGATAGTAAGTGACATTTGAAAACACCCACAAAGTGAGTAAGAAAAAAATCACCATCATCGTGATGTACGAAGCTTTTGCTCGTCTTACATACAAAGCAATTCCAAGTAATAATAAAGTAGTCGCAATTGGATTGATAAATAGGATGAAGTATTGCACTCCACTTTCAATCCCTAAATTGAAATCAATCAAATAAGCGAAAATTGTTTTTAGCCAGACTAAAACAGCTAACAAAGAAAAAAATCCGAGCCGCTTATTTAAAAAAGCGGGCGTTTTTATACGTTTCAAAGTAACCTTCCTTTCTACACTCAAAAAATAAGAATAAGAGTGTCATAAAACCCATAATACACAACTTACGTATTCTAACCTATTTTACTAGTCGGAGATTTTAGTGTCAATTCTAACCAGTGATTTATGGCAGTTGGTTAAGGGATTCTTTAAGCTTTCTTAGAGGTTTGTGGCTTAAGACAAGCCGTTTGATTTTTGTTATACTGAAAGGTGAGAAAGTAAAAGCAGGTGAATGAATGAAAATAAAAGTAAAAAAACGAGCAAGCGCCCAATTCAGAAAGGGTTACCCGCTCATTCAAAAAGAAGATTTAGTCGATACGCAAATGGATACGACCGAATGGATCGACTTAGTAGATCAACAAAATAAATTTGTGGCAAAAGGTTATTTAGGAAAGCAAAATAAAGGAATTGGTTGGGTATTAAGCCGAGTGGACGAACCATTTGATACGGCTTTTTTTGAGAAAAAATTTGCAGCAGCTAAAGCAAAACGCACAACTTATTTTAGTGATGACTTAACAAATGCCTTTCGTTTGTTCAATGGTGAAGGAGATGGAATTGGTGGTTTGATCATTGATTATTATGACCAGTTTGCTGTCTTTTCTTGGTATAACCAAACGCTGTATCTTCATCGAAAGGGATTGATTGAAGCATTTAAAAAGACATATCCAGAAATTTTAGGTGCTTATGAAAAAATTCGTTTTGATACGAAAGATTTGCCAGAAAGTCAGTTTATTTATGGAAAAGAAGCACCAGAACCTTTGATTGTAAAAGAAAATGGTGTTCAGTTTGCAACCTATTTAAATGAAGGCTTGATGACGGGTATCTTTTTAGATCAGAAGGAAGTGCGCGGAGCATTGGTCGATGGGTTGGCGCTAGGAAAATCGGTGCTAAACATGTTTAGCTATACAGGTGCCTTCTCAGTTGCAGCTGCGATGGGTGGTTCTGTTGAAACAACCAGTGTAGATCTTGCTAAAAGAAGCTTAAAAAAAACGCAGGAACAATTTGAAGTCAATGGTTTAGATCTTGAACAACAAAAAATCATTGTTATGGATGTTTTTGAGTACTTTAAGTATGCGAGTCGTAAACAATTAACTTATGATGTTATTGTTTTGGATCCACCAAGTTTTGCCCGTAACAAAAAGAAAGTTTTCCGGGTGGCAAAAAATTATGGTGAATTAGTCAAAGATAGTCTGGAAATTTTAGCAGATGAAGGAGTGCTAATTGCCTCAACAAATGCGGCGAACGTTACGATTCAACAATTTCAAAAAATGATTGAAGATGAGTTCATTGCAAAAGGTGTCTCCTATCAGGAAATCGGGCTGTATCGCCTACCAAATGATTTTCAAACAACAAACACTTTTCCAGAAGGAGATTATTTAAAGGTATTTGTTTATAAAATCAATCAAATGTAAGAAGGGAGTCGTTACGGATGATCCAAGTGAAAAATTTGCAAATCGGGACTGGTCGACCAAAAGTTTGTACGCCATTAACTGGCGTAACCCAGGAAGAAATCTTAAGTGAAGCACGTCTCGCGCGTGAAGCAGGCGCTGACTTAGTAGAATGGCGCGTCGATTTTTATCAAGAAATCTTGCAATTAGAAAAGGTTCTAGAAACACTAGTCCTTCTTCAACATGAACTTCAAGGATTACCGTTACTTTTTACATTTCGAACGCTAGCTGAGGGCGGAAAACGAGATTTATCGATTAGAGAATATCATGATTTGTACGAAACAGTGGTGACTGAAAAGTTGGTCGATATGGTAGACATTGAATTGTTTCAGATTGAAAGCTTAGGACGTGGGATGATTGGACGCATCAAAGATCATCACATTCCAATCATCATCAGCAATCATGAATTTGAAGAGACACCAGCCGATCCGGTCTTGCTTTATCGCTTAAATATGATGGAACATTTTGGCGCTAGCATCGGAAAGTTAGCGATGATGCCACAAACAGAACAAGATGTTTTTCGCTTGCTTGAATTGACTAAACGAGCAAGTGCCTTTGTTTCAATCCCATTGATTACTGTGTCAATGGGAGAAATGGGTAAGTTATCAAGAGTAGCAGGATGTTTAACGGGTTCAGCAGTTACTTTTGGGGCAACTTCGAAGGCAACTGCTTCGGCACCAGGACAAATACCTGTGAAAGAACTACAACAAATAATTAAGAGTTTAGCTGAGTGATCATAGTAACTAATGGTACTTTGAATTTATCAAGCTAGTTGCAATGAGGTGGAAATATGGCGAAGAAAAAACAAGTAAAAACAAATGCAATTCGACTCGTAGAGCAAAAAAAAATCGCGTATACGGAACACGAATATGAATGGGATGAAAATCATTTAGGTGCAACAGCGATTTTTGATCAGATTCCTGGGAGTGAACAACGAATTTTTAAAACATTGGTGGCTGTAGGAAATGTAACCGGTCCGCTAGTCGCTGTCATTCCGGGAGAAAATGAGGTGGATTTGAAAAAGCTAGCAAAAGTTTCTGGAAATAAAAAAGTAGAAATGCTTCATTTACGTGATTTAGAAGCAACTACTGGTTATATTCGTGGCGGTTGTTCACCAATCGGAATGAAAAAATTATTTCCAACTTATCTCGATCAAATTGCGGAAAACTATGAACAAATCATTATTTCCGCTGGCAAACGAGGCTTACAAATGGAGTTAGCCCCACAAGCCATTTGCCAATTGACAAATGGAAAATTTGTCGACATCAAAGCATAAAATAATCCCCTTCAAGTTAGCGTTTCATTTAACTTGAAGGGGATTATTGTTATGCGCCACCAATTATACTTTCATTAGATTAGTGATACTTTACATGGATTGTGCTTGTTGACCAGCATTCATGCCAGAAACATGACCAGTAGCAAAAGCCGCTGTGATATTGAAGCCACCAGTATAGCCGTTAACATCCAGTAATTCACCTGCAAAATATAATCCAGTTACCAGTTTACTTTCTAAGGTCTTAGGATTAATTTCTTTCAACGAAACACCACCGCCGGTTACAAAAGATTTTTCTATCGGAAAAGTTTTGTTTATCAAAAGATGAAATTCTTTACACAATTGGACAAAGTCTTGAATCTGTTTTTCCGTTGTCTGTTGGCCAATCTGTTGTTCCATATTTAGGTGATTTAAATAAAAAGTCAGTAATCGTTCGGGTAAAAAGCCATGCCACGCATTGACCAATGTTTTTTTTGATTGATGACTTTTAGCGGTTAGTTCTTGGATCAAATCATGATTGGATCGAGTTGGGAAACAATCTAGAGAAATAACAACTGGTTCACCCGTTTTCTTTAATTCCTGATTGATAAAACTTGAGCAACGTAAGGCAGCAGGCCCCGAAATACCAAAGTGTGTGAAAAGTAAATCCATGATGTGTTCAGTAATTACTCGTCCTTTTTTATTCAAGACACTTAAAGAAATATCTTGCAAAGATAATCCTTGTAAGGTTTTTTCTTGGATAAAAGGTTCTTCGGAAATCAAAGGGGATTCAGTCGCGTATAACGGCGTGATGGTATGGCCAACTTTTTTTACCATTTTGTAGCCATCCCCAGTTGAGCCGGTTGATGGATAAGTTCGTCCACCAGTTGTTAAAATCACACAAGGGGCTTGAAATTCTTCAAATTCTGTTCGAATACCATAGATTTGTCCATTATTGTGCACCAGTTTTTCAACTTTTGTACCAAAAACTAGCGTAACACCAAGTTCATTTAAACGCGTAATCAATGCTTCGATGATTGTTTTTGATTTATTTGTAACAGGAAACATTCGGCCATGATCTTCTTCTTTTAAATGTACACCCTGTGTTTCAAAAAAATTCATAATATCAAAGTTATCAAATTGTGAAAAAGTACTATATAAAAATTTTCCATTGCCGGGGATATGTGCGATTAAATCTTCTACTGGTCGATTGTTTGTGACGTTGCAACGCCCACCGCCAGTCATTAGCAATTTTTTTCCAGCTTTTTTATTTTTTTCAACTAATAGCACTTTGGCACCTTGTTCTGCGGCACTAATAGCTGCCATCATTCCACTGGTACCAGCGCCAACAACGATTACATCGTAGTTCGTTTCCATTCGCTTCACCTCACAAGTGAGTGTAGCATATTTCGAAAATAAACGCAGAAAAATTTTTGAGTGGCGACCAAAAATAAGCTAAAATAAAAATTAGCTAATCGAAGGAGTGTGACACAATGACAAATGCAAAAAAATATGTCCAAACGATTCAAGAAAAATTACATCAACAAGATCGTGGCGAAGTCGAATTTTTACAGGCAATTGATGAAGTACTTCCAACAGTTACGCATTTTTTAGAAAACCATCCCGAATACATCGAACAAAATATTTTAGGAATTCTAGTAGAACCTGAACGAATCATTCAATTTCGAGTACCTTGGCAAGATGATCAAGGAAATTGGCGCGTAAACCGTGGATATCGAATTCAATACAATTCAGCCTTAGGTCCATATAAAGGTGGTCTAAGATTTCATCCAAGCGTGAACCTGAGTATTTTGAAATTTCTGGCTTTTGAACAAATTTTTAAAAATAGTTTGACTGGGCTTCCAATTGGTGGCGGAAAAGGGGGGAGTGATTTCGACCCTAAAGGAAAATCAGATGCCGAAATCATGCGTTTTTGTCAAAGTTTTATGCTTGAACTTTCCAAACACATTGGTCCTTCTTTAGATGTTCCTGCTGGCGATATTGGCGTTGGTGGAAGAGAAATTGGTTATTTGTTTGGTGCATACAAACGAATCAAACAATATGATGCAGGTGTGTTAACTGGA
Organism: Enterococcus sp. DIV0660C; assembly: GCF_017316125.1. GTDB lineage: Bacteria > Bacillota > Bacilli > Lactobacillales > Enterococcaceae > Enterococcus_B. The sequence goes on along the minus strand of NZ_JAFLWA010000027.1, from coordinate 3,442 downwards.
AAACCTTTGAATTTTTGGGGAAGCAAAGTTCGTACAGAAGCAACGGGCTATGGATTAGTTTATTTTGTAAAACACTTGTTGGCTCAAGAACAAGATTCTTTTACAGATAAAACAGTTTTTGTATCGGGTAGTGGAAATGTTGCGATTTATGCAATTGAAAAAGCACAAGCGCTTGGTGCAAAAGTAGTGACTTGTTCTGATTCGAGTGGGTTTATTTATGATCCAACAGGTATTGACTTAGATTTATTGAAAGAAGTAAAAGAAAAAAATCGTCAACGTTTAACTGCATATGCAGCTAAAAAAACATCTGCTGTGTATCATGAAGGAAAATCGGTATGGTCCTTAGAAGAAGCATGTGAAATTGCTTTACCATGTGCCACCCAAAATGAGATCACAGGTGAACTAGCTGAAATCTTAGTGAAAAATGGTGTGCAAATTGTAGCAGAAGGTGCGAATATGCCAGCAACAGTTGAAGCTGTCTCCACTTTTCATGATGCAGGAGTCTGGTATTGTCCAGGGAAAGCTGCAAATGCGGGAGGAGTCGCAGTATCTGCTTTAGAAATGAGCCAAAACTCTCAACGTTTAACGTGGGAAAGTGAGCAAGTAGATCAACAATTAGATGAAATCATGCAAACAATTTATGAAACATGTCGTCAAACTGCTGCTGAATATAATGAAGAAAAAAATCTATTACTTGGTGCGAACATTGCCGGTTTTGCAAAGGTTGCGAAAGCAATGTCTGCACAAGGATTGGTCTAAATGTAAAATTTTCTTGGAAATATTGAAAGGTTCGTGGATATTTGCTTGAAAAAAAAGTAAAAAAAACGTAAAGTATACCTGTATAGTAAACTATTAAGGAGGAGATCAAATGGCACACATTCATTTTGACTATTCAAAAGTAGCACCGTTTGTCAACGAATATGAATTAGGTTACATGCAAAGTCAAGTAACAGCAGCTGACAAATTATTACGTGAAGGTACAGGTGCAGGCAGCGATTTCTTAGGCTGGATCGATTTACCTACAAATTATGATAAAGAAGAATTTGCACGTATCAAAGAAGCAGCTAAAAAAATCCAATCTGATTCAGAAGTATTAGTAGTAATCGGTATTGGTGGTTCATATTTAGGGGCACGTGCTGCAATTGATTTCTTGAACCACACTTTCTACAACTTATTAGACGGCAACGAACGTAAAGCACCACAAATCTTTTATGCAGGAAATTCAATCAGCTCAACATACTTAGCTGACTTGATCGAAGTAATTGGTGATCGTGATTTTTCTGTGAACGTTATTTCTAAATCTGGAACAACAACAGAACCAGCCATTGCTTTCCGTGTGTTCAAAGAATTATTAGTGAAAAAATATGGTCAAGCAGAAGCAAACAAACGTATTTATGCAACAACTGATAAAGCACGCGGTGCTGTAAAAGTTGAAGCAGATGCTGAAGGTTGGGAATCATTTGTTATTCCTGATGATATTGGCGGACGTTTTTCTGTATTAACTGCTGTTGGTCTATTACCAATTGCGGTTAGCGGAGCAGATATTGATGCCTTGATGCAAGGTGCGGCTGACGCAAGTAAAGAATATGCAAGTGATAAGCTAGAAGAAAACGAAGCTTACCAATATGCAGCAATGCGTAACATTCTTTACCGTAAAGGCAAAGTAACAGAATTGTTGATCAACTATGAACCAGGAATGCAATATTTCTCAGAATGGTGGAAACAATTATTTGGCGAATCTGAAGGTAAAGACCAAAAAGGAATCTATCCTTCAAGTGCAAACTTCTCTACTGACTTACATTCATTAGGTCAATATATCCAAGAAGGTCGTCGCAATATCTTTGAAACAATCGTTAAAGTGGAAAAACCTCGCAAATCAATCACTATTCCTGAACAAGAAGCTGACTTAGATGGTTTAGGTTACTTACAAGGAAAAGAAGTTGACTTTGTTAACACAAAAGCTTTTGAAGGAACATTATTAGCACATACAGATGGCGATGTGCCAAACTTACTAGTTAAAATTCCAGAAATGGATGCTTATACTTTAGGTTATACAATGTATTTCTTTGAAATTGCTGTCGGAATTTCTGGTTACTTGAACGGAATTAATCCATTTGACCAACCAGGTGTAGAAGCCTATAAGAAAAATATGTTCGCCCTACTAGGCAAACCAGGCTTTGAAGACTTAGCAAAAGAATTGAACGAACGTCTATAATAGTGTAATGAATGGGAGAAGTTGTGGCTTATGTCACAGCTTCTTTTTTAGTAAAGCAAAACAATTTTGTATAGCAAAATAAAAAGAGGTTTGCATCGTCTAAGACGTACAAACCTCTTTTAGTTTTTTTCCGAGAATGATTTAGATGTCATGTGGGGTGGCCAGCTCCTTAATTAGATTCATGTAATGCTCGGACAGCTTGTTCGATTGTAATACCAAAAGCGACATTATGTTCATTTTTTGCGTCAATTGCCATAAAACGATTGGTTGAAGTGTCGAAAGCTACGCGATAAGTCATATTTGTTTTGTTAAAAGTCATGTTTAGTTCCTCCTTTCCATTGTTGAAATGAATTCAAGAAATTTTCAGTTAAATTCTCTGTAAAATCTCGAACACAACTGTAGTGTAGCACCATCTTATTTTTCTTGCAATTAAGAGGCATCCATAAATGAATGTTTTATTTAAAACAAAAGAAATCAACGATCTTCTGTTAATCCAATGAGTAGACCAATTGTTAAAGTAATAAAGATTACTGCTTGAATAAGAACCATGGTTATCCCTCCTTTTACTCAGTATATGAAAAAACTGGAAAAACTACACGAACAAGAAGCAACGAAAAAAGAACAGTTTTGTCACCTTTCTTACGTAAGGGGAAAATTGGAAGCTTAAGTGATATTAAATAAAAAGTGAGATAACTTTTTATTTGGTCAATTCCTGATTTTTTAAAGAAAAAAATACAAAAAAATAAAATAAAACGTTTTCACTGAGGCGATTTTCTGTTATTATAAATAAAACAAATAACAATTAAGGAAGTGAATTTTGATGTTAGATATCGAAGTTGGAAAATCTTACATATGCAAACCTATTGGTGTAACTAACGAAATCGTTGGTTATATCGAACATACCTATACCAACACAGCTGTTGTTTTAGTTGAAAGCTACGATCAATGTGACCACTCTGTTATTGATGAAAAACAATATCGTGTGTTAGTTAAGCTGGATGATATTTATGCACCAGTTGAAATGGTATCGTAATGAATCGCTTCTTTTGAGAAATTTGAAAAAATTTTTTATACTTAAGGAAAGAGGAGGGAGAAGATGTTATGACAAAGAAAAGAAATTCAGGAAAACTAGGAATTTTTCTCGCAGTTGTCTCAGCAATTCCCGCAGTTTTAGCCATCTTTCGGGCAGTTAAAGACGCGAAAAGAGAATAATAAAAACAGCGATCG
>NZ_JAFLWA010000026.1 GCF_017316125.1 Enterococcus sp. DIV0660C | reverse complement strand
ACACTTGTAATTGCAAATTGGTCGTCTTGTTTATCCAACAATTCTTGTGCTTTGTCGATTTTGTTTTGTAGTTCTTGTTTTTTCGCTTCATCTGTTACTTTATCGACCGCTGCTTGTGCTTCGTTGATTTTGTCTTGGTTGACGCCATCAGCTAGGTTTTCTCCATTGAACAAGCCGTTGACTTTGTCAGTTGCTTCTTGCACGATTTGTGCTTGATCGTCTTGTTTATTCAACAATTCTTGTGCTTTGTCGATCTTGTTTTGTAGTTCTTGTTTTTTCGCTTCATCTGTTACTTTATCGACCGCTGCTTGTGCTTCGTTGATTTTGTCTTGGTTGACGCCATCAGCTAGGTTTTCTCCATTGAACAAGCCGTTGACTTTGTTAGTTGCTTCTTGCACGATTTGTGCTTGATCGTCTTGTTTATTCAACAATTCTTGTGCTTTGTCGATCTTGTTTTGTAGTTCTTGTTTTTTCGCTTCATCTGTTACTTTATCGACCGCTGCTTGTGCTTCATTGATTTTGTCTTGGTTGACTCCATCAGCTAGGTTTTCTCCATTGAACAAGCCGTTGACTTTGTTAGTTGCTTCTTGCACGATTTGATTTTGAGAATCTTCTGCCACCAACTGCTCTGCTTTTGAGATTGCTGCATTCATTTCTGCAGCATCTTGATTATTGGAGATATTTGCTACTTGTTGTTTAACTTCTTGTACTTTTTCACTTGTGATACCAGGAGCTAACTCACTGTGGTCTGTAGAAGTAAATAAACTATCTACTGCTTGCCATTCCTTTGAGTAAGTTAAATTTACTGTTATATTAGGAGTAATTTCTCCATATCGAGAATAGTATTCTTCCACTTGTCCGGAATTAATTTTCAAACTCAATTTTCCAGATTTTGTGCTAGGAATAATGTTCGTATTTGCTGTAAATGAACCTAATGATCGAGAACCTGTAGTAACTGTTTTATCACCGTTAGTAGTGATTAATTCAATTGAACCAAAGCCAAAACCATTACATGATAGAGTTGTTGTATAAGAACGATTTGGTAAAAAATTTGTAATGTCTTTGTTAAGTGTATACTCTGCTGTTCTACCTGTTTTGTCATCATTACCATACTCAAAATCAGAAGCTCGAATTATTATAGGTTTTGTAGAATCTTTAGGTAAAAGAATCTGACCATCAATAGCCTCGTTAGGTACAGATGGAACAACTCCCACATTTCCATTTAAATTTCCACTTTGCCAACTATTAATATCATATGTTCTAGAAGATGTTTCTCCCCATGAATCTCTTCCCTGATAATAAACACTACCATTCCAAGGACTTTGTGCAACTGGATATCCAGAGAACAACTGACCGTAGCTTTCATTTTTGTTATCAGATTTATTTGTGAGTACCGTATTAGAATTTTCTGTTGCTAATACAGGAGTTGAAATAGCAGCTAAATTTCCACTCATAATCAAAGAAATGGCAGCCAATGCGATTCCTTTTTTAGATGCTTTGATTTTTTTTCGTAATTTTTTTTCCTTCATTCTTAAAATCCCTTCTTAAAATTTAATATTCCATTCTTGTGTTGCTTCATTTTTTTGATATAGAAGTGTTCCTTTATCTACATCTTTCTTTACTTCAAATGACACAACACCTTCCAAGCTTTTTTCAGGCAAAACAGCTTGCCCAAAATTAACTCCATCTGCGTATGGTTCTATTGATTGTTTCCCAATGTTCAATTTAAAGTCATTAGAACCTACACCTTGTTCTTCATTTGACCTATTACGGACTTTTACTTTAATTGAAACAATTTTAGTATCCTTCGTATTATCGGCAGTCGATATATCTCCAAGTGTTATCTCTAAACCACGCAGATACTTGACATTCGAGCTTGTCGAACTACTTTGTTCCGTGCTTTGCTGAATGCTAGTACTAGTTTTTGTAGTATTTGATTCACTTTGCTGATTCTGTGAATTACAACCAGCTATCAAAGTAGATAGACCCAGTAAAGCTACGAAACAACCAATTTTCTTCATAATTTCTCACCTCCAATTTCTACGCAACTGATTGTATATTTCTTTTCCATATCATCAACTTCAAAAAATTTAATTGTTCGTAAAAAAAAAAAAAGAGGGTGACTCTTTTTAAATCTAAAATTATTTCAGAATCTATATCAAACAAAGTCAAGAAAATTAGAAAGGGATAGTTTAATGGATTATTTTGAATTGGTTTTTCAAAAAAGAACAATAACAGATTTTTTAGGAGCTGAAAAAAAATCTTCAAAATTTAGATTGACAAAAAGGTATTATCTTGTTATAAAGAGATTCTTTGATATTGTTTTTAGTATCACAAGCCTTCTGCTTCTCAGTCCACTATTGTTAGTCATTTCTTTGCTCATTTATTTTGATCAACATGGTCCAATTTTTTTTACTCAGGAAAGAGTTGGTAAGAACGGTAAAATTTTCAAAATATACAAATTTCGAACGATGGTAGTAAATGCAGAGGAGTTACTATCTAATTTGTTGTCTAAAAATGAAATGGATGGCCCTATGTTCAAAATGAAGGATGATCCTAGAGTCACCCGCATTGGTAGATATTTACGAAAATTGAGTTTAGATGAATTACCTCAATTGTACAATGTAATAAAGGGTGATATGAGTTTAGTAGGTCCGCGCCCTCCTTTAGTCTCTGAAGTGAAAAAATACACAAAGTCTGATTTAGAAAGGTTAACTATCCTCCCCGGTTGTTCTGGAATCTGGCAGGTATGTGGAAGAAATACGATTGATTTTACTACAATGGTTAAAATGGATCTTTGGTATAAAAATAATCAATGTTTGCTTTTAGATAGTTTAATTATTTTAAAAACTATTAAGAATATTATATTTTTTAAAGATTCACATGCATATTAAATAAACTTTATACTCCAAAATTCTATATAAAATACTATTCTGAAGGATGAGTTTTAATTATGTTAAATCTAATCTATGAAAAATCAATATATACTAAAATTAGAATTGTAAAATACATCATAGATAACAATGGTCAAAGTACGAAACAAAGAATTATAAAAAATTTAGATATCACATTGATTACTTTAAATAAATATTTGGAAGAATTATCAGAAGAACTACCTGAAAATTCAATATATATATCCGAAAAATATATTGTTTTTAACACTAAATTGATGAGTTTTCATGATGCTCAAAAATTTTATTTTTCTAAAAGTATCACAAAAGATATTTTTTATAGCATTTTTTATAAGCAGAAGAAAACTTTAGATAGTCTTGCTAATGATTTATATATAAGTCCCTCAAAATTATTCAATATTTTAAAATTTTTATCAAAACAGCTTTCATATCTGCATTATCCGTAGTCCTTACGTTACAGTAAGAGGAAATATTGAATCGATCCTTGTACTTTATAACCTATATTTGCAAAACACAAATATAGGTTATAATAATTTGTATAATCCTATTTCTATTGATCTCCTTACTGACAAAATAGTAAATTTTCTAGAAGACTGTAACATCAAAATTGAAAATAATATTATTTATGAACTACAGACTTGGATCATAACTGTCAATTGCAAAGATTATCTGCAAAAATTTAGTGATAGTCATCTAGAAATCAATAAAGAATTCATCTCATCAGAAAGTCCTGTAGTAAAAAAAATATACAATAACTTTTTTTGCTTCAATAATAAAAAATTGGATGAAGAAAAAATCTTACTTATTTTGATCTTTTTATTATCTAATATGAATAGCCTACATTTTAAAAATGTAAAAAATGAGCAAAATTTTTTTCTAAATGAACTAACTCCTAACTATATAGATAAAGATCTTATTTTTTCTATACTTTGTGGACCGTACAATGTATCTACAACTGACATAAAAACACTATCAATAAGAATCGAAATTTGTATTCATTATGCTAAAATTTTATATCCTTATTATTTTTTTTATAATAAATATTTTTCAACAAATATTAAATCATTATCATTTTCTAAAGATATAAATTGTGCTTTAAAAAAATACACCATCCACAATTATAATATTCAATGGATACTGTCATTACTGACTTACACGGTCCATTCTTTTCAAAAGAGTTATATAGATTCCACGTTGAATATTGCCTTTTATTCAGCCAAGGGAAATAGATACGAAAAACAGTATTGCAATGAAATAAAAAAAGCGATTAAAATTATTCCCTATTGTGAATTGGATGATACTAGTGCTGATATTTTGTTAATTGATAACATTGAGCTACTCAAAAATGTAAATAATTATGAAAAATATGTAATGATTGGAGACTCTGATCTAGATTATTTCTCTTTTTAAAGAACAGCCTCTTCTATCTTGGCTATTCTTACGAAACACCTAACGTACTTTCTTTCAACAATTTGACCTTAACCATTTCTTCTGGATCAAAATAGTCCTATTTATAGACACTTTAAGTTGTTCTTTTTATTGATCCTAAGAGAGACCTAATAAAATCATCAGTAGCGTCAAGAACAAAGAGTTAAACTTGTTGTCTTCATTCCTTTTAATTCATTCCACCATATTTTAGCAATTAATAGATTCGTTACACTCATCCATAGAGTGATGAAATGTGGTTTTCGCTATAAATCTATCAATTAGTTTCAAGAAATAGCGCATTAACTATGTGTGCTATCTGTATATTTTTTTTTATAAAAAATAAGAAAAAAATAAAATAAAAACTTCTCGTTTTTTTTTATAAAATAGACTTGTAACTTCATTAGTTTGTTACACAATCTCTCATATTTAACCACATTCATTTCATTCACTGTAAGAGGAAGCGTTGAAAACAAGTTTTCCTCTTACTACTGAAAAAGGATTTCACGAATAGCCTCAACAGGTATTTCGCGAAATCCTTTTTTCTATTATATAAGAAGCTATTTATTGCTCAGACTAATAACGGACTGAAAGATATAAAGAGACGATAGATTTCTCCAAAAAGAAAAAAATAAATTTTCTTAAATTGAACAAATAATATTTAAACTACAAAAGGTAACTTGAACTGAATATTCCTACTCTATTTCATAGGAATGTGGAGAAACTTGAACATCGATAATAAAATTCTTGTTCTTCATTAACAACCTATCTCTATAAATAGACATTCGCTATTTATTACACAATAACCACGACTTTCTTCTTTTTTAGAAAGGAAGCCGCTGTTGTTGTGTCTAGAGTTTATCACTTAATGGTTTATTTTTTACTCGTTCAACTATTCATCTTCCTCTTCATTCGCCAATGCAATCATTTGATTAACGGAAACAATATTTTGTTGACCAGAAGTAATAAAGTCAACAGGCGTATCAATCAATGTACCATTGATGAACTCAATTACCATTGGCATATTCATCCCAGCGTAAAGTTCGATCGCTGCACCCTCCATAATCATACGAGAGATGACGTTACAAGGCGTTCCTCCCATCAGGTCACAAAAGACAACATAGGATTCTAATTCAGCTGTGACTTGTAAAAATTTTTCTTTAAAATCTTCTGCACCATCGGATTCTAACAATGCCACCGTATGGATCGTCGTTTGTGGTCCCATGATCATTTCTGTACTTTTTTTCAGTGCTTCACATAATTGTCCATGACTAATCAAAACTAACTCTTGACTCATTTTTTCCACCCCATTATTTTGAAATCACACCAAGAGCTGATAACGCAACACAGACAATCAGAACAATAAAGATTGCACGTGTAGATGTCATATTTTTCTTGCCTAACATCCAATATACCCCACCAACAATTGCTGCTGGTAAAATCTTAGGTAAAATCATATCAATATTATTTTGCATGTTTAGTGTCACATCACCAATGCTTGGTGCCCATGAGAATTTAACATTGACCATTGTTGCTACTAAAGCACCTACCATGAAGACACCGAGTAATGTTGCTGCATCAGTTAGTGCAGTTAGTCGTGATTGCATCGTTGTTACTAATGAGATTCCTTCTTTATAAGCAAACTCCAATTGCTTCCAACGAAAGACCATGACAACGATTTGTGCGATGATCCAGATAAACACACCTGCAGGATTTCCATTGATTGCCATGTTCGCAGCCAATGCACCAAAGATAGTTGGAATAAGCGCAGCAAAGATCGAGTCACCAATTGCGGCAAAAGGCCCCATTAACCCAGCTTTCATCCCAGAAACTGTTTGTTTTGCTGCAATTCCTTCCTTCTCTTCAATTGCAAGGTCAATCCCTGTGACAATCGTATTAAAGAAGTTTGACGTATTAAAAAATTGCGTATGCGTTTTCATTATTTCTTTTAACTCAGGTGTATCATCCCCATAAATTTTGCGAAGCTGAGGTAAGATCGTATACAAATAACCTGAACCCTGCATCCGTTCATAGTTCCAGCCTAATTGAAAAGTAAATAAACTTCTTCGATTGATTTGTTTAAAATCTTCTTTTGTCAATTTATAATTAGATTTCGTCATCTTCGATTTCCCCCTCAGCTGATTCTACTTGCTCATTTGCTACTGGTTTTTGATTATGATTATTCTGACCATTTTTATAACTAATAGCTGCTAACGCAAATCCAATCAAAGCGACCGCTAACATTGGTAATGAGTTAAAGGTTCCTGGCATTTCCTTCACTACACTTGCCACACTCGTTCCAAGTAATTGGACATTTGAGAAAAGCGTTGCTAACAATGCAGTAATCGTGAAACCTAAAACGAGATATGGAAAATGTTTCTTAACAGGTAGATAGCGTAATAAAATAGCAAAACCAACTGCTGGCAGAACAGCTCCGGCTACTGATAAACCATCACCTAGCCATTTTAGATCACCATTCAACACGCCAACAACATTTTCAACCAACCCTCCTCCAAAAGCCAAAGCTAAGAAAACAGGTACTAGCCGAGAAAGTGACCAAGGTAAAGCACCCATCAAGAAGTTTCGTTCAATTGCTTTATAATTCATTGTTTCAACATGTCGATCAATTCGATGTGCAAAATACGTATTTGCAAAGCGAGCTAAAATATCTAATTGGATCATCAAGCTAGCCACTGGTACAGCAATTGCTGCAATCGCTTGTTCAGGATTCATACCAAGTGAAATCGAAAAGGCTGTTGCTAAAATCGTTCCTGAATTTGCATCAATCTTAGAAGCACCGCCAAATGTTCCAACACCTAACACTGTTAACTGCATACTACCACCAATGATCAGTCCTGCTTGTAAATCCCCCATTACTAAACCAGCAAACAAACCGGCAAAGACGGGTGCACTCATTGATGAATAAATTTGTAGCTCATCTAAAATCTGATAGCCTGCGTATAATGATAATAATAAGATCTGCCACCATTGAATATCCATGAATTATTCCTCCTATTTTGTTAACAGACTCATAAAGTCTTCAGCCTTGTCACTTGGAACCATTTGAGCAATCAGATGTACTCCTTTAGCTGCTAATTGTTTAAATACAGATACATCTTCATCAACAACATTGATTGACTTAGTAATGGAACGAGTTTCATCTGTTTGAGACATGTTCCCAACATTGATTTCTGTCAAAGGAACACCTAACTCAACTAACTTTAATAAACGATCTGGCTTCTTCGCAACAATCAGTAGTCGTTGCGAATCATACTTACCAGCTAAAATATTAGCTGCTGCTTTTTCTACTGGTAACACGCTTAACTTTACTCCAGCTGGTGTAGCAAGCTTAAGACCACTTTTTTCGATTGCATTTGTCGCTACTTCATCATCTACGACCATGATTCGTGTGATATTTAGTTTTGTTGTCCACAAATTTGCTACTTGTCCATGAATCAGTCTGCCATCAATTCGTACGCCAATAATTGCCATTTTTCTTCGTTCCCTTCTGTTTTTGAATAAGTAATGCCATTATAAAAAGTAAACGAAACCGCTTACTTTTTCTTGGTTAAATTGAAGCGGCTATGCTTTTTCATACCAAGGGGTTGCTGTTCGTTCCACAACCTCATTTAATTCCTCGATATTTGCTCGACCAGTTGTTTGCAACCAATCAATGGCGCCTGCTCGACCGTTCTCAACATAAGCTTTTACACCGTCTTTCCAAGTTGCCCGACCACAAAGAACACCATTAAAGGCTGAACCAGATTCACGAGCGAAGACCAGTGTTTCTTGGAATAATTTCGTTGACACTCCAGCACTTAAGAAAATAAATGGTAAACTTGTTGCCTCACTTTGTTCCTTAAAGAATTCTTGCGCTTCGACTTGTGTATAACATGTTTCATTAGTAGCAAAACCCTCAACATAATTCATGTTGACTGGCACTTCGACTTTTAGTACGTCTACCTTATAATTTGGTTGTGAAAATTCTTTCATCATCTCAATGACTTTATGGGGTTTGATTTTCGCATATTCGATTGAGTTACTATCTGCAATTGTTGCATCATAGGAAACCAATTCTAAGTAAAAGGGGCGATCTTCTCCGGCACATTCACTTCCTAAGCGTTCAACAAAAACATGTTTTAAATGGTTGATTGCTGGGTCTTCATCCACGTCATAATACAATAAAAATTTGACAGCATCTGCTTGCGCTATTTTTAAACGTAGAGCAGACCAATCTTCGAGTAAATCAGGTAGTCGACCAGGTTTCGTTGCATCATAACCCGTTTTTTCATAAGCTAATAATAAACCCGCTTGTTCATCACGAGCTTTCGCTGCAGAGAGCCCGTACTCTGGATCTAACAAAATGGCTGAAGCAAAAGGTGTTAGCTCACTTGAAACGAGCGTCTTAAATTCGCTGATTTGTTCCGCTGTTGCATCCATCCCCAGTGCATGCATCATTTTTTTCAGTGCGCCGCGTTGATCAATTGCTAATGCACTGATTTTCCCTGTTTCTGTGGATAATCGATTCATTGCTGCTTGTTTTTCTGTTGTCAAGTTCACTTATTATCTCCTCTTTTCTCTATATTTTCAGGATAGTTGTGAATCGTTACTCCTTTAACAACTCGATTAACGGTTCCGCTTGGCGAAGGTGTATCTGGTGTGTGCCCAATCTTGATTGAGGTCCACAACGCGATCAACTGGCCAACTAAGATCATCGCTAAAGACAAATAGCCATCAGGTAAACAAGTTTCCGTTTCTTCCATTTGAAAAGTTTGACCAGAATAGTTTGTCTTTCCAGGTTGGGCAATCGCAATTGCTTGTTTCGCAATTTTATCTCCGTGAATTTCTTCCAAAATATCTAAATCATAGGTTCGTGTGTAAGGATGATTATTAACGAATACAAAAACGAGCGTTTCGTCGTTCACGAATGACTTAGGACCATGACGAAAGCCCATGGAAGAATCAAAACTAGTAGCGACTTTTCCCGCAGTTAATTCTAAAATTTTCAGTTGTGCTTCTCTTGCCAATCCTGCTAAGCTACCTGATCCTAGATAAACAATTCTTTGAAAATCTGGCGAAATCAATTCCTTAATCTCCGATACTCTGCTTAAGATGTTCTCACCCACTTTAGATAAAACGGTTACATATTTCTCCTTCGTTTCATCCGCTGTTCGGTCAAAAATCAATAAGGCACTTAACATCATGCAAGTAAAACTTCCAGTCATTGCAAAACCAGCATCGTTGGCTCTTTCAGGCATCAATAATAAAAAGTTTTTTGGATCCTTTTCTGCTGCTTTAGCCAAACTTCCCTCTGCTGCACAAGTAATCGATAAATGAAAAATCGTCGAAACGACTTGATTTGCGAGATCAACTGCCGCTAAGCTTTCGGGACTATTTCCACTGCGTGCAAACGATACAAGTAATGTGGGCTCTTCAGGAATCAAATAATCTTGTGGTGCAGCAACAATATCAGTGGTTCCAATACTTTGGAAAATAAACTTTTGTGTATCACCATGTCCATTTAAATAAGGAACAATCGTATCCCCCACATACTGAGACGTTCCAGCTCCAGTGAAAATTACTCGAATACGTTTTCCTTTTGCTGATTCGTTCATTTTTTCAAAAAATGCTTTGAGCTCTTCCTTTTTTTCTTTCAAGATTGCAACTGTTTCTTGCCATAATTCTGGTTGCTGTTGAATTTCACCAGCTGTGATTGCTGCACCTCGTTCTTCCAACTCTTTTCTTTGTTCAAGCATTTGACTTCCTCCTTAATGACTGCGCACGTGCCGGATTTTATAATGGAACTGATCTGCTCTGGCAACGCTGTCTGTATATTCGATAATTTCATTTTTGTGATTGTATGTCGACCGAATCAAATGTAATACAGGGGCACTATCTGCGATGCGTAATAAATCGGCATCTTTTTTTTGCACAATGCTTGCATAAAATTCTTCATCTGCAAACTGGACGATTTGATCGTAATCTTGCGAAAAGACATCATACAAGGGTTTGCTTTCAAGTAAGGGTAAATCTAAATTCATAAATAATTTAACTGGTAAGTACGAACGTTCAACCATTAATGGTTCTGCATCTGCCAAACGTAATCGTTTGATTTTAAACACTGGTTCACCAAGCGTTATATTCAACGCCTGGGCGATTTTTTTTGTTGCTTCCATTTGACGAAATTCTAAAATCACTGTCTTAGGTAATCTGCCTAATTCTTTCATTGCCTCTGTAAAGCTATATGCGCCTGCTAAGTTGGATGACTTCACAGATAAGTCGGATACAAATGTTCCTTTGCCATGGCGACGATAAATATAGCCTAATGTTTCTAATTCTTGTAAAGCTAAGCGAACAGTCGTACGACTAACGCCGTAATGTTGACATAATTCTCGTTCAGATGGCAGTTGATCATGTGCTGTCATCTGCTTTTCAATCCGATCTTTTAATACATCAACAAGTTGATAGTATAAAGATTTTCCTTTTCCTGAGCTCTCCATTTGTTTTTCCTTTCTCTAACTGGTTATAACCACATGACAAGAATAAAAATATTTTTCTTTTTTGTCAAACCTTTTTTTCAAAAAAATAATCTATTATCAGTATTATCAAGGATTTTTTTTCATTTAAGAAAAGTACCAGACTGATACCAGTTGACAAAAATCAGGTAATATCGTTTACAGCTTCAAATACAAAAGACCTGAGACAATTCTCATTGTCTCAGGTCTAACAACTATATATACTTTTGAAAAAGTATAAGTACTCTTCAAAATATTGCAAGCTGCTTTGTCCGTTACTCATTATTTTTTCAAAGCTGAACGATTGGCATCACAACCTTGTTCACGGTATTTAAGAAGTAACTCCTTCAAAATAAGCCTAAATTTCACAAAAATTTGAGAAGCAATTTTCGAAAATTTATTCTTATTTATTGAAGTTGGGCACTTCTTTCACAACCTTATTTTGTCATAATCTTATCCAAGCTCGCCAAAGATAATGCCATAAATGCAATTTCCTTCAATTGCGATAAACGGTTAGCACGTACTGCTTGGTCTTCTGCCATAACCATTGTTTCATCAAAATATTTCTCAATCAATGGACGTAATTCAACTAAGCTTTCATAGCTTTCACCCAACGTTTGTGTTGCAAAATTAGCTTTCAACTCATTCACCGCTTCATTCAAGGCTGTTTCTGCTTCATTTTCAAACAATGCTGGATCTACTACACCAGCTTCTGTTGTTTCTGCTTTTTTCGCTAAGTTGATGACACGCGTCAAAGCTTCCATTGAAGGTTTGAAATCCGAATCATTCAAATGCTCCTTGAATAATTGTGCTGCGCTGAAGACTTTTGTTAAATCGTTTTGTTCTGCATTCAATACCGCATCAATCACATCATGACGAATTTCTTTCGTGACTAACAATTGACGTAGACGTCCTTTGATAAATGAAAGAACTTCACCTTGGCCACTTGTTAAGTCAATGCCAAAACGTGTGAGATCTTTGCTAATTTCTGCATCAATGACTTCTTGTAGTTTAGCTAATGGGAAACTCCATCCCTTTGCTTCTACGATACGAACCACACCATAAGCTTGGCGACGCAAAGCATACGGATCGTTTGATCCACTTGGTACCATTCCTACGGCGAAGAAAGAAAAGATGCTATCTAACTTGTCTGCCACAGCTAAGACAGAACCAATAACGGATTCTGGTAAGTCTCCCTCGCTTGAAATTGGCATATAGTGTTCACGAATTGCTTTCGCAACGGCAGGTTTTTCACCTTGAAGTAACGCATATTTTTCACCCATGATTCCTTGTAACTCAGGGAATTCACCGACCATATTCGTCACTAAATCAAATTTATAAATTTCAGCAGCGCGTTGAAGGTCTGTTAACTCTGCTTCAGACAAACCGACTTCTTCTCCAATGATGCGTGCAGCGATTTGAACACGTTGCATTTTTTCATAGATACTACCGATTTTTTCATGGAAAGTAACTGATTTTAGTTTTTCTACATCTTCTGCGATGGAGACTTTTTTATCTTCATTGTAGAAAAATTCAGCATCCTCTAAACGTGCAGTTAACACTTTTTGATTTCCTTTGATCACATTGTCTAATTTTACAGCGTCCCCATTACGAGCAGAAATAAAGTGAGGTAATAACATTCCCTCTTCATTTCGAACTTCAAAGTAACGTTGGTGCTCTTTCATTGACGTGACCAAAACTTCTTCTGGTACTGAAAGATATTTTTCTTCAAAGTCACCAGCAAAAACAGTTGGGTATTCGACCAAGTTATTTACTTCTTCAAGTAATTCTGGATCTAGATCAATCACCCAATGATTTTTTTCTGCTAATTTTTGTGCTTGACTAACAATCATTGCTTCTCTTTTTTGTGGTGAAGCAATAACAAATTGCTCCTTCAATTTTTCTTCATATTCTTTTGCATGATCAAAAGTGATGGATTCACCCAAGAAACGGTGTCCACGAGAAGCACGCCCTGTTTCAACATCTAACACACTAAATGGAATGACTTCATCGTCTAACAAAGCGACAATCCAATGAATTGGTCGAATATATTCAAAATCAAAATTTGCCCAGTGCATTGTTACAGGGAAAGTTAAACTTTTAATTACATCTGCCAGCCCAGCTAAAACTTCGATTGCAGGTTTCCCATGAGTGTATTTTGTCACATAAACATATTCCACATCTTTTAACTCTCTAAAAGTAATATCATCTGTTGTTAGCCCTTGACCACGAACGAATCCTTCAGCGGCTTTTGACCAATTTCCATCAGCATCCAATGCGATTTTTTTAGCAGGTCCTTTGATTTCTTCTTCACTATCTGCTTGACGTTCAGGAACATTTATTACTTTGATTGCTAAACGGCGCGGTGTTGAGAATGTTTCGATTGAATCATAAGTTAATTGATGTTCATCTAAAAATTTTGCTGTTTTTTCTTCTAATTGTTTCATGCTTGGTGTGACCACATGAGCAGGCATTTCTTCTAGTCCAATTTCCAATAATAAGTCTTTTGCCATCTTATTCAGCCTCCTTAACTGTTTCTGGATTTGCTGTGTTCTTGTTCAATAGTGGGAACCCCAATTTTTCACGCTCCGCAACAAAGATTTTTGCTACAGCACGAGCCATATTTCGGATTCGAGAAAGATATCCAGCACGTTCTGTAACTGAAACGGCACCACGCGCATCAAGTAGATTAAATGTATGGCTACATTTTAAAATATAATCATATGCTGGATGAACAAGGTTTTCATCAATACATCGATTCGCTTCTTTTTCAAAACGATCAAAATTTTGTAACAATAATTCTTGGTCACTGACTTCAAATGAATATTTTGAATGTTCATATTCAGGTTGTTTGAAAATCTCACCATATTTTACGCCTGCTGACCATTCAAGATCATAGACACTTTCCACTTCTTGAATATAAGATGCTAAACGTTCTAAACCGTAAGTGATTTCTGAAGTCACTGGTTTACAAGGTAAGCCACCTACTTGTTGGAAATACGTAAATTGTGTGATTTCCATTCCGTCTAACCAAACTTCCCAACCAACACCAGCGCAACCCATTGAAGGATTTTCCCAATTATCTTCAACGAATCGAATATCGTGTTCTAATGGATCGATCCCTAATAAACGCAAACTTTCTAAATATAATTCTTGGATATTTTCTGGTGAAGGCTTCATTACTACTTGAAATTGATGATGTTGATACAAACGATTTGGATTTTCACCGTAACGACCATCTGCTGGACGACGTGAAGGTTCCACATAAGCCGCATTCCAAGGTTCTGGTCCAATGGCGCGTAAAAATGTATAAGGACTCATTGTTCCGGCACCCTTTTCTGTGTCATAGGCTTGCATTAGCATACAACCATTTGATGCCCAAAATTTTTGTAATGTTAAAATCATGTCTTGAACGCTTAATTTTTTGCTCATAGTATAGTACCCCTTTCATTTCTTACAAAGCTTGCACGACTGGATAAAATGCGACGACTGAACCCGGAATCAACTTCACACGAACAACGTCTGTCTCAGCTAATTGTGCAGCAATTGAATAAATTGTTTCTTCTGGTCTGGTGGTAAAGCTTTCTTTCACTTGTTCTTGATCATCAACAACACTGACTGCTAATGCGACACTTGAAAGAACTTTGATTTGGTTTTCTTTAAACTCTGTTGCCGGAATTTCCATGTCAAATTGCATCTTGATTTCCTCCTAAAAATACAAAAAGTCCCTATGTCTGACTACAGACATAGGGACGAATAACTTCGCGGTTCCACCCTACTTCCGAACAAATATTCGGCAGCTTCGTTTCACGTACTCCCAAGCGCCACTTCAAAAATCGATCGTATTCGGCTCTCACTCTCCCGAACTCGCTTTTACCCACGTATTTTTTACTCTTCTTGATCAACGTACTATTTTATCTACGGTTAATAATAGCCGTTTCATTACTCTTTTGTCAAATTTTTTTGATAATCAATTAAATCTATCTTCTTCGTTTGCTTGGCTCACTCATTTTCTGTCGGATCAGCTGGCAAAGATATCTCGGACTCTGCATCTCCTTTTTCTTGTTCAGTTGCTGAAGAATCTTCCTTTTTCTCTAATGGTTTGAGCACATGTTCCCACGATTTCATTTGATCAATAAACTTCTTACTTTTAAGATGGATGCCCACATATTCCTCATAAAGTTGATCAATCAACTGACGAATCGCTTGTTTTGTGTCTTCTTTTAAATGGATGCCATTGATTCTTTCATAAGAAAGAGCAGAAAACAGACGTGCAAAATAAACAGCTCGAGGATCCGCATGATATCTTCTTTGATCAAGTGACCAATGACGTTCGCAAATCACGCCACCATATTTTGAAGAATAATCAAATTTTCCTTGCGTTTCACCACAGATTGCACAATGTGTCCAGACAGGTGCAATTCCAAATCGTTGTAAGATTTGAATTTCAAAAATATTGGTGATAATTTCTGCATCATCACCTTGATCCATTCTTTCCAGCGCTTGTTGTGTAAAATGAAAAAGATTTGGATCATATTGATGATCTTCAATTGCTGCATCAACCAAACTCAATAAATAAGTCCCGTAACCACTCAAAAAAATATCTTCTTGAATTTTCCGATAGGCATGAACATCTTTGACACTCGTAATAAAAGATAGACCATCACTTTTAAATGTGCCAATATAAACAGCTTGAGTAAATGGTCGAATAGCAGGCGCTAATGGTTGATTTTGTCGATGGATGCCTTTGACATAAAACATCATTTTTCCCGCTGATTCTGTAAAAATCTTGACCAATTTATCTTTTTCTTTATAATTTCGACTAGAAATAATCAAACCTTTTGATTCAACCAATTGACTCAATCGATTCCCCTCCTCAAAAAAAGAAATCTGGAAAAAGTATTGCTACCTGTCCAGATCCGTTTCTTTTTTACTGATTTTAGTATTCGTCTTTACGGTAACCAAAGTCTTGGAGATAGACTTTTTTATCACGCCAATCCTTTTGAACTTTTACCCAAAGTTCCAAGAAAACTTTATCCCCGAGTAGGCTTTCAATATCTTTACGCGCTTTTGTACCGATTTGTTTCAACATTTTTCCACCTTTGCCAATGATGATCCCTTTTTGGCTATCACGTTCAACAATGATGGTTGCTTGAATTTGGATTTTATCATTCTCATTGCGTTTCATTGAATCAACAACAACTGCCACAGAATGAGGGACTTCATCACGAGTCAATACAAGTACTTTTTCTCGAATCAGTTCTGAAACAACAAAATATTCTGGATGATCCGTTATTTGATCTTCTGGGAAATACTGTGGACCTTCTGGCATTTCATCCACTAAAGTTTCCATCAAACGATCCACATTGTTTCCCTCAGTTGCAGAAATTGGTACTACTTGAGCAAATGGCATCTGTGAAGAATAATCTTCAATGATACTTAGCAACTCATCTGGATGGATCTTATCAATTTTATTGATTACTAAATAAACCGGTGATGTCACATTCTTTAGTCGTTCAATAATAAAGTCATCTCCACGTCCACGTTTTTGATCCGCACTGATCATAAATAATACAGCATCGACTTCTTTCAATGCACTGTAAGCTGCTTCCACCATAAAGTCACCCAAGCGATGTTTTGGTTTGTGGATTCCTGGTGTATCAATAAAAATCAATTGTGCTTCTGGTGTCGTATAAACACCTTGAATCTTGTTTCGAGTTGTTTGTGCTTTGTCACTCATGATGGCAATTTTTTGGCCAACGATGCGATTCAAAAGAGTTGACTTCCCAACGTTAGGGCGTCCAACAATGGCAACAAATCCTGATTTATGTTCTGGCATATGGTTTCTCCTTTTTCTTTAAAAAAATAATTGATAGATTTTGGGAACGAATAAAATCAAACCGACGATTACTGCAAAGCAAGCCGTCAATAAAACAGCGCCGGCAGCCATGTCTTTGATTTTCTTTCCAATCGGATGAAAATGAAAGTCCGTAAACATATCGACAACATTTTCAAAAACAGTGTTTAAAATTTCAACGATCCATACTAAAAAAATAGCTAAAAACAACCACAGCCATTCATTCTGACTCAGTTGAAAAAAAGCGCCAGCAATCAATGCAAAGATGCCGAACACAACATGTTTTCTCATGTTGCGTTCTTCATCAAAAACCGTTTTTACTCCTTGGATAGCAAATTCCACTGAAGTCATGAAATGTTTATTTTTTTCAACTTGTTTATCTTTTAAGTCCATAAGCATCCAATATCTCTTTCTGTAGCCCAAACATTTCTTTCTCGTCTTCAGGTGTCATATGATCATATCCATTAATGTGTAAGAAACCATGTACTGCTAAGAAACCTAATTCGCGATCATATGAATGGCCATAGGACTCGGCTTGTTCAGCAGCTCGTTCGATCGAGATCATGATGTCGCCAAGGACACGCGGCATTGGATTCTCGCCATCTTCAAAAATAACTGGGATTTCATCTTCGCCTTCTTCTTCTAAAGCGAAACTGATGACATCAGTTGGCGCATCTTTTCCTCGATAATCACGATTGATTACTTGAATCGCATCATTGTCCATGAATGTCACTGACATTTCTGTTTCTTCAGGTAGTTTTAAATAATCAGCTGCAAACTGGAGTAGTTCATTGATTTCTTGTATCTTCTCCTCAGATACTTTGTTTGTTTCATCCATGAATGTAATATCCATTAGTCATCGCTTCTTTCTTTACTCACTTTTTTGATTATTCTTGTGTTCGTGCTTGTTCTTCTTTTAATTTTTCAGCTTCTGATTTCATTTTTGGATACTTGATCCGAGAGTGGAACGTACTACTTAATCCACTGATCAATGATTTCTCAACTTTACGAATTTCTTTCAATGTTAAGCCAGTGTCGTCTAACTGACCGTCTGCAATACGTTCTGCAATCAAATTATGAACAAATTGTTCGATTTTTTCACCTGTCGGATGATCCATTGCACGTACAGCTGCTTCACAGCTATCAGCAATATTGACGATTCCAGCTTCTCTTGTTTGTGGTTTTGGTCCCGGATAGCGGAACTGTTCCTCTGTGACTTCTGGGTTACGTTCTTTTGCTTTTACATAAAAATACCGCATCAATGTTGTCCCGTGGTGTTGATTACAAATATCAATGACCATTTCAGGCATACCATATTCTTCTAGAATTTTGGCACCATCTGTCACATGACCAAAAATAATTTGTTTGCTATCTTCTGGCAACAGGAAGTTATGGGGATTTTCCGCCCCAGACGGTAAATTTTCAACAAAAAAACTAGCATGTTTGATTTTTCCAATATCATGATAGTAACAAGCCACTCGAGTTAATAACGAACGTCCACCGATTTCTGCTACCGCATTTGCACTTAGATTCGCCACCATCATACTATGGTGATAGGTACCTGGCGCTTCTTCTAGTAATTGTTTCAATAATGGATGATTTGGATTGCTCAACTCATTTAAGACGATCACACTATCATCTGTCACCATTAATTCAATGTAAGGATGTAACCCCATTGTTAATAAGAAAGATAACAATGCACCAGTTACTCCGCAAACCAAAGTCAACCAAGTCGTTCCATCACTAAAACTCATGCCTTGATAAACAATCAAAATAATATTCATCAGTGTTGGGAAAACAATTACCCACAAAACAGCGGGCATACCTTGTTCAGAAATTCGTTGTCGCCGAACAATCGTCCCCATCAAACCTGAGAATAGATAGGAAACCAACAACACGGTTAAGGTATTTGTCCCAATAGAACCATAATAGATAAATAACGCTGATACAGCTTGGAAAAGTGCCGCCACAATCCCCGCTCTTCGATTAAGGAAGAAATTTAAGACCAGTGGTGTAAACGCCGCCGGGTAAAACAGTGGAATATAAGTTGCTTGTTCTGTTTGGAATAACTGGAAAAACTTCATCATAATAATACTTAAAGACATTGCTGTTACATAGAACAAGACGTATTCTGTCCGTTTGTCTGAGTCTTGAAATTGCAATGAATTATAGGCTAAGACAATAATCTGCAGAAGCACAGCTAAAATCATTGCAACTAACGGAAAGATCGAAGTTGTTTGATTGGTCAATCCCAACAATTCCAATTTTTTCATTGCAGCTGCATCAATTTGATTCCCTTCACGTACAATGATTTCTCCTTGGAAAATCATCACTGGCTGAACAGCTTCACGTGCGTTCGCTTTCAGTTCTTCCGTCTTCTTCTCATTAAGTACATCATTTACTACGATTCCTTGATCTACTAAATAATTCAATACTTGTTGTTGCGCAGAAGTAACATTGAGATATTGGATTTTATCTTGTGCTTCTTGCTTGAATGTGTCAACATCGCTTTCTCTTACTTGTTTGCTCATTTGTTCATCAATCAATTTCAGACTTTCATCACGAACAGTCGACAATTCATCTTCCGTCATACCGAAAATGAGCGTGTAAAAATTACTAGGTAATTTTTGATAAAATGCAACATCCTCTACATTTACTGTTTCGAAATTTTTCTTTAGTGCTGCAATTCTTTCATCAATCGTTGGTTTGGGAATATTCGCATCATCACTGGCCTTTTTGACCTTTTCATCATACGCCTTATCGATTGCATCATTTGTTTTATTGATCAAATCAAATAGTTGCTTGATTCGATCATTTTGATCAGCTGCCAAATCTTGCTGATAAGTATACTCTGGTGTGACTGCTTCGGCTGCCAACTTTCTCTTTTGCTCGGTCTCTTCTGTATTCTCAATCGTTTTGGTTGCACGAATACTTTCTTCAGCTACTTGTCCTTCTCTAAAATCATTTGCTTTTTGTTTGACACTACTAAAAGTCACCCCACAAATGATTATAAAAAACACAGCTAACAGCAAAGGCAAAAATGCTTTTCCTAATTTTGCCTGCAGTTGCCGGATTGTTTTATTCAACATGTGCTTATCCTCCTAAGCAAAGCTTATTCTTGATGAAGATCGGCTTTTTCATACGCTTGAATAATTTCAGCAACTACTGGATGTCGGACAACATCACTGGCTTCAAAATTAACAAAATCAATTTTTTTGATTTGCTTCAACGTACGTTCAGCATGAACTAAACCACTCATCGTCCCTCTTGGCAAGTCGATTTGGCTAGTATCTCCATTAACAATCATTTTTGATTGGTACCCAAGACGAGTCAAGAACATCTTCATTTGAGCCACAGTCGTATTTTGTGCCTCGTCTAAAATAACAAACGCATCGTCTAATGTTCGACCACGCATATACGCCAAAGGTGCAATTTCAATTACGCCTCGTTCCATTAAACGATTCGTATGCTCTAATCCAAAGATTTGATAAAGTGCATCATAAACTGGACGTAAATAAGGATCCACTTTTTCTTTCAGATCTCCCGGTAAAAAGCCCAAATTTTCTCCTGCTTCAACAGCTGGTCGAGTCAAGATAATTTTTTGGACTTCGCCTTTTTTTAAAGCAGCAATTGCTAACACCACGGCGAGGAAGGTTTTCCCAGTTCCAGCAGGGCCAATACCAAACACGACATCATGGTGTTTGACAGACTCAACATATTTCTTTTGTCCGCTATTTTTTACCCGAATAGGTTTGCCATTTCTGTCTTTCACAATTTCTTCTTCATACATCTCGATGAAGTAATCTAAGGTACCTTTTCGTCCCATATTTATCGCAGCTACCACATCTGGTGTACTGATATGGATCCCGCGTTTGATCAATTCTTGTAGTGTACGGATCACTGAACTAGCCAATTTCACTTGTTCATTTGTCCCAATTAGTTGAATTGTTTCACCACGAGTATTGATAACAGTATTGGTTGCATCTTCTAGGAGCTTGATATGTTTATCGTGTGCACCAAAAAGCAAGCTGGCATCGTCAGCCGCTGTTAATCTAATCTCTAAAGAAATGGACTCTTCTGTCAAAAATAGACATCTCCTTTATCTCTTTCATTTCTTGTCTATTTTACCACACTCATAGAAAACTATATAGCAAATAAAAAACGAGAATTGTTCCCCCTGTTTTCTTCAAACGACAGAAAAAAACCGCAAACATTTCTGTCTGCGGTTCAGATTACAAAATTAAGCTTGTAATAGTTCTTTAACGATTGCATTCACTTGATTTCCGTCTGCTTTTCCCTTGACTTTAGGCATGATAACACCCATTACTTTGCCAAATTCTTTAACAGATGAAGCACCAGTTTGTGCAA
The DNA here is from genome assembly GCF_017316125.1 of Enterococcus sp. DIV0660C. Classification (GTDB taxonomy): domain Bacteria; phylum Bacillota; class Bacilli; order Lactobacillales; family Enterococcaceae; genus Enterococcus_B. The sequence continues at coordinate 20,045 of NZ_JAFLWA010000026.1, read as the reverse complement.
TAGCGTCTTGAACAAGTTGTCGAATTTCATCATCAGAAAGTTGTTCTGGCATATACTTTTCGACAATTACAATTTCGCCTTTTACTTTATCAGCTAAATCATCGCGTCCTGCCTGCTCAAACTCTTGTAAAGAATCACGACGTTGTTTCATCTCGCGAGACAACACTGTTAATTCTTCATCTTCCGTCAAGTCGTGGCCTACTTTGATTTGCTCGTTTTGTATTGATGACTTGATCATACGAATGACTTGCAAAGTTTCTTTCTCTTTTGCCTTCATCGCTGCTTTCATGTCATCGTTCAATCTACTTAGTAGTGACACACTACCAGCTCCAATTCATCAAAGAACTAGAATTTTTTACGTTTTCTAGCTGCTTCAGATTTTTTCTTACGTTTCACGCTTGGTTTTTCGTAGAATTCACGTTTACGAGATTCTTGTAAAGTACCCGCTTTTGACACGGAACGTTTGAAGCGACGAAGAGCATCGTCAAGTGATTCGTTTTTGCGAACGACTGTTTTTGACATGTTAATTCCCTCCCTCCGAGCTTAAAAAGTAACCGTAGTGCTATTGAAATAATTATCCCAAAAAACAAACTGTCCTTTAAACATTATAGCTAATGCTCTTTTGACCGTCAAGGGGTTCTTTCTTTTTTTTCGATTTATTAGTTGTTATTTTATTTTATTGAATCATTGACAATCTTCGCAACGTCCAAAGATTTCAAATCGGTGACCTTCAATCGTGCATCCCCCAAGTTGTTCTTCAAAATAGTTCATTGGGCACATGTGGATTTCTTTTGTCTTTCCACATACGGTACAGATAAAATGATGATGATGACCGATTTCTCCCTGGCAACAATGAAAGCGGAATTTCATTTCTCCATTCAGATCTGTTTCTTCTAATAAATCCAGCTCAGCAAAATCATGTAAGTTTCGGTAAATCGTATCGTAACTTACACCTTTAAATGTTTCATTCATATAGTCAAAGACTTCTTTAGCAGAGACATAGCGGTTACGCTTTACCAAGTAAGTCAATAAGGCTTCTCTTTTTTTCGTGTATTTAAATCCGTTATTTTTGAGTGTTTCCAAAGATTGTTCAATTAATGTTTGCTTTTTCATTTCTCTTCCTCCAAATCAAAATGATTACGAAGTACGCGTTCCAGAGTATGGTATAATAAAGCAAAAAAAAAAGCAAGTGAGGTTTTTCTTATGGCTTCAGATTCAACTGAATTAGTTACTTTTTTTGTCATCTCTGATTCCGCTGGCGAAACAGCGACCAAGTTAGCACAAGCAACAATGGCTCAATACCCAAGTGTTGAGTTCAATTTATTCCGTCGAACATTTGTCACTGACAAAGAAACATTGCTTAATGCATTAAACGATGCATTGACAGAGCAAGCTATCGTGCTCCACACTTTGATCAATCAAGAATTGATCGACACAGCTCGAACATTTTGTGATGAAAACGAATTGTTCAGCTTCGATGTCATGACGCCACCTGTAGCTGAAATTGAACGACGAACAGGGATTCAACCCACGCGTCAACCCGGTGCACTTCATTTATTGAATGAAAACTATTTTAAACGAATCAAAGCAATGGAATTTGCAGTTAAATACGATGATGGCAAAGACCCTCGTGGTTTTTTAGAAGCAGACGTTGTTTTACTTGGCGTTTCTCGTACTTCCAAAACACCTTTGAGTTTATTTTTAGCCAACAAAAATTTAAAGGTTGCAAATTTGCCTTTGATTCCACAAGCTCATATTCCAAAACAATTATGGGAAGTAGATCCTAAAAAAATTGTAGGTTTAACTAATGATCCAGATATTTTAAACAGCATTCGTAAAGAACGTATGCGTTCTTATGGATTAAATCCTGATACTGCTTATTCTGATATTGAAAAAATTCGTGCGGAATTAGATTTTGCAAATGATCTTTACCAAAAGCTTGGATGTGTCGTCATCAATGTTGCCTCTCTTTCCATTGAAGAGACAGCTTCCTTGATATTAAATGCTCTTGAATTAGAAGACCACAGCTATTACGGAACAGAGACTTCTGAAACTTCCGATTGATTCACTGATTTTTATTTCACACTAAAAAAAGCGAACCTAAATCCACTAACGATTTAGGTTCACTTTTTTTCTAATAAAACTTCATTGATCTTTATTGTTGAAATAACTGACTGTTAAAATTTTTTGACTTAGTCATGCTCCACATGCTTCACAGTCTGCTCTAAGATATCTAAAACATGGGAGTCATCCAACACATATAAAATCGCTTTTCCTTCACGGCGAGAACGAACGATTTTATTTTCTCGAAGTAACCGTAACTGATGAGAAACAGCAGATTGTTCCATTTCGACAGCTTGGCTGATGGCTGTGACATTTTGTTCACCATTTTTTAGATACAATAAAATTTTTAAACGTGTTGGATCGCTTAACATTTTAAATAGCTGACTGATTTTTTCAATTTTTGTTCCTTGAACCTCTGACAAAGGCTTCACCTCCAACTATCTAAAAAGACTGACTTCTAAAGTTTACCACTTTTTCCGTCAGTCTCAAATTCCTTAGTCTTTTGTAATTGCTTGGATGCTTGCTTCGTAAGCTGCAATTTTTGCTTCAGCATCGTCTTGTGAGTTTCCTTTAACTCCAATGTAGAACTTGATCTTTGGTTCTGTACCAGAAGGTCGAATTGCTACCCAACCTTGTTCTTCTAGCATATATTTCAAGACATCAGAAGGCGGTGTCGTTAATGCTTCGACATTGCCAGCTGCATCTGTTTTCGTTAATTTCTTGAAGTCTTCTGTCTGCAATACTTTGGCACCTGCGAATTCAGTTGGTGCTTCTTGACGGAATTTTTCCATTAACGCTGCGATTTTAGCTGATCCTTCTTGACCACTCATAGTAACAGAAATCGTTTTTTCTGCATAATAACCATATGTTTCAAAAATAGCTTGTAAGCCATCATATAATGTTTTTCCTTGTTTCTTGTAAAAAGCAGCAACTTCGGCCAATAAAACTAATGCTTGGATTGCATCTTTATCACGTACAAATGGTTTAACTAAATAGCCATAGCTTTCTTCAAAACCAAACATAAATGTATGTGAATGGTCTTCTTCAAACTCTTGGATTTTCTCAGCTATAAATTTGAATCCTGTTAGTACATTGAACATCGTTGCACCATAGTTTTTCGCAATCGCAGTTGGTAATTCACTTGATACGATCGATTTCAATACTGCTGGATTCGCTGGCATCGTATTTCTTGCTTGATGTGCTTCTAAGATATATTGAATCATGATTGCCCCAAGCTGGTTTCCTGTTAATACTTCATACGAACCATCAGGTAAACGAACGGCAGCACCAAGGCGATCGGCATCTGGATCTGTTGCAATCAACAAATCAGCGCCTTCTTTTTCACCTAAACGGATTGCATACTCAAAAGCAGAGTGTTCTTCTGGATTTGGAGATTTAACCGTTGTAAAATCAGGATCTGGGATTGCTTGTTCAGGAACTAACACAAATTGTTCAAAACCAGCTTGTTTTAAGGCTTTTTCACCTAACATTTTCCCAGTTCCATGAAGAGGTGTGTAAACTAGTTTTAAGTCTTTGCCCATTTCTTCGATCAATTCGTGGTCGATCGTTACAGCTTTCATTTCTTCTAAATAAGCATTGTCTACTTCTTCGCCAATAATTGAAATCAGACCGCTGTGTTCCACTTCTTCATCTGACATTACTTCAACTTTTAGCGGATTGCTGACTTCACGTACATATTTAGTCAATGCGTCGGCATCAGCAGGTGGCATTTGTCCTCCATCTTCGCCATAAACTTTATACCCATTATAAGCAGCAGGATTATGTGATGCTGTAATCATGATCCCAGTAAACGCATTCAGGTGGCGAACAGCAAAAGATAATTCTGGTGTTGGTCGTAAACTTTCAAAAACAAAAGATGGAATATCATGTTTGGCTAATGTTTTTGCAGCCTCCATCGCAAATTCTGGTGATTGATGACGTGAATCATAAGCGATCGCTACGCCACGACGTTTTGTTTCAGGATCTTGTGCATCCATGAAACGTGCTAGTCCTTCTGTTGCTTGACGGACTGTGTAAATATTCATACGATTAATACCAGGGCCTAAAATACCACGCATTCCTGCCGTACCAAATCCTAAAGGCGCGTAAAAAGCATCTTCTAATTGTTTAGAATCCTGACTCAATATAGTTAATTGCTGTTTTAAATTTTCTTCTAGGTTCACTTCGTTTGCCCATTGTTCATAAACTTGTTCCCAAGACATGAAAATAACACCTCTTTCTAAAATATGAATTCTGTTTTAGTATAGCATTCACGAAGATCAGATGAAAGACACAACGAGAAAAAATGATACCAACTAGGATTTTCATTGAACAAATAAAAACAAAGCCCAACCAAAAATGAGGATACACTTTTGATTGCGCTTTTTTATTTTGTTAACATAATAAGTTTATGCTTGTGTAGTAGATTCTTCTAAAGTTTCTAAATACTTGAATACTTGTTGCCCAGCAATCCCGCCGTCGCCAACTGCTGTTGTGATTTGGCGCAAATCTTTTTCACGCACATCTCCTACAGCAAAAACACCAGGCATATTTGTTTTCATTTCTTGGTCAGTTGGAATCCAACCAGCCGCATTCGTTAAACCAGCTTGTTTGAATGGTTCTGTCAAAGGATCAAGACCAACATAGATAAAGACGCCATCAGCGGCCAAAGCTACTTCATTTCCTGTTTTTACATTATGCGCTTTAACACCTGTTACTACCATTTCATTGCCAATGATTTCATCAACAACTGTATCCCATACAAACGAAATTTTTTCATTTGCAAAAGCGCGCTCTTGAATGATTTTTTGCGCACGTAATTCATCACGACGATGAACGATTACAACTTCAGAAGCAAATTGTGTTAAATAGATTGCTTCTTCAACTGCAGAATCGCCGCCACCGATAACAACTAATCGTTTGTTACGGAAAAATGCGCCGTCACAGACCGCACAATAAGAAACACCACGTCCTGCATACTCTTCTTCGCCAGAAACACCTAGTTTGCGGTGGACACAGCCAGTAGCAATAATGACCGTTTTGCCTTCATACGTTTTGTCTTCACAGATGACTTCTTTGTACGTACCATGATCTTTGATATCTTGGACGATTCCATAAGCATTTTCTGTGCCAAACTTTGAAACACCTTCATACATTTTGTACGCAAGATCTGGTCCCATAATCGACTCAAATCCTGGATAATTTTCAATTTCTGCTGTGTTATTCATTTGACCACCAGGCGCACCTTGCTCAATCATCACCACTGATAAATTTGAGCGTGAAGCATACAAGGCAGCTGTCATTCCAGCAGGTCCTGCGCCAATGACAATTACATCATACATATGTACATTCCTCCGTTTAAATCAAGTAAGCTTACTTTACAGCCAACATCAAAAAAAGTCTATTGTTCTGCTTACCTTTTCGAATATGTACATTATACTCGAATAAAAGGCGCAAAAACAATAGACTTTTCAGTTAATTATTCATTCGCTAAGTCTTCACCATTTGAGGCAATTACTTTTTTATACCAATCAAATGATTTTTTCTTCGTACGGGCTAACGTCCCTTCACCATAGTTATCACGGTCCACATAGATAAAGCCATAACGTTTCTTCATTTCACCGGTTCCGGCTGATACTAAATCGATACACCCCCAAGTCGTATACCCCAGTAAATCAACACCATCTAACTCAACAGCATCTTTCATGGCTTGGATGTGTGCAGCGAGATAAGAAATCCGATAATCATCGACAACATATCCGTTTTCATCAGGTTCATCTACTGCGCCCAACCCATTTTCAACAATAAATAGTGGCTTTTGATAACGGTCATAGATATCATTCATTGTGATTCTTAACCCTAATGGATCAATTTGCCACCCCCATTCACTTGCTTCTAAATAAGGGTTTTTGACAGAGGCAAAAATATTTCCTGCAGTTTGTTCTAATAATTCAGGATCTGTTGTTGATACCCGAGAAGAGTAATAAGAAAAGGAAATAAAGTCTACCGTGTGTTCTTTCAGTAATTCCAGATCGCCAGGTTCCATTTTTAATTCGATGCCTTCACGGGCCATTTCTTTTAGCGCATAAGCAGGATACTCGCCACGTGATTGAACATCAATGAAGAAATAATTTTCACGATCTGCTTGACGTGATGCCCAAACATCTTCCGGCTTACATGTGTAAGGATAATTTGCGCCCGCTGCTAACATGCACCCAACTTGATTGTTCGGATCCACTTCGTGTGCGATCTTCGTTGCAATCGCACTCGCTACTAATTCGTGATGTGCTGCTTGATATTTGACTTGTTCAACATTCTCGCCTTCTTCAAAAACAAGACCTGCGCCCATAAACGGTGCGTGTAAAATCATGTTGATTTCATTAAAAGTTAACCAATATTTGACCAATCCTTTATAACGGTTAAAGATTACTCGACATAAATTTTCATAGAAACCAACTACTTCACGTGAGCGCCACGCACCATATTTTTTAATCAAATGCATTGGACAATCAAAGTGAGTAATTGTTACTAAAGGCTCGATACCATGTTTTTGACATTCTTTAAACACATCTTCATAAAATTTTAGACCTTCTTCATTTGGTTCCTTTTCGTCACCCATTGGAAAAATACGACTCCAAGCAATTGATAAGCGATAGGTTTTAAAGCCCATTTCTGCGAATAAAGCAATATCTTCTTTATAACGATGATACATATCGATTGCTACTTTTGCTGGATAAAAATGCTCTTCGTCAAATTCAAGCATTGATTTTTGACCTGTAATAACCGAAAAACGATCCTCGCCGATTGGTACCACATCAACGTTAGCTAATCCACGTCCACCTTCATCATAGCCACCTTCACATTGGTTAGCAGCTGTTGCGCCACCCCATAAAAAATCTTTTCTAAATCCCATTTGTCTTTCCCCTTTTCTTTTTCAACTATCTCATTCAGAACCTGTCTTTTCTTGCTCTCAAATTAGTTCAAAATGCTTGAATGCTAACCAAAGACCATCATTATCAACGGGTTCTGTAATGTAATCAGCTATTTTTTTAATTTCTGGGCCGCCATTCCCCATAGCTATCCCAGTACCGCAATGCTCCAGCATCGGAATATCAACTTTTGCATCACCAAATGCAAAACTATTTTCTGTGGCAATATTCAAATAAGTTAGTAATTCATCTACTGCTACTGCCTTATTGATACCACTTAATGCAATATCACCAAACAAAGCTGTTTCACCAGCACCACCCCAAGTCCCCAGTTTATATTCTGGGAAGGTTGCTACTGCCTCTAAATAATTTTCATAACTATCCAAGATAAAACTGATTTTATTCACATCATTTCGATATAAATCTGCGCCAAAAAACATCTCTGGAAATACTTCTCGAACAGTCGTCTGCCCTTTTCCTTTTCGTTGCGAATACTCTTGAATCGTTTTTTCACCACGTTCTTCGAAAGATCCACTAGCGTATAATCCACTGTTAGCTTCTAAATAAAATTCTAGACCTTTTTGATTTAGCCAATCAACAATTTTAGTTGTGTCTTCCAATGTCAAGGTCGCTTCTTTTAGCACTTGGTCTTTAAACTCAATATAGCTCCCATTACCGCCAATATACCCGTCAAAGCCAATGTCCAATATATTTTGATACATCTCGGCTTTACTACGACCCGTTACGGTAAAAACTAAATTTCCTTTTCTTTGTGTCTCTTGGATAGCTCTGATGGCTGACTCAGGTAAATCATTTTCGTAATTCACTAGCGTTCCATCTACATCTAAAAAGACGATTTTTTTCGTCATGAGTGCTTCCCTCAAACTTTCACTGCGTCTAATTCACGAGCTACTTCATCTTGTACCTCAACGCCTTCTTGTTTTAATCGTTCAATTGTTTCACTAAATTGTGGCAAATATTCTTGATGTGCAATAAACAACTCATCCATGATTCGTTTCGCTGTTTCTCCTGAACGGACCAACGGATTGATTGTAAATGCTTGTAATGCTGTTCCATAATCACCAGTTACGGCAGCTTCAATGGTTAGTAATTCCATATTTTTCATTACTTGCAACCAACCTCTTTCAGCCGGTGCTAATGAACCAAAGGCAACATTTCGTGCACCTTGAGCACCGACATAGGCAGTTACTTCCACAACGCAATCTGCTGGTAAATCAGGAACGGCACCCTCATTTTTTGCGGAAACGACGATTTGAGTTTCTTTGTTTCCATAAATCGAGGCAATCGTTTCACAAGCAGCATCTGAATAATAAGCACCACCGCGTTTTTGTAACTGCTCAGGTTTATGATCAAGATTTGGATCTTTATAAAGCTCAAATAGTTCTGCCTCTGTTTCTTTCACTTGTTGGGCACGAGTACCGATTGTCCGATATTCTTCCAGTGCATGTGCAAGCATTTCTTCTTCACGATAATAATAACGATGATAGCCGCAAGGGACCATTTGCATTTGTTTTAATTGTTCTTTGAAAAACGGAATATCGAAAATGTTTTTTGGTAATCCATTATCTTCATCATAAAGTCGTTCAATCAATCGATCTGTAATATCTTTCCCTGTTTTGTCTGCGACTTTATGCCAATGAAAATGATTTAGCCCTGCAAATTTATAAATCAAATCTTCTTTCTTCTCACCCAGCATTTCAGGTTCAGTCATCATTGCCATAACAGGTACATTGCATAAACCAATGACACGATCCCATTTCCCATAACGAACAACCGCTTCTGTTACCATACCACTTGGATTTGCAAAATTAATGAGCCATGCGTTCGGACATAAACGTTTCATATCTTCAACCACAGACAAAATCACAGGAACGGTACGAAAAGCTTTGAACATTCCACCAGCACCATTCGTTTCTTGACCAATCATGCCATAATAAGCAGGAATTCGTTCATCCTTCACACGTGCATCTAACTGACCAACTCGAAATTGAGTTGTTACAAAATCTGCATCTTTCAGCGCTTCTTCGCGATTAAGTGTTGCATATATTTTCACGTCATAAGGGGTAGCATCCCACATTCGTTGGGCCATTTTACTAACAATTTCTAGTTTTTCTTTTCCAGCTTCAACATCAACTAGCCAAATTTCACGTATTGGTAATTCTTCATAGCGTTTGATAAAGCCTTCCATTAATTCAGGGGTGTAACTACTGCCGCCGCCAATCGTCGCAATCTTGATTCCTTTTGTCATATGCTCACTCCTTCAATTTTGTTTACATTTTCATTATCATTTTTGTAAAAGAAATTCTCAATACACCTCTTTAACTTTGCAGAGACATTTACAAAAACTAACAATTTTTTTCCTATTTTTGTAAATACTACTTTGTTCAATTCCAATTTTCTCTTGTAATTTGTTGATTTATTCATACAACAATGTAAAAACGTTTACAAATCATTCACAAAAAAGATATAATTTATGTAAAAAAAGGAGGTGTCCAATGCTTTTACGAGAAAAAATCAAACAAACTACTTTTTCACCAGCCGAGACACAAGTCGTTCACTTCCTCTTTGAAAACACACAACAAGTTGCACAATTGACGATTCAAGAAATTGCCAATCAAGCTTTCGTTCATCCTTCGACATTGATTCGTGTAGCAAAAAAATTAGCATTCACTGGCTGGATTGAATTACGAGATACTTTTTTAGCTGAAGCTGAATACTTAGAAAGAAACTTTCAAGAAGTGGATGCCAATCTGCCTTTTACGGGCGAAGAAGGAATCATGACTATCGCAAATAAATTAGCTTCTTTGGAACAAACAACGATTCAAGATACGCTTTCACTGATTCATCATGATGACTTACAACAAGCAAAACAGTTATTACTTAAAGCAAAAAAAATTGTCATTTTTGCTAGCAATGCCAATACATTGATCTCCCAAGATTTCATTTTAAAAATGAAACGTATCAAAATGGATGTTCATGTCGTGACTACATTTGGCGAATCATCTTATGAAGCATATAACTGTGATGAAGAGACATGTGGTTTACTGATTTCTTACACGGGTGAAAATCAAATGATTTTAAAAACTGCACACATTTTACGTGAAAAAAATGTGCCTATTTTAGCTTTGACAAGTATCGGCGAATGCAGTCTTTCCACTTTAAGCACCGTTGTCTTGCGTTTGACAACTCGAGAACGACTTTATTCAAAAATCGGGAATTTTACAATCAATACGTCAATCTGCTATTTGCTAGATGTACTTTATGGCTGTGTCTTTGCTGAAAATTATCAACAAAACTTGAACCATTTGATTGCTGTTGGACAAAAAGTTGATAAACGTCCAATCAGTTCTTCAATCATGCAAGAAAACCATGGGGAAAACTTTCAAGTCAAAGATTCCTTTTTACCCAATTGACTTTTACTTCAACACAAAAGCAAGCAAAGAATTGAGCCATTTAGGCTCTCTTCTTTGCTTGCTTTATTTTTACTATTGATTAACTGCTTTGTAGTTGATACATATCTGCATATAAACCGCCAATTTGTAACAGTTCTTCATGACTTCCTCGTTCAACAATTTTCCCCTTATCTAGAACCAAGATAAGTTCTGCATCACGAATGGTCGATAGTCGGTGAGCGATGGCGATGGTTGTTCGCCCTTGCCTCATTTTAGCCAAACCCTCCTGAATCAAGCCTTCTGTTTCCGTATCGATGTTTGCTGTCGCCTCATCCAATACAAGAATTTTAGGATCTGTCACAATCGTCCGCGCAAAAGTAATCAACTGGCGTTGCCCGCTAGAATAACTTGCTCCTCGTTCAATCACTTTAGAATGATACCCTTGTGGCAACTCATCAATAAATCGATTGGCTTGGACAAACTCAGCAGCTTCGCGAATTTGTTCATCTGTGATCTTCTCGTTAAACATTCGGATATTTCCAGCAATATCACCGTAAAATAGGAATGCGTCTTGGAGAACCAACCCCATTTTTTCTCGAAGTTCATTGATTGGATAAGAGCGGATGTCACGATCATCAATCAAAATCTCACCTTCATAAAATTCATAAAAGCGCATCAAGACATTGATGATCGAACTTTTCCCACTACCTGTATGTCCAACTAAAGCTACTGTTTCACCAGGATTTGCAACAAACGAGATATTATTTAAAACATTGTTTTTTCCATCATAAGAAAAACTAACATTTCTAAATTCGATTTTTCCATTGATAATTTCACCGCTAGCATCTTCTTCTTGTTGTGGCGCATATTCTGTCGTATCCATAATTTTTAAGATTCGACTTCCAGCAACAATTCCATCGGTGAAGACACTTAAAAAATCCATCATTTGTGACATAGGATTAAAGAAACCTTGAACATACGTCGTAAACGCATAAATCAATCCAACTTCCACTGGTGAATGCAAGGCATCGATTCCAAATAAAGTTAAGACAAGTGCGATTGCTAGCGCATATAAAAAATTGATGATTGGACTCAACAAAATTGAATTCGTTTTGATCATCGCATAGCGAGTCGCCAAGTAGTCATCGTTTACTTCTTCAAATTCATTTGACAACCGCGTTTCTTGTCGAAATTGCTGAATAATTTTCATACCAGAAATTGATTCATTCAATTTGGTATTCAGCTGGCTCAATTTTTCCCGCATGTTCCGGTAAATCCGAGAACTGAATTTTTGATAATACCAAATGACTACACCTAAAATTGGTAAAAAGATCAACGTCCAAAGGGTAATTTTTACATTGATCTGAATCATTGCAACTAATGAAGAAACCACCGCAAAGATTCCCGTCAAAACCATCAAGAATACATACCAAAATTCAAACAATGTTTCAGTATCATTCGTGACACGCGAAACGATTGAACCCGCTGGTGTCTGGTCAAAATAACGCATGCCTAATGTATGAAGTTTTTCAAACAATTTCACTCGAATATGCTGAAAGGTTTTTAAGGAAGCCATCGAATACAAATACCACTGGAAAAACCAGATAATACTTTTGACAATGACCCCAAATAAATATAATCCAGCAAAAAACAAAATCACTTGAGTCGTTGCTGATTGATTTGCTAAATGATTGTCCATAAATGATTGGATGATCCTTGGCAAAATGACGTTGATGACAGATAAACTTAACGCAAATAAAATAGCCACGATAAATGTTTGCTTAAATGGTTTGGCAAAGACCAGTAACCGTTTGATAATCTGCTTCTGTTCTTTTAAAGGAATTGATTTAGTCCATTCTGATTGATAATTTTCTTCCATTACGCTTCACCTCCCTCAATTTTTGCTTCTAGTTGTTGTTTTTCCCACATTTGTTGATACCAGCCACCTCGTGCTAATAACTCCTCGTGTGTTCCGCGTTCTATGATTTTTCCTTGATCGATAACTAAAATTTCTTGGGCATGCATGACACTGCTCAAACGATGAGCCGCAATAATTGTCGTTTTATTTTTACGATTCGACTTTAGATTTTGGAGAATTGCTTCTTCTGTTTTAGCATCGACAGCCGATAACGCATCATCTAAAATCAATAGCTCTGGATTTTGAATTAATGCTCGCGCGATAGAAATTCGTTGCTTTTGTCCCCCTGACAAAGACACGCCACGTTCACCAACTAACGTGTCATACCCTTTTGGTAACTCTTTAATCTCACTATTGATAAATGCCATCGTTGCAGCTTTTTCTACCGAAGATTCTGTCAGTGTGGGATTAGAAAAACGAATATTCTCACGAATCGTCATAGAGAATAAGAAATGATCCTGTGGAACATAACCAATTGACTGCAGTAACGCATCTAGAGAGTACTCTTTGATATTCTTCCCACCAATCATCAATTTTCCTTGATATTGGTCGTACTCACGCATCAAGAGTTTAAGAATTGTTGTTTTCCCTGCACCTGTTTTCCCTACAATCCCTAAAGTGTTCCCCTCATGAACTGTAAAATCAATTTTTTCTAATGCAAGTCCTTTTTCTTCAGGATAACTGAATGAATCAATAGCAACGACTAACTCACCTTTAGCTGGCGTTTGAATGGCGCCCATTTGTTCAACAATATGTGTTTGTTCATGTAATAGCTCGTTTACGCGATCATAAGAAGCATTCCCTCTTTCCAATACATTGAATAAACGACCAATCGCAAACATTGGCCATACCAACATCCCGATATAACTAATGAAAGAAACTAGCTGACCAATTGTGATTGTTCCTTCTAAAACATATTTGCCTCCAAGAATAATTGTCAATACATAAGAAATACCAATAATCAGTGTAATAAATGGATCAAATAAGGCATCTAAAAAATTCACTCGTTTATTTTTTTCAATTGCTTCCGCAATCTTTGTTTCAAAATCTGCTAAATCTTCTTTTTCTTGTCCAAACGTTTTGATTACTTTGATACCCGTGATACTTTCTTGTGTCTTATCATTAATCGATGAAAAGGCTTCTTGCGCTTCACGAAATCCGTCATGAAGCTTGGTACCCAACACACGCGATGTTACAGCCAACAATGGTAACGGAATCAGCGCAATCAGCGTCAGTCGCCAATCCACAAACAAAATCATCGCAATGATTGTTGCACCTCCAGTGATTACTGAATCTGCAAAGGTTAGGATTCCTGCACCAGCTACGTTTTGGATTGCATTTAAGTCATTTGTCGCATGCGCCATCAAGTCACCCGTCCGGTATTTTTGATAAAAGAGTGTATCCATTTTAGTAAAGTGATCAAATAAGCGTTGGCGTAACTCCTTTTCAAGTCGTGCGGCACTTCCCCAAATATTCATACGCCAAATGTAACGAAAAAGATATTGAAGAACAGCTGCCACTATTAAGATGACAATCCAAAAGGCAATCGTCGACAATGAGATTTTTTTATCTGCGATTTCATCAATGATCAATCCGATCACTTTTGGAGGAACTAGTTGGACAAGTGCAACAACCATCAACGAAAGAACGCCTACAAAATAGTGCTTTTTTTCTTGTTTGAAAAACCAACCAAGTTTTCTAAAAATCGACATTTTATGCCTCCTTTAATTTTTCTCAAGAGCATCCATCTAAAATTTTCTAAATTTTCTAACAACTACAACCAAAAAAAGCGAGCTGAAAAATCAGCCCGCTTAAAAGTATGTCAACTTTGGAGAGAGAACCTATTTTTTACCTTGGTTCTTCATTTGTTGCATCATCTGACGAATTTTCTTTTCAGATGGTTTTTGCCCCATTGACATCATCATTGATCGTAACATGTCCTCATTAACGGGAGGATTTTTTTCTAAATAGTCTTGCATATATTTGCGCGCAAAAAAGAATCCACCAATTGCGCCGATTAGTAACGCGATTACAGCGATAAGTACGACAATACCTGTTGATACCATGTAAATCTCTCCTTTCCTTTTTCCGAATTGCTCTCAATAAAACATTTTACTAAAGATTTTATAAAAAGAAAAGCCGTTTTCTGAATAATGCGTAAAAAATTGAATAAAAATCCTACTGCGCCCCTTTTCTTTCTGATTTTTCCACCTCTGCGTAAGAAGGCATGCCTTATTATAAATTTTAGGCTAACCGAATTTTTTTCTTGAATTTTATTTAATTAGGTGTAAAATGTAGTCGTAAAACCAAAACAGAAAGGTGGTTTGATTGTGGAAAATTCGAACCAACATAAACATCACCTAATTGAACATACAAACGGTTTATCCTTGGCCGAAGTCAATGGTACAGTTGAAGTACCAAAAGGAAAAGGTTTTTTCAAAACTTTACTTGCTTACTCTGGTCCTGGCGCTTTAGTCGCTGTTGGCTATATGGACCCAGGTAACTGGTCAACCTCTATTACAGGTGGACAAAATTTTCAATATTTACTCATGTCAGTCATTTTAATGTCAAGTTTGATTGCCATGCTTCTTCAATACATGGCAGCAAAATTAGGTATTGTTAGCCAAATGGACTTAGCTCAAGCCATTCGGGCTCGTACCAGTAAAACACTAGGTGCTATCCTCTGGGTACTGACAGAATTAGCGATTATGGCGACTGATATCGCTGAAGTTATTGGTGCAGCAATTGCTCTTTATCTCCTATTTGGAATTCCGTTAGTCGTTGCTGTCTTCATCACTGTTTTTGATGTCTTCTTACTTTTATTGTTAACAAAAGTTGGCTTTCGAAAAATCGAAGCAATTGTTGTTTGCTTGATTTTCGTGATTCTATTCGTTTTCGTTTATCAAGTTGCTTTATCTAATCCAGATTGGCGCGCTTTATTTGCAGGCTTCATTCCGAACAGTCATACGTTTTCTGATAGTCCTGCAATCGGTGGACAAACACCGTTGACTGGTGCTTTAGGTATTATTGGAGCAACAGTGATGCCACATAATTTGTATCTCCATTCCGCTGTTTCACAAACAAGAAAAATTAACCATGATGACAACGCAGATGTGGCTCGCGCAGTACGTTTTACTACTTGGGACTCCAATATTCAATTGTCTATGGCGTTTCTTGTTAACGCACTTCTATTGATTATGGGCGTTGCCGTTTTCAAAACTGGGACCGTAAAAGACCCTTCTTTCTTTGGTCTTTATGAAGCTTTATCAAATCCAGCAACCATGAGTAATGGTATTTTAGGGGAAGTTGCAAAATCCGGAATTCTTTCTACTTTATTTGCGGTTGCCCTTCTTGCTTCTGGTCAAAACTCAACAATTACGGGTACTTTGACTGGACAAGTTATTATGGAAGGCTTTATCCATATGCGCATCCCTGTTTGGTTACGTCGTTTAGTCACTCGCTTACTTTCAGTTATTCCTGTTTTAATCTGTGTCATGTTAACCAGCGGAAAAAGTGCCATTGCTGAACATGAAGCATTAAATAACTTGATGAATGAGTCACAAGTCTTCTTGGCTTTTGCTTTACCATTCTCAATGATTCCGTTGTTGATGATGACGAATAGTCAAGTAGAAATGGGAAAACAATTCAAAAATTCATTCGTAATCAAAATTTTAGGTTGGTTCTCGGTGATCAGTCTAACTTATCTCAATTTACGAGGCTTACCAGGACAAATCGAAAGTTTTTTTGGTAACCAAGCAACGATTTCAGAAATCTCATTAGCCGACAATATTGCCTATGCAATCATTGTGGCAGTGTTATTACTGTTAGCTTGGACCATCATTGAATTGTATCAAGGAAACAAGAAACATGAACGCTATCTAAAAGAAGTTATGCAAGAAGAAGGATAAGGTTGTGGCTCTAAGCGTTTAACTCCGAAAAAATAGCAAGCAACCACTCAAAATCGCTTTTCATATTTTGAAGTGAGTGCAAGCTATTTCGAGGAGTTGCTTAGGGAACACCGTGGTTAAAGGTTGTGGCACAAAACAATCAATCACAACTAACTCTCTCTTCCTGCCACTCTTAAATAAACAAAAAGAATCCGCAAAAATCAGTTGATTTTGCGGATTCTTTTTTATTTATTTCCTATTAGTTTCTGTTTTTGCAATTAAGTTTATACTTCTTCTAACAGTTCTGGAAAAATCGTTGGATCAAACTTTTGTTCTTTGAACATCGTGATTTCTTTTCCATAAGGTGCATAAGCTTTCTTTTTATCTTTTCCAACGTAAGGAGTTTCTAAAATTTTTGATACCTGTTCAAAACGAGCATCATGAACAATTGTGTTCAATGTATCAAAGCCAATCGTTCCAAAGCCGATATTCGCATGTCGATCTTTATGCGAGCCTTGGGGATTTTTAGAATCATTGATATGTAACACTTTTAAACGATCTAAACCAATTACTCGATCAAATTCAGTCATCACACCATCAAAATCATTTTTCACATCATAACCTGCATCATTTGTGTGGCAAGTATCAAAAGTGACAGATAATTTTTCATTCAAAGTTACACCATCAATAATTTTCGCTATTTCTTCAAACGTTCGACCAATTTCTGTTCCTTTACCTGCCATTGTTTCTAAAGCAATCTGAGCTGTTTGGTCTTTCGTCAATACCTCATTTAGTCCTTCAACGATGCGTGCAATTCCCGCTTCAGGACCAGCGCCAACATGTGCACCCGGATGTAAAGTAATCTGAGTTGCACCCAATGCTTCAGCACGTTCGATTTCTTCTCTTAAAAATTGGATTGCAAAAGGAAACATTTCTGGTTTGACCGTATTTCCCAAATTAATAATGTACGGTGCATGAACGACAATATTTGAAAGGCCATTTTCTGCCATAAATTCCTTTCCTGCAGGAATATTCATTTCGTCAATTGCTTTTCTTCTGGTATTTTGTGGTGCGCCTGTATAGATCATAAAAGTTGAAGCACCATAGCTTGCTGCTTCTTCAGCTGCGCCTAAAAGCATTTTTTTTCCACTCATACTAACATGTGAGCCTAGTAACATGTATTTTTCCTCCTATTATTCCAGTCGTTTGCTCCAGATGAATTGGTCTGTTTTGAGCCCTTTTTTCATCTTAACCGAAACCATACATAAAGAAAAGTTTAAGGATTGTCTCTTGAAAAAATTCTTCAAAAAGAGTGCTTTTTTTCAATTAAAATTGGTCATTTTATCCTAAAAAATGCAGAACCTGTTTTTTTGCCTGTTTTTTTGCTATAATTAGCGAAATAATTCAATAGTTGAGGTGACTCTTTTGCCACAAAAAGATATTAAAAAAAGGAAGAAACACGCGAACACCGAAAAATGGTTTATTCCTAAAATTATTTTTAGAGTTTTTCAGTCGTTAGCAGTCGTGATTGTCGTACTTTTGTTACTAGCTGGTGCACTTGGCCTCGGGATTGGGGCTGGTTATTTTGCTTACCTTGTTGAAGATACTCAGACACCAACAAAAGAAGAATTGCAAGCTGATCTAGGCAACATCACAGAAACATCTAAGCTTGTCTATTCAGATAATAGTGAGATTTCAACCATTCAAACAGATTTGATGCGAACGACCGTCGCTTCAGACAAGATTTCTCCTCTATTAAAAACAGCGATTATTAGTACAGAGGATGAGTATTTTGATGAACATGATGGTTTTGTACCTAAAGCAGTCTTGCGTGCTTTAGTTTCTGAAGCTACTGGGATTGGTTCTTCTGGTGGTTCGACATTGACACAGCAATTAGTTAAGCAACAAATCTTGACTGATGAAACAACCTTCAAAAGAAAAGCCAATGAGATTTTACTTTCTGCACAAGTCGAAAAGTATTTTTCTAAAGATGAGATTATTTCAACCTATCTGAACGTTTCTCCTTTTGGCCGAAATAACAAAGGACAAAATATCGCTGGTGTGCAGGAAGCTGCAAAAGGAATTTTTGGTGTAGATGCAAAAGATGTTTCTCTACCGCAAGCTGCTTTTATTGCTGGTTTGCCACAAAGTCCGATTACTTATAGTCCTTACACGAATACTGGTGCTTTGAAAGAAGACGTTTCTGACGGACTTGAACGAAAAGATTTTGTTTTATTCAGTATGTATCGTGAAAAGAAGATCACAAAGGAAGAATACGAAGCAGCAAAAGCTTACGATTTGACCAAAGATTTCTTACCACAACAAATTGCCGAACAAAATGATCGTGAATTTCTCTATTATACTGTTATGAATAATGCAACTGAAATTGTAACTAAGCAACTAGCCGAAAAAGATAATGCTGACCTTACTGATAGTAAAACGTACGATGCTTACTACCAAAAAGCACAACAAACAATCCAAAACAAAGGCTATACCGTTCATTCAACCATTGATAAAGATATTTATGCAGCTATGCAGGATGCAGTTGCAAATTATGGTTATTTATTAGATGACGTTTCCGGTACTCGTGTCGAAACTGGGAATGTGTTAATGGACAATCGAACGGGTCGAATTTATGGTTTCGTTGGCAGTCGTGATTACACTCAAAGCCAAAATAATCACGCCTTCGATATGATGCGCCAAGCTGGTTCTTCAATCAAGCCAGTATTGGTTTATGGCCCCGCGATTGATATGGGCTTAGTTGGTTCCGAATCACGAATTTCTAACTACACGACGACTTGGAAAGAAGGCGCAAATTCTGGCGAGGAAATTGTGAATGCAACCAATCAACACCTCAATACCTTCCAAACGATTCGTGAGTCTTTAGACTGGTCAAATAACATACCTGCCTATCATTTGTATCAAAATGTACTTGATTCAGGTGGATCAAAACAATCTGCTTATGATAACTATTTAGCTAAGATGAACTATCCGAAAAATGATAACTGGGGTGTTGAATCTGCACCATTAGGAACTGTAGAAGTGACCACCCTTCAGCAAACAAATGGATTTCAAACATTAGCTAATAATGGTGTGTATCAAGAAGGTTATCTGATTGATTCAATCACAGATAACGAAGGAAATGTTATTTACAAACATGAAGAAAAGCCGGTACGTGTCTATTCAGAAGCAGCCGCTTCAATTATGAATAACTTAATGCGTAGTGTATTAGATCAAAAAATCACTACACCATTTAAAGAAGTGATTACAAATCTAGATGGCACGTTAGGGAATGCTGATTGGGTTGGAAAAACTGGTTCAACCAACGAATATCGTGATTCTTGGTTAATTGTTTCAACACCATCGATTACAATTAGCAGTTGGTCTGGACACGATGATAACACTCCAATGGACAATCAAGCCGGAAAACGTTCCGCAAACTATTTAGCTTATTTAATCAATCGTGTCTATCAAACGAATCCAACTGTTTTTGCAACACAAGAAAAATTTGAACTTTCCTCTGATGTCAAAAAAGAAAAAGTTGCTTCCTTTACTGGTCAACTTCCTGGAAAAGTTACAGTCAATAAACGTTCGATCCAAACACCAAGTAATACGGTTGAATCTCTTTGGGCAAAAAATGAACCAGAAAAGAGCACCTTTAAATTTGGTATTGGTGGAACAGATGAAAATTATACGGATTATTGGAAAACTGCTTCTGCCTATGCACGTACAACTTCCAAAACAAAAGATACCAAAAAGAATAATGATTAAAAGCAAAACCCACGATAGGCGTCGTGGGTTTTTACTTTGTATAAAAAAGCTAGCCATGAGCAAT
>NZ_JAFLWA010000025.1 GCF_017316125.1 Enterococcus sp. DIV0660C | reverse complement strand
TAGTCCCGTACTTCATCGGCTCCTAGTGCCAAGGCATCCACCGTGCGCCCTTATTCACTTAACCTTATCAACCTTACGGTTGGGTTTTGACTTCATTTCTAACACTAGACCCCTGTACCCCCCCCTCCCCAATTCCCCCCCTCCCAAAACCCCTTACCCGCTGCCCTCTCCCCCCGTTCTCCCCCTACCCCCCCTATCCCTCCCCCAATGAACAAAATTAACAACTAATGTTGTTAATGGAGCCTAGCGGGATCGAACCGCTGACCTCCTGCGTGCAAAGCAGGCGCTCTCCCAGCTGAGCTAAGGCCCCAAGTATTAAAAATAATAAGAGTAAACCTCTCAAAACTGAACAAAGTAATAATGACAAACCTGTGTAGTCTCCGTAATATTCCTTAGAAAGGAGGTGATCCAGCCGCACCTTCCGATACGGCTACCTTGTTACGACTTCACCCCAATCATCTATCCCACCTTAGGCGGCTGGCTCCAAAAGGTTACCTCACCGACTTCGGGTGTTACAAACTTTCGTGGTGTGACGGGCGGTGTGTACAAGGCCCGGGAACGTATTCACCGCGGCGTGCTGATCCGCGATTACTAGCGATTCCGGCTTCATGTAGGCGAGTTGCAGCCTACAATCCGAACTGAGAGAAGCTTTAAGAGATTAGCTTAGCCTCGCGACTTCGCAACTCGTTGTACTTCCCATTGTAGCACGTGTGTAGCCCAGGTCATAAGGGGCATGATGATTTGACGTCATCCCCACCTTCCTCCGGTTTGTCACCGGCAGTCTTGCTAGAGTGCCCAACTTAATGATGGCAACTAACAATAAGGGTTGCGCTCGTTGCGGGACTTAACCCAACATCTCACGACACGAGCTGACGACAACCATGCACCACCTGTCACTTTGCCCCCGAAGGGGAAGCTCTATCTCTAGAGTGGTCAAAGGATGTCAAGACCTGGTAAGGTTCTTCGCGTTGCTTCGAATTAAACCACATGCTCCACCGCTTGTGCGGGCCCCCGTCAATTCCTTTGAGTTTCAACCTTGCGGTCGTACTCCCCAGGCGGAGTGCTTAATGCGTTAGCTGCAGCACTGAAGGGCGGAAACCCTCCAACACTTAGCACTCATCGTTTACGGCGTGGACTACCAGGGTATCTAATCCTGTTTGCTCCCCACGCTTTCGAGCCTCAGCGTCAGTTACAGACCAGAGAGTCGCCTTCGCCACTGGTGTTCCTCCATATATCTACGCATTTCACCGCTACACATGGAATTCCACTCTCCTCTTCTGCACTCAAGTCTCCCAGTTTCCAATGACCCTCCCCGGTTGAGCCGGGGGCTTTCACATCAGACTTAAGAAACCGCCTGCGCTCGCTTTACGCCCAATAAATCCGGACAACGCTTGCCACCTACGTATTACCGCGGCTGCTGGCACGTAGTTAGCCGTGGCTTTCTGGTTAGATACCGTCAAGGGATGAACAGTTACTCTCATCCTTGTTCTTCTCTAACAACAGAGTTTTACGATCCGAAAACCTTCTTCACTCACGCGGCGTTGCTCGGTCAGACTTTCGTCCATTGCCGAAGATTCCCTACTGCTGCCTCCCGTAGGAGTTTGGGCCGTGTCTCAGTCCCAATGTGGCCGATCACCCTCTCAGGTCGGCTATGCATCGTGGCCTTGGTGAGCCGTTACCTCACCAACTAGCTAATGCACCGCGGGTCCATCCATCAGCGACACCCGAAAGCGCCTTTCAAATCAAAACCATGCGGTTTCGATTGTTATACGGTATTAGCACCTGTTTCCAAGTGTTATCCCCTTCTGATGGGCAGGTTACCCACGTGTTACTCACCCGTTCGCCACTCCTTTTCTTTCGGTGGAGCAAGCTCCGGTGAAAGAAAAAGCGTACGACTTGCATGTATTAGGCACGCCGCCAGCGTTCGTCCTGAGCCAGGATCAAACTCTCATAATAAAAGTTAGAACAATCTTTCGATTGTTAAGCTCAATTTGTTTGCTAGCATATTGCTTGCTGTTTAAAAATGTTTGTTGTCTTGAATTGAATCAAGACGCCCTACACATTTGGTTTGTCTTACTTTGTTCAGTTTTCAAAGGTCTACTTGAATTGCCGTAGCAACTTTTATATCATATCAGAGCGACGTTTGAATGTCAACTCTTTTTTGAAAAAGTTTTTTTCGATTCCGTTTAAGAAATCTTTCAGCAACTCATTTATCATATCGCATCGTCTGTTATTTGTCAAGAACTTTTTTGAAGTTTTTCTTGATGAAATCAAGCTTCATAAGAGGTTCTTTCTAAACGACTCAGTTATCTTATCACGTGACAATTCACATGTCAATAACTTATTTAACAATTACTCAACAAAATTACGACAACTCTGTTGAACAAATAATAATATACCAACTTAAAATTCTAAAGTCAACAAGAAAAAAGCTGTTTTGACAACATTTATAGCAAGATCGATTATTCTTTAATTCTGTTTTAAATTCATTCGCTTTTTACACTATTTTTGCTCAATTATATGTTATATCTGAAAAATTGTTCAGTTTTTTTTATTATATTTGATTTACAGTGATTTCTTCTAAATTTTTTGTTAACAAAGTGTTGCTTTTATCTATTTCTGCTTTTTTTTGCTAGAATAATGGTAAACATACTTATATTCTGGAGGATTCACTATATGAAAATTTTAATTGCAGATGACGATAAAGAAATTGTAGAGTTATTGAGTATCTATGTACACAATGAAGGATACGAAGCGGTAAAAGCTTATGATGGAAAAGAAGCACTATCAAAAATCAGAACCATTCCAGATATTGAACTACTTATTTTAGATATCATGATGCCTGAAATGGACGGGATGCAAGTTGTGAAAGAATTACGGAAAGAATCTCAAATTCCAATTATCATGTTAACAGCAAAAACAACTGATATGGATAAAATCAAAGGATTGGTTGCTGGTGCAGATGATTACGTAACTAAACCATTTAATCCATTGGAAGTTATGGCGCGTGTAAAATCTTTACTACGTCGTACAAAAATGCAAATAACTGCTGAACAACCAGATGTACTAGAAGTAAACTCGTTGATAATCAATAAAGACTCTCATGAGGTAAAAACAATTGACGGGAAAGAAATCCAATTAACTGCTCTAGAATTTGGAATTTTATATCTTTTAGCAAGTCATCCAAATCGTGTTTTTAGTGCGGATGAAATTTTTGAACGTGTTTGGAAACAAGAAAGTATTGTCTCAGCAAAAACAGTTATGGTACATGTGAGCCATTTACGGGATAAGATTGAAGAAGCTACAGGTGGAGAAAAAGTCATTCAAACTGTTTGGGGGGTTGGATATAAAATTGACGCAAGATAAGAGCGTAGGAAAAGAAAAGCGCCGACGTATCATTTTAACCTCCAAAGAAATTAGTGAACTTTTAGCAGAAGGAATCATCACAGTTATTCTTTTACTTCTATTAAATGTTGCTATTTTAGTAGTAATTAGTTCTGTCATTAACAGCTCCCCTTCTCTCACAAATGCAATTTGGGACTCCAAAAATATTTTTGCTCAACGACTTGGATCTGACCTTTTTTGGAATGGTAGGAATTTTATTATTCCGCTTTTCTTACTATTAGATATAGCAGTTTTATACTGGCGCTTGATTCGTCGCTATCGGCAAATGCAGTTACGTCATATTATTAGTGAACTGCATTTCATTGCTAATGGCAACTATGATCACCGAATCCCTTTTGAACTCAGTGGAGATCTTAGTAGAGTTGTCACTAGTATCAATGGATTAGTAGATAGTACTGTCGCCGCTATTGAAGATGAACGAAAAATTGAAAAATCAAAGGATGAACTAATTACAAATGTAAGCCATGATATTCGTACCCCACTAACATCCATTATTGGCTACTTAGGTTTGATCGAAGATGGACAATATCATTCTCAAGAAGATCTTTTGAAGTACACACATACTGCTTATGTAAAGGCGAAACAAATGAAGTCTTTAGTTGAAGATCTTTTTGAATATACAAAAGTACGACAGCCTGCTGTACCTGTTAACTTTTCAGCATTTGATTTAATTCAATTAATCGAACAACTTGCTGCTGACTTTGAGTTGGAAGCGGCCAAAAAAAATATCCAAATACTTGTCCAATCTAAAGAGTCTTCTTTGATTATGGATGGAGACACAGAAAAATTGGTTCGTGTCTTTAATAATTTAATTACAAATGCTTTGAAGTACGGTAAAGGAGCTACAAAGATTATTATTGAAGTCGAGCGTATTGGAACAGAAGTTGTAGCTGTCGTTAAAAATAATGGTGCAATGATTCCAAAACAATCGCTTGATAATTTGTTTGACCGTTTTTATCGAGTGGAAGAATCTCGATCACAAGCAACTGGTGGAACAGGACTTGGGCTAGCAATTGCTCAAAGTATCGTTGCATTACATGGCGGCTACATTTATGCAAAATCAGATCAAAGTTGGACTTCATTTATTATGCACCTACCTTTGAAAAAAAATAGTAAACTTCCTCAAGACAAAAAATAATCAGTTGACGAATATCCTATTTTTCGATATTCTTAAGTCAATTAGTGAATACTAAACACTGAACCCAGTACACTTTATTTTTTTACAGAGAGCTGATGGTCGCTGCAAATCAGTAAAAAATAATTTGGAAGTTCCAGTTCTATAATGTGTGCTTTTTGAAATAAAAAAAGCCGGTTAGCAGCCGTTATCTGTAAACAAGAGCAGCCATTGATGCTGAACTCGGGTGGTACCGCGAATACAAGACTATTTCGTCCCAAGATTTTTTGGGAACAAATAGTCTTTTTTTATTTATAAAGGAGGAATTAGTAATGTTAGATGTGAAAATGATGCGTCAGAACTTTGACTCAGTCCAAGAAAAATTAATGACACGTGGCGTAAAAAAAGAAACTTTGGCTGAATTTATGGAATTAGATGAAAGTCGTCGTAATTTGCTTGTAAAAAGTGAGGAATTAAAAAAATATCGAAATGATGTTTCTGCAGAAATTGCGCAACTAAAACGTAATAAAGAAGATGCTTCTGCAAAAATTTCAGAAATGAAAGAAGTTGGTGGTAACATCAAAGCCTTAGATACAGAAATTGCTGATGTTGATGAAAAACTTACTCAGATTGCTACTACCTTACCAAATTTACCTAATGAATCAGTCCCAATTGGAAAAGATGAAGAGGATAATGTCGAAGTTCGTCGTTGGAGCAATCCACGAAACTTTTCTTTTGAACCTAAACCACACTGGGAAATCGCAGAAAATCTTGATATTTTAGATTTTGAACGTGGCGCGAAAGTTTCAGGAAGTCGTTTTGTTTATTACAAAGGGTTAGGCGCGCGTCTAGAACGTGCGGTATATAATTTTATGCTAGACCAACATATTTATGAGCACGGCTATACTGAAATGATTACTCCATACATCGTTAACAGTCGTGCAATGTTTGGGACAGGTCAATTTCCAAAATTTAAAGAAGATGTATTCCAATTGGAAAATACTGATTTAACATTGATTCCTACTGCAGAGGTTCCTTTAACTAACTATTACAATGATGAAATTTTAAATGGAAAAGATTTGCCAATTCGCTTTACCGCTCTTAGCCCTGCTTTTCGTTCAGAAGCTGGCAGTGCTGGTAGAGATACTCGTGGTTTGATTCGCTTGCATCAATTTAACAAAGTCGAAATGGTTAAGTTTTCTGATGCTGAACATTCTTATGAAGAACTAGAAAAAATGACTAATGATGCTGAAGATATTTTGCAAAAATTGAACTTACCCTATCGTGTCGTTGCTTTATCAACAGGGGACATGGGCTTCTCTGCTGCTAAAACTTATGATTTAGAAGTTTGGATTCCTGCACAAGATACTTTCCGTGAAATCAGTTCATGTTCAAATTGTGAAGATTTCCAAGCACGTCGAGCAATGATTCGCTACCGCGATGAAGATGGAAAAATTCATTATGCACATACATTGAATGGTTCTGGTTTAGCTGTTGGCCGCACAGTCGCAGCAATCTTAGAAAATTATCAAAATGAAGATGGCTCAGTAACTATTCCTGAAGTCTTAGTGCCATATATGGGAAATTTAAGAGTAATCAAATAAATTTATTTTAAACAACAAAAAACCATCC
>NZ_JAFLWA010000024.1 GCF_017316125.1 Enterococcus sp. DIV0660C | reverse complement strand
CAAGGATGTTAATAAATGGCGCAACTTAAACCGGAATATAAATCCACTCTTTTTGTTTATATTAAAAAAAAAAAGTATAACATAAAACACCGATAAACCAAGAAAACCCGCCAATAATTGGATACGTAACTAGAAACAAAAATATGATTGTTAAAAGGGTATCGAATACATGATTACCAGTTTGAAAAAAAGTCATCATAGCTCCACACCTCCTTTCTTATAAAGGTTGCGTACAAAATCTGTATCTAAGTTTTGCTCTTCTTTTACGGAATAACTACACACTTCTTTGCGAACTTCTTCGGGTCCAAACCGTTCATCAAACGCTTTGTTTAGTAAGTGTCGCCTTTTCTCTAAGCGCTCTTCATCATATTGGATCTTTTTGTGCAAAAGATTTTTAAAATGAAAATTATTTCGTAGCGTCAATCCAATGTAAACTATCGCAATCATAACAAACATGATACTCAAAAAAACAACTAAAAATTTTAAAGTTTGTAACTCATCCTTATAAACAACTAAATGATTCTTCCATGCTTTTTTTGGGGAAATAAACGGTAACAATAACCAAATAAAAGGTAGTATCACGCAAATCCAGCCAATAATGGCAACTATCGTTTGTAAAAATTTTAGCACATAGTTTTTTTTCTCAAAATATGCATCGGAGACTAGTAATTGTTCTACTTCTTCTCGGGTAATTTTAGGTTTCATCTCTTTGCCTCCTTGTATATTCAAAAAATCAAGTGTTTTATATGATTTTGCCGGTTTCTCAACTGTTTTACAAATGTTTCGCCTTCCACAATCGAAAAATTTGTTTGGTTTCTACTTAAAAACAACGATCTCTCGAAAAAGTTTCTTACTTTTCGAGAGATAAGCGACAATGTATTTAATTAGACAGTTTCAATTTTCTGTGTGTTTGTTCAGGTAATCAAAAAATCATTCTATCACTTCTTCATCTGGTCTTCAATGATTTGCTGACGTTACTTTCATTAAATATTCTTTCCTATTTATTGTGACTGTTCATTGATGTGATAAATATGTAGTTGGTAACTTTGGCAACTTGAATTACTATCGTTTAAAGCAAGAAATGAGAGGACTAGAGATAGTTATCCGTTTATGCGTAGGAGGCTAGTACATATTCTTGTACCAAATAGCCATTTAATCCCCTTCGTTTTTTCTAGTTCATCTTTACTTTGCCGAATTTTCCTCATTTAAGTAGATAAAAAAACTTACGGATCATGTGAATGACAACATGATCCGTAAGTTTTTTCTTATGAAAGCAACTGCATCAAAAATCCTGAGATAATCAAGACAATTGCTCCACCTAAACGATTCCCCATTTGAGCAAATGCAATGAGTTCCATTCGATTCGCAGCAGAAAGTACCGCAACATTACCGGTACCGCCCATTGAATTATTACATAGTCCTGCTGTGATGGAAGACTCGATTGGATAAAGTCCAAATAATCGACCAACAAAGCCAGATACTAATGAAATAACAATGACACTTGTTAAACAAAGTACCACAAACTGCCAAGTTAATGCAGAGGCTAGTACATTTAAATTCAAAAGCGCAATCCCGATACCCGCAAGAACAGCCGCGGTCAAGTTTTTCACAATTAAGTTATTAAACATAATAGCTGCATCTTCATAATATTCAGGCAAGATATTCGTAATTTTACAAATGACAACGATAATGATCATAAACGCATACGCATGAACTTTTGGAACAAAGTAATTACAAATTTGGCCAAGAATGAAAAAGGTGATTGAAACCATCAATCCTACACCCAATTGAGAAATATTTGGTTTCACTGTACGAGGTTTTCCATCGCCAAGGTCACCTTTTTCCATTAGTTTTCCATTTCCGTTGATTTTAGGCATTGATTGTCCAGCGCGTGCTACCAAAGCTGCACCAATAATGGCTAGCACATTGGTCATCGCTGTTGCCGGAATCAAACGAGAAATAATTGCCGAAGCATCTGTCCCTAAAACATTGGCATAAATACTGGATAACGGCACAGCACCCGCACCAACACCACCAGCCATCGCAGGAAGCGAAACATACAATACTGAGTCAGCAAAACCATTGCCAATCAACATTCCTACTAAGCCGACTGCAAAAAAGGAAGCGACCATTGAAATCAATGCGACTGGAATAAAACGGACAGAAGCTTTCATCAATAAATTACGATTCATTCCTAAAATACTACCAGTAATCAACGCGGCAATATAAAAATCTAAAAAGCCCATATTATTGACAAAATTCTCCGTTGCATGAACCACATACTCAGGTAAAATACCAAAAGTTGCGATAGCTGCTGATGCAAAAATAGCAAAAACAGAGCCACCACCAAGATAACTTTTCACAATTGGAAGTTTGGAACCAATGAAATGAAATAAATTCCCTAAAATAACTAATACAGCAATTGGACCAATCATGTTTGTCGGTAATTTTCCTAACGCCATTGCGACGATCAATACGGCAACCATGATTAAATATAAGGGCAAACTGATACCACTAATTTTTGTTGACCAAATACTCGTCTTTTTTTCGTCTTCAACCGCTGAATCAGCTGTTGCTTTTTGTACCATACTTACAGATCCTTTCTCCTTAAGCAACCCGTAAGAAAAACAGAACAGCTTCGTTGAACTACCTGCTTTTCTTACAATCTTGCACACACCTATTTCTAATTATTCTGCTACTAATTCTGTGTACTCTGGTACCCATTTAGCATCTGCCACAGCAGTTTTGATGTCTGTGATTTCTTCACGGTTTAACCCTTGTTCTACCACTGATTTGGCAACTGTTTCTGCAATAATTTGAGAAAATTCAGTAATTTTTGCAACAGGAGGTAAAATTGATGCACCCGGTTGAGTCACATCAACGATTCCGCCCAAGGCACGGCTTGCTTGAGAAATAATTTCTGCATTCACACGTGTTGCAGTTGAAGCAATCAAACCTAGTCCAAGCCCTGGATACATCAATGCATTGTTTGCTTGACCAATTTGGTAAGTAACACCTTGATATTCAACATCGGCTGCAGGAATCCCAGTCCCTACTAAAGCTTTTCCATCTGTCCATGTAATTAAATCTTGCGCTTTTGCTTCAGCAAGTTTTGTTGGATTTGACAAAGGCATAATGATTGGGCGTTCTGTATGAGCAGCCATTTCTTTAACGATTTCTTCCGTAAAGGCCCCCGGTTGTGTTGATGTACCAATCATGATTGTTGGGTGGATTGCTTTTACCACTGCAGTTAAATTAGTCAATTCTGCTGCATTTTCAAATTCGTCACGAGTTCGTGCAAAAGGAATTTGTCCTGGCGTTAGTCCTTCTGTGTCTGTAAAGAGTAAACCTTGTTTGTCCACTTGGTAAAAATGGTTGCGTGCTTCTTCTTCTGGAACACCTTGACGAATCATTTCATCTAAAAGAATATTTGCAATCCCAACACCAGCAGTTCCGGCACCAAATGTTAAAATCGTTTGGTCTTTCAATGCTTCACCAGAAATATTCAATCCACCTAATACACCAGCTAAAACAACGATCCCTGTTCCTTGGATATCATCATTGAATGTAGTGATTTGATCTTGATATTTTTCTAAAATAGTGGCTGCATTTCCACGACCAAAATCTTCCCAATGCAATAATAATTCAGGGAATAATTCTGTTGCCGCATTTACGAATTGATCAACAAATTGATAATAAGTTTCCCCTTCAATGCGTTCATGACGATTTCCTAGATATAGTGGATCGTTTAATAATTCTTGGTTATTTGTTCCTGCGTCAATAGACACTGGCAACACTTGTGCCGGATTGATTCCAGCGGCTGCAGTGTAAACCATTAATTTTCCGATCGCAATATCGACACCGTTGACGCCCCAATCACCCATACCTAAAATTCCTTCTGCATCAGTCACAACAATTAGACGAATATCTCGACCATCAGCAGCATTTTTTAGACTTGCTTTTATACTTTCTGGATCATCGATTGAAAGAAAAGCTGCGTCTTGTGGTTTCAAGAAAATTTCATTGTATTGTTCAATTGAGTCAGCGACTACTGGATCATAAACAACTGGCATAAACTCAACTAAATGTTCACCCATCAATTTATAGAAAAGTGTACGATTGGTATTAAATAAGTTCATTAAGAAAATTCGTTTTTCTAAATCAGATGGTTTGCTTAAGTATTGACCATAAGCTTGAACGGATTGTTGTTCTAATGTTTGAACTGTACTGGGAAGCATCCCTGTAAGACCAAATTTTGCGCGTTCTTCTTTCGTAAATGCTGTTCCTTTGTTTAAAAATGGATTGTTCAATAAATTTAATCCTGTAAGCATAAAAAATTCCTCCTAAGTTTTACTACATGCAAAAGTATAGTCGTCACTTTCAGCTATAGTCAAAACCAAGGGTCATGATAAATTTTTTTTATATGTGGATACAAAAAAGGTATGGCACGTCAATGCCATACCTCTATCGTTAACGGCCATCTTTCAGTTAGGTGAATGATTTAAAAATAAGTGGCGCAACTCCGATAACAGGGAATACTATTTTTGTTAGTTATTCTTTTTCGGAGCTGTTCGCTTTGCGCCACAACCTCTATTTACGGTGTTCCCAAAGCAACTCCTCGAAATAATTCATAACTGTTCAAAAATATGAAAAGCTATTTTTGTCAGTTGCTCATTATTTTTTTCGGAGCTGTTCGCTTTGCGCCACAACCTTATTCAAAATCTTTCAGTATTTCTCGAACCTCATCCGTCGTCTTCGTATTCATCAATTGCGCACGCAAATCACTAGCACCTGGAAATCCTTTAACATATATCTTAAAGAAACGATGCAAACCAACTATCGAACGCGGAACCAATTCCGCATACTGATCTTGCAAGTCTAATTGTAAATGCAATAAATCAAGCAGTTCTTTTGAAGAGTGTTCTCTAGGTTCTTTTTCAAAAGCATATGGATTTTTGAAAATTCCCCTGCCAATCATGACCCCGTCTACCCCATATTCTTCAGCTAATCGAAGTCCAGTCTGACGGTCAGGAATATCCCCATTGATAGTTATCAATGTTTGTGGCGCCACTCGATCTCGAATGGCTAACACTTGCGGAATCAAATCCCAGTGCGCATCTACTTTACTCATTTCGTCGCGCGTTCTTAAGTGAATTGACAGATTTGCAATATCTTGTGCTAAGACATGCGCTAACCAATTTTCCATTTCTGCTATATCTTTATATCCGAGCCTTGTTTTTACGCTGACAGGGAGTCCACCTGCTTTAGCAGCTTCAATTAGCTCTGCCGCAACTTCAGGACGTAAAATCAGTCCGCTCCCTTTCCCATGACCGGCCACATTAGGAACGGGACAGCCCATATTCAAGTCAATTCCCTTAAAACCCATTTCTGCCAAGCCAAGACTCATCTCGCGGAAAAATTCTGGTTTGTCCCCCCAAATATGAGCCACCATTGGCTGCTCATCTTCAGTAAAAGTCAAACGGCCTCGAACACTTTGTCTACCATCTGGATGGCAATAACTGTCCGAATTAGTAAATTCTGTAAAGAAGACATCTGGTGCGCCTGCCGCTTGAACAACATGGCGAAAAACAACATCTGTCACATCTTCCATTGGTGCTAAAATAAAAAAGGGCTTTGGTAATTCTGCCCAAAAATTGTTCATCATTATTTATCTCCGTTCTCTCTTCATTCCAATTCAAAAAAACATGCTTATTATACTAGGATTTTGAAAAAGAAGCAAAGGGAAGGACTTTCAAGTTTTTTCCTGTTGCAGTCAACGAAATCTTGAGAAATTAAGAGAGTGTGACATAATTTTTTGCCACACTCCTTATTTCTGAATAAACGATGTTCTTGAAGTAATTTATTAAATAAGCCGATTACTTCTATCACAGCCTCTATTGACTCCTCTTTATTTTTTAAAATAAGCAGCTGTATCAGCTTCATCTTTTTTCAATTGCGTAATCAAATCATCTACATTCGTAAACTTTACTTGATCTCGCAAAAATTTATTCCAGCGAACGGCTACATGCTCGCCATAAATATCTTGACTAAAGTCTAAAATAAATAATTCAACAGTTAGCTCTCGCCCCTCACCAAATGTATCATTATGACCAATTGAACCCATCGCTGGATACCAGTTTTCACCAACCTTGATTTCAGAAACGTAGACACCTTCTCTAGGTAAATGAACAGTTCCTTTGACTTTTACATTTGCCGTTGGAAAACCTAACAAACGCCCGCGAGCATCACCATGAACCACGACACCTTCAATTTCGTAGACACTACCTAAAAGTTTGGTTACTTCTGTCACATCACCTGCGTCCAACAATTGACGAATACGTGTAGAACTGATTTTTTCACCAGCTTCAATTTCTTTTTGGACCGTCACAACTTCAAAACGATTTTTTGCATATTCAGGAAGATGTTCCACATCCGCAATATCTTTTGGTCCATACGTATAATCAAACCCAGAAACAGCATACTTAGCATGTAAACCAACAATGTATTGATCAACAAACTCTTGAGGTGCCAAATGTGCAAAAGCAGAAGTAAAGTCGATCTCATATAGAAAATCCACACCCAGTGCAGCCATTTTCTCTTCTTTTTGTTCTAAGGTAGTTAAATACTTAACACTTGCTGGATCGATTTTTTTAAACACAATTGAAGGATGTTGATTGAACGTCATCAAAGCTAATTTCAAACCTTCTTGGTCAGCGATTTTTCGACCAGTTTCAACTACTTTTTGATGGCCTAAATGTACCCCGTCAAAAAATCCTAAGACAAGCACTACTTCCTCTGCTGGAATTTGATTTTTTTGATAAGGATGACGAATCTTGATAATTTCCATCAGTTATACCTCATTTCTTAACACTTTACTTGGTTTTAATTTATCTTTTTCCTTTGGATTAGGTTGATAGATACTAACAACTTTATCTTGATAAAACAAAGCAATTTCTTGGTCTGGCATCGTTGATAAGCCAAAGACTTTGTAATCCAAACGCATACCATTCTTAACTTTTTGCCAAACAGCTTCACTGATATCTACTCGTGGAAACTTCGTAACCCCTGCCTCGATCGGTAATAGATACTCAGAAATAGTTCCGTTTGCCATATATTCAGCTACCTGTGCCAAAGTGATTGCTTGTTTTTGATTCATTCCTGCACTTGCTGTCCTTGTCAAATCTGACATATGAGCAGGAAAACCTAGTTTTTTCCCTGTATCAACAGCAAGTGTTCGCACATAGGTTCCTTTACCACACTCAACTTCAAAATGCCATGATAACAACCCGTTTTCTTGATCCCAGTTTAATTCACTCGTGCGTTCAAAACGATAAATTTGAGCTTTTCTACTTGGACGTTCAACTATTTCATTATTACGTGCGTATTCGTAAAGTCGTTTGCCATTGACCTTCACCGCCGAATACATTGGCGGAATTTGCGTGATCTCCCCAATAAAAGAAGCCATGATTTGATCGATTTTTTCTTCTGAGATACGTTCTGTTACTGCTTGTTCTTCAACCACTTCACCAGACTTGTCTTCCGTTGTCGTACTGAATCCCAACGTAATTTCGCCTTGGTAGGTTTTTCCAGAATCAGTTAAATATTCAATCACTTTTGTTGCTTTTCCAATACAGATTGGTAACACACCATCTACATCTGGGTCTAGCGTTCCACCGTGCCCGATTTTTTTGGTATGTAATATTTTCCTTAATTTAAATACGCAGTCATGACTTGTCATCCCACGTTCTTTCCATAACGGTAATAGCCCTTCCATTTCTGCTCTCCATTTCTTTTTGATTCAACTGATTTATTATAACACAGCAAGAATGAATACTACATTTTTGATTCCAACTCCAACGATTTTTACATCTAGGATACACAAACGTAACAAAATTCATCGGGGTGTAAATAGAATCCGTGTTATTCTTTTTTTATACAAAAGGAGGGATCAGATGGAAAATATTTTCTTTGCACCCTTTGATTGGTTATATGGGTGGCTTTCAGGCAATTAAATATGTCTTCCCCAAGACAAACGAAGAGTTTTGATCTTCGTGCAAAAAAAACGGCAAGTCTCTCAACTAATGAGACTTGCCGTTTTTAATTTTCTCAAATTATTTTCTTAATACGGGTTTCCACTAGGATCTGTTTCTTGCACTTCTCCTGTCGGTGATACTCGGAAAAAGGTCAATGTACCTGAACCGCCTTGTTCAATCATAGAAAGACTATAAGCTTTGAAAAGATAATCATCATCAATCATTTGCCAAAAGATAAAAGCAATATCTGAATCCTTATACTCAGGATACTTTGCATAAATAGCATCTAACGCTTGCTTTTGTTCTGGTGTAAATGTAGGTTCATTCGTTACATTTGTTGATGAATCTGTAACTGTTGCTGCTGAGGTATTTGTGTTTTGATCTGTTGAACTTGCTTGTGTTGTCGTTACGGTTGTGTTCGTTTCTTTGATACTTGTTGCCGTTTTTGAATCGCTTGTTGTCACTTCAGAAGTAGTCATTGCTGTCGTTTCACTCGTTTGAATCATTGACTGTGAAGTTTCATTTGAAGTAGTTTGCTCCGTTTTCCCGCATGAAGCAAGAAACAAAGTCAAACCAACCATACTTAACCCAATTACTCTTTTCATTATCCCCACATCCTTTTTTCTTTTTTTAAAAAGAAACCCATTCAAAAAATATAAAAATTTCTGGGAACTTTTTGTCCCATTCAACTCATTATAACAAAAAAACATTACTCGATACATGAGTAATGTTTTGGTTAAGTTGTCTTAAATTATTTGGATAATGATCAAAACTCGGTAGCTTTACATTCAAAACAGCATAGCTCTAAAACACGAAGATGAAATCAAGAATGTTCACATTTGTTTTGGAGGCATTCAAAACAGCATAGCTCTAAAACTCAACTAATCACTAAACTTTACGGCCCGGGAGTTTTGGAGGCATTCAAAACAACATAGCTCTAAAACCTCGGATAAAATTTTTTGAGGTTCCGTAATCGCACTATTCGTTCATAGCAAAACTTCAGTTTGAATGCTCATAATTTGAATATTTTTATTTCAAAGAGCGTATTTTTGTTTATTATAACATAGGAACTCCTTGTCCAATAATTTTGTCAATAAATTTTTATTTTTTTATTCAAGCAAAAAAGCATCCATATTTTCCTTGATAGGAATGGATGCTTTTTTTGTTAGTCCTTATTCAAATTACGCAACAGCTCATCGATGTGGTTACCATAACCAACAGACTCATCTAATTCAAAGATTAGCTCAGGTGTCTTGTAAATACTTAAGTTATGACCTAATTCACGACGGATTAAACCACTTGCCTTACTCAAGCCTTCTTGTGCTTTTTTCTTATCTGAAGCAAGATCAGATAAGATGCTGTAATAGATGGTTGCTTGTTGTAAATCACCTGTTACATGTACATCAGTGATCGTCACGTTTTCAACTCGAGGATCACGAACTTTTTTACGTAAAATATCATTGACTTCTTTTAAAATTTCTTGACCGACTCGACGGTCACGATAGTTAGCCATAATGAGCGGCCTCCTTTATTTTTATTAGTCGTTTTTAACTTCTTCCATGATGAATCCTTCAATGATGTCATCAACTTTGATGTCATTGAATTTTTCGATCATTGCGCCACATTCAAATCCCATTTTAACTTCTTTAACGTCATCTTTAAAACGTTTCAAGCTAGCTAATTGACCTTCGTAGATAACGATTCCGTCACGAATGACACGAACGCCACTATCTCTGCGGATGAATCCTTCAGTCACATACGCACCAGCAATCGTTCCAACTTTTGAAACTTTGAAGGTTTCACGAATGATCATTTGACCAGTGATTTTTTCTTCAAATTCAGGATCAAGCATCCCTTTCATCGCTGTTTCAATTTCTTCGATTGCTTTATAAATGATTCGGTGTAAGCGAATATCTACTTCTTCTGAATCAGCTTGACTCTTCGCTTGTGGTGTAGGACGTACGTTAAAACCGATGATGATTGCGTTACTTGCAGCAGCCAAAGTAACATCACTTTCATTGATTGCGCCAACAGCAGCATGCACGATTTTTACGCGAACGCCTTCGACATCAATTTTCTTCAATGAAGCAGCTAAAGCTTCTGCAGAACCTTGTACGTCAGCTTTGATAATGACATTAACTTCTTTCAATTCGCCTTCTTTAAGGCTTTCAAACAAGTTGTCTAAGGTTACGCGACTTGTAGCAGCACGGTGTTCAACAACTGCACGTTTTGCACGTTCTTCACCAGCTGCACGAGCCGTTTTTTCGTCTTCAAAGACAACAAAGTGATCTCCAGCTTGTGGCACATCGTTCAAGCCAGTGATTTCAACTGGTGTTGCTGGACCCGCATTTTTTTCACGTCGACCTAAGTCGTTGACCATCACACGAACACGTCCATAAGTATTTCCGACAACGATTGGGTCTCCTACATGTAATGTTCCTTGTTGAACAAGTAAAGTAGAGATTGGTCCCTTACCTTTATCTAAACGTGCTTCGATAACTGTACCAATTGCGCGTTGCGTTGGGTCAGCTTTCAAGTCTTCTACTTCAGAAACTAATAGAACCATTTCTAATAATTCTTCGATATTTTGACCAAATTTTGCTGAGATTTCAACGAAGATCGTATCTCCACCCCATGCTTCAGGAATAAGTTCATATTCACTTAATTCTTGCATAACGTGTTGTGGATTTGCACCTGGTTTATCAATTTTGTTTACAGCAACGATAATTGGCACATTTGCCGCTTTCGCATGGTTGATAGCTTCAACCGTTTGTGGCATTACACCATCATCAGCGGCAACAACCAAGATGGTGATGTCTGTGATACTTGCTCCACGAGCACGCATACTTGTAAAGGCCGCGTGACCTGGTGTATCCAAGAAAGTGATTGGTTTACCGTCGATATCAATTTGATAAGCACCGATATGTTGAGTGATTCCACCCGCTTCATCATTCGTTACACGTGAATGACGTAAAGTATCTAACAATGTTGTTTTACCATGGTCAACGTGTCCCATAATTGTGACAACTGGTGGACGTGAAACTAGATTTTCTTCATTCAATTCTTCTGGTTCAAAGAATTTATCTAAATCGGCAATATCCACTTGTACTTTTTCTTGTGGTTCCATACCATAATCTGTTGCTAATAACTCGATTGTATCTTTATCAAGTGCTTGGTTTTGATTGACCATAACACCTAACATAAAGAGTTTTTTGATGATTTCCGCTGGTTCACGGTGAATTTTTTTCGCGATATCTGCAACGTTCATGCCATCTGTATACTCTAGAACTTCTGGTAGTTCACGGAATTTACGTGGTGGCACAGCTGGTTTATTTGAAGTTTGTTGTTTCCCTTTTCTTCCTTTTTTGTTAAAACGATTGCGGTTATTGTTGTTGAATTTTCCGCGATTGTTATTGTTGTTACGATTTTGATTTCCGCCTTGACGGTTTTGGTTATTTTGGTTGGATGATTTGTTTTGTCCTTGATTCACTTGACCGCTCCCTTGACCGCGATCTTGATAGTTGCGGTTATTTTTATTTTTTTGTTGTGTTACATTTTTTGTGTTTTCTTGAGTTTTATCATTTGGCTTTTGATTGACTGGTTTCTGGTTTGGCTTTTGTACAACTGGGTTTTTGAAAGCTTGCTGCAATTTATTCTCATCTTCGCGATTTAAAGTTCCCATATGGTTCTTTACGTCGATCCCCAATTTTTGGGCTTTTTCGACAATCACTTTACTAGACTGATTGAGCTCTTTTGCTAATTCATAGACTCTTTTTTTTCCCATGTAATCACCTTCCTAACCTTCAATTAGCTCCTTGATTTTTTTCGCAAACCCTGCATCTAAGACGCCGAAGACTTTTCGTGGTTTTCCAATCATTTGCGTAATTTCAGCTTCTGAAAATAGTTCAAAACAAGGAACTTTGTAATAGGAACTTTTGTCTTTGATCTTTTTTCTTGTGTTCTCACTAGCATCGGTCGCAACAAACACTACCTTTGCCTTTTGGCGACGAATATCTGCAATGGTTAACTCTTCACCGGTTACTAACTTCCCAGCACGCATCGCAAGTCCTAGTAAATTCATGGCTTTTTGCCGGTTTACTGTGTTCATTTTCCGAAAAGCTCTTTTCGGGCTTTCTGGTGTGTAACATAATCTAATAGTTCTTGATAAAATTCATCTGTTAGTTTTACTTCGAGAACTCGATCGAGGATTTGCTTATCCCAAGCTTTTTGCACTTCTTCCGGCTCAATTGAGACATACGCGCCTCGTCCAGGCATTTTTCCAGTAGGATCAATTGAAACTTCCCCTTCTTTTGAACGGGTCACTCGAATCATTTCTTTTTTCGGTTTCATTTCACCCGAAACCACAGATTTGCGTAAAGGAATTTTCCTTTGTTTCATCTCGTTTGCCTCCTTACAATTAAGCTTCTTGATCTGTTTTCTCAGTTGCTTTAGTTTCTTCAAAAGCCATTGCTTCGTATTCATCAGCTGTTAGGTCTGATTCAACGATTGCTTCATCATGGAGTTCTTCAACTACTTCTTCTACAACTTCTTCTTTTTCTGCTCGTTTTTCATAAAACTCAGCCATATCTGATTCAGATTTGATGTCAATTTTATGATTTGTCAATTTTGCAGCTAAGCGAGCATTTTGTCCACGTTTACCAATTGCTAAAGATAATTGATAATCAGGTACAACCACTGTACAAGCTTTCGCATTTGTTTCGTCAAAAATGACATCCATTACTTGAGCTGGGTTCAATGCATTCGCAATAAAAATTGCTGGATCTTCGTTCCATTCAACGATATCCATGTTTTCACCCTTTAGTTCGTTTACAATTGCTTGAACACGTTGGCCTTTAGGTCCTACACAAGTTCCAACAGCATCAATATTTGCATCGTTTGAACGAACAGCAACTTTTGAACGGTCGCCTGCTTCACGAGCAATACTTACGATTTCAACTAGTCCATCGTAAACTTCAGGTACTTCTTGTTCAAATAAGCGACGTAATAAGTCTGGATGACTACGGCTTACAAAAACTTGAGGGCCTTTTGATGTGTTTTCAACACGTGAAACGTAGACTTTGATTCGGTCATGTGGTTGATAAAATTCGTTTGGCATTTGGTCTTGTTTAGACAAGACTGCTTCGATCTTACCTAAGTTCACATAGATATAACGTTTGTCCTGACGCTCAACGATTCCTTGCATGATGTCTTTTTCGTATTCGCTGAATTCGTTATAAATAATTGTTCTTTCAGCTTCACGAACACGTTGCAAAATCACTTGTTTTGCTGTTTGCGCAGCAATTCGTCCAAAGTCTTTAGGCGTAACTTCAAAACGGATTGTATCTCCTAATTCATACGCCGGATTAATCAAAAGTGCGTCTTTTAACGACACTTCTAGTTGGGAATCCATTACTTCTTCTGTAACTTCTTTCACCGCATAAACATGGATGTTTCCTTTTTTCTGATCAAACTCTACTTCTACATTTTGGGCTTGTCCATAGTGACGTTTATAAGCAGAAACTAAAGCAGCTTCCAAAGCGTCGATCACGATTTCTTTTGAGATACCTTTTTCAGCTTCTAAAGCATCTAACGCGTTCAACATTTCTTTACTCATTATTTTGATTCCTCTCCGTAATTAAAATTGAATAGCTAAGCGAGCTTTCGCAATATTTTTACGTTCAATGGTTAATTCTTTTTCGCGTGTTTTTATGCGAATTTTTAACGTTAGTTGCTCAGCATCAAATGATTGAAGAAAACCTTCGTATTGTTTTTCTCCATCAACAGGTTGATATAAAGACACATGGACATAATCACCTAGTGCTTTTTCATAATCTGCTTCTTTTTTCAATGGACGTTCTGCTCCAGGAGATGACACCTCTAGGAAATAGGCTTGAGGAATCGGATCTGGATCTGCAGCATCTAGCTTCTCACTTAATTTTTCACTGACATAGACACATTCATCGATGTCAATTCCGCCTTCTTTGTCAATGAATACTCGTAAAAACCAGTTTTTGCCTTCTTTTGTAAACTCTACTTCTACAAGTTCAAAATTTTGTTCATCTAAAATCGGGGTCACCATTTCTGTGACTGTTTCAACGACGCTACTCAAAAATTTCGCCTCCTTAAAATTGGCTACGTAATTCCATTAAAAAGAGTGAGCGAAAATTCCGCTCACTCACGATTAGTATCATTACCAATGAAAACTATACCACAAATTTCATAAAATGACAAGTTTACTGGTTATTTATTACTTTCTTCAGCAACTCTATTCGTTTAAAATAAATGCTTGCTAAAATTTTTTTCTGTTTTTTGATTCATTTTTATTTTTTGTAAAAAATTTTCTCGTAAAAAAATAAAAGCACCAACGTTTAAACATTGGTGCTTTTTCTTACCCTTTTGTTAAGAAAAATTGTCTATAGCATATCAAACAATGATAATTGATTTTCATCTGGCAGATCTTTTAATACACCATTATCATCCATGTATTCAATCAGTGTTTTAGAAACTTTTCCTCGCGTTGCTAGATCTTCTTTTGATAAGAACGGTCCATCTTTTCTTGCTTCCACGATTTGGTTTGCCACGTTGGTTCCCAAACTAGGGACTGCACGAAACGGTGCAATCAGCGTATCACCATCAATCACGAAATTTGTTGCATCTGATTTGTACAAGTCGATCATACCAAAATGGTAGCCACGTTCTAGCATTTCATTTGCTAATTCGAGTACCGTTAACTGATTCTTTTCTTTCACTGAAGCTTCTAATCCTTTATCAGTGATTTCTTTCATCGCTTCTTTGACAGCTTCTTTTCCTTTACACATCGCAACTAAATTAAAATCATCCGCACGAACAGAGAAATAAGCACAGTAATAAAGAATTGGAAAATACACTTTAAAGTACGCTACTCGCAAGGCCATCAGCACATAAGCTGCCGCATGGGCTTTCGGGAACATGTATTTGATTTTTGAACAGGAATCAATATACCAATCTGGCACGTTGTTTTCCTTCATTGCGGTTAAATATGTTTCTCTTAAATCATCAGGAATTTTCGTCCATAAACCTTTACGAACGGTTTCCATGATTTTAAATGCCATCCCACTATCTAAGCCAGCATGGATCAAATAAACCATGATGTCATCCCGACAACCGATTACTTCAGCCAAAGTTGCATCTCCACGGCGAATTAGTTCTTCCGCATTACCTAACCAAACATCCGTCCCGTGGGATAGTCCAGAAATCTGTAACAATTCAGCAAATGTTGTTGGATGTGTTTCTTCAAGCATCCCTCGTACAAAACGCGTGCCAAATTCGGGAATTCCCAAGGTACCCGTTTTTGAAAAAATCTGATCCTTATCAACTCCCAATACTTCTGGACCAGCAAAAATCCGCATAACTTCCGGATCATCTGTTGGAATCGTTTGTGGATCGATTCCAGATAAATCTTGGAGCATCCGAATGACAGTCGGGTCATCGTGTCCAAGAATATCAAGTTTCAATACGTTATCATGAATCGAGTGGAAATCAAAGTGAGTGGTCTTCCATTCAGAATTCTGATCATCTGCAGGATATTGAATAGGGGTAAAATCGTAAACATCCATATAGTCTGGGATAACAATGATCCCCCCTGGATGCTGTCCAGTTGTTCGTTTCACACCAGTTGCACCCTTAGCTAAACGGTCGACCTCCGCTCCACGAAATTGTAAGTTGTGATCGCGTTCATACCCTTTCACAAACCCATAAGCCGTTTTGTCTGCAACAGTTCCAATGGTTCCAGCTCGATAGACATATTCCTCACCAAATAAAACTTTCGTGTAGTTATGCGCTTCTGCTTGATAGTCCCCCGAGAAGTTCAAATCAATATCGGGAACCTTGTCACCATGGAAACCTAAGAATGTTTCAAATGGAATATCGTGACCATCTTTATTTAAGCGTGCGCCACATTTTGGACATTTTTTTTCTGGCATATCAAAACCAGAGCCATATGTGCCATCTTCAAAAAATTCCGAATACTGACAGTTAGGACAATAATAATGTGGCGCTAGTGGATTAACTTCTGTGATCCCGGTCATTGTCGCTACGAAACTCGAACCAACAGATCCGCGGGAACCAACCAAGTAACCATCTTCATTACTTTTATGCACAAGCTTTTGAGCGATCAAATAAATAACTGAAAACCCATTTCCGTTGATTGAATTCAGTTCTTTTTCTAAACGTTTTTGAATGATTTCTGGTAAAGGATCACCGTATAATTCTTTCGCACGATTATAACTTAATTCGGTGATTTCATCTTCTGATCCAGGAATTTTTGGTGTATACAATTCATCTTTAACTGGGATGATTTCTTCACAACTGTCCGCGATTTTATTGGTATTATCAACAACGATTTCTTTGGCAAGTTCTGCACCTAAAAAGTTGAATGCTGTTAACATTTCATCCGTCGTTCTGAAGTGAACATCCGGTAAACTATGACGATTAAGTGGATTTGCTCCTCCCATCGAGTTGATTAAGATTTTTCGATAAATACCATCTTCTTCATTTAAATAATGGACATCACCCGTAGCAACAACCACCTTGTCTAGCTTTTTCCCAATGTTTACTAAATTTCGAATGATTTCTTCTAAATCGTGTTCATTTTTCACTAATTCTTGTTCTAACAAAGGAGCATAGACTGCTTTTGGCATCACTTCGATATAATCATAAAATTTTGCGCGATTTTCTGCTTCTTCGACCCCTTTTTGCATCATTGCTTCAAAAATTTCACCTTTATCACAAGCAGAACCAACTAAGAGATTGTCTCTAAATTTTTTCAGCTGTGAACGAGGAATCCGAGGAACTCGCTCAAAATAATTGATATTTGACATCGAAATCAATTTGAACAAATCTTTTAGACCAGCTTGATTCTTCGCCAAAAGCGTTGCATGAAACGGTCTAGCTCGTTTATAAGAATCTCCTTCACCGACATGATCATTTAACTGATCGTGATAAAGCATCTCATGATTTTCCATTGCCTCTTTGACAAAAATCCAAGCCAAATGACCTGTTGCCTCCGCATCAAAAATGGCGCGGTGATGTTGTTCTAAACTGACACCGAATTTTTTGGTCAATACACCCAAACCAAATCGTTTAAATTGAGGATATAAATAACGTGCTAATTCTAATGTGTCAATCACAGGATTTTTTGCTTCTGGAATTCCATAACGTGCATAACTTGTATTTAAGAAACCCATATCGAAGGTCGCATTGTGGGCAACTAAGATCGAGCCTTCAGAAAATTCAAGAAACATTCTTAAAACTTCTTCTTCAGATTTCGAGCCACGGACCATTTCATCTGTAATACCTGTTAAGTCTACTGTGGTTCTTGATAATCGATGACCAGGATCAATAAATTCATCAAAGCTTTCAATGACATTTCCTTTATGCATCTTGACTGCGGCTAATTCAATAATCGTATCATAAACAGCTGACAGACCAGTCGTTTCCACGTCAAAAACCACATAAGTCGCATCGTTCAATGAATCGTGTGCATCATTATAGGCAATTGGCACGCCGTCATCAACAACGTTTGCTTCTACGCCATACAAAATCTTGACTCCAGCCTTTTTTCCAGCGCTATGTGCTTCCGGAAATGATTGTGCCCCTCCGTGATCCGTAATGGCAATTGCTTTATGTCCCCATTTACCTGCTTGCGCAACGAAATCAGAGATACTATTCGTCGCATCCATTGTACTCATGTTGCTATGAAGATGTAGTTCAACTCGTTTTTCCCCTTCAGGAGCATAGTCTTTACGTGGTGTGTGCTTGACTTCAACAATATCTTGGGCATTCATCACCAAATCGCGCACGAATGTATCTTCTTGGATACTTCCTCGAACTTTCAGCCAGCTTCCTTTACTAATTGCATCGAAAACTTGTTCATCTTTTTCACCATTTGAAAACTTTTTGACAATGAAAGAAGAGGTATAATCCGTGATTTTCAACGTTAATATTTTTCGTTTAGAACGTAGTTCACGAACCTCTTTATCAAATACATACCCTTCTAAAATGACACGTCGCTCTTCTTCAACGATGTCAATCATTGGTGTAACAGGATCATCTG
This sequence comes from Enterococcus sp. DIV0660C, assembly GCF_017316125.1. Classification (GTDB taxonomy): domain Bacteria; phylum Bacillota; class Bacilli; order Lactobacillales; family Enterococcaceae; genus Enterococcus_B. Next base: position 35,317 of record NZ_JAFLWA010000024.1, on the reverse strand, counting down.
TTGGAATATTGCGGCCAAGTTGAATTGGTCCTTCCAAAGCAGGCGCTTGCTCTTTCTTTTCTTTTTTCTTTTGTTCATGAACAAGTAGACTTTCAGCAGCTTGCTTCATGAATGCTTCTGCTTGTTCTTGCTTGCGTTCTTCAAAAAGTTCGAGCACACGAGCCGCTTGTTCTTCATCGACTTCCGGTTCGATATGGAATTTAGGAAACCCATAGTTAAGATAAAGTTCTTCTACCAAAGGTAAATATTGTTGTTTCAAATAAGAAATCGCACCCGTTTTGTCAACCGGCAGCACGATTTTTCGATCTTTTAAAATAGGAACTTGCGTCTTTAAGACTTGTTGGACTAAGGGTGTGTCACACTGTTGACTTTCTAAAGCCTGTGCCCAATAATCTTGCAACAACTGTTCATCAAACGATTGATCCTCCACTTTGATTATTACTTTAACCTGTGCAATGTCGTTAAACGCGATTGTCAGATGTTGTAGGAATGAACGATACAGCATAATCGGTAATATTTGCGAAAAATGAAGCGTAAATTCCCATAGACGTGATTTACGATGTACGACAACACGTTCCATTTCGCCAGTAGAAATTAACGGATGATTTTTTTCTTCATCCTCTAGTTGAATTTGTTCTAATAGTTTTTCAAACAAATCTCGTTTTTCTGACAAAAAAATACGCCCTTTCTAGTTTATTTGTTTATGAGACAAATAAATTTTTTCAATACTATTTAGTATACTCGTTTTTCTTTTGATTTACATTAAAAAATTCGAGAAAGACTTCGTCTCTCTCGAATTTCGAGGTTATTTGAATTATTCGCCTTGGTTCAAAAGAATTGGTAATGTATTCGCAAGCTCTTCTTTACGTACTTCTACCATTTCACCAGTCTTCTTGATTTTCACTTCGACGATTCCATCAACGGCTTTTTTACCGACAGTAATCCGAATTGGGCACCCAATCAAATCTGAATCTGCAAACTTAACTCCCGCACGCTCGTTACGATCGTCCACTAATACTTCGTAGCCTGCTTCCATCATTGTTTGCTCAACCTCATTTGTCAAGTTAGTTTGATAGTCGTCTTTCAAGTTCATTTGGACAACATGTAGATCGTAAGGAGCAATTCCTTTAGGCCAGTTGATACCATTTTCATCTGCATTTTGTTCAACGATTGCTGAAAGTAAACGACTTACACCAATACCATAACAACCCATGATCACGAATTTTTCGCGACCATTTTCATCTAATACCGTTGCACCCATTGATTCACTATAACGAGTACCTAGCTTGAAAATGTGTCCAATTTCAATTCCTCTTGTGAAAGCAAGAACACCATTATTATCTGGTGAAGGATCGCCCTCTTGGACAAAACGTAAATCTTCATAAGAAAGAACAGAAAAATCACGTTCTGGATTTACATTGATGTAGTGGAAGCCAGTTTCATTTGCTCCAGCAATCGCATTTGCCAAGTCTTGAACGTGACGGTCTGCATAAACTTTTACCTCATCTGCTAAGTTCACTGGACCAACAGAACCGAAATCAGCTCCAAGATACTTTTGCGCATCTTCTTCTGTTGCTTCTTCTAAAAAGTCGGCACCTAAGAAATTTTTCAATTTGACATCATTGACTTCATGATCGCCACGTATCAATACCAATACAGGCTCTTCATCTGCAATAAATAAAACAGATTTGATGATTTTTTGTGATTCTACATCAAAGAAACCAGCAACCTCTTCAATTGTTTTCACATCAGGAGTTGCCACCTTTTCTAATGCCAGTTGCGTTTCATGTGATTTTTTAGGCACATAATAGCTTGTTGCCATTTCCAAATTGGCTGCATAGTCACTTTCTGTTGAATAACAAATAGTGTCTTCTCCAATTTCAGAGATTGCCATAAATTCTTTAGAATCTTTTCCACCCATGGCACCGCCATCTCCGATAATTGCACGGAAGTCTAAACCACAACGTTTGAAAATCTCAGTATACGCTTTTTCATAATCTTTGTATGTTTCATCTAAACTTTCTTCTGAAGCATGGAAAGAATACGCATCTTTCATAATAAATTCACGACCACGTAACAACCCGAAACGAGGACGTTTTTCATCGCGATATTTTGATTGAATTTGATACAAATTTAGTGGCAATTTTTTGTATGAATTGATTTCATTACGAATCAATTCTGTGAATGTTTCTTCATGAGTTGGTCCCAAAATCATTTTGCGATCGTTGCGGTCATTTAAACGGTACAAGTTTGGACCATACGTGTCGTAACGACCAGATTCTTGCCAAAGTTCTGCTGGAAGAATTGCAGGCATCAACATTTCAACTGCACCAATTTTTTCAAATTCTTCCCGCATGATTGTTTTTAATTTTTCCAATACACGGTTTGCTAATGGCAAGTAAGAATAAATACCAGCAGATACTTGACGAATATAGCCAGCTCGTAACAGCATTTGATGGCTTAATACTTCGGCATCATTTGGTACTTCCCTCAGTGTTGGGATCAACATCTTTGATTGTCTCATTTTATATACTCCTTTAATCCTCAAAATAGTTATCGCTTGTTATTATACCCTATTTGTCAACTCTAGTTAAAAAAAGAATCGTTGAATATCATTCCATGTTACTAAAACCATCAATAGCATCAAGAAGCCGAACCCAATCAAAGTTAAGATGCCTTCTTTTTCTTGACTTAATGGTTTACCACGTACACCTTCAATGACATTTAAGACCAATTTACCGCCATCTAATGCTGGAATGGGTAATAAATTCACGATTCCCAAGTTCATTGAAAGCATCGCCATTAACCCAATGACAGTCATCATTCCTTGACTAGCTGCTTCAGAAGACAACTGGAACATCATCACCGGTCCACCTAGTTTATTCAAACTAAATCCTGTGAATAGTGACCCTAACGCTTTGAATATTTCTAATGAGCTACTGAAAGCTTGTCTCGTTCCACCCACGATTTTATCAATAAAACTGGTTTTCATTGGCGCTTGTATACCAAGTTGCCCCACTTCCTGCCCGTTGGATTCTACTGTTTTGGGTGTTACTTCGATTTCTTGAACTTTTCCATCACGTTGGACTTCAAAATTCAATTTTTTCCCTGGATTTGCAGTAATCTGACTTGTTAAATCAGTCCATGATGCAATTTTTTTATCATTAATACTTAAGATGTGGTCATTTTCTTTTAAACCAGCTACTTCAGCTGCGCCATCAGGAAGTACCGCGCCAATTTGATTCGTATTTGTTACCTGGACGCCTCCCTGCATGAATGCAAGCACAATGAACAAAAGAATCGCTAAAATGAAGTTATTCATTGGCCCAGCAAAGTTAGTTAACATGCGTTGCCATAATTTTGCCGATTGAAATTGAACATCTCTAGGTGCAATCCGAATTTCTGTTCCATCTGCCTCAATAATTGTAGCATCATGATCTACCGGATAGGTCACTGCTTCAGAATCATCGCCATTAACAAAGGCCGTAATCGTTAGCTCATCCTCTAGATCGTAACGAACAAGTTCTACTGGAATTCCATTCGTTAATTGAACTTTTTTACTTAAATTGATTTTCTCTACGACACCATCAGAATTGAGTGAAAGTGACAGTGGCATACCTGGAGCCATCTCTGTCTCATCGTCGCCATTACCTGCCATTCTTACATAACCACCAATCGGTAATAACCGAAGTGTATATGTCGTTCCATCTTTTGCTTGATGTCCATAAATTTTTGGACCCATACCAATTGCAAATTCTCGGACTAGGATTCCTGATCGTTTCGCAAAGAAGAAATGACCAAATTCGTGGACGATAACCAAAATACCAAAAACGATGACAAAAGTTAGAATCGTTTTCATAGTTTACTTCTCCTTTACTTTTTCTAGCATTATTCTAGTTTTTATGAAGATAAACAACATAATTTTACCACAGTCTGACACAGACACCAATAGCTACCTTTCGAAAACAAAAAAGAGTAGCGACAATACTCACTACTCTTTTCATTGGATCAAAAAAATTTTTTGATCGATTTAGAAATGATTTTACCTTACTACTTTCTAATTGGTGCTAAGTATTTGGAATCACAACTCTATCTACAGTATTCAAGAAGCAACTTCTTCAAAATAAGTCTATATTTCTCAAAAATTGAGGGAATAATTTCTAGCAATTTATTTTTATTAGAACTAAACACTTCTTTCACACTCTTTTAAATTACACCAAACAATTGCATGATTGGGAAAACAAATAGCAAACTGTCAAAACGATCTAAGATTCCACCATGACCCGGCAAGATATTTCCTGAATCTTTTACATCATAGTGACGCTTGATTGCTGACTCAACTAAATCACCAAACTGACCAACAACTGAGAAGACAATGGTTAACAACAACATAACTAGTGTTCCATGATTGAAGTATTCTTTTCCAGGGAATAACAAGAGATAGATCAATGCCACAACGATTGCACTTACAATACCTCCCAGCGCTCCTTCAATTGTTTTATTTGGCGAAATTGCTGGAATCAATTTGTGCTGACCAAAGCGACGACCAAACATATAAGCACCGATGTCCGTTGCCCAAACAATAAACAAGCCAAATAGTAATACAACTAAACCTTCTGTTCGCGCATTCACGAAATTCTGGAACCCCATACCAACGTATAAACTTACAACCACGGGAAATCCAGCTTCATCAATAGTATACGTATTTTTTGAAACCACACTTGTTCCCAATAAAATCATTACAACAAAATAAAAAAGCATAAATGTACTCGTATTTTCTGGTAAAAAGAAAAACCACCGCTCTTTTGGCAACACCAGAAAAACCGCACCAATCGCAGATAAGATTCCTTCAAAACTTAATAACGTTAATCCTTTCATTCTAAACAGCTCGTAGACACCTACTACTGCTAGCAAAGCCCCTAACAATTCAACAGCCATTCCACCAATCCAAATGATTGGAATGAATAAAATTAAAGCAACGACAGCTGTGATCACTCGTTGTTTCATGATTGATCCTCCTCATTTTTATCCAATTTTTTTACGCCACCAAAGCGACGGTCACGATTTTGATAAGAAGCAATTGCTTCCTCCAAATGATTACCATCAAAATCTGGCCATAATGCTTTTGTAAAATAAAGTTCACTATAAGCAATTTGCCATAATAAGAAATTACTGATTCTTTCTTCTCCACTAGTCCGAATGACTAGTTCAGGATCTCGAAGTTCCTTTGGTAAAAACCCTGTCATCAAGTGATTCGCAATTATTTCTTCGTCAATTGCTTCAACAGCTAATTCTTGATTATTGATTTCAGTCGTAATCTCTTTCACTGCCGTCACTATTTCCGCTCGACTCCCATAATTCAATGCAAAGTTCAACACCATTCCAGTGTTTTCTTTAGTTTGATCGATTGCACGACGCACAGCATCTTGTGTGTGGCTTGGCAACACGTTTTCATACCCCATCACGTGGACTTTCACATTTTCCTTAATAAGTTCTGGCACGAATGTATCAAAAAAATCAACAGGCAATTGCATCAAAAAATTAACTTCATCCGTTGGTCGCTTCCAATTTTCAGTCGAAAATGCATAAAGGGTCAATACTTTCACACCCAGATTTGATGCTGCCTTCGTTACTTTTTTTACAGTTTCCATCCCTTCTTTGTGTCCTGCAATTCGAGGTAATCGGCGATTTTGTGCCCAACGACCGTTTCCATCCATGATGATGGCGATGTGTTGAGGAATCTTTCCCTCAGCGCTAAATTGAAACTCACTTTTTTCTTGAATATACTTGTTTTTTTGCGGAAAAAAACGTAACATTCTTTTCCCTCCTATGCTTAAAATTCCCACTATCCTACACATTATAGCAATATCTCTTTCTATTTCCTATGAAATCCTGATTTTTTCCAAAAAATTTGTTTATTTTTTTGAAAATTTTTAAGTTTCCATCAAAAAAGGAGTAGCAAAATCAATCTTGATTTTGCTACTCCTTTTGAAAAAACTTGGAAGACTAAACTTCTAGTAATTCTTTTTCTTTTTCACCAGCAATTTTATCTAGTTCTTTAATGCTGTCATCAGTCAATGCTTGAACATCTTTTTCTAGTCCGCGCAAATCATCTTCTGTAATGTCACCATTTTTTTGTTGTTTTTTGTAGGCATCCATCGCATCACGACGAATATTACGAATAGCGATTTTTGCATTTTCTGCTTCTTTTTTAACATCTTTCGCTAATTCTTTACGACGTTCTTCCGTTAATTGCGGGATAACTAAACGAATAACATTTCCATCATTCGTTGGGCTGATACCAATGTCGCTTGCCATGATCGCCTTCTCTACATCTTGAAGAATACTTTTATCAAAAGGCGTGATCATCAATACACGAGCTTCTGGAATTTGGATTGATGCCATTTGGTTCAATGGTGTTGGTGCACCATAGTAATTAACTGTGATTCGGTCTAATAAACTTGCATTCGCGCGTCCAGCACGGATTTGTCCAAGTTCACGTTGTAAACTTTGTGCTGCTTTTTCCATTTTCTCTTTTGCTTCTGCCATAATTGCATCTGCCATCTTTATTTCCCCCTTACAGTAGTTCCAATATTTTCGCCTAAAATTGCACGGCGGATATTTCCATGTTCATTTAGATTGAAGACAACTAATGGGATATCATTATCCATACTTAATGAGCTTGCTGTTGAATCCATTACTTGCAATCCCTTAGCAATCACTTCCAAGTGAGTTAATTCTTCAAACTTAACTGCATTTGCATCAACTTTTGGATCTGCAGAATAAACACCATCTACATTATTTTTAGCCATTAAAATAACATCAGCGCCAATTTCAGCTGCGCGCAATGCTGCCGTTGTATCCGTTGAGAAGTAAGGATTACCTGTCCCCCCAGCAAAAATAACAATGCGTCCTTTTTCCAAATGACGTTCTGCTTTACGACGAATGTATGGTTCTGCGATTTGACGCATTTCGATCGAAGTTTGTACACGTGTCGGTACACCAACGTTTTCTAATGTATCTTGTAAGGCTAAAGCGTTCATAACAGTCGCTAACATGCCCATGTAATCAGCTTGCGCACGTTCCATACCCATTTGAGCACCTGTTTGTCCGCGCCAGATGTTTCCGCCTCCTACAACGATTGCCATTTCAACGCCTAACTCGTGGACTTCTTTGATTTCTTGAATAATTTCTTTAATGACTGGAGGTTTAATTCCAAATCCTTCATCTCCAGCTAAAGCTTCACCACTTAATTTTAAGACTACACGTTGATATTTTGGTGTGACCATGTTCATTCCTCCAATGTTTTCTATTGCCATTTTACCATAATTAGTTGATTTAGCCATTAAATGCTTGCATTTTTTGGCATTTGCCTAAAAAAAGGGAGCGCACAATAGTGTGCGTTCCCATCTGTTTTATTCAACAGAATTATTTTTTCACTTGGCTCATAACTTCTTCTACAAAGTTATCTTCACGTTTTTCGATTCCTTCGCCAACTTCAAAACGAACAAATGATTTAACAGTTGCACCTTTAGAAGCTACGAATTTTTCAACAGTCATATCAGGATCTTTGACGAAAGGTTGGTCAACCAAAGCGATTTCTGCTTTGAATTTTTTCAAGCGACCTTCCACCATTTTGTCAACGATGTTAGCAGGTTTGCCTTCGTTTAATGCTTGTTCAGTTAGAACAGTTCTTTCATGTTCTAATTCTTCAGCAGGGATTTGTGATTCATTTACATAACGAGGGTTGATAGCAGCAACGTGCATAGCAACGTCACGAGCAACTGAATCATCAGTTGTACCATCTAGAACTGTCAATACAGCAATACGTCCGCCCATGTGTAAGTAACCACCAAATGCAGCGTTATCTTCTTTTTCAACTACTTCAAAACGACGGAAGCTGATTTTTTCTCCGATAACTTGTGTAGCTTCAATTAATTCAGACTCGATTGTACCTTTTTCAGTTTTGATTTGCATTGCAGCTTCCATGTCAGCTGGTTTGTTTTCAGCAACTAATTCTGCAATTTCTTTTACTAAATCTTGGAACATTTCATTTTTAGAAACGAAGTCAGTTTCTGAGTTAACTTCAACGATTGCTGCAGTGTTACCTTTAACAGCAACTGCTGCTAAACCTTCAGCTGCAATACGATCATTTTTCTTAGCTGCTTTAGCCATTCCTTTTTCACGTAAAAGATCAACTGCTTTTTCAATGTCGCCTTCTACTTCTACTAATGCTTTTTTCGCATCCATCATACCTACGCCAGTCATGTCGCGTAGTTCTTTTACCATTTTAGCTGTAACGTCTGCCATTTTATAGTCCTCCTAGTAGTGTTTTTCTTTAAAAAAAGCTGTTTCAAAGGAGAGTGAGGCTTGTCGCCTAGCCTTTGAAACAGCTCCATCATTCAAAAATTATTCTGCTGAAGAGTTGTCGCCTTCAACAACATCAACGATTTCTTCGATTGATGTTGCATTGTTTTCTGCTACAAAATCTTCTTCAACCACTTGGTCTTCACCTTGGTTTCCTTCGATAAATGCATCAGCCATTTTTGAAGTGATCAATTTAACGGCACGAATTGCATCGTCATTTGAAGGGATTACTACATCGATTTCATCTGGATCGCAGTTTGTATCAACCATAGCTACGATTGGGATATTTAATTTATGAGCTTCTTGAACAGCAATACGTTCTTTACGAGGGTCAACGATGTACATTACATCTGGGATTCTTGGCATATCAGCGATACCACCTAAGAATTTTTCAAGACGTTCGCGTTCTTTGTTCAAACCAGCAACTTCTTTTTTAGGTAGAACTTCAAAAGTTCCATCAGCTTCCATTGCATTGATTTGTTTCAAACGGCTAATACGTTTTTGGATTGTATCCCAGTTAGTCAATGTTCCACCTAACCAACGGTGGTTTACAAAGTATTGACCTGCACGAGTTGCTTCTTCTTTGATTGCTTCTTGTGCTTGTTTTTTAGTACCTACGAATAATGCTACGCCGCCTTCTTCAGCAACGTTTTTCATGTAATCATAAGCTGCATCTACTAATTTAACTGTTTTTTGTAAGTCAATGATGTAGATACCGTTTCTTTCTGTGAAGATATATTTCTTCATTTTTGGGTTCCAGCGACGTGTTTGGTGACCAAAGTGTACGCCGGCTTCTAGTAATTGTTTCATAGAAATTACTGCCATTTTGTGTTTCCTCCAATTAGGTTTTTATTTTCCTCTTCTTGTCTTCAAACTTGCCAGCAAACTTTTACAAGCACCTACCGACAATCCAACAAAAATGTGGATTTATTGATGCAAAAAAGCATCCTTGGTTATTATACAGATAAAGTTTATCTATAGCAATAAGAAAAAGAAGTTTTCTGCTCAACATTCATTAGTTTAACGGAAGAAGCTGATTTTTTCAAGTAAAATTCTTACTTCCACTTGAATTTTCTACTATGACTTCCTATTTAACTCTTTCGATTAAAAAATGCAGGTGGGCAATCCTAGCTTTTTTTGTTATGATACGGATGAAATCTTTTGTAAAGGAGAAAACGATGCGAAAAGCCGACCGACATTTATTGATTAAACAAATTATTGAAGAGTTTCCCATTCGAACACAAGAAGATTTATTAACGAGATTAGGTGACTATCAGGTAACCGCAACGCAAGCAACGATTTCTCGCGATATTCGCGATTTAAAAATCGTCAAGGCACCTGATGCTGATGGTCTTTCCCGCTTTGTTTTATTTCATGGTGAAGACGATGACGAAACAAAAAATGAAGAAGAACAACGTTTAATTCGTATGATTGAAGAAATCGTACTAAAAGTCGAACGTGTCCACTTTTTGACAATCATCGGTACCTTACCAGACAATGCGCATTTATTTGCTTCCATCTTAGATGACATCAAGCCACCGCATATGCTTAGCACCATTGCTGGATTTGATACAGTCATCGTACTTTCTGAATCAGAAGAAGATGCCAAGAAAATCGAGTTGTATTTTAAAAAGCACTTATTACATTGATAATCAAAAAAGCAACAGACTTCAAACTTTACATTTGAGTCTGTTGCTTTTTATTTTTGTTTTCGATTCTAAGAAAAATAGTTCAATTACATTTTATCTGGTGCGTGTAAGCCAAGTAAACGTAAATCTTCTTTCAATAGAACAGCTACTGCATAAACAAGTGCTAGACGAGATTCTTTTTGGCCATCATCAGCCAAAATCTTTGTATGTGCATAGTATTTGTTAAATGCTTGAGCTAATTTGATTGCATGTTTTGCAATAATTGAAGGTTCGTATTTTTCGCCAGCAGATAAAACAGTTTCTGGATATTTTTGAACCAACTTGATCACTTCCCAGCTGCTTTCATCATTTAATGCATAATGTGTATCAGCTGACGGAACAAAGTTTGCTTTTTCGAGTAAGCTCATTGCGCGAGCATGTGTATATTGAACGTAAGGTCCTGTTTCGCCTTCGAAACGTACAACTTCTTCTAAGTTAAAGTCGAAAGTATTCAAACGATCATTTTTCAAATCATGGAAAATTACTGCGCCAACACCCACTTGTTTAGCAACGATGTCTTTGTTTTCCAAGTCTGGATTTTTTTCACTAATTTGTTCTTTTGCAGAATCGATTGCTTCATTTAAGACTTCTTCAAGTAAGACAATTTTGCCTTTACGTGTGGATAATTTTTTACCGCCTTGGGTAATCAATCCAAATGGAATGTGATGCATTTCATCTGACCAATCAAAACCAAGTTCTTTCAAAACAGCTTTTAATTGTTTAAAGTGATAGCTTTGTTCATTCCCAACAACGTATAAAGATTGTGCAAAATCATACGTACGTTTGCGGTAAAGTGCCGCAGCCAAATCACGAGTGATATAAAGTGTTGCACCATCTGATTTTTTGATCAAGGCAGGATTTAAATCATAAGCAGTTAGATCAACGATTTCGGCACCTTTATCTTCTTTTAATAAATGTTTTTCTTCTAAAAGTTCTACGACTTCATCCATCTTATCATTATAGAATGCTTCACCATTTAGTGAATCAAAACGAACTTCTAGCAAATCATAGATTTTATTGAATTCCTTCATTGATTCATCACGGAACCATTGCCATAATTCAATGGCTTCTGCATCGCCTTCTTCTAGACGTTTAAACCAAGAACGTGCTTCATCATTTAATTCTGGTTCAGTTTCGGCTACTTCATGGAACTTCACATAAAGACGTAATAATTCATTGATTGGTTCAGCTTTGACCGCTTCTTCTGAACCCCACTTTTTATAAGCAACGATCAATTTACCAAATTGTGTTCCCCAGTCACCTAAGTGATTGATCCGAATGGGTTGATACCCAATTTTTTCTAAAATAAAACCAATTGAGTTTCCGATAACTGTCGAACGTAAGTGTCCCATTGAGATTGGTTTGGCAATATTTGGTGAAGACATATCGATTGGTACCGTACCTTGATTACCAATTGTGCTATCACCATAATGTGCTTGTTGTTCTACTACTGCTTGTAGTACAGCTTGGCTAATCGCTTCTTTATTCATAAAGAAGTTTAAGTATGGTCCAACCACTTCGATTTTTTCAAAGTTTTCTGGTGCAATTTTTTCAGCTAAATCTGCTGCAATTTGTTGTGGTGCTTTACGATAGATTTTTGCTAATGAAAAAGCTGGAAAAGCAACATCCCCATGATCAGCTGATTTTGGATTTTCTAATAATTGTTGTACTTGTTCAAGTGTTAAGTCGTCTTTCACTACATCATAAACGGCTTTTGCAACTAAGTCTTTGTTATTCATTTAAGTTCCTCCTAAATTTTCCATGATTGTTGAAGACAATAAAAAAAGTCTCTAGCAATCACAATTACTGTGATTGCTAGAGACGAGATTACCCGCGGTACCACTCCAGTTGTCTTATCCACTAAGACCCACTCAATCTGTTATCGGTAGATGACCGTCCGCTTTGATTCACTCAAAGGCAGAAATTCTCCAAGTGCGCTTCGTTGTGTTTTCTTCATTCGGCTCCCACCAATCACCCGAACTCGCTCAGCAAGAATCAGCACAAGTACTCTCTTGTTCAACAAATCATAAAAGTATTAAACTGTTTTGAATTATAACAGAAAAAAACATTTCTGGCTAGCTCCTTTATAAAAAAAACCGCCCAGATGGTCTAAAGGAGAAGAAACTCCACCTGGGCAAAAATAGCTATAAATCATTTCGTTTACACGAAAGACTTAACAAATTAATCAGCAACAACAATCGTTCCTTCTTCAGATGCCAATAAGTTTTCAATGTTTTCTAAAGAAGTGATGATTGCTTTTGCTTTTGGTCGAGCTTCTACAAATTGAATAGCTGCTTCAACTTTTGGCAGCATACTACCAGGAGCAAATTGGTCTTCACTGATATATTGTTTCATTTCTGAAATGGTTACAGTTTCCAATTTCTTTTGATCAGGTTTTTGATAGTTGACATAAACATTGTCCACGCCAGTTAAAACAATCAATAGATCAGCATCAATGATTTCTGCCAATTTTTCTGAAGCAAAGTCTTTATCGATTACTGCTTCACGACCTTCTAAGCCTGTTGCTGTTTCAACTACTGGAATGCCACCACCACCAACAGAAACAGTAACTACACCTTGATCAACCAACGCTTCGATTACACGCGCTTCTTTGATTGAAATTGGTTTTGGTGAAGCAACTACTTTACGCCAACCACGACCAGCGTCCTCTTTAAACGTGACATTTGAATCTGCTTTCATTTGTGCAGTAGCTTCTTCTTCTGAATAGAATGGACCAATTGGTTTTGTTGGATTTTTGAAAGAAGGATCGTTTTCATCTACGATAACTTGTGTGACTAATGAAACGACATCTTTGTCAATACCTTTTTGTTTCAACACTTCACCCATTGCATTTTGTAACCAATAGCCAATAGAACCTTCTGTCATTGCAACACAAGTATCTAATGGCATTGCTGGTGTTTTCTCCGAATCAGCTGCTTGTTGTTGGATCAATAAGTTACCAACTTGTGGGCCATTTCCATGAGAAATGATCAACTCGTCACCTTGTTCAATAAATTTCACTAAGTATTTTGCTGTTTCCATCAATGCTTCTTGCTGTGCTTTTGCACTTGCATCAGTCGATAAAATCGCGTTACCGCCTAAAGCGACAACTACTTTTCGGTTTGCCATATTATTCGCCCTTTCTTCAGACAATGTTAATCAATGACAAAACGAGGCAGCAAGCACTCGCGTCCTCTGCCTCGTTTTGTACATGAGATGAATGTGGTTTATTAAACGCGAGGGATAAACAAGTTGCCTAATGTTGCAGCCATAATTGCTTTGATTGAGTGCATACGATTTTCAGCTTGTTCAAATTGACGTGCATATTTGCTACGGAAGACTTCGTCTGTTACTTCCATTTCAGTAATACCAAAGCGTTCTTTCATTTGTTCACCGTAAACAGTGTTTGTATCATGGAATGCTGGTAAGCAATGCAAGAAAATCAAACGATCTGTATTATGTGTTTTTTCAACCATTTCCATGTTGATTTGGTAAGGTTTCAACAGTTTGATGCGTTCTTCAAATTTGTCTTCTTCACCCATTGATACCCATACGTCTGAATAAAGTACGTCAACACCGTCAACACCTTTATCAACATCGTCAGTAATCATTAGTTTTGCACCTGATTTAGCTGCAAAGCCTTCTGCTAATTTCACGATTTCTTCTTCTGGTTGTAATTCTTTCGGTGCAACGATACGCATGTTTGTTCCTAAAATAGCACCAGTTACTAATAATGAGTTCGCCATATTGTTACGGCCATCACCACAGTAAGCAACAGTGATTCCTTCAACTTTTCCGAAGTTTTCTTGGATTGTTAAGAAATCGGCAATCATTTGAGTTGGATGCCATTCGTCAGTTAAACCATTCCAAACTGGAACGCCTGAGAATTCAGCAAGTTCTTCAACCATTTTTTGACTGAAACCACGGAATTCAATTCCGTCAAACATACTACCCAATACTTTAGCTGTATCTTCTGTTGATTCTTTTTTACCTAATTGGATATCATTTGCGCCTAAGTATTCTGGATGAGCACCTAAGTCAATCGCAGCAGTTGTAAAAGCTGCACGTGTACGTGTAGAAGTTTTTTCAAATAATAAAGCAATGTTTTTACCTTCTAAGTAATGATGTGGAATGCCACGTTTTTTCAAATCTTTTAAATGTTGAGAGAAATCAATCAAATATTGTAACTCTTCTTTAGTAAAATCTTTTTCTGCTAATAAGCTTCTTCCTTGAAATACTGATTCTTTCATAATAAAACATTCTCCTTTAGTTTGTTTTTATAATTTAAGACGGAATTTCATTGATTTAAGAGGAAATCCCAGCGACAGCTGACAGTAGGACTATCGCTGGAAAATTCAAACTTATTTCAAATCTTCACGTACAAGTGGTTGGCTCATGCAACGTGGACCACCACGACCACGAGACAATTCACTTGAATTGATTTCCAACACTTTGATACCGTAGCTTCTTAGTAATTCATTTGACACATAGTTACGGTTATATGTGACAACCACACCTGGTGCAATAGCTAACGTATTTGAGCCATCATTCCATTGTTCACGTGGCGCAACAATTGCATCGCCATTACCAGTTGGAATCAAGACTAAATCATCTAATCCTAAAGCATCTTTCAATGTTGCATGTAGATCATCTGAGTGAGTGATCTTGATGTCATCACCATCTGGAACAATTGTATAGACATCGATTTTCCCGTTTTTACTTTGAATTGCTGGATGGATCGTAAATTTATCATAGTCAACCATGGTAAATACTGTATCCAAGTGCATCATGGCACGATTATTAGGGATCTTGATTGCTAGAACTTTTTCAAATCCTGAGTTTTTAGCGAACAAGCGACGTGCCATTGTTTCTAAAGCTTTTGCATTGGTTCTTTGTGAGATTCCTACTGCGACAACTTTATCACTTAAAACTAGTTCATCTCCACCTTCAATATGTTCAGTAGTATCACGATCTAACCAAACTTCGACACCTTTATTTGCAAAGCGTGGATGATGATTCAAAATATACTCAGTGAACATTGATTCACGACGACGTGCCTCAAAAGTCATACGATTGACAGTCATCCCATTTCCGATTGATGCGGAAGGATCTCTTGTAAAGTATAGGTTTGGCATTGGGTCCATGTAGAATGGATATTCATCGTCTGCTGATAAGTCGTACAAGCTGTTTGAACGAACTTCGATGTCCTTTGTACGAACACCTGCCATAATTTTATCTACCATTTCTTGTGTTTCCATTGATAGAAGGAACTCATGAAGACCATCTCTCACAGCATTTGATGCAATGTGCGATTCGTCTAACATTTTGTTTAGGAATTGCTCTTTCACATTGCCTGCATCAATTGCTTCTGCAGCGAGTTTTTCTAAATAAAGTGTTTCAACGCCTTCATTTTGTAACGTCTTAGCAAATAAGTCATGTTCCTCTTGAGCAATTGGAAGATATGGAATGTCATCAAATAATAGACGATCCATAATATCTGGTGTCAAGTTTTCAACTTCCTGTCCAGGCCGTTTTAACAAAACGGTTTTTAACTTCCCTATTTCAGAGAAAACGTGAATTGGTTTATCCATGTTGTGTTGCCTCCTTCGTTTTGATTACATGTATAGAATACCGTCATTTTGTAACCCTTTTCATAATTTCTTTGCATTTAAAACGAGAGATCCTTCACGTTAATATTCCGTTATTAAATAATTAAACGTTTTTCTTCATTTTATTAAGTTTTATTCATTCTTTACAGGTAAAAACACTCTAAAAAAAATATTTATTCATCAAAAAAATATTTTTGAATATAATAAATTTATTGAAATAATAACGTTGTTAGCGTTTACTTATTAAGCGATATCTTTTTTTATGCAATATATCTTAAACTAAGTCACTAATATTCATTTACGTGGATTATTAATGAATATTTTCTCTTTAATAACAAATTTTTTTATCTATCCACTAATTTACCGTTTAATTACCGTTATTTCTTTGCCTTTACAAATCAAGTGAAAAACGGGACAATGGTAGTAGTGAAGAAATAAGGAGAGAGGTTTGACATGCGAATAACTAAAATTGATTACCATTTTTCCAAATTACGATATCAACCAGACTTCATGCATTTTACTGACGAAGAATTTCAATTGATCAAGGAACATACTGTCCTTCGTTCCTATAAAAAAGGACAGATTCTTTTTGATGAAGGCGATGAACGTCAACGCTTCTATATTTTAACAACAGGACTCGTTCGTCTTGAACGTTATGATGAAAGTGCCACTTATTACTACTATGACTATGTAAATGCGAGCACCTTATTTCCTATGGCAGGAATCTTTGAAGCACAATCCTATGCTTATACTGCACAAGCAATGACAGACATCGATACATTTTATTTACCCGTGAGCATTTATGAGAAACTTGCGCGAAACAATTCTGAACAACTGATTGCACTTATTCATAAAATTTCAAAAGTTGTTGAGATGCATGAATTACGAATTCAAATTGGCTTAACTTCCAGTGCGTTTGATCGAGTAAAACAAAATTTATTTATTTTAAAAGAAGAGCTCGGTGTTCCAACAGAAGATGGACACATTTGTATTCCTTATCCAATCACCCTAAAAGAGTTAGCTGTTAATAGCGGAACTACCAGAGAAACTGCTGGCCAAGTCATCAAACAATTGCGCGATAGCGGATTACTTGACTATCGAAAAAAACAATTTACTTTTTGTAAAACCGCCGTCACTCCTGCTTTAAGAGATACCGATGAATAAAAAAAAAGTAGCAAACAACTTGAATGTTGTTTGCTACTTTTTTTATCATTTTTACAGAACTAAACTAGGGTCTGCGTTCAATTTTAATTCAGCAACAATTCCCTTTTGTCGTTCAACATGTGCTGCTGCACCAATCATTGCTGCATTATCTCCACACAAACGTAGTGGAGGGATAATCAACTCAACTTCTGGCATTTCTTCCGCTAACGCTGTGGTTAATCCTTCGCGAAGCCCTTGATTAGCTGCAACACCTCCAGCAACAACTAATTGTTTTACTGGAAATTCTTTGCATGCGCGTAATGTTTTAGTCACCAGTACCTCTACAACACTCGCTTGGAAACTAGCAGCTAAATCATTTTTATCTAGCTCTTCTCCACGCTGTTCTGCATTATGAACTAAGTTAATGAATGCACTTTTCAAACCACTAAAACTAAAATCATAGTTTGCTTCGTGGATCATCGCTCTTGGAAAATGATAATTATCTTTTCCTTGATGCGCTAATTCATCAATTTCTTTTCCACTAGGATAACTCAACCCAAGGACACGCCCAACTTTGTCATAAGCTTCCCCGGCTGCATCATCGCGTGTTTCTCCAATAATTTCATAAGAGCCGTCTTCTTGCATATAAACAAGTTCCGTATGTCCGCCACTAACAAGTAAAGCGATTAGCGGAAATTCAAATGGTTTAATAAATCGTGCAGCATAGATATGCCCCGCCATGTGATTGACGGGAATCAAAGGTAAGTTATTTGCCCATGCAAATGCTTTAGCAGCAGAAATACCAATTAATAAAGACCCAACTAATCCCGGTCCATAGGTAACTGCCACTGCAGAAATTTCAGCTACTGTTACCTTCGCCTCAGTCAATGCTTCGTCAATACAAAGCGTGATCTGTTCTACGTGATGTCTGCTAGCGACTTCTGGTACGACACCGCCAAAGCGCTTATGACTATTTATTTGCGATGCAACAATATTTGACAAGATTTTTGTCCCATCTTCTACGACAGCAACACTTGTTTCGTCACAACTTGATTCAATCGCAAGAATCAATTCTCTATTCATTTTATCGTCTCCGTCTTTAACTTTGTACTCATTATAAAGGCATCTTCTACTGGTTGATGGTAATAAGATTTACGAATGCCCAACACTCGAAATTTTTCTGATTCATACAGGCATTTTGCCCTCTCATTTGATTGACGAACTTCTAGAAAAACTTGAAACACATCATTTGCTTTTTCTTGCTGGATCAACGCTTTCAACAATTGTCGCGCATACCCTTTTCCTTGGAAAGTTGAGTCTATTGCAATATTGGTGATTTCAACTTCATCTACTACACGGCTAAAACCCAAAAAACCAATGATTTCGTTTGCTTCAATCGCTATCAAATAGTCTGTATGAGGTTGCTGTAGATCTGCTAAAAACTGTGTTTTTGTCCATGGTGAACCATGTGTATACGCCTGATTACTAATCAACCAGAGCTTTTCTGCCAAGTCATTGTAATCAAATGCTGCTTTTTGATAAATCAACAATCTTCACTCTTTTTCTAAATTTTTTACCATGTCTAAGGCATCTTCATTATTTTCAGTATAATATCCTTTTTTGATGGTCCTTGATTCGAAACCCAGCTTTCGGTACAACTTTTGCGCATCTCTATTACCTACGCGAACTTCTAACGAAAGAGTCTCACAGCGATTCATTATAGCAAACTTTTCTATTTCGTCAATCAAGAACGAGCCAATACTTTTCCGCTGATAGCGAGACATCAATGCGATGTTTGTAATATGACAATCGGTTCCGATGATTCGTGAACCGATGAATCCCACTAGCATCTCATTGATAAAGACACCCAAATATAGATGAATCAAAGGAGAACGAAATTCAGATATAAATGCGCTCCGCGTCCAAGGTAATTCACCAAGATAGACTTCTCTCTCGACTGTCAATAAATCCTTAATATCTGATATCGTCAATTGACGTATTTGATAAATGGCTTGATTTATTTCTAGCTCTTTAACAGGATAAAAAGATGATTCTCGGAACAAATTTTTCGTTAATTTTTTAAATTTTTTCAACATAACTTTCGGCTCCAGGCGTATGATTTTCTAGCCATTTTTCTTCCGCTTCTACCTTTTTTAAATAACGTGGTAAGAATGCTTGAACATCAGAGACAGGATCAGCTTGTGCTCCTAAATTTGCTAGCACAGTTCCATTCGGGATATCCCATTGAGGAATCAAATTGATTGTTGCTTCTGGTAAAGTTGCTTTTAATTCTGTTTCAAATTTTCGACAGTCGCTACCAACAAAATAAATAGATTGTTCAAGTGCTTTTAATTCTGTGAGTAGATCTTCTAGAGAGGAATGTTTGTCCTCAATCAACGTTTCTAAACGATTTCCTTTCCATTGATACGCTCCCGCGTAAACATTCTTACGTCTCGCATCAAAGAGTGGTACAATCACACCTTCGATATTCACACAGTTAGCTGCGACTGTTTTCAAACTAGAAATCCCCACCAACTCTTTTTTCATTGTATAGGCTAAAGTTTTTGCAGTCGTCACACCGATTCTCAAACCAGTATATGAACCTGGCCCATCAGAAACAGCAATGCGATCAATTGCTGTTGGCTCTAATTGAAGATCAGCAAATAATTGGTCAATTGCTGGCATCAAAGTAATGCTATGGTTTCGTTTGATGTTCGTTTGAATTTGTCCAAGAACTACATCATCCTCAACGATACCTATAGCTAAAGTTTGGTTTGCTGTATCAATTCCTAATGTAATCATGTTTTGGTTCCTTTCCGTTAACTATCGTTTCTTATTGTAGCACACTTTTTACGGAAACCTAGTCTGAGATAACAACAAAAAAACTAGCGATACTCCATAAGAACTACGGACAAACTCATCTATTGTAAACGTTACTTGATGAGTAGGTTCTTACACAAAATTTCGCTAGTTTTGATCATTAGCATTTCAATTGTTCATTCCGTTGATTCTCGAACGATCAAGTCTGTGCCAACCACGATCTTTCTTGGAACGGGGGCTTCTGTTTGAATCAACTGTAAAATCGTTTCGACAGCAATCTCCCCCAACCATTCAGTATAAACTTTTACCGTTGATAACGCAGGTGTCACATACTTAGCTACACTACTGTCATTAAATCCGATGACTGCAATATCCTCAGGTACATGATAGCCACTCTCTTGAATTGCTTTTAACGCGCCAATTGCTAATGCATCATTTGCAGCAAATAAAGCATCTGGTTTTTCAATTGTTTCCTCTAAAAATTGTTTGATTGCTAAATAACCTGCTTCCACCGAAAAATCGGCTTCAATTATAGCAAATGGTTTTTGTTCCGCGCTAGTCATGATTTGTTCAAAAGCTAGTCTTCTTGGATCACTCAATAGTTGACGATTTTTTTTAGTATATTCTTTCCCTGTTAGCATGGCGATTTTTTTAGCATGTAGTGACAGAAAATAATCGACTATTTTTTTTACGCTTGAGAAAAAATCGACGGTTAGCGAATCGATACCTACTGATGTCCCATCGGAATCAACTAAAAGTAATTTTGACTGAGATTTTTTCAACTCTGTTAACTGCTGCAAGTCGAATTTACCAACAGCAATTGTTCCATCAACTTCACGTTCACTAATAGAATCCCAAGTTTCTTTTAGCAAATCAACATTCAATTCTTCTGCCTTCTTCTCAATACCCAGACGGATCGCTAAATAATACAAATCTTCGAGTTCTTCGCTTTCATTGTGCCATTGAACCAATCGCAAAGTTGCTTGATTAGCCGAAAGACTTTTTTTATGTTTCGTATAGTTTAATTGCTCTGCTGCTTCGAAAACTTTCTGTTTGGTCGTTAGGCCTACTGAGAGTTCCGAATCATAATTCAAGACTCTTGAAACAGTCGCAGGAGAAACACCTGCTAACTGTGCAATATCTTTAATTGTTGCCATGATGTTTCCTCCTCACTGGATCAATTATAAATAATCAGTAAAACGAGCAAATGCTGCTTGTCCTTCTTCTGTCCGTTTAAACACACCCGCATCCTCTAACACCCGCAGGAATACTTGACCAACGGCTTCCTGCACGACTTCAGTCACACGATCAGCTGTGATTGTATGAGTTGCCTGCAACTCATCTGCCCATTCACGATGATAATCAGCCAAGTGATTTTCTTGGTTCAACAAATATTTTTCCACTTCTTCAAGTTCTGTTTTTAATCGTGGCGGTAACACGGCTAATCCCATCACTTCAATCAAGCCGATGTTTTCTTTTTTGATATGCTGAACGTCCTTGTGTGGGTGGAAAATCCCATCCGGGTGTTTTTCAGATACATTGTTGTCACGTAATACTAAATCTAATTCAAAGTAGCCATCTTTCCTACGAGCAATCGGAGTAATCGTGTGGTGTGCAGTCCCGTCAGCAGAATATGCTGAAACCTCGACGGACTCATCCGAGTAAGCTTGCCATTTTTCTAAAATAGTTGTTGCCGCATCTATAAGAAGTTCTTTGTCTGGTGATTGAAGACGAATCACCGACATTGGCCACTTCACGATTCCTGCAATGACTTGAGGATAATCGGTTAACTTGATCAAACGTTCCATTGGTGCTTTTGCCATAGGAAAATCATGTCGCCCTGCTTGATAATGATCATGAGATAAAATAGAACCACCTACAATTGGTAAATCTGCATTTGATCCCACAAAATAATGAGGTAACACTTCCGTGATCCGTAGCAATCGGCGGAAGGTGTCTCGATTGATTTGCATTGGACGATGATCTTCTGACAAAATAATTGAATGTTCATTGTAGTAGGCATACGGCGAATACTGGAAACCCCAGCTTTCGCCATCTAGATTCATACGGATAATTCGATGGTTTGTTCTTGCAGGATAATTCAAACGTCCTCGATATCCCTCATTTTCCATACAAAGCAAACATTTTGGATAGTCTACTTTCACTGCTTCTCGTTCTGTAGCAATTTGCTTTGGATCTTTTTCAGGTTTCGATAAATTGATTGTAATTTCAAGATCTCCATAAGCAGTTTGTACGGGAAACTGAATATTTTTAGCAATCGCACGCGTTTTGATATAGTCATTTTGCTGACTTAACTGAAAGAAGTATTCCGTTGCTTCCTCAGGTGAATTAGCATAGTGCTGTGCAAAAAAAGCATTAACAACAGACGGCGGGGGCGTCAAAAAATCCATTAACTGCGCTTCAACTATTTCTTGTTCCGCAGGCAAATCTGAAATGACTTGATTATTCTTTGCTACTTGAACTAATTCTGCCAGCAAATCCACTGCAGGTACCGTTACTGGACGTGGTGTGACTTCTCCAGTTAACGCTTCTTCACCGATCAAACTTAATAGTCGATTTTGAAGATAAATTCGATCCATTTCCATAAAGCCACCAGAACCAATCGAAAGCGTTGCAAAGTCACAAATTGTTTGACTGATAGACATATCACTTCTCCTATTCTTCGTAGCCATGAGGATGACTTACATGCCAATCCCATGCTGTTTTGATAATCGCTTTGATGTCAGTGTATGCAGGCTCCCAGCCTAAGATCTCTTTTGCCTTTTGACTTGAAGCAACTAATTTACTTGGATCACCTGCACGACGAGGCGCAATTTTTGCAGGAATTTCTTTGCCAGTAACTTCGCGAGCCGCTTCAAGCATTTCTTTGACAGAGTAACCATTGTTACTTCCCAAATTAAAGAAGTTACTTTCATTTCCAGCTTTTAAATATTCTAAGGCTTTGATATGTGCGGCAATCAAATCTTCAACTTGAACGTAATCACGAACGCAAGTCCCATCTGGTGTATCATAATCGTCCCCATAAACGGCCAATTCTTCTCTTTGTCCTAATGCTACTTGTAAGATAATCGGTACTAAATGTGTTTCAGGGGTGTGGTCTTCACCAATACTTGCATCCGCCTTCGCACCTGCTACATTGAAATAGCGAAGAGCCACATAACGCATCCCGTACGCATTGTCACACCATTTCATCATTTTTTCCATCATCAATTTGCTTTCCCCATAAGGATTTTTGGGATTAGTTGGGGTTTCTTCTGTTATTGGAGACATTTTTGGTTCACCATATGTTGCTGCTGTTGATGAGAAAACAATTTGTTTTACGTCAAATTCATGCATGACTTCAAGCAAAATTTGTGTACCGTAAACGTTATTGTTAAAGTAATCCAATGGTTTTTCTACGGATTCCCCCACTAGTGAGCTTGCAGCAAAATGGATCACACCTTCGACTTTTTCTTTTTCAAATACCGTTTTTAAAAATGCTTTGTCACGAATATCACCTTCATAAAAACGTGCATCTTGGTGAACTGCTTGGCGATGCCCCGTTAGTAAATTGTCAACAACAGCAACATCATACCCATTATGGATCAGTTGATCGACGGCATGTGAACCAATGTATCCAGCACCACCTAAAACTAAAATTGACATATTTAAACACTCCTTTATTGATAGTTGACTCTCTTTGATCTTCCATCTTTCATTGTACCAAAAGAAAATGGAAGTTTCGAAACAGTTTTTAACAATCACCAGCTTTTCCTATGATTTTATTTAGTAAATTTATAATAAAACATTTAGTAATTTTTTTCAATCGTTTTTGTAAAGGTTTTCAAATGATCGTCTAACTAGCCTTTTTTCGATTTTTGTTTCATAATAGAAGTATCAAACAATTAAGAGGTGTGTTCAATGAAAAAATTTGTATCTGGATTATTAGTCGGAAGCTTAGCAACTGTTGCTGCTGTAGCAGGCGTTGTCGCTTCAGTTAAAAAAACGGTAATTGATCCAATTGATGAAAAAGAATCGATGATCGAAGAAAATCGAAAAAAAGCGATGCGTAAACGTGTTGCACGTTAATCAGTTATTTAAAAAAAGACAGCTAAGATGTCCAGTCACTTATGACTTGTTCATCCTAGCTGTCTTTTTTGTTTACTTTTTTTGATTAGTCAACAAATGACGAGCAATCAAATCTGCTTGTCTTAAATTCCATGCATCTGTATATGGACGTGCCACAGCAGCCGTCAACCAATCGACGCCTTCAACGGGTATCCCATAACAGTAAAAGTTGGGAATCACTTTTCCATTTGCGCTGATAACTTGATTTGCTTTGTTTACATCAATCGCGCCTGAAAAATAATGTTCTGCATCTTCTGTTTTTTGATAGGGACGAATCAAGCCATTTTTTCTCAGGCTTTGAATGATTGGGTTTTTCGAATAAGACACACTATTAATCGGCAAACGTGCTTCAAGTAAATAACGGCTTTCAAGTGGCTTCTCTTCTGTTTCAATCCAAAAAGACCCTCTAGCTTGTTTGATTTCAAATGGTGGAGCTGCTATATGAAAAATACCGGCATCTATCAGCGCGGCGAGCTCTTTGCTCCTTCTCAAAGGTGGACCGATAGTCAAAAAAGCATTCAGCGGTGTAAACCAAGACCACAATTGTTCACGATATTCTTCAACTGAAAAAATATCCCACGCAATGGCTTCACGAATTGGCTCACGCCAGTCTTTGATTGCATCTAAGGTTGAACTAAACGCACCCGTGTCATTTCCTTTTTCAGCCTCATTGATTTGCCATGCCAAAAAGGAGCGAACACCCTTTTCAAAGTCATCTGAAAAAGTTGAAAGAGGATGTTCCAGCCTTTCCCATGACCAAATATACGGCTCTAATTGCGGATAATCGACCAAACATTCCTCAGAAGACTTTAACAAGAACGCTCGTTCAAACTCAAAAGGATCGATAGCCAATTGTTGTTCTTCAATCGTTTTTTGATAATAAAACAATTCGACTTCTTTTTTGAACAAGTAAAAAAATGTTTCACCTGTCAACTGTCCTTTTGCCTGCCATTTTTTTAGATTCTTTGTCGTTAATAACTTGAGCCGTGCCATCGCACCTCCCTGCTTTTGATTTTTACCCCTTGGGTAATAGGGAACTCCACGACGAGAGCCCGCGTAAATAATCGGTTCTTTACCAGAAGGATGATAAGTAAGGCGATGTTCTTGTTCTTCAAAATAACCACCACGACCGACAGTTAATAGGCCAATGTAATCAAAAAAAGCCAATCCTAGCCCACGCAAAAAAATCGGTTCATTCGCAGGAATATCGGCAACTGAAACATCTGCCGGGTTACTTGGGGGTTGATAAAATAAATCATGTTGCTGTGCATAGTCGGCAAAAGCCAGTTCCTCATTCATCAATTCATTTTCCCAATGACCACTCGCCAATACGATTTGATCCATAAAGAAAGCTGTGTCTTCTGTTTTCAACTCAAAACCTGAATCTGCTTGTGAGACACCATTAACAAGTGAGTGAACAAAAGTAATCTTGTCGAGATATTCTTTTTGAAGTTCCATGAAAAACCATTGCTGATACAAACCATACAGACAACGAGTTGCGTGTTCATTCTTTCCTAATTGCGCCATCTCTGCTAGAAAAAAATCCTGATTTTTCAATGATTGTTGTTTCACAAAAGAAATTCCTTCTTTTTTCGCCCATTGATAAAGATTGGGACCTGGAGAAATGGCTCCTCCCGTCGATAGTGTGTCGTCAGTAAACAATGTTACTTGTTGTGAGACCGAGTTCATCAGCAGATCAGTTGATTGATCTATTCGCCAAACTCGTCCACCAGGGCCAATCACATCGAATAAAAAAATTTGAAGCGATTGATTCGTTTGTTTATTACGTAAAATTCTTTCTAACATGCTTAAGCCACGTGGACCTGCACCAATAATACCAATCTTCATCTTACACCTTCTCTTTATTTAAACAGCCAGTTGTTGATCCAATAATTTTTTCAATACGACTGCCTGATTTTCCGTTTCATCTTTTGCACCATAGACAAGTGTTACTTGTTTTTCTTTTTGACAAATAGCCAGTAATTTCTGAAATGCTTGGTGAGAAGCTTCTTCATTTAGCAATTCTTCTTGATAACGTTCAACGAACTCAGAAAATTTTTCTGGGATATGGTTGTACCACTTTCTCAGCTCTGTACTTGGTGCAACTTCTTTCAGCCATAAATCTAATTTTGCTTCTACTTTAGAAACACCTCTTGGCCACATACGGTCAACAAGAACTCGGAAACCATCTGTTTCTTCCGCTTTTTGATAAGCTCGTTTCAATTGAATCATTTTCTTTGCTCCTTTCCTTTCACTCTTTATTTTAGCCAAAAATGGATGAGAGCACAAAAATAAAAAAGGATAGAAGAACTATTTGCTAGTTCCTCTATCCTTAAAAAATAGTCAATTAAACTTTTTTGCTTTTGATTTTACCAGACCAGCCATCATAGCCGCCTTTTAGAATATAAAGTTCTTTAAAGCCTTCTTTACGCAATTTGTTAGCTGTTCGAATGCTCAAGCTTTTTCTTTGATCGTAAATATAGACAGGTTGGTCTTTACGAATAGAGCCTAATGAATTCTTTAATACAGTATAAGGAATATTTCGTGCACCTAAAATATGTCCAGCATCAAAAACATCTTTTTCTCTGACATCAATGACTTGTGCTTTACGCATTCCTTCACGAAACTCTTCTTCATCTAACATTTTTGCTGAACGTTTTGCCATGATACGTAAGTATGCTTCCCAAAATACAATCGCTAAAATAATCGCGATTAAAAAAATATTAATCCAAAAAAACATGAGTTGCCTCCATCTTTACGCAAACTTCAAGGCTAATGATGCAGCGCCAATGACACCTGCTTCATTACCAAGCTCTGCTAATTTAATTTTTGTTGATTCTCTTACTTGTGGGAAAGTGAATTCCATAAAGTATTTTTCGACACGGCTACGTAAAAATTCGCCGGCTGCAGATACTCCGCCACCTAAAACGATACTTGAAGGATTCAACGTGTTTCCTAAGTTTCCGCAAGCTAGTCCTAGGTAGAAACAAACACGATCCACGACCATCAATGCAAATGGATCGCCATCTTCTGCCAACTCGAAAATGTCTTTACTTGTAACTTCTTCACCATTATCAAGCATTGCTTTAAGTGTTGAATCACCTGCATATTCTTCCGCTAAGAAACGTCCTAGACGTACCACGCCTGTCGCACTAGAAACCGTTTCTAAACAGCCACGTTTTCCACATGTGCATTCAAAACCATTTGGGTCCACAGTAATATGACCAATTTCACCACCACTCCCAGCAACGCCATGTACAAGATTACCGGCAGCAACGATTCCACCGCCAACACCTGTTCCTAATGTAACGAAAACAACATCAGGATCATTTTCGCCAGCCCCTTTCCAGCGTTCCCCTAAGGCAGCAACATTGGCATCATTATCAATCGCAAACTGGATTCCAGTGCCTGATTGGATTTGTTCTCTCACTGGTTGTAATTCTGTCCAGTTCAAGTTGTACGCACCAATCACTGTTCCAGCTTCGCTATCGACACTTCCGGGAGTCCCCATACCAATACCGATAAAGTCTTCCGCTTTCATGTTATATAAATTTAAACGATGATTGATTGATTCAATGATTTCAGGGACAATATGTACACCCTCATCTAAAATATTGGTATCAATACTCCATTTTTGTTGAATTTCACCTTCTGGAGTCATAATTGCGAATTTCGCAGTTGTTCCACCTAAATCAATTCCAATAATTTTCTTGTCCATTACACGTTTCCTTTCTTTCGGCTTTCTTCTATTCGGTGCTCTCTTTTCAGAATGCGCCATGCCGTCATGTACGTATCATGATCAATCAAGCGATTGTCATATAACGTTCTTAATTCAATTGTCATCAACTCTATGTCATAAATCCGCGAGCCGACATAGATGATGATGCCAAATTTTTTGAACAGCTGTTGTACGTCATACAAGCTTTCCATGTTAAAGCACTTCCTTCACATTATACAAGTAAACCATACTTTTTTAAACCCACTAAAAGACAAATTACTAAAAGAAAAATAAAAATCATTCCAGAAATAATTCGTTGATGAATCGAAAAATTTCCTCTTTGTTCCGGCAAGCCTAAGATATTTCCTAAAAGTAGTCCACCAAGAACGCCACCAACATGGCCCCAGATATCAACTGATGTGTCAAATCCACCAAAGACTAAACTTAAAACGATAAATAACGAGAACTGTCTAACCATCTGTGTAATTGCAGGGTTATTTCGGAAATGAAAGCCTAAAATCACAAAAGCTCCAAACATTCCAAACAGTGACGTACTTGCTCCAGCAGATAACACACCCACTTGATTCATCGCAAAACTTGCTAGATTTCCAGCTATGCCACTCAATAAATAAATAAGGAAAAAACGCCAGTGTCCATAAATCGTTTCAATTTGCGAGCCCATAAAATAAAGCGTGACTGAGTTAACTGCAAAATGCATCAAGCCAAAGTGAATAAAGATTGGAGTAAACAAGCGCCACCACTCATGATAATAGGCAAAAAAGGGGCCGTACATTCCACCAAATGATTCTATTTTTAGCTCTGGAAACAAGTACATCAATACAAACACAATCGTTTGAACTCCTAAAAAAATATATGTCCAGATTGGTTTTTTCAACCAAAATTGGATTTTTCGTTTTTGTTGGTAATCCATGAAAACCTCCTATTAGTAATAAAATTAATCAATAAACAATTGTTCAATTTTTTGATCAAATGATTCTGGCAACCATTCATCATTCAACTGTTCCGTAAAGACCAAACTCGCTGTTTGATTGGGATATTGTTGTAGATAACGATCATAATACCCACCACCAAAACCAATTCGATAACCCGATTTTGTGAATATTAAGCCAGGTACAATCAATAAATCGATTTGCTTGGGTAAAAAAAGTCGTGAATTTGTAGGCTCTAACACACCGAAACTGGATCGCTCTAAAATCGTTTCAACTGTCAGCTCATAAAAAACCATTTGACGTTTGGGTAATGTTTTCGGAATCACAATTTTTTTATGCTGTTGCTTAGCATAATGGATAACAGGTTCTGTTGCGACTTCGATTTCATTTGCTAAAGTTATTCCAATCGTTTGGGCGTTTTGAAATGCTGAACTCAAAAATAATTTTTGATGGATCCGTCGTTCCTTCTCTGCTTTTTTGTTTGGTGCTAGATTTTTTAATGTCTGAACGCCTAGTTGACGTAATTGTGCTTTCGTTTGATTCACTCCCCCAACCTACCTTCCTTGATAGCATGGTATCGAAAAATGAATAAAATAGCAATGCTGTGACAGAGAAATACCTGTTTCTCTCAAAAGAAAAAGAGTTCAAGATGAGTACTTGAACTCTTTGCTCCAGATTTTTTAAGGTAAAGTTTTTGTCACGAACTCTATTTGCGAGTGTTCAAACAGCAAAAATTATTTATGAAGAGCTATTTTGCGCGTCTGTTTGCTATTTTTTTGGGGCTGAACGCTTTGAACCACAACTTTTATTTACGGTGTTCCCAAAGCAACTTCTCGAAATAATTCGTAACTGTTCAAAAACATATGGAGCTATTTTTGGCAGTTTCTTATTATTTTTCGGAGCTGAACGCTTTGAACCACAACCTTTAAGCTTGCTTTTGAAATAATAAATAAAGAAAATACGGCGCACCGATTAACGCAATCAAAATTCCTGTCGGGATTTCACCACTTGGGAGAATGACACGCGCAATAATATCGGCTACGTTCACTAATAAGGCACCAAATAAACCACTTAGTAAAAACGTCCATTGATTCTCTTTTTTGACAATTGTTTTTGCCACATGTGGTGCTAACAAGCCTACAAAGGATAAACTACCTGCGACAGCAACACTGGCACAAGCTAATCCCACTGCCAAAATCAATAATGTCCGTTGACTTCTTCGGACATGCAATCCTAAACTTTGTGCCTGTTCTTGTCCAAAAGAGAGAAGCCCAATCTGTTGACTATAATAAAAAGCGAGAGGCAAGAGACATACTGCCCATGGAAGCAACGCCCAAACATAAGCCCAACTAGCGCCCCAAATAGATCCTGCTAACCAAGCATTTACGAAACCGTAATTTTCTTTTGAGATTTTGATTGTCACTAGCAAAGTCATCGCCGAGAATCCAGCGTTTACCGCAATTCCCGAAAGTAAAATTCGATTCATTTTCAACACACCACTTTTGGTATAAGAAGTAAGATACACACAAAGGGCGGCCAGCAAGCCACCTAGGCAAGCCGCAAATGGCAAAAGAAAAGTTGCTGCAGCTTGTGAAAAGAAACCCAAATAAAGCATGACAAAAAAGCCAGCACCTGCATTGATTCCTAAAATACTAGCATCTGCCAGTTCATTTCTAGTGACTCCTTGCAATAAGTATCCAGAAATACCTAAGCACATCCCCGCCAAGAGACTAACAATTAGCCGTGGTGAACGAAATTCTTGGATAATCAGCTGTATAACTGGTGAGGCAGAGCCAGTAACCCCATCAATAACTTGTTGAATAGATAAAACTGGTGTCCCAATCATCAAACTGAGCAACGCACTGATGAACAAGCAGAACAGTAAGAAGACTATCAGCCATCGGAACTTTTTCATCCCTCTTCCCTCCTAACTTGAACAAGCAAGAATGGTACACCAATCAAAGCAATAATTAAACCAAAAGGTGTTTCAAACGGTGGATTGATCATCCGCGCAACTAGATCTGCTGCCATTACTAAACATCCTCCCACTAAAAAAGAACCGGGTAGAACATACCGATAATCTGAACCTACAACACCACGAATCAAGGGTGGTACTAATAAACCAATAAATGAAACAGGACCTACAAGTGACACAGCAATTGCAGATAAAATCGCCACCATTCCAAAAGAAATAAGACGCGTTCTTCGTGGATTTCCACCAAGTGCGACAGCATGGGATTCACTTAAATTAACTAATGAGATTGCTTTACCTAGCAAACAAGCACAAATTGAAGCAACTAAATAAACAGGTAACAAAATTGTCAATTGTCGCCAAGTGATGTTTGCTGCTCCTCCGACAAACCAAAAAGCTAAATCTTGTTGCAAATTAAATAATTGGGTTAGTGCTTGACTAATGGCAGTAAAAAATGAGCTGATCGCCACCCCAGCTAAAATTAGTTGAACTGGATTGATGCCTATTTTGGAAAATTTGAGAAAGCCAAACACAATAGTCGTCACTGCTAATGCCCCCATCAAAGAAATCAAAAACGTTTGAAAAGAAGAAGCATCTGGTAAAAAAGCAAAACTAATAGCCATAGCTAAAGACGCACCTGCATTGATTCCCAATAACCCAGAATCTGCCAATGGATTACGTGTCACACCTTGCATCAACGCACCACTTAGCGCAAAACTGCTACCAACAACAAATGCGCCTAGCACTCGTGGGAGTCGAATCGTTCGTAAAATTTGTTGTGCTTGATTCGTTGGATCAAATTGAACAATGGATAACCACAAATCTTTCACCGTTACTTCTGCTACACCATTTGCAACAGCTAATAAAAAAAGTATCGTACTTACTACTATAAGTAGCCAAATAAAACGACTCTTCTTTCTACTCGTCATTGATTTGCCTCCTGTCGTGAAAGTAAATCATAAGTTAGAAAGACTGGCTTGTCAGAATCAGGCAAATGAACGATTTGTGCATCAATTTCAAAAATTTCTCGCATCCATTCTTTTGTAATTACTTCTTTTGGCGACCCTTCAACTAATAATCGACCAGCTTTCAATCCTAATAAATAGTCTGAAAAACGAGAGGCATGATTGATATCATGAATGGACATCAAAATCGTAGTTTGCTTTACGCGATTGATTTCTTCTAATAAATGTAAGATTTCTAATTGATGTGCGGGATCTAAAAAAGTAATTGGTTCATCTAAAATCAAAATGTCTGTTTCTTGTGCTAACGCCATAGCAATCCATACACGTTGCGCTTGTCCACCAGACAAGGTAGCAATCTCTCTTGCTTTTAAAGTATCTAAACTAGTCGCTTCCAGCGCCCATTGAATCGCTTCTTGGTCTTCTACAGTCAACCCACTAAAGGGTTTTTGATAAGGATATCTGCCATAAGAAACAATTTCTTCCACGGTCATCCCCAATGGATGATCACTACTTTGTGCTAGTAAGGCAATTTTTTGTGCCAACTCTTTTGAACTATATGTAGAAATTTCAGAATCATTCACAATGATTTTCCCTTTTTTCACAGGAAGGATTCGTGTGAAGCTTTTTAATAATGTCGATTTTCCACTTCCATTTGGCCCAATCAAACTAGTAATTTTGCCCTCAGGTATTTTTACTGATAAGGCATCAATAATTTGCTTTTTGGGATATCCTGCTGCAATGTCGACTGCTTCAATTTTTGCCATTTCACCCATCCTTTCGTTGAAAATCATTCTCAATTATGACGCTACTTCACAAATTCGTCAAGCACAAGTTTTCTTTTACTTTCACTAAAAAACTGGTTGACAGTGCTTTAATTATCAGGAATAATAACATCTGAGAATGATTCTCAATTATTCTAGGAGGAAGAAAATGAAACGAAAAGCAAAGTTTTTCACAATCTCAACGACTTTATTATTAATTGGTTTATTAGGCGCTTGCTCCACAGCAAATAAAACGACAGATACAACAATTTCGACAACTACAGCAAAAAGCAATGGTACGCACACTGTGACAGATACTTTGGGCAATAAAGTAACCATTCCGAATCAACCAAAACGAATCATTGGAAGCTATTTAGAAGACTATTTGATTGCACTAGGTGAAAAACCTGTTGCACAATGGACGGTTGGTAGCGGATCAATCCAAGATTATTTGCAAGATGACCTGAAAAATATACCAACGATTTCTTATGACTTACCTTACGAAAAAGTTTTAAGTTTTGAACCTGACTTACTTCTAATTTCCTCTTCGGCAACTGTTGAAGGTGGAAAATATGACCAATACAGTAAAATTGCCCCTACTTATGTCGTTACAAATGGTAGCGATGTAACTTGGGAAGATCAGTTAAAAGATGTGGGTAAAGCTTTGGCAAAAGAAGACCAAGCAAAAGAAATCATCAATGAATACCAAGATTCTGCCAAAAAAACCAAAGAAAAATTAGCCGATAAAATCACTGGTAAAACAGCAGCCGTGCTATGGGTAACCAATAATTCTGCCTTTATGGTGAGTGAAAATCGCTCAAGTGGTCGCATTGTCTATGGCGATTTAGGTTTTGGTGTACCTAGCTTAGTGAAAGAGATTTCCAAAGATGCTACTTCAGATTGGTCTGCCGTTTCTTCAGAAAAATTAGCTGAGTTAGATGCTGATTATTTGATTTTGGTCAATAGTGACCAAGGTGCTGCTATGTTCAAGGAACCTGCATGGAAAAATCTGAAAGCAGTCAAAGAAAATCACTTGCTCGAATTTGGCCCAGAATCTAGTTGGTTGTACAATGGACCAATTGCTAGTCAAGAAATGCTAAACGATCTTGCTGAAAAATTAAACTAAAAACTTCTGAAATATCAAAAGAGCCAGAACATTCACTTGTCCTGGCTCTTTTCATTCCTTTTTAACCGTCAACTCGTTTTTCGCACCCATTTTTGAAAACGATGCGGATACTGGTTTTCTTCATCTAAAATCCCAACATGTTCTTCTGCTAACGTGAAATCAGAAAAGTCGATTTCACCAATATACGTATCGCCTTCAAATTCTTCATCAATCAAGGTTCGCCAAATGATGCCTGTTTCTGGTAGTAGTTCTTGAAAAATTCGACTGCCACCAGAAACGTAAATGTCTTCTGTCACTTGTTTACTATAAGCTAACACTTCTTCAACTGAATGCATGACTTCCGCGTTTTCAGCAACTTTAAGGTCTGGACGTGTTGTTAAAACAATAATATGGCGATATGGCAAACTTAATTTTCCCATCCCTTCATATGTTTTTCGTCCCATCACTAATATTCGATTCATTGTATGTTCCCGAAAAAAACGCATATCATTTGGTAGTTTCCACGGTAATAACCCATCTTTTCCAATCAAACCGTTACGATCTTGTGCCCACATTGAGATAAACAAATTATCCGCTCCTTTAGCTAACTTTCTCATTCTATCAAGAAGCATACACAATTTTTGGTAAAAAAACTACTCTTACTCTTTGACTATTCCCACTGATCTGGGGTTGTAACAATCTTCATTTGAATTTCTTGTTCAACTAAATAGTCATAGCTTTCGTTCTTTTTATCAAAAAGAACTAGTACAATTCCATCTTTCTGATCAAAATACCCGATACTTTCGATGGATTCTCCCTGATAGCTACCACTAACGTCGGTTGCTACTAAATGATCCAGCTCATTTTGGAAGACAACTATAGGTGCTTCGATATTATCTGTTCCAAATGTAATCTTGGTGTTCCATTCAATTGTAGCATCATCTAGACTTTTTTTAGCCGATTTCACTACAGCGTTTTGCGTCAGTTTTGTTGCAACCAATTTTTGGTTGAGTATGGTGATTGTTTCGATTAAGTGTTGACTTGATAATTCAAAATGTATCGTTTCGGTTGCTCGTACAAAACCAAATTTTGATTTTGTTTGACGAAGTTCATATATTCCAAGGGGAAGATTTGTCAGTCTTAAATGAATTATAACGAGTTTTGCCTTTTGTTTTACCACCAAAATGAAATTGAAATCCATACTTTTTGTTTCTATAAAAAAATTTTGGATAATCTTCTTTTTTTACGATCAAACAGTTCAAAAAATAAGAATTATTTTATACAATTCCTTGATTTAGCAGCCTTTCCAATCCTTCATTTTACGTACGTTACTAAAAAAATTACAAAAGAGCGATTTTTGTCACAAATTGTCATCAACCTTTTACCTATGAAATATTTTTCCATGTTAAAGTAATCCAAGTTGATCACAACAACAAAATTCGAACAATTCAAAAGGAGAAACTATTTTATATGAAATCACTTAAAACTGTACTATTAGGAACAACTCTGGCTGCCGGCGCTGCATTATTTATGGGAACAACAACACACGCAGACGAAGCGTACACTGTTCAATCAGGCGATTCATTATCAACTATTTCACAAAAATATGTTGGCGATAACTCCTTGATTAACCAAATTGCTCAATCAAATTCAATTTCAGATATCAATCTGATTTTTGCAGGTCAAACTTTAACTATCCCAACTGCTGAGCAAGCAGCAACAACTTATGTTGCCCCTCAAACAGAAGCAGTTCAAGCCGAACCTGTTCAACAAGAAACAACTCAAGAAGTAGCTCAAGCTCCTGTTCAAGAAACAGTTCAAGCAACTCCAGCAGTTGAAACATCTACAGAAGCAGTCGCTACTACTTCTAACTCTGCAAAAGAATGGATCGCACAACGTGAATCAAGCGGTTCTTACACAGCAACGAACGGTCGCTACATCGGACGTTACCAATTAGATTCATCTTACTTAAACGGTGACTACTCTGCTGCCAATCAAGAACGTGTAGCAGACGCTTATGTGTCTTCACGCTATGGTTCTTGGGAAGCTGCTCAATCATTCTGGTTAGCAAACGGTTGGTACTAAGATAAA
>NZ_JAFLWA010000023.1 GCF_017316125.1 Enterococcus sp. DIV0660C | reverse complement strand
TTTGTCACAGTCCCTCTTTTCATAAAAATCTTAGGAAGCTAGTTTTTGAAAAATTTCTTATTGTTTGAAGCGAAACGTTTAGAGCGCCAACCTCACCTTTTATTTTTGATTCAATTGATTAAATAAGCCACCAATTGTTTGATCTTTCAACTCGATTACTTGACCATCCAACATCGCTTCTACCACGTGGTAGTAATCTTGTAAAGGTGGTACTTCTAGATATTGATCATGCAAGAAAGCTGCTGGATTAGCATATTCTTTCGTCATTTTATTGGCATCGACCGCAGTTTTATAAGTAATTTTTAACATCATAAACCCCTCTAATCTATATAATTAATTCTTCTCTCTTCCCACTCGAAATCAATCAGGGCGAACTAAGGTAAAGATCTCTCCTATTTTAGCATAATTATTGCCGGCTAAACGGCTAACAGGTTTTAACTTTTCGATTAAGATACGCCCCTCATCATAGACTGACTCATCCACTTGATAGTGCTTGATTTTTAATAAAAGTAAGTCTGCAGTGATCTGCTCCTTTTCTTTGATTTCGATATGTTGATAGAGCTCTGTTTCAAAACGAATTTTCGATTCTCTAAGAACAGGTGCTCCAACTGTTTGGGCATCATCTATCGAAAAAGTTGTTCGTGATAATTCACTTTCTTCTTTTGGTAATGTTGCCGCTGTTTGATTTCCATCGACAACGTTATCTTCATCTAAAATATGGATGACAGCTTCTTTTGTAGTTAATAGATTGGCGGCTGTATCTTTTAGTTTGCTCGTTTTTCGCTGAATCGCTAGTGAAACAATTGGCGGGTTTGAGCTGACGATAGAAAAATAGCTGAACGGTGCAACATTTACACTTCCGTTTTTAGAACGCGTAGTTACTAAAGCTACTGGCCGAGGAACGATTGAACCAATCAGTAATTTATAATTTTCTCTTTCAGTTAACTCTGAAGGTGACTTTTGGATCATTTCATTCTCCTTTTATAACACATTTAATTTGGGTAGCCGTTTTAAAATCTCTGATTTTTGTGATAAAAATTTATCGGGCAACATGAATTCTTCCCCAAGTGTTTCCAGCTGTTCATCGACTGTAAAGCCTGGTGTCCCAGTTGCTAGTTCCAACCAAACATTTCCATGTTCTTGTAAATAGATTGATTGGAAATATTTTCGATCTTTGATTTTTGTCACAACGTATTTTGCTTCTTGCAATCTTGTTTTCCAATCTGGTAATGAATCATCTTCGACTAAAAATGCGATATGGTGAACCGTTCCTGGACCAAATCTACCAGGAGCCAAAGTTTCTTTAGGAACAATTAGTTGTTGTTCATTATCTTCACCAAAAATAAGATGGTAGCCAAAAGCTGATTTACGTACTAAAGTCATGCCCAATCCTTCAGTCAATAACTGAACGGTTGCTTGGGGATTTGCAGAAAGTAGTACCCCACCATACAAGCTAAGAATCGCTGGTGTTTCCGAAGTTATTTGACTTTCAACAAAAGCTATCGTCAAACCATCTGGGTCATTGAATTCAATTGTTGGTTGTCCAAATAAATCTGTTTGTTGCGTAGTAATTGAAAAGTCTTCTAGACGACTAAGCCAATAACGCATACTTCCTAGTGGTATTTGAAAAGCCATCGTTCCCACTTGGCCACTTCCTACTCTGCCTATTGTTTCATATTTCCAAGAAAAGAAAGTGATAATTGTACCGACCTCTGCTTCATGATTTCCAAAGTAAAGATGGTAACTATCTGGATCATCAAAATTAACAGTTTGTTTCACTAATCGGAGGCCCAGAATATCACGATAAAAGTGAAGTGTTTGATCTAAATCTGCAACAGTTGCAGAAAAATGATGAATTTTATTCAATGGCTGCATGGAATTCTCCTTTGTTAACGCTTTGTATCAAAAGGTTTAATCGCGCTTTCGATTGATGAACGTTGATTTTCTAAAAATGGTGGTAATGATAAGCTTTCGCCTAAAGTTTCATAAGGTTCATCTTCCATAAATCCTGGCTCATCCGTTGCAAATTCAACTAAAATGTGTCCCAAGCGAACATATAGCGATTCAAAATAATAGCGGTTAACATAACCAGAATTTGGTAACCCTAGGTCGTCAAAAATCTTTTGCCAAACTTTCAAAGAACTACGATCAGCTAAACGGAATGCGACATGGTGAACTTCGCCAAAGCCTTGTTGTCCCTGAGGGCTAGTAGTATCTTCTACTAAAATAACTTGTGCCCCATTCCCTCCTTCGCCGATTTCTAACAAATGACGGTTACCGTCAACGGCGATTTCCTTAAAGGTTAAAATATTTTCGAAAAGTGCACGAAAATCATCAAAGTAAGAAATTGTGATTTCGACAGGACCTAAACCGTAAATAGCAAACTCAGTTGGAACTGGTCCATTCTTCCAAGGTGTCCCGGGGCGAACACCTTTGTTCTTTTCATCGGAAATTAATTGATAAGCTTGCTCATCTTCATCCCAAAAACGTAAAATCTTCTTACCAAAAAGTTCAGAAATTTCTTCATGTTTTACAGAAAATTCATCAAAACGCTGTAGATAATATTCTAATGCTGCATCAGTGGGAACACGAAAACCAATTCTTGAAATCGAATTCGTTCCCTTCTTCCCTTTTGGATTATTAGGGAAGTCAAAAAATGTCATAGTTGTTCCAGGTGTACCATAATCATCAGCATAATACGTGTGGTAGGTTTGGATGTCATCTTGGTTTACTGTTTTTTTCACCAGACGCATCCCCAAAATATCAGTAAAGAAACGGTAATTTTTCTTAATATCACTTGTCATTGCAGTTACGTGATGAATTCCTAAAGGTTTATCTTGTATATTCATTTTAAATTTCCTCATTCCATAATTTTATTTATTGTCAGTTATCTTTTACTTTTTTTAATAGTTTTTCTAATTGTAATAATTCGTCTAATTCAAAATCTTCGAAACATCGACCAATTGTTGCCGCATGTTGTGGGAAAATTTCAGCCATTAGTTGACAGCCAGAATCAGTAATCGCAACATATGTTTCACGGCGATCCGCTTGGTTCGTTTTACGCTCGGCTAAACCTTTTGCTACCAATTTATCAATCACATAGGTTGTACTGCTACTAGCAATCAAAATCCGCTCTTGGATTGTTTGTGGTGTTTGCTTTCCCTTATGGTAAAGAAACTCAAGTACGGAAAATTCGGTAATATTCAAACCATAATTTTTAACATCCTTTTTCACTACAGCTTCTAGTTTCCCACTTACACGTAATAAACCAATAAACGCATTTAATGCCTGAGTTGTTTGTGACATTTTCCCACCTCCTTTTATTTAATAGTAAATATCTCTAATTCGAGATAATAATAGCCGGATTGAAATGAAATTGCAATTTATTTGTCTTAAGTTAAACACAACTAGAATTAAAAAAAAGCCACCTCTCAATTTGAAAGGTAACTTTTTAAATTACGACTCTTTAACTTTGATGAATAAAAGAATTGTTGCACTAATCATTCCTAATAGGATGTCCGTCCGATAAAAATCACTAGGAATCGCTATGCCAATGAATAAAATTACTATACTTACGAGGATCGCCTTCATTCGTGTTTTCTCAATCCCTGCTTTTAGACGCTTAGGATTGATTGCTGGTCCTTTGATTCCGATAATTACTGTCAAGAATGCCGCAGCGCTTAAAAAGACAAGTCTGCTAACGGTGATATCAAAAAAAATAGCAATGAATGGCACAATCACCAATAAAAAGATACTTTGGATCGTGCATAACCAACTTTTGCTTGCATGATAGCCATAAGAATTTCGGCGAATGGCAAAAAACGTAACGTGAGTAACAATAACCGCTGGAACAATTTGCAAGAATGCCGCAACAGCATAAATAAAGACAAGTTTAATTAATTCAACAAGTAATGTCGAAAGACCATACTCGATTTTTGCAGTTTCAAGTTCAGATAGCTTTAAACTTGAGCCAAGTTTTTGACTTAAATTCTTTGCTATTTTCTCTTCTAGCGAAACATATTCATTTGTCATATTTTCATCTCCCCTGACCTTGATTATATAAGGAGTTGAAAGTGAGAGAAAGCAAACTCATAAGTGCTAGTTATTTCAACAAAAGTGCTAAAGTTATTTTTGATTAAAACGATCAACTAATTTTTTTAAGTGACGTGTAGACACTAGACATTCTTCATCATTGACCATTGTAATTACGCGTTCCTTTTTGTCAATTCGACTGATATTGTTTACATTTACTACATAAGATTGGTGACAGCGATAAAATGATTGACTGAATTTTTCAACGTCTTTGATTTTTCCAGTATATTCAACCATTCTGTTATCCAAATGAATAATCAGCTTATGCGGCGTTTGGCTCGATTCAAAAAATAAGATCTCGTCCACGAATAATTTGATGTCCAGCACACCACTTTTGATCCGAATCTGTTCGCGACTAGGTAGTTCTGTATTCATATAACGTTGCATCGCAGTATCTATGCAACTAATCACTTTTTTCTGTAGTTCTTCAAAATCGTCTTTTACTAAGTAATCCATAGCTTCTACTTTGTAAACAAAAGTTAAATAAGCCATATCACTGTAAGAAGTTATAAAAACAATTTTAGCAGTTGGATCATATTCACGGATTTTTGCACCTAACATGATCCCATTCATTTCGGCATTAAGATCGATGTCTAAAAAATAGAGTCCTTCTGTTCGTTCTTTACGAATAAAATTCAAAACATCGTTAGGATCAGGAGTCTCCATGGCAAATTCTATATCATAATCCATCATCATTAGATAGTTTTTTACAATTTTGGTAATTCGATTTCTATGAACTGTTTCATCATCACAAACAAAGATTTTCAACACAGCTATCGCCCCACTTTATCTCTCATTTTTACCGCTTTATTATTAAGCGAAACGTCCCCAATTATTATAGCCCTGGGTAAATTATTGTATCATAGTTTTTATTTATTTTGTGAAATGATTCTCAAATAGTTCAACTGTTCTACATTTATAGTAAACACTATTTTGAAAAAGACAACCCATCACAAAAAATGCTTAACAAACACCAATTAAAAGCTCATAAAAAAAGACATAACACTGTCGACTGACAATGCTATGTCGATAAAACAATTACAAACAAAAGCTCTTCACTTCAATAGGAAAAGCTCTTAATGATAATTATTTTTCTAATTCATTTTTCAACGCTTCAGGCATTTTTGGTTCGTAAGTCATTAGCAAACAAATACCACTTGTAGTAGCTACTTCATAGGCAACCAATGCAACTGCAGATACCATACTTAACATTTGAAACTTCACACTTGAAAATTTTTTCATCATCTTTCTCCACCCCTAGTCTAATAATCAAAGTAGCAACAATATAATTTGTTACTAGCTATAAAAATTATAATAAGAAAAGTGATATAGACCTTAAACAATCAAAAGTGCTCCATTTTTAAGAAAAAGTGCGCACTTTTTTAATGTTTTACATTGGGTCAGTGAAAATTGTAATGATTTGAATGAACTGATTGTTTTCAATTTTTGTCTCTAAATACACATTTGGTTGGGATTGAACCAGTTCATCTAAGTTTGTTAAACCAATTCCGCGATTTTCTGCTTTGGTAGAAAAGTTCGCTTGTTTCAAGACATGTAGTTTAGGGATTTCCTTTCGACAGCGATTGCTAATGATAAACAAACAAGCCTGATTATGAATGGTTGCTGTTAATTCAATTTCGGGGTCGTCAACATTTTGTGATTCTTCAATCGCATTATCTAAAATAATCCCCAGCATTCGAACTAAAATCAGCGATGGAACTGAAACCTTATCAATTGTTTTTGGCACATGGATATTGACGTGAATTCCTTGTTCATATGCACTATACAATTTGCTGATAATAATACTTTTGATTTCACGAATTTCTAAATGACTAACGGATGCCATTTTCAAGATTTCTTGATCAAAGATCGTCCCAGTTCCTTTGATACTAGAATAGAAATAGTTTTTTAAACCAGCTACATCATCATTTTCGATATAATCTTCTAAGGAAATCAGGATATTTTTATAATCATGTTTAAACTTTCTAAGTTCTGAATAATTTTTTTCGATTTGTTCACTATAGTCAATCAAATAATTCATTCGGTTTCTTTGCTCTCGTGCCTCATATTCAGCCTGCTTGATGAAAATGATTGAAAAACAAATCAATGCAGATAATATTCCGTACAAAACAATAAAAAATGCATTTGCATGTCCAAAGTACTCATTTAATGAGGGGTAGCGATCAATTACGATTAGAGAAAAGTACATCATAAACGTCAATGTTACGATGGTTGTACTAACTTTCAAGATGAGATCATTACTCAAATATTTTTTGATAATAAATTTTTTGAAGACCCAAGCTAATGAAAAGTAAATTAGCGTATTGATTACCAAACGAAGAATCTGGTTCACTTGTGTATCAGAATCAATTCCAAATGCATAAAGCCCAGTAGCAAACAAATTATCAGCAAAAATATACAATAAAATAGATAAAGATGACGAAAAGAAAGACCAATAATAGCCCCGTTTGAAATATAGCAAAGTAGCGCACATATACAACCAGGACATTCCAGTAGAAACCACATCAAATGTCATATATGTAGGTATACAAATTATCATGATTCCAACACAAAACAATAGATATTTTTTATTTGTTAATTCATCATTTAAATAGCCTAAGACAAATAACATACTTGCTAACTGTCCAACGATCATAGCCAAAATGATGAAACTAGGTATTCCCAAAATGTTCTCCCCCTATTTCCCGAACTACAACCGTTTTATTCAAATTGCTTTCAATTGTAGCTAACTATTTTGAGCCACATCTATTATAACAAAAAAACATAGGTTATTATAAAAAAAGCGCAATTAGTGATGAAAATTATCGTTTGTTCAATAAAAGAAATGTTACCATAAATAATACGTTGCAATGCCTTACTTTTTAGTAGATTGAGAAAACCATCCAGTCAAAGCGAAGACAAAAAAACCGTCTCAAATGAGACGGTTAACAGTCAATGTAATAATTAAGCTTTTACAATGTTAGTTGCTTGAGGTCCACGTTGACCTTCTTCGATATCAAAAGTCACAGATTGACCTTCTTCTAAAGTTTTGAAACCTTCGCCTTGGATAGCTGAGAAATGTGCAAATAAGTCATTTCCATCTTCACCAGTGATAAATCCAAAACCTTTGTCTGCGTTAAACCATTTTACTGTACCGTTATTCATATTATAGTTCCTCCTAATTACGTATCAAGTACGTTTTTTGTTGCAATTAATTGTTGATAAGCAAAAGGAGTTTTGTATAATGTGCCATACAGCTCAAATTACGTTTCAAAATAAATTACTTGTTTACTATACCATGCGTACTAACCAAAAGCAACCTCTTTGCTCATAAATTTATATTTATTTGGAATTAATCTTTAATTCTGAACGTTTTAGGTGCTTTTTTATAAATGACTAAGAAGCCAATTCCAACATATAGTAAGCAAGCTATCGACACTATAATCGCATAAAAGAATCCTGATACTTTTAATTGTAGATTCCCATAAGCTATCCAGTAAAATATTATGGCAATAATTTTATATAGTGGACTGACCACTTCCA
This sequence comes from Enterococcus sp. DIV0660C, assembly GCF_017316125.1. Taxonomy (GTDB): domain Bacteria; phylum Bacillota; class Bacilli; order Lactobacillales; family Enterococcaceae; genus Enterococcus_B. The sequence goes on along the minus strand of NZ_JAFLWA010000023.1, from coordinate 70,068 downwards.
TCTCACTAGTGAATGGTTGAATCAGATAATAGACAAATAACTCATGGAATGAAAATAATGCAGATAATGCAAGTAACAGCAAAGCTAAAACACCAAAAAAAGTCCAAGATAAAAAGAATCCGTTAAGTACAGATAACAGAAGATACACACTGAAAATTCCGACTGATAATAAGCCATTGTAGAAAAAAGTCTGTTTGAAACGGTAATTAAATCCACGAATGATTGTTCCTGCTTCACGATAAAATGGATAATAAAGCATTGCTACGTCACAGTTAACAAAGACCATTTGGACGACTTTCTTTCCAAAACTCATGACATACATGATAAAAAACAGCAGACTTAACGTTCTTGTCATATCTTCTTCAGTCAAAACTTTCCTAACATCAAAGAAGCTAAGAATAACGACGACAATTAATGAAGCTGCTATCGTATACACACGTAATCGAAAAGCATTGTTCAGTATTTTACGATATCGACTAAATAATAATGCGTTCAGATATTGGTTACCATCTAAATGAGCAAATCGTTCCTCTTGGTTCATCACTAATTTTTTCTGCATTGCTAATCCGTCACTAAGATAACTTTTACCAGAAGCGAGTTCTTGACTAGCAACATTTGACAAAGTAGTCATCTCACTCCAATAAAAGACGTAGTCCATTTCCTTTTTAAAGTGCAATAAAGCATAGCAACTGCAGATAAGAAAAATGATGGCTATCGTAATTCCAATCCAAGAAAGGAAAACAGTTAACAGAACCACTGCTAATTCTTTCCAAACAAGAATCACTGCGCTACTAATAACAGCAACAGTCACTACACTACCCAAAATCAACCGCTGACGTTTTGATAAGTGCCAAGTGAAAATCATTCTACCTAGGTAAAGATAAAAACAACGAGAACCAATATACGTTAACAAAATGAAACATGTTACTTTAATTGGCTCTCCAATAACAAAACCATAAATAATGGCAGCAGGAAGATATCTTAATCCATGAATAAAGCTATCGGTTAATTTATATCCACGAATGATCCTCAGCTTAGGACGCTGGAACTGCTCAATAAATTCAACAATCCGCTTTTCTCCTGAAATAACGAAACCATCATAAAAGTTAAATAAAACGACCACTATCATTAACCACAAAAATAAGCCAAGCTTGCCGGTTTGGTTAGTAAAAGCTTTACCAGAAGACAAACTTTCTCCGTTCAATAATATAGCCGCTCCATAATAAAATGCTAACCACAAAAACTTTGCAAGAATACTACGAATATTTTCCATTATCAAACCAATAACAGTTAAAATCTGTTTCAACTCATAGCTTTGATAGAAACTAGTCGGTATGAATTTCCCGATAATAGGTATCTTTCGTAAATAAAAGACAAAACCATTGACTTTTTTAGTGACTGAAACTTGCTCTAATTGCCAGTAGTCACGCAAATAATCAGATATCCGATTCATAGCCTATGCCTCTTCCTTTGTAAAAGTAGACCGTTCTTCTTTATCCGATAATAGGTCAATGATTTCTTCTTCAAAATCTTGATCATGGATCTTAACGGATTCGATACCAATCAATTTTTTGTGATGTAGTAACACGATTTCGTCACAAAGGTCTTGTGCTAATTGTAAAATATGAGTGGAAAAAATAATAACTGAGTTTGCTTTCATCTTTAGAATCAACTCTTTCATCTCGTGGGCCGCAACAACATCAAAAGAGGTTAATGGTTCATCTAGTAATAAGACAGGTGGCTGAACCATAAGTGAAACCAAAAGCTGTACTTTATTTTGCATGCCGTGAGAAAAATCTTTTAACAAACGGTGTTGGTCTTGCCGTTCGATCCCAACGGAATCCAGATAAGTTTCTGGTCTTTTGATTTCTTGAATCCGATCTTGGTTGATGTCAATAAAAAACTTTACAAACTCATACGCTGTCATAAATGCTGGTAAATGTGGCATTGTATAAACAAAACCAATCTCTGTGTTATCATAATCCGTGTTGAGCATGCCATTTTTTTCAAGGCCAATCGTACCATTATCGAGTAATAGATTTTTCGAAATACAATTAAACAAGGTTGTTTTCCCAGAACCATTTCGTCCAAGCAAACCGTAGATTTTCCCTTTTTCAAAGGTAAAGCTAGCGTCATCAAAAATTACTTTTTCATCAAAATTTTTCTTTATGTTTTCCACTACTAATTTCATTGTTCACCTCTTAATTTTGATTCTTTTCTTACTTATTTCCTCGCTAATTTTACTTTACTGCATATTGCAAAGCTTTCCAATAGTGAATCACATTTAATCACAGGTTTTACTTGCGTTTGCCGTTCATTAGGACTATCATTTTTACTATTATCAAGGAGATGATCAGATGTCTTTAACCAAGCAACAACAAATAAATACACTTAATGAATTTCAAGAAAACTTTGCTTTACTAGGTTTGTCGACGCAAGAAATTGCTGATGAGCTAAGAACCACTTCAAAAAAAATCGAAGCTATTTTGCGATTGCAACCAGTCGCAATCGAAGATCCGTGGATCTTAAAAAATTATTTAGAAGAAAGACTACTGGATCAAGAAAAAACACCTATTCCTTTCACTGCTTTAGTTGGCGATTATCATGATTATTGGTTTCTTGACGCAAGCAAAATTGAAAAAAGAAAACTCGCCAAGTGATCTTAAAAAATTCTTTACTAGCAGTTTTTTATTTTTTATGTTATATTACTTGTGGAATTTCGTTATCAACGTATTAGTTGCCTTTCGTTCAGATTTAAGAAAGGAGAATGAATTATGACATTCTATAACAAAAACTTACAATATCGTGTTACTTTAAATACTGATTTGAATTTGTTTATCGTTTTTGATAAAGACAACGCAAATCATGTGGCTACAGGTGTGACGATTGAACAAGCTGTACAAGAATTGAAAAAATCCCTATAGGAGAGATACCTCATATGAATGATTGCAGTTCTAGTCATTAAAAGCACCTACTGGATAAATACAGTAGGTGCTTTTTTGGTTTGTCTATTTATTTAGTTTTCTTTAATTGAGAGCTGGATTTCTTGCTTTTAAAGTCCCAACCTGCTATTATTATTTTTAACACGAAAAATATTTTTATCGCGAATTATTAATTTGTTTGATGAAATTTAATCAGCACTGGCGTAACCTTGGAGTTACAAGGATGTATTAGAGGTTAGGGAATACATCGTTTAAATGAGAAAAATTAATTGTTAGTAATAGTCACCATCAACTTTAGAATAATAAATATTGATTAGTTAGATAGCCTTCTCTTAACAGAGAGGGCTATCGTTCATTTTATAAAAAAACAGCAAGGTGTATACGAGATAGCTCGTAGCTTCCTTGCTGTTTTTTTATCATCAATTTGTTTGAAGTAAATCATATTGTGATTGATATAAATGGTGATAAAGACCTTGTTTTTTCATCAAGTCGTCATGCGTCCCTGCTTCGGCTATTTTTCCACCTGCAACATAAAAAATTTGAGAACTATTTTTAATCGTCGATAGTCGATGAGCGATAATAAAGGAAGTGCGTCCTTTCAATAATTGTTGCAAACCTTCTTGTAGTAATTCTTCTGTTTTGGTGTCGATACTTGAAGTCGCTTCGTCCAAAATCAAAATTTTTGGATCCGCCAACAATGCTCTGGCAAAAGAAATTAGTTGTCGTTGTCCCGCAGAAAGTGTGCTACCTCTTTCTTCGACGACAGTATCGTATCCATCTTTTAGCTCTTTGATAAAGTCATGCGCTCGAACGATTTTAGCAGCTGCGATTATTTCTTCTTTCGTCGCATCTAACTTTCCATAACGAATATTATCAATAATTGTCCCAGAAAAAACAAATGTGTCTTGTAACATAACGCCCATTTGTGTTCGTAATGAAGCCAGTGTGACTGACCGAACGTCGTAACCATCCACTTTGACACTGCCTTCATTCACATCATAAAAACGACTCAAAAGATTAATAATCGTTGTTTTCCCCGCCCCTGTTGGGCCAACCAACGCAATGCTCTCACCGGCATTAATATGGAAGCTGACATCATTTAAGATATTCTTGCCCTCTTCATAACGGAATGTGACATGATCGAAGTGAACGTCCCCTTTAATCGGTGGCAAAATCTGTGCATTTGGTTCATCTTGGATATCAGGTACTTCATCCATCGTTTCAAAAATTCGTTCCAAGTAAGCTGTTGCCGTAATCAGTGAATTATAAAAGTTTCCAATATTGATTACTGGGTTCCAAAAATTATTGATGTAACCGATAAAAGCAATCAATGTTCCTGTTGTAACATTAACCCCTATTTGGCGAATACCTACAAAATAAATCAAACAAGTTGTCATTACGGCGATGTTTTGAACTCCCGGCCACAGCATGAACTGGACTTTGACAGCTTTCATCCATGAAGAACGATATTCGTCACTGACCTCATTGAAAATTTCATAATTTTCCTGTTCACGAGCAAAAGATTGTGTGATTTTGATACCAGAAATACTTTCATGAATGTAAGCATTTAAATTGGATTGCTTATTACTCAACACTTGATATGCTTTACGTTGTTTTGTCTTGATGATCATAACAATCACAAATAAGACTGGTAGTAAAATCAAACTATACAACGTTAATTTAACATCAATAAAAAGCATGAATATCAGTGTGATCAATACATTAAAAATGTCTGAAATCAGATTAATCAACCCATTACTTAGCAGGTCACTCAACGTGTTGATGTAATTAACGACACGAATCAAAATTTTCCCGTGAGGTCGGTTGTCGAAATAGGAAAATGGTAAATGTTGTAAATGTTCAAAGATTGAATAACGCATATCTTTCAAAATATCTTGCCCAATCTCGGTAATTGCATAAATTCGATAACGCATACACCACCCAATGATAAATAGAGAGAGCAAGAAAATCACACTTATCTGAATCAGTAGTGTCGTATTTTCTTTCGGGATCACATCATCAATAGCAATTTTGGTAAAGTAAGGTCCCAACATCCCTGCAGTATTGGCAAGGATGATAACAAACAAAGCCTTAAAAATTGCTTTTTTATAGGGTTTCACATAAATGGCCAAGCGACGGTAATGTGACCAGTTGAATTCTTGTTCCAAGGTTTCATCTACATCAAATTTATTCCGTGCCATTAGTTCCCCTCCTTCTCTTGGATGCCTAATTGTTTTTGGTAAACTTCGTAGTAACGTCCTTTTTGTTGCAGCAATTCTTTGTGCGTTCCTTGCTCAATCACTTGTCCTTTTTCCATCATCAGAATCAAATCAGCTTCACGAACGGAAGAAATACGATGAGCAATAATAAATGTTGTCTTTTCAGTTGTTAACTGTGTTAACTCTCGTTGAATTTTAAATTCGGTTTCCATATCAACTGCTGAAGTCGTATCATCTAAAATAAGAATAGAGGGATCTTTTGTTAAAGCTCTTGCTAACGATATTCGCTGTTTTTGTCCACCAGAAAGTCCAACACCACGTTCACCCACAATCGTTTCATACCCTTCCGGCATCCGTGAGATAAATTCATGTGCATCAGCAATCTGTGCCATTTGTTGGACGTATGTTTCATTTGCTAATGGATTGCCAAAAGCAATATTGTCTTCAATCGTATTGGAAAATAAAAAGACATCTTGCATAACCATCGAGATATTTTCACGTAACTGACGAACAGGATATTCTTTTGCATTTTTTCCATCAATCAAAACTTCACCTGAAGTTGGATCATAGAAACGACCAACTAAATTAACTAGCGTTGTTTTTCCTGAACCAGTTTCTCCTAAGATGCCAATTGTTTGCCCTGGGCTAATCTTGAATGAGATGTGTTTCAAAACTAACGTAGTAGGATCATCAGAAAAGTGAAATGAAACATCTCTAAATTCAACATGACCTTTGATTTTTTTTACTTCATTGTGAGTCAATACAGGAATTTGTGGTTTAGTTCCTAACATTTGCCGAATTTTGATACAAGCTGCCGAAAAACGTTGAACATCGTTAATCAACCAGCCGCTCATTCTCATCGGTTGATTCAGCATCCATAAAAAACCATTAAAAGCAATCAAGTCACCTAAAGTCATCTTTCCTTGTATAACAAATAACCCGCCTAAAATCAGCGTAATCACATTCAAGCTTCCAGCTAATCCATCTAACCAAGGGAGATATTTCATAGAAACTTCAGCTGATTTCATGTTCTGTGCTTTGTAATCTTCGTTGTGCTCCACAAATTTTTGAATTTCAAAATCTTCCCTAGCAAATGCTTTGACGACACGATTGCCACCAATATTCTCTTCAACCATTGAGTTCAGACGAGAAAAACTTTCTCGAATCTCAAAAAAGATTGGTCGCGCTTGCTTCGACATCTTTTGAGTAAGTAAGAAAATGATTGGGGTGACTGCAACCAGTGCCAGCATCAATTGCCAATTAATTGTTGCCATTACGATGACAGCAATACTGAACCATAAAATACATTCAATGATGTTATAGACTACCCACGAAACAAAATGACGAATAGCATCTGTATCCCCTGTCATTCTAGCCATGATGTCGCCAACTCGAGTGTGATTGAAGAAATCAAAATCAAGTTCTTGTAATTTTTGATACATTTCTTGCCGTAGCTCGAACAAACTGTTCTGACCAATTCGTTCAAATAAAATCTGATAAGTATAACGAATGATTGTTCGAAAAATCGTGATACCAATCATCAATGCTAATAACGGAATTAATAAATTTGCTTCCCCTTTTTCAATTACTTTATCTACAATCTCACCAGCCACTAATGGGTTGACTACAATTAAAAGCGCATTGATTATTAAAAAAATAATTGCCAGAAATCCTTTATTTGCATATTTCTTTACATACTGCCAAATCCATTGATAATTGCTCATTTTATTTTCCCTCCTATACGAAAGCCTTTTCTCAATCAAGTATTAGCTTATCCTTAATAAATTCGAAAGAAAATGGTTATTCTTACTTGTTTTGATGTACAATATTATCAAATCTAAAAGAAAGGGTTTTCATTCATGAGTTATACAAATGCCCAAATATTTAACCCAGAAATTATTTATGCTTTTGATCCTTGGAACGAACAAGGAAACAAAAGTGACAGCCATACCCATGATTTTCTAGAAATCAGTATCGTGTTAGAGGGGCAAGCGAACTATACAATCGAAGGGCAAGAATTTCAATTAAATGCTGGTCAAATTATGCTCTTTAATCCTGGAACCCATCACGGGGAAGAACAAAAACAAGGAACCTATTCTCATCAACTTCATATTGGGTTAACGAATATTTCATTAGACGGACTAAAGAGAAATCACTTACCAACAAAAAATGCAATTCTTAATCTTGGAGAATATCAATGGGAGTTTCTCGACAAAGCGTGGCGCCTCGTCAAAGAATATGGTGAAGAACAACCAGAATTTCAATTAATGGTCAAAGCGTTAATCATTGAGATGTTAGTACTCATTTTAAGAAGTCTAGAAAAAACGCAAGATAATACGGTCACTTTGGCACTTTCAAAAAATGCCAAACGAAAACAATATTTAGTCAACCATGCGATTTATTATTTGGAAAATCATCACACGCAAGAAATTACTTTAGAGCAATTAGCTGACACGTTGTATGTTAGCCCCACATATTTATCAAAAGTTTTTAAAGAGTCTACGGGTATGAGCCCTATCAATTATCTTATCCAAGTTCGACTGAAACATGCTAAGGAACTACTAGCAAACGAACAATTAACAATCAGAGAAATTTCTCAAGCTGTAGGTTATCAAGATGCGTATCATTTTAGTAAACTCTTCAAAAAATATTATGGTCTTTCTCCTTCGCAGCTAGCAAAGAAATCGCTGGCATAAACAAAAAAAACTCTTAAAAGACTTCGATAACAAAAAGTCTTTTAAGAGTTTTTTCATTTTATTTTTGTGGATCAAATAGCTTTGGTGCTACTCGATAACAGATAACGACCACAATTGCGACGACAATTGCAGTGGCTAAACCACTCGCGCCATTCATAACAAATGAAAATATCCAAGGATTCATCCCTTCCGGTGCATAATCCCCCCAAAAAATACCACCAGCAACAAAATGCCAGAAAAAGCGAGTGAAGGTTCCAACCACCGATGAGACAATTAGGATCCCATAAATTTTGGATGTCTCCCCATTCACCATTGCGCGATGTAAGGACAAGGCAAACACTCCAGCAAACCCAGCAAAGGTAAATGCGATTGGATACTCAATTAAAACTTGTGGGACACTCAAAAATTGAACTTTCCCCATTAAAAAGTGTAATAATCCCCAAATCAACCCAGCACCTAATCCTGCTTTAAAGCCTCTACGTAAAGCATAAATAGTTATTGGAATTTGTCCAATTGATAAGGTAAAACTGCTTCCAATATCGAGTGGAATCAGTGAAAGCACCATCGCTAATGCTGCAATAATCGTCCCTTCAATCCACACTTTTGTTTCTGAATGCATAAAAAAACTCCTCCTTTAGAATCATCACAATTCACAAAGGAGAAGTGTTAGCTACACTTCCACTCGTCACAATTCCTACGTTCGTATGACCGAAACAGGTACGGAGGGTTTAGAGTAAACTCATTCTCAGCCTCGAAAGGCTCCCCTTTGTGAGTAGATTCTATTATTTTTTACTTATCTAGCATAACATATTTTTTCTTTTGTCAGAAGTGAAAAGAAATTTTTTGTTTAAGCAAACAAAAAGCGAACAATTGGCTGTTCGCTTTTTTTAAGCTATTTGAAAGTTATTTTGTCATATTCGACATAACTTTTTCGTCAATACGTAAAAACGGTAAATAGATGAACACACTGGCAGCAATAATCAGAATTTGAAGAACTGCAGCACGCCAATCCCCACCAGTCGCTAAGAACCCAGAAATGATTGGCGGTGTCGTCCAAGGAATTTGGACAACGACGTGATTGATCAATCCAACTGCTGTTGCAAAATAAGCAACAGTTAGTGAAAATATTGGTGCTAAAACGAATGGAATAATTAAGCTAATATTAAACACAATGGGTAACCCAAAAATAATCGGCTCACTGATATTGAAAATAGCGGGTGTAACAGATAATTTAGCAAAGTCTTTGTAGTCTTTACGACGACTAAAAATAAAAATCGCAATAAGTAAGGCAATCGTATTACCAGAGCCGCCCATTACAGCAAACGTATCTTTGAAAGCCATGTTGATGATGTGAGGAATCTCTTCTTTATTAGCGTAGGCAGCCATGTTTTCTTGCATATTTTGAATCAAAAAAGGATCGAGTAATGAACCAGAAATGACAGCCTGATGAATGCCAAAACCAAAAAATAAATTTGCAATGGATGTTAACAATAAGAATCCTGGTAGCCCAGTAGTGATTTTGCTCAAAGGTTTTGTAATAATCGTTGTGATCAATGTATTGACATCCATATGGAATAACTGATTGATAGTAAATGAACCAATTGCGAATATGGTAATGGTCAACATAATCGGAATCAAGACATTGAATGATTTCAGAACAGCTGGCGGAATATTGCCAGATAAATTGATCTGAAGTTTTTCATTTTTAGATAATTTGATAAATAATTCGGTGGCTGCAAGGCCGACAAAAATACCGACAAACATGCCTGAAGCTCCGGTGTAAGCAATCGGAATCACGCCATTCACTTCTATTGCTTTTTGACTATTTTCTGGAGTAAACATCATAACCATTGGTGTGAGAACAATGAAAGTAGAAATAGCAACTAGCACTGCAGCGATTGAATTTTGATAATTGCGGCTAACACACATATGATAAGAGACTGCTGCTACAACTAATAACGTTGTAATACTCAGTGTACCGTTGCTAATTGAAATTCCGATTTCTTGAATCGTTGATAAAGTTTCGGGCCGAATAAAGTGACCTAAAAAACCTGTTGGCTCCAATATGACATAGTTAATCAAAGTAACAAACCCAGCTAACATCATAAACGGCATGAACGTTGCAAATGCGTCTCGCAGTGTTCGTAAGTGAATCTGATTTCCTAATCTTGTTGCGATTATCCCAAATTTTTCAAGGATGACCTCTTTTTTACTTTTACCCATAAAACTCTCCCCCTTTGTTTGTAAGCGATTGCCTTCCTCTAGATAATAACTCGTCTTCTGAGTAAAGTAAATATCTTTTTTAAAAAATATATACTTTTGCAAAAATAAAAAATAAACAGCAAGAAATAGACTTAACTTGCTGTTTATTTTAGTTTAATATGCGATTTTTATTTTTCAACAAAGATTGCTTCAAAAACAAAGTCCTTGTAAATATGTCTAGATAAAGAATATTCAAACGGTACTCCTGAGGACAACGAGACAACTTTATCTACTTCAATCATAAATTCACCAGGATCGATATTTAGGATTTTTGCATCAAACTCATTAGCCACATCTCCCTTGATCCACAAATGAGAGGACTTTATTTCCAGATTTAATTCGTCTGTGATATAAGCATAAACTGATTTTTTCAAATGCTTAGGTTCCAGCCCAGGTATAATAGCCAGTGGCATAAATGTTTGTTCAATTGAATAAGGTTGGTGGTCTATGAATCGACTTCGGATAATATTGTAAATGTAATCTTTCTCGCTGATTTGTAGCATTTCTGCCACCTCATTTGAAGGAAGTTCAATCGAAAAAGTATGGATCTCAGAGTCCACATGTTCTTCCCCCATCGTGCTCAGTAAACCTTCGTTTGGACCAAAAACTTTTGAATTATCAATTGGTTTACGCAAAACTTCTGTACCAAATCCGCTACGCGTCCGCAAAACACCTTCAGATACTAATAAATCAATCCCCTTTTTTACAGTTAATTTGCTTGTTCCATATTCTTCTGCTAGTTGGTCACCAGTCGGTAATTTGGTGCCAACCTGATACCCATCATCCATGATTTTCCGTTTAACATCTAAATAAATTTCCATATATTTGGGAATTTGTTTCATACGTATCCTCCTTCCACTTAAAACAATAGCTTCTTCTATACTTTACCATACTTTTAGCTATTTTTAACTAAAAAAAACAAGCTCTCTCGAAAAAGATATATATTTTATATAAAAAGTATTTATTTTATTTGAAAGCGATGTTATGATTGGAATGAATTTAAAGGAGGTCTATCAATGAGTACAATCAAAAAATTATCATTCCCAGAAAACTTTTGGTGGGGATCTGCGTGGTCTGCTGAGCAAGCTGAAGGGCGTGGCGAAACAGGAAAAGCTGAAACTGTTTGGGAACGTTGGTACAAAGAACAACCTAATCGCTTCTACCAAAGAATCAGCTCAGAAATCACAAGCGATCATATCCATCGTTACAAAGAAGATATTCAGTTAATGAAACAAACTGGACATAATTCTTTTCGGGTATCTATTTCTTGGGCAAGAATGTTTCCACATGATGGCGTAGGAGAAGTTAATCCACAAGCGATTGCTTTCTATCGTGATTTATTTACTGAAATGAATCAAAACGGAATAAAAGTTTTTGCTAATCTTTATCATTTTGATATGCCTGCTAAGTTACAAGACAAAGGTGGTTGGGAATCACGAGATGTCGTTGATGCCTATGTCCATTTTGCAAAAACATGTTTTGAAGAATTTGGCGATTTAGTCTTTCATTGGTTTACGTTTAACGAACCACTTGGGCCCATTCTTGGCTCCTACTTAGAAGACTTTCATTACCCAAATTTGGTTGACTTTAAACGTGGAAGTCAAGCTGCATTCTTTACAATCTTAGCACATGCAAAAGCAATTGAAGTTTTTAAAACTTACAAGTTATCAAGCAAGATTGGTGTCATTTTAAATCTTAGCCCAACCTTCCCACGAAGTCAGAATCCTGCTGACGTCAAAGCCGCAGAGATTGCAGACTTATTTTACACGCGAAGTTTTTTAGATCCAATGGTAAAAGGAAACTTTCCACCAAAATTAGTAGAACTTTTAAACAAATATGACCAGTTGCCGCTCGACTTTACTCAAGAAGATCTAGCAACGATTCAAGAAAATACCGCCCAAATTTTAGGGTTGAACTACTATGAACCTCGCAGAGTAAAAGCTCGCCTCACAGCAATTAATCCAGAAGGCCCTTTCCTACCTGAATGGTTCTTTGAGAATCATATAATGCCTGGACGTCGTATGAATGAATATCGTGGTTGGGAAATTTATGAAAAAGGAATCTATGATTTATGTATGGATATCAAGAATAACTATGGAAACATTGAGGCATTCATCTCCGAAAATGGAATGGGGGTTGCCAATGAAGAACGATTTATGGACGAAACTGGGCAAGTAATCGATGAGTACCGCATTGAATTTATTCAAGACCACTTAGCTTATCTTTGGAAAGCAATTAATGACGGATGTAACATCAAGGGCTATCATCTATGGACGTTCATTGACTGTTGGTCATGGATCAATTCTTACAAAAATCGTTACGGATTAGTTTCCTTAGATTTACCTACGCAAAAACGAACAATCAAAAAAAGTGGTGAATTTTATAAAAAACTAAGTGACGAAAACGGATTTGATTACGATCTTGATTTGTTGGATCATTAAAAAATATTTTTTGTAGCTTCGACTCATTCAGCAACTAAAAAACTGGTTATAACAGAAAGTCAGTTTATGTTATACTAAAGAAAACTGTTCGTTGACATTCAAATAACCAACAGATTACTAAATTAAGTATAAAGAAGCATTCAAACTGGAGCCTCGCTATGGGCAAATAGTGCGATTACGGAACCTCAAAAATTTTGATCCGAGGTTTTAGAGCTATGCTGTTTTGAATGCTTCCAAAACAAAAGAAAGGCAGGAATGAACTCGGAAGACGTTTTAGAGCTATGCTGTTTTGAATACTTGGTTAAATCTAACAAAAAAGGACTGCCCATTGAGAGCTGGTCCCTTTTTGTTAGATTTTTTGCTCAATATCAGTAACAGTTATTTGCAATACACGGCTTAAAAAAGGAAACTTTTCCTTCATTTCATCAAAAATTGGTCCTTCTGTGATAAAATTGGCTGTTCCATGTAAGTGGAATCCTGCGCCATGTCCCACCGTACCGATGACTTCTTTGCTTCCAACCGTTAGCGTTACATGATTATTTTTTTCGATATCCTGTTGGACACTGTGCATCCCAGCCGCAGGGATATATAATTCATCGTCACTGATTTGAACATAGCTGTTCCAAGTATTCACTGCATGAAATCCTGGAGTTTCTTTGCTCGAAGAAATTATTGTCACTACTCCTTCATGCTTCATTACTTCCAAAAATGTTTCATTCATTACTTCACAGACCTCATTTCAATTATCGTAAGTTTATTATAGCACCACTTAGCCATTTGATTCAGTTTTTAATAATAAAGAACAACTTTAGAACCAAAAATATGCCTGACATGGTACGATAAAATAAGGTATGATTAGCTAACTAGTTGACCATGCTCATTGTGGAAACAAAAAATACAACCTAGGAGGCAACATTATGGCATTATTTAATAATCTTGTACAAGGAGCTTTAGGAAATTACTCGGAAAAAACACCAGAACAATTGACTCAAGAATATGGAGAATATCTTTTCGACAACGAAGAAATCACGATGGGCTATCAATTGGTCAGGGATGCGTTGATTTTTACAAATCATCGAGTGATTTTCGTAGACAAACAAGGAGCAACTGGTAAGAAAACCGCCTTCCACTCGATTCATCTCGATTCAATTGTTGAAGTCGATATGGAAACTGCGGGAACCGGATTAGACGACAGCGAGATCACAATTACTTATCTTAAAAATATTAATCAACGTTCAAACAACGAAGTACACGCATTACATAAATTCGAGTTTCCCAAGAAGACAGATATCTTACCTTTATACCGCTATCTAGGAAATGTCAGTATGACAAATCGGACGCGAATCAACAACTAACCCTCTATTTACTCATCCCACTCGCCTACATGGTAAAGTGGGATTTTTTAGCTATTTTATTGTAATTTTTGTTCAGACTTGCGCATGTGGTCTTCATAGTTTTCGACTTTGAATAGCAGATAATCATGTGCTGCTTGCATTTTGGTTATTTTTTCTTGCATCAAGTCAGCTTGCTCTAATAATAATGTTTTGCGAGCTGGGATGGTCAAATCATCGTTTTCATAAATCATTGCTACATATTCGCGTAAACTTTCCACACCCATTCCCGCATGACGCATTTTCTTTGCAAACTTCAACTGGTTAATACTTCTCTCTGAAAAATTTCTTAGACCGTTTTCTTGTCTTGGTACCGGCATAATAATGCCAATTCGTTCATAATAACGAATGGTATCATGGGATAGTCCCGTTAATTGGGCTGCTTCTTTGATATTCATCTTGTTTTCCTCCATCAATTGACCATTTTGTACACTTCTTGACTAAAAATCAAAGTCCTTCCATGAACCATTTTACTCTTTCTGGATCGTGAGGGAAATGTAAATGCTTTTTATCGATGCTTGAGCCACACACTGTTCTACTATATATTTTTTCTCTATTCATTTTGAAAAAGAAAGTAACAACGCAAAAAAGAAGCTGATATCAGCTTCTTTTTTTATTCATTAAAAGTATCAGAATATTTTATTGTGCCGCTAATTGAATCTAATGCATTATCATATAATGGTTTTATCATAAACATTTCATCAGGGACATCAAAAGGCGCCTTAACACTGTACTTGCTTGCTGGTACATAGCCAAGTCTTGGATAGTATTCTGGATGACCAAGGATGCTGATAAATCGATAATGAAGTTCTTTTGCTATCTTTTCTAGCTCCATCAAGATATTCGTTCCTATTCCTTCCCCTTGATGACTAACTTCCACATCAAGAGGAGCCAAAACTAATCCTACATATGCAACTCCATCAGAATCGACAATCTCCACTTCACTTAATAATCCGTGACCTACTATAAAGTTCTCATCATCAACAGCAACCATTTCTAATGCAGGATCGTAGGTGTCACTAGCACGTATTTTATCAACTAATTCAGCTTCGTTACCATATCCACGTTCTGTATGTTCGAAAGCTTCACGAATCATTTTATCAACTTTTAAAAAATCTTTTTTGTTTATTGTTCTAATTTGCATACTTTGTAATAACCTCTCTATAGCTACTTTTTTTATTAACTATACGACTACCGAAAGTAAACATAAGTCTGTCAAACAAAGCCCTCCTTTAAATGTTGAATTAATCATAACAGACCATTTTGATGGTTTCAACAGCAGCAAAGACATACCATGCATCTAGTCAACAGGAAACTTTAATTTTCATGATGATGAGCAAAAAGACTGAAACAAAGGTATGTTTCAGTCTCTCTTTGTTAACTTTGATCATTTACAAAACGAACCAGTGCATCAAAGTTTTTTTCTGCTTCTGGTTTACTAAAATCAAATTGATATTCATGTCCTAAAGCTGGTTTTTTATACGAAATTTCTGTAACAGATAATTCTGCTTTTTCTAAAGATTTTACAGTAGTTTTCATTTGTTCCGTAAATGTATTCTCATTCCCATCCGTAAAGAAAAAAGCCTGTGATAGCTCATTGGCATGATTTGCTAATGTTAACTCTTTGATATCTGTGTCATTCACAAAATCTTTTTGGTCAAAGTATGCCCAACCACTTTGTTTAAATAAGAAACTTGAGATGGGATCATCGACATCTGCAAATTTATCTGGCTCAAGCAAGCCAGAAAGCGAAATGAATTTCTTCACTTGCGTACTTTTTAGTACAGGTTGCAATTGATTAATGTCTTTCAAATGTGAATTAGATAAATGAATTAAATATTCACTAGCAATTTGTGCGCCCGCTGAGTCACCACCTAATAAAACCTGTTCCCAGTCGATATTAGCAATCGTACGTTCTTTGATTGTTGCTATTGCTTCGTTTAATTGTCTAACAGGTGTTGGATATTTTGCTTCTGGAGCAAGTTCGTAGTTCAGATTGACTATGACCGTTTTTGTTTCTGCACTTAACATTGTTAAGTAATCTTCACAATCCTTTTTGTCTCCACCAACATAGGCACCTCCATGAACCCAGAATACAATAGGCATTTTTTCAGATTGGTTTTTAGGAATATAGACATCCATGAGATTATTTTTTCCCGTTGATTGATAGTTTATATCCTTCTCAATTGATACTTCTTGTGCGTCATGCGTATAAAAATCTGGTCGTGGATAAACTTGTGCTTGCTGGCTTGTATCAAATTGTTTACGAACGAAATGGCTAACTGGACTAGGTGTTAATTGAACGGTTAGCCAACCTCCGAGAAAAACCATCCCTACGAGTATTAAAGTCCCTAATAAAATTCGTTTCAACCACTTCATCTACGATCTCCTTTTCTGCCAAAAACTGATGACTCCGACCATTACGACTACCAAGCCTCCCAAAATTGGCGATACTATTGATTTCTTTTCGCCAGTTTTGGGATAACTTTTTGGTCTAGCTTTTGTTGCTGATGCTTGCGAATCTTTCTTTGTTTCAGATCCTGTGCCTTTTATATCTTTTGTATTTTTTGTATCTGATGTAACTATTGGCTGTGAAGAAGATGGATCTGTTGTTGTTTCTGAAGTATCAGCGTTTGTAGAAGAGTCAATTGTTGATGAGGAGACTTTTTTATATTTATAGGTCACAACTGGAATAGTTTCATTAAATGTTCCTTGCTCAAGACCTTCAACAGAAAATAATTCATAGTGATCAAATGTTTTTGCTTCTGTTTGATACGACTCTCCATAAGAACCAGAAAGTATGAGCTCTTTATCTGATAACAGACTTTGGTTTTTTTCGTCTACATAACGTACTTTTACTTGGTCATCAAAAACTACAGCTAAAAAGTCGCTCACATGCTGATTATAGGTCGTCGGATCCACTTTTTGTGCCTCACCATGTCCTGCTCCATTGATTAAGACCAAATCTTTGTACCCTTTTGACACATCATAAAGATTTTGTGCATTTGAAACGGGTACGACGTTATCTTCCGTTCCATGAATCAGTAACTTAGGTATATTCGTTTGGCTCATTCCTAAAATCGGAAGATTTTCAGTCGTATTTAAATGTAGTTCTTGATCAAAGTAGTTTTCTTTTAGCAGCTGCATATAAAGATCTTCATGTGCCTGATCTGCAACAATGTCTAAATCAACAATTGATGCTAAGTCTTTTAGTGCTGGAGCAACTAAGTTCGTATACGTATAACGTAACTGTTCATCAATGGATTGGAAGCCACAGTTTTCAATGATGCCCTTTACATTTTTTGGTATGGGTTTCGCCAAAACAGACATCATTGTTGCTGCCCCCATTGATCCACCATACAATAAAATACCTTGATTCGGTTTTGTTTGAACTTCACGATTGATCCAGTACAACACATCATCTGACTCGTATTGTCCATACGTAACGAAATCTCCGTCACTTCCACCAGTAGTACGTGAATCAACAAATAATAAATTGTACCCTGCCTGATAAAAATTATCGTATTCTGGTGTCACCACACCGTTGTCCCAATTCCCACGAAAACCACCATGGATCATCACTGTTTTGTCAGAATTCTGATTGACGTAATATGCTTTTAAGTTCATTGATTTCCCTGTCTGATTATTCAGCGCAGTTCCTTCTAATGGCCGTGTATTCGGATAAAAACCTGTGTATTCAGAAGGTGATGTACCATCATTATTTGCTAATAAAGACATAAAGTGACTGTCCTTTGCAAAAGCAATATCATACAGCAAGTAGGTAGACATCAATTGTTTGATTACTAATGAATCCACTTCAAATTGTGTTTTCGCTAAGCGAAGTTGCCCACTATATAACATCAAAAAGCCAAAATTGAATCCATCTCCACTAGTCGTAGCAAACAATGTATCCAATTTTCCACCAAAATAATTCAAATATAAGCGTGAGTTAAAATTATCTCCTTTGCCAATTGCATCAAGAATTGCCTGTTCATCGGGATCAGCAACTTTCGTTTGATTGGGATCAACAGATGTATCCGTTGTTGTGTTAGTTGACTCGGTTTCCTTGGTGGACTCAGTTTTCGTTGAGTCACTGGTATTTGAAGTATTAGTGCTTGTTTCATCGGTCTGTGAATCAAGTGTTGTACTGGTACTTGTTTCACTTGTCTGTTGTGTATCGGTTGTTGTTTCAATTCGTTCACTGGAACTACTTGCCATATCTTCATTGGTTACCGCATCTGCTGAAGAAAAAGAGATACCTGATAAAATCAACGCACTAATTAATGTAACTACTTGAAATTTTTTCTTCATTGTACACTGCTCCCTTGGCTTATTTGGGTTAATTGCTGGATCAATGACGATCTCAAGTGCTGATATTGTTTCTCCGATAATTGAAATGCTTGTTCATTGGCTTGATGACTATCCAGCATCCATTTTGTCGAGTCGATTTCTAAGAATCCTTCTAAAATGTTCTTGACTGCGTTCTTATCCTGTTTTTCCGTCGCTTTTAACAACCAGAAATCTTCAATGCCACGTTTTAATTGTTTGTAGCGTAAAGAAAGTAGCAAATGACCATTGGTTCCAGGATAGATCAAACAGTTATCGCCAATAGGTAAAGCTGCAGTGTTGTAACGAATATCAGTACGTGCGTTAGTTGGCCAACAATTCAATGCCCATCGTAAAAGTCCATCTGTCTTGAAAAAGTAAGCAAGAACACCTTGTACTCTTGTTTCTAATAGTGGACTGTGCAAAAAAGTATTCGGTTTTGACGGATAGTTGCAAACATAATATTGTGTTTTTCCCGGAAATTTTTTTGTTAGTTCTTGGTAATTTTGACAGGTACAATAAAAAGATGTCACAGGATAGTCAATTACTGGTAACAAACTGTGTAAGACCTCTTCTTTGTCAAAAGCAACTTTTGTTTTAATTGTGGACTCAATCGCTTTTAGTTCCTGTAATGCTGTCATAAATTGATGGATCTCATGTTTTTTTGGCTCATCAGCATTGAAATAAGTTTTTTCCCAAACGCCAAGTTCTTTCAAATGGGTGACTAATTGTTCCAAATAGGCAGTGAAATCACCTTTTTGCTCAATAAATGCAATTCGCTTTGTGCTTTCGTCAAAATAACGAAGAACTAATTTTTCAGTGTGCTCAAATTGTTTATTGATCGGAAAATAAGGTGGAGACCAAACGCCTAGTAATCCAAAAAGATTAATTTCTTGATTAATGCCATAATTTGCAAAACAAGCAAGATAGCGATCCAAAATTGAAAAATCACAAAGTAGCTTTCCCGTTTGATCTTTCCGAATTGGAATCATAGAGTATTCGTAAAGATTAGCCGGGTAATCTTTGACAATATAATTAAACCAACCTTTCCAAGGAATCTCTCCAGCAATAACCGTTACGGATTTTTGTCCAATCTCAGATAAAAGTTTTGCCATTTTATCAATTAATTCAAAGTGCGCTTCCCCCCATAAAGGTACTTGAAAAGTGCGTGCTAAATTAGATGGTTGTTGCCACAGATCTAATTTGAACTCTTCTTGCGGACAATCAGGAAAGACAAAGTCTGAAACCATTAGTTCAACTGATTTTTGTAAGATCAGTTGTTCCTCTTGATTGATAAATGACCGGTAAATTGAAAAATCAATGGAATAAGAACCACTTAATAGGTCTTTACTTAACGGAATTTCGACATAAATAGGTGCATAACGATCACCACTAAATGTATGCGCGCGTTCTTCAAGTAATTTGTCTGCGTAAGCAATCTCATCTTTTCCCATATAATAATCTACAAACTGTGCCTCATAAGGTAAAGTTGTTTCAATAGATACACGATACGTGGGAATCTCGATCTCATCTGGAATAGCGAATTGATGGTCTAAGCTAAACTGATTTTTTTTGCCGTCATGTAATAAAATTTGAAAAGCTGCGCACTGGTTCCGAAATCCAATTATTTTTTCCAACTGTTGCGGACGCGTTTGGCTAAGATTAGTCGAAGCCTTGTAACTTTCTGGTACAATCAAACATTTCATTGCTTTCTTCTCGCTTTCTAAAAATTTTTCTCGATTTTTTCTTGAACAAGTGTCAGTTTCGTTGATGAAAAAATCTCAGGTGCTAGCCGATGCAGTTGATTCAATGTAAACTTACGAATGATTTTGTAATAACTCTTTTCGGAAAGTTTCGGAAATTCTTTGATAAGTAGTTCTTGTATTCGCTTTTCTTTCATTAAATGCTGTAATGATTGCTCGAACAAAGGTTTAAGTGATTCCTCTTCTTCCCCCTGTGCCAAAGACTTAGGTTGTGACCAATTCAATTCAAGCCATTCGTAAGCTAACTCAAACCATCGAGCAAACCGCTCATCAATCATTTCAGGTGACGCACCAAACCATTTCGTCGCTAACGACAAACCATGTAATCCTTTTTGAAAAATATGACTTTCAAAGGGAACATCATTTGCTTCTAATGCAGCTAAATAGAGTAAAGAATTCTCAATTGGCACCACATTGTCTTCAAATGTCGAAAATAAAAATGTTGGTGGTGTTTCTGGCGTAACACAAGCATCTAACGAAGGCGCTTCGATTTTCATCACTTCTGCAAAGGAAGCTAAAATAGCAGGATAACCTAAAATACACAAAGCAGGTTTCTCCTCTAATAAGGTCGACATTGCTGCTGCTAAATGACCACCAGCAGAAAAACCTATCACCGCAATTTGGTCATGTGCGACTTTAAAGCACGGATCGATTTTTTTGATTTCAATTAGGGCACGTTCACCATCTTGTAACGACTGCTCAAAATCTCGTTGTTCACCCACGTGATAGCGTAAAACACCAGCATGGTATCCTTTGGCAACGAAAGCTAAAGCAATTGGTTCTGCTTCTCTTTCGCTACAAAAACTATAACCTCCACCTGGGATCACTAGAATAAAAGGCCGTTTTTCAATTCGATCCATTGAAACTAACTGATCATTTAAATAAAGCGTTAATCCCGTATCAGCATGAGGATCAAAAGTTATTTTTTGCGTATACATAGTGACACCTCTCACTAATTATTTATAGTCCGTTATTTTCAATCACTTTTTGATACCAATAAAAACTATCTTTTTTATAGCGGGCTAGATCCAACAAATCCTCTTCCGTTCGATTCACATAAATAAAACCATAACGCTTCTCGATTCCTTCGTGGGTACTGATCAAATCAATCGCACTCCAAGGACAGTAGCCGAGAATCTCCACACCATCTTGTACGGCTAATTCCAACTGCTCAATATGATCTTTCAAATAATCAATTCGATAATTGTCATGAACTTCTCCAGTAGTCGTTAATGTGTCCTTCGCACCAATGCCGTTTTCGGTAATCAAGAGTGGCAAGCGATAACGTGAATAAATCTCATTTAATGTAAAACGAAAACCTGCTGGATCAATTGGCCAACCAAATTCTGTTAGAGGTAGATGCTCATTTGAAACAGCTTGGAAGAAACCAGGAATGCCAAAACCTGATTGTTGATCGATTTTATTTTCCTTTTCATAATAAGCTGAAACCGTCATTGTATTGTAATAATTGAATGCAATATAATCACAGGTACCAGCAGCTAAGATTGCTTTGTCTTCTTCTGTTACAGTAGGAGCTGCACCAATGCTTTCTAATAAATGCCAGGCATTATGATTATAGATTCCGTAGACAGCAACATCTAAAAACAACCAATTGCGTAGCGCACTCATGTACAAAGCGGCTAACTGATCTTCTGGTTTATCAGTTGCGGGGTATACACTAGCGATGTTTGGTGCTGGTCCAATTTTTCCTTGGTGACCTTGTTCATGAAAGTGTTTTGTTACTAAGGCTTGGGCAACTAACATATGATGATTTTCTTGAAATTTTTCTTTCATTGATTTGGTACTTGTTCCAATGACAGATCCTGCAAGCGCCATCACATTTTGTTCATTGATTGTTTGCCAATAAGGAACCTTTTTCCCAAAGCGTTCAAATAACAATTGGCAATAGTTTGCGAATTCGTCAATCGTTTCGCGGTTTTCCCAGCCACCTTTTTCTGCCATATAAACAGGTAAATCAAAGTGAAACACTGTTACGACTGGTTCGATATCTTGGTGAATCAATTCATCAATCAATGACTCGTAAAAGGCAATCCCCTCTTCATTTACTTGACCATTTGGCATCACTCGACTCCATGAAATGGAAAAACGATATGCTTTCAAGCCAAGTTCTTTGAAAAGTTGCACATCTTCTTTAAAGCGATGATAGTGATCAATGGCTACTTTGAAATCAGTTGTCCCTTCAGGAATCACCTTATTATCTTGAACAGAAGGTCCTTTTCCATCCTCATTCCAGGCACCCTCCACTTGGTATGCACTCGTGGATGCGCCCCACAAAAAATTTTCTTTCATTCCTTCGTTCCCTCCGCTGCACCAATCAAATTAGCATCTGCTTTAAATTTTGCCGATTCAATTGGTATTTTTCGTAATGTTTGTTCGATTATTGGTGAAAGTTCAAATAATTGATTATAGCGATGTTGAATTCCGTCAATCAATATTTTTTGTCGGCTGATTCCTCCACCAATTATGATTTTTTCAATGTCTAAAATCGTTTGTAAGTTGAAGCAAAGAATAGCTACTTCGTAACAATAGGTCGCAAATAGTTTTTTTGCCTCTTCATTCGTTGTCTGTTTCAGCTGTTCAAATACTAATTTCCCGTCTTTAGGAAGTTCAAGGACTTTTGCGAGTTGTTCAATCAGTGCTACGGCTGAAAGCCCTTTACCAACAAAAGAATCCGTACCTAAAATGGTACGATCACGAATCAAAAAACTGATTTCGCCTGACTGATGGTGCGTTCCTCTGTATAGTTTTCCATCAATTACCAGACCCAATCCGACACCTGTCCCTAAAATAAGTGCTGCAGCATTCTTGGTATTTTGTAATTTCCCTTTATTCAGTTCTCCAAGAGTAGCGGCTTTCGCATCATTTTCAATCACCACTTCACCTGAAAAAAAGGCGTTCATATGTTCTACTAAATTTACTTGATCCAAATAGGGTACTGCACCACCAAATTCAACGACACCAGAGTCTGTGATAGAACCGGGTACAGCTAAAGCAATCTTTTCAAAGGTCGCTTTTTGCTGATATTCGTCAATTAATTTTTGAAATAAATGCGTTAATTCTGACAAGCTTTCTGGTGTAGGTACACTTTGTTTATCAGACAGCTGGTTTCCATATACCAAGGCTGACTTCACAAAAGTTCCACCAATATCAATACTTAATGTTTTCATTTTTTTCCTCATTATCATCCTCGTCTAAGCTTGAATTTCATCTTTCTTTTCAGTTGATACATTATTTTTTTCTAAAGCAAGCTCCAACTCATATTCTTTTTTATCCGCGATTTTAATAAATGGATACCACATCACGATCCCAATCCCTAAGCAAATCAACATCAAAATTGTATAATTTACCCCACCAGCAAACGGCATTTTAATAAAGGTTGGTGTAGTCCATGGTAAAAGAGACATTGTTGGATTAAGTGAAATCGGTAAAATCGTACTTGTTAATCCCCACGTAACAAACCCTGCAATTAATTGTGTGAAAACTTGTGGTATAAAGAAAATTGGATTCAAAATGATGGGCATACCAAACATCAATGGTTCTGTGATATTAAAGATGGATGGAATAAATGATAGTTTTCCAAGTTGCTTCATTTTTGCCGATTGACAACGAATCATGAAAAATGTAACAAATCCCATAAAACCAGCTGCGTACATTCCCATATAAATCACTGATGGTAACAAGTAAGGCAATTTTTCTCCACTTTGGAAGGCAGTCATATTCCCCACAATCATAGTCATGCTGATTGCGCCAAGAGGTCCTTGCAATACGGCATTATGAATACCAAAAAACCACAATACAGCCAATAATTCCATGATGATAATAATTGAGACTGGACTGGCAACTAGTGAATTCAAAGGCGCATTGATTACATCAATAAAGAATTGAAAGATGCTGCCAGATACGGTATAACCAAATCCTACACGGATACAAAAAACCAGCGTAAAGATGATCGTAACCACAAAAACTGGCGCAAGTGACTGCGTGACCATCGGTGGAACACTTTCTGGTAATTTGATCATCAAATTTTTCTTTGACAAATAAGCATAAAATCGAGTAACCAATAATGCGACTAGCATTCCAATAAACAACCCTTGTCCACCAAGATAGTCTAATCGTAAAGCACCGATTGCTTGTTCTGTTGCCTCTCCATTTTGGGTAACTGTTGTCATGATTTGTTGTGGCATCAACATGATAAAACTAGCCAAAGAAATCAGAGCTGCATTTCGTTCATTTGTTTGTAATTGTTTGGCATAAGAAAACGCTAAGCTATAAACAACATATAAAGAAAAAACACCAGTCACGCCATTGGTGATTGCTTCTACGTGCTGATAAATCCCGATTTTCGTCAAATAATCGATCCATCCAGGAATTGGGAAATTGCCGATGATGGTCAGTAATGCGATTCCCAAGGTTAATGGACTTGTCCGAATGAATCCTTCCATCAATGCACCTAATACTTTGTTTTGTTGCAATTTCTGAGTCAGTGGCAATAATTTATTTCCTAAAAATGCTTCTAATTTTTCCATAACGAATCTCCTTTAGCTGATTTTTATTGGTAGATTTTCTTGTTTTCCTAAGATATCTAATTGAAGAACATACTCTCCAGCATCGAAATGTAAGTCTCCTTGGTTATCAAAATAAGTGAACGCTGTTTTCGGAATTTCAACTGTCAACACTTTCTGTTCATTTGCTTTTAAGAAGACATGCTGGCTAGCAACCAAGCGTTTGATCGGTTGGACGATTTCCGCTGAAAAATTAAGCAAATAAATTTGCGGGGTGATCCATCCATCATGCTCACTCTTATTTTTTAGTTCATAAGAACAATAAATCATTTCTTTCTTTTCCTTTGCTGCTTGCCAGTGACCAGCAAATGTCGCATAACTTAATCCTGCGCCAAATGAAAACAACGGTTCATTTGGTGCATCGATATACTTGGATACAAAACGTTCACTGTGTGTGCTGCTAGCTACTGGTCGACCAGTAGCTGTTTGGGCATAATACACTGGAATTTGACCTTCGTTTTTTGGAAAAGACATTGACAATCGAGCGGATGGATTCGCTCTTCCTGTCAAAAGATTCGTGATTCCTTTTCCGCCCATCACACCTGGAAACCAGACGACTAACAAACTGTCAAAATACTCCTCTACTTCAGTTAACACTAAGGGACGACCTGTGTACAGCAAACCAATAATTGGTTTATTTAATTCAGCTAATTTCTTGATTAATCGAATTTGCTTTTCTGGTAACTGAAGATTTGTTTTTGAAGCACCTTCCCCACTTTCCAAAAATTGTTCGCCAATCGTTAAGATAATCACATCTGTTGCTTTTGCTTGTTCAATCGCTTGTTGCAACAGAAAGCTTTCATCTTCGATTGGACCATTCAATTGCTCAAAGCCAGCCTTCATTGGGCCAAATTGTTCATAGTTCTCATAAAGATTGAATCCTCTTGTGAAAAAAAGTTGTCTTTCGTCAAATTGCTCTAATAGTCCAGCTTTCAGTGTAAAAACATCTGAAGATTTTCCACTGACGGATGCCCAAAAACCTAATGTAAAATGGCTTTCAGCATAGGGACCTACGACAGCGATTTTTTGATTGGATTTTGGTTTCAACGGAAGCAAAGATTCATTTTTTAATAGCACACAACTTTTTTCAACTAATTTTGTAGCAACAGCTTTCGCTTCATGTGTTAAAATTTCACCCGTGTTCACCTGCGTCAATCATCGGAAAGGTTCTTCAAACAAGCCTAATTTATTCTTCAAGACTAAGATACGCCAAACTGCTTCATCTAACTGTTTGGCGAATTCGGACTCCTTGATCAATTCAGGTAATCCATTGGCATAAGTAGCTGTCATCATATCTAAATCAACACCAGCAAGCAACGCTTTTTTGGCTGCATCTTTTGAATCTTTTGCAAAACCATGGGTTTCCAATTCTGCAATTGCTGCATAGTCTGATACCAATACGCCATTAAAACCAAATCGTTCTCTTAGAATTTTCTGGTTCAACCATTGATTTCCAGTTGCTGGAACACCGTTCAATAAATGAAATGCTGTCATAACTAATTCACAATTTGCGTCGATTGCTGCTTGATAAGGCTGTAAATATTCATTGAATAATTTTTGATTGGATAATTCAACTTGGTTATACTCACGCCCACTTTCTGGAGCTCCATAAGCAGCAAAATGTTTGATGCAAGCTGCAACATGGTTTTCTTTTAAGTACATTTCTTTTTCACCTTGATAACCATTCACCACACTTTTTGCGAATCGTTTACTTGTATAAACGTCTTCGCCTGGAGATTCCATTACGCGTCCCCACCGTGGGTCACGAACTAAGTCCAACATTGGAGAAAAAACAACATGTATTCCATTCAAGTAACTTTCTTTAGCAGAAATTTCAGCTGCTTGCTGAATCAAATCAAAATCGTAGGACCCTGCTTGTGCTAATGGAATGGGAAAAATCGTTCGAAAACCATAAATGATATCTGACATAAATAATAATGGAATTTTATGAGAGCTATTTGTTAACACATCTTTTTGAATCTGATATAGTTTTTGATAATCGTTTACGTTATAAATTGAACCAATTTCATAAAAGTTCGGCTCGTTTTTAAATCCCAGATCTTTCACTGGACCGGTATTCATTACACCACTTTCAACAAAGAGATCCCCATTTAACTGAATGGTTTGAGAAACTTTGTCGGCAATCGATAATGAATCAAATAGTTCTTTTAACTTTTGCTCTTCCATCTCGCCCTCCTGTAACCGTTTTAAATTTCAGGTTGATTATATAAAGATTTCATACTAAGATATACTAAAATAAATGACTTTATATCAAAAAAGGAGTATCTAATGGAATTTGAAGCCCTCTCATTAATTTTAAAACGTCTTTACCATAAATATCTCATTCCTTTGTTTGTTATCAATGACGAAGGGCACATTATTATTCCACAAAATTCTGATTGGACCATTGATTACCTGAACCAAGACTATTTAAAACTTCCGCCAAAAAATACCGTTTTCTTTTATGAAAATCAAGACTACTTCTTTTCTACTTTTACCTGTGATTTATCTGATAAGAATTACCAAGTTTTAGTGGGTCCTTGTGGCATTTTAGGGACAAAGAGTGATACTTTTACTTTCCACGATCATGATTACTTAGCTGGCGTTCATTACTCAAAAGAAACACAACCAACTTTTGTTGAATTTGTTGAACTCCTCTACTCCCTCTTAAATGGGCAGGTTCTTTCAAAGAAACAACATAAATGGATCTATCGAAATCGAAGAGTTACTGCACATACTGAAACGATATTGGCGGATAATTTATACAATCGAAGATTCGAGGATCCATTCCTTGATTCTTTTGAATTTGAGAAAAGATATGTTGAAGCAGTTCGTCGAAATGAACCAGAAAAAATCGAATGGTTATTTAAAAAGGTAAACTACACATATAACTCAAAGCTTTCTCACAATAAAGTCGAAAATTTAAAATATAAATATTCTGGATTGATCACTATTTTGACAAGAGTTAGTGTGAATGAAGGTGTCCCAGTTAATCAAGCGTATAGTTTATCGGATTCATTACTCCAAAAGCTCCAAAAAATCCATACAATAGCAGAATGTATGTCGCATATCAAGGAAACATCTTTTTTGTTTATGGAACTCATCCACGATTTTCCCTATTCAGAAACCAATTATTTGGTAAAAGACCTGTTGAACTATATTGATACACATATTTATGAGCGGATTACCTTAAAAGATTTAGCAGAATCTGTTCAAAAACATCCAACACATATCACTGCCGAATTTAAAAAAGCACTTGGACAGACAGTTCATACCTATATTAATCAAAAAAAAGTAGCTGAGGCTAAACACCTATTACTTTTTACGGATAAAAGTTATAAAGAAATTGCAACGTTGCTCACTTTTTCTAGTCAAAGTCACTTTATTCAAATATTTAAGCAATTTGAAAATCTGACTCCATTAGAATTTAAAAATAAACATGTCACAACGGTTTTTTAACGCAAAAAAACTCCTACCCGGTAAAATTTAGGTAGGAGTTTTACTTTGTTTTGACTGTTCTAAAATGGTTCAAGAAATAAATAAAAATCTTGTCTATTTATTTCTTGAATACGGTTCAGTAGAAATAGGAGTACTGTGTTTAAACAGCTTCCTTTACTTAATCAATTCAATTTTGCTTCAACTGTTTGGTTAAAAAATTTGTCAATTCTTCTTCATACGTCATCCACAACGCTTGCGTTCCACGAGAAATCGCTGTATAAAGCAGTCGTTGATCTTGTTCCGTCTGATAATTTTTGGCCGAAACATTGAATAAGATAACATTGTCAAACTCTAATCCTTTTGCCAATTCAATTGGTAAAATTTGTATTTTTTGAGACATATGATCAGAAAGTAATATCCGTACATCTTCTGCTTCTGCTAATGTTTTTGTCAAGATTGTATAATTTTTTTCCGGATCAAACTGTCCGACTAACCGATTGAATGCTGACGTCTGATCGTAACAAAACCAATGAATAGCTTCACCGTCTGGACGGATAGGAGTAATTTGCATGTTTTCCGGATTTTCCAGTAATGACGCAAATAATTTGGTGATTGCACCACTTGAACGATAACTCGTTGTCAATTGATAATAAACAATGTCTTCCCCTATCATCTCAGTGATTTCAGAAAAAGAAATCTGACTATTAAAAATACTTTGATTTTCGTCTCCCACCATTGTCAAATCAGCATGTGGCCAAAAATGACGAATTAATTGAAGTTGAGCAGGTGTGTAATCTTGAATTTCGTCAATCAAGATGACTTTGTAATCCAATAATTCAAACTTTTCAACTAAAGTATGGTGAATAAACAATTGGATGATGGCTTCATCAAGTGTCCAAATTTCTGGTAGCAAATATTTTTCCCCAGTAAATGCTTGATACAGTTGTACAATCAAGTTTGTACTGTCTATCCAATCCAACTCGTTGATTTGCTCTGTTACTTTCCGATATTTTTTTCTTAACAAGATTTCGGCATATTTTGCTAACGCTGCTTCTGAGTGTTCAGTTAATAACTTACCAAAATATTTTTGTTGTTGTTTTTCTGTCAGTTCCAGTAACTGATTTCGCAATTTTGCACTTTGGCTTTGTTGCAGCAAATGATGTTCCCACTGCTGAAGCATTTTTTCCTTGGTACCTGCAATTCGTTCACGTAAGCCATAATTTGTTGGTGTTGCGTTAAACAATTCAGTAATTTGTTCAGATGTAAAGAAAACTTGTTTCTTCTGGTTGATTTCATTGAAGGTAATCTGTAGTGAACGAGTATTTTCTAAAATAAATGTGATAAATTCTTGGCTTCGCAAAATGCGCTCTTTTTTGGTTATCTCTTGCCGACTGATTCGTTGAAAATAAGTTGTCTCATCTTCTACTTCAATTTCTGAAAAGTCTCTTGCTAATTGTAAAATAGTTAAAGTCGGCGGATTTTCTTCCCCTAAACTAGGCAAAACATCTGCAATATAATGACCAAACGCTTGGTTAGGTGAGAAAATCAACAGATCTTTTGCAGAATATTCCTGCTGATTTTGATAAAGGAGATACGCGATTCTTTGCATGATTGTCGAA
The DNA here is from genome assembly GCF_017316125.1 of Enterococcus sp. DIV0660C. Lineage (GTDB taxonomy): Bacteria > Bacillota > Bacilli > Lactobacillales > Enterococcaceae > Enterococcus_B. Next base: position 40,388 of record NZ_JAFLWA010000023.1, on the reverse strand, counting down.
GTTTTCCCACTGCCAGCTACCCCATTTACTAGCACATTTTTTGCTTCTTGCTCGCGAATAATCCGATTTTGCTCTTGTTGGATTGTCGCCGTAATATCTCGCATCGTGCTTGAAGTATTTTGTGCCAGCACATCGAGCAACACATCATCTTGAATGGTGGTCTTAGTATCAAAATAATTGATTAGTTGACCTTCCTTCGTGATTAATTGTCGACGATTTTGAATTGCTACTTCAATTTCTCGTTCATCCACTTGATAATGAGAATTCCCTAATTCATTGTTATAAAATAGTTCAGCAATCGGCGAACGCCAGTCGTAGATCAAATCGAATCCTTTTTCAGTGGTAAAACCATTGATCCCAATATAGAAATCTTCTTCTGGCTCTTCTTCTAAAAAGTCCACAGAAATTTTACCAAAATAAGGTGAGGCTAATAATCGTTCAACCTTTTTCAAATTTTTTCTAGCAGAATCCAGTTGAATATTGTACTGATCGATTTGCCGATTCAAAGCTTCAATATTGGCAAAGGTGTCTAAATTATCCGTGATATTATCCATATTTAAGCGAATATCACCAGTCATTTCTTCAATGTGTTGTCGCCCATGCTGATCTTTTTGTTGAATCAACTGCAGTAATCGCTTTTGTTCTGCTTTCAACTCTCGATAAACTGACGTTAAATGCTGTTGTTCTTTCTTCTTTACATCCTTCAAGAAAACACGCCCTTTGCCTATTTTATAAATTGCTAAAACTGTGTCGTAAATGATTTATCTACGGAATAGCAGTTTACAGCCACTTCAGGTCAAAAACAAGGCTACAATTACAATTTTTTTTGCGGTATAATAAAAATGTAAGAGAAGAACTATTTTATGACTTTAAGTGTGGACTATTTATTGGTCTGCTTTTTTTGTACTGTCAGAGTTACTCGTTTGTTTTCTTGTTTATTTTTTTTATCTCTTTTTTTTAATCCATGATAGAATAATAATAGTAGAACGTTTACGAAGTTGTTTAATTTAAAAAACATACAAGATATTGAAAATATCATGATAATATGTCACTATTCTTTTTTTGATTTGTACATTAGTTTTATTACAGATAATAAGGAATTATGTGTAAGACTTTGTGGGGAAAGCCTATTTTAACCATCATTCTTTAATTATAAAATTTGTGTGTTTACTATATACCTTTTTGACTTGTAGTAAACACCTGAGGAGGATTAAAATGGAGTCGGAAAAATTCCAAGATACTTTAAAACAATTAGGAAAAAGAGTCATTGAATTAAAAGATGATATTGGTACAGAAGAAGCAACTAAAACTTCTCTTATCATGCCTTTTTTTTCAGCATTAGGTTATGACATCTTTAATCCTACAGAATTTGTTCCTGAATTTACAGCGGATGTTGGCATAAAAAAAGGAGAAAAAGTTGACTATGCCATAGTACTTGACGGTATACCCACAATTCTTATAGAAGCAAAATCAATTAACGAACCTTTGACAAAGCATGATTCACAACTATTTAGATACTTTGGTACAACCATGTCAAAATTTGGTATTCTAACAAATGGTGAAGAATATAAATTCTTTACCGATTTAGATGAGCCTAACAAAATGGACCTCTCACCCTTTTTAACTATCGATATAACAAATATTAAGGATAATCAAATTCCTGAGCTAGCAAAATTCCATAAAGACAACTTTGATGTAGATAAAATTACTAGTTCTGCTGCCGAACTTAAATACTTAAGTTCTCTAAAAAATTATCTTACTTCGGAACTCAATGATCCTACTGAAGACTTTGTTAAGTATCTTCTCGGTGAAATATATGATGGGATGAAAACCAAACAAACAATTGAAAAGTTTAAACCGATAATTAAAAAAGGATTGAATCAATTGATCTCTGAAAGAGTAAATGATAAATTAAGTGCCGCTCTTAAAACTTCTGTATCCGTTGAGGAAAGGGATAATCCATCAGATTCTGATACAACAGACAGTTCGGATAATGATATTATAACCACACCTGAAGAACTAGAATCATATACAATTTGTAAAGTTGTCTTAAAAGATACTATTCCTTTGGACCGACTCTTCTATCGTGACAATAGAAGTTACTTCAATATCTTACTTGATAATAATATTAGAAAGTGGATTTTACGCGTATACTTCAACACCAATAGCATGAAAATTGAATTAAATGATGAAAATCATACTGTATATGAACTAAAAGAACCTATTGATATCTACAATCATTCAAAGGAAATCATTGGTGTTGTTACTAACTTTCTATAATTCGCAATTAAATGGATAGCTAATCTTGATTGCATTACTCACTCTTCTTGCAAAACTGTTAGTACCCTGTTAGCCCAAACTTGGAGCAACCTTGCTATACTAGGACATATTTCTAGTAGAAAAGGTGATAAGATGAAAAAAGTGATTGGTTTAGTTTTTTTAGCATTATTGGCTTTTGGTGGATTTAAAGGGTATCAGTATTATCAGGATACTTACGTTGGCGAAATCGCCTATGCACACGTGCCAAACGAAGTCCCAACTAAAGTGAAACATAAAAGTGAAAGCGGGATTGGTGACAATAGTCCTTGGTATTCTTACGATTACGACCTCACTTTTGTTAAGGAAGACGGCTCAACTGAAAAACGTGATATTCAGATTTCTAATGACAATGCAGAACCATTAAGTCCAAATTCATATGTCAAAGTAAAAATGAGTAAAAAACGAATCATCGAAGGTCCCAACGCAATTGATCAAAAAGACTTACCTGAGAAAGTAAAAAATAAACTAGTAACTGCTAACTAGTCCAACAAACGTAATAAAAAGAGAAGCTTGGAACAATCAAACGATTGCTCAAGCTTCTCTTTTAGTTGATTGAGTTATTCTTCATCTAAAATAGTAAATCCTAACGTTTGGATATCTCGATTGAACATTTTGACTGTTTCCAGTGAAAGTTCATTCAGATCCATGTGGTACATCGACAATTTAGAGAGAATTGCAGGTGTAACTGTAATAATATCAACACCTAACTGTTCCGCTTGCACGATATTGTAAACTTCTCTGGAACTTGCCCAAAGTAATTTGGTTCCTTCTTTACGGCGACAAATTTTCAACGAGTTTTCCATCAATGGCAATGGATCAATCCCGGTATCAGCAACGCGTCCAGCAAAAACCGATACGATGTTTTCAGTTCCCTTTGCTAGTGCATCAACTGTAGTTTCTACTTGTTCTAAAGTCATGATAGCCGTGATGTTAAGTTTCAACCCTTTTTCTGATAATCGTTGAATTAATTCGGTCGATGCTTCGCCTTTCGTATTCATGACTGGGATTTTGACATAAACATTATCACCCAATGCGGCGAGTTTCAAAGCTTCCTTTTCCATCGTCGCAAAATCATCGGCAAAAACTTCAAAACTGATAGGTAATCCTTCAACTTTTTCCAATACTTCTTTTGCAAAAGCGACATAATTCGTGATTCCTGCCTGCTTCATCAAACTAGGATTAGTTGTAAATCCCGAAACGATTCCAGCAGTTTTCATTTTCAACATCTCTTCAATCACTGCACCATCTGAATAAATATCAAGGTTAAAATTCATTTTAATCAAGCTCCATTTCTTCATTATTAATTGCTGTTTTGGATGGTCGAATAATACTTGGGGCAATCAAAGCGACTAGAACTGCCACAATGATGACATAAATCCCCGTTTGTCCAAATTGACCACCAACTTTTCCTAATAAAATACCAATCCAACCAAAGTCAAAATCACCAAAGGTTGCATTTGAAAACCCTAACTGTCCTAAAACTGGTAGTAATAAGGCTGGTAAAAAGGCTAAGAATAAGCCGTTGACGAAGGAACCAACCACTGCGCCACGTCTTCCCCCAGTAGCATTACCATAAACACCTGCAGTCGCACCACAGAAAAAGTGTGGAACTAATCCTGGAATAATCAACACACCACCAAAAGCACCGAGAATGAACATGCCAATCAAACCACCAACAAAACTTGAAATAAAGCCAATGATAACTGCTGTTTGTGCATATGGGAAAAATACGGCACAGTCAACAGCTGGCACAGCATTTGGAATGACCTTATCAGCAATCCCTTGAAACGCAGGTAATAAATCAGCAAGAATCATGCGAACACCAGAATAAACAATTGTAACGCCTACTGCAAACTTCAATCCACAAAGAATCGCGAACAAGTACGGTGATTTTCCATCTGATAAAGTTGAAACAAATTCAGGTCCTGCTGCAATTGCAGAAATCAAATAAAAGATTACCATCGTTAATGCCGTGGAAATTGTCGTGTTTCGCAAGAATCCAAATTTTTCTGGCACTTGAATATCTTCTGTCGACTTTGAGCCTTTCCCAACGATGCTACCAATAAACGCTGATAAATAATAACCAATCGAGCCAAAGTGTCCCATAGCGATTTCATCGCCATCAGTGACGCGAAGGGTATATTTTTGACCAATTGCTGGAGAGATCGCGCTCCATGCACCTAAGAAAAAGCCGCCGACTAAAATCAAAGAAGTTCCAGAAAAGCCAACTGCACCTAATACTGCCGATAATAAACACGCCATAAAGAATGAATGATGACCAGTTAAAAAGACATATTTATAACGAGTAAAGCGTGCGACTAATAAATTAACAATCAGTCCAACAATTAAAATCGACATTGTTTCAACACCAAGAATTTTTTGTGCAACAGAAGTTACAGCTTCATTATTTGGTACTACTCCTGTAATGTGAAATCCTTTTTCAATCATTTGAGAAAGTGGATCTAAATTTCCACTAATAACGTCTGCACCTGCCGCTAACATTAAGTAACCAAGAATTGGACCCAATGTTCCAGTTAAAATTTTGTGTCCGGGTGCTTTCATTGCAACCAAGCCAACCAAAGCAACTAATCCCATCAAAATTGCTGGTTCACTAAACATATCCTTGAGAAATTCCAAAAATTCCATTATGAATCCTCCTGTTTTATTGATCTATTTAATCCTCTTATACGGCCATATAAGATAATTGATTATCTGTTACTTAGTTCTTCTAATACTGGTAAAATATCTTCTGAAATTTTTTTCTTGTCTGCGTAACTTCTAACGACAGCAACTTTTTTGTTTGCAGGAAACTGTTTGGCAAATTCATCGACTGTTACAAAAAGATCAGGCTCTTCACCTAACGCTGCATTAAAATCACTGGATTTCGCATCAACTTCAAACCCATTCTTTTTGGCAATCTGATTGATTTTCATCGCCAATAAATTACTACTACCAATTCCATTCCCACACACTGTAATAATTTTAATCATTAAAATTCCTCCTCTTCTTTGATAAACTTTTCTGCTAATTTTATAAATGCTGCTTTTGTCGATGTCTCTAATAATGCGTCAACTTTTTCTTCTTCATCAATTAGTGCGGAGATTTTTTGAAGCATTGCTAGATGCGCTTCATTATTATCCGTTGCTAAACAAATAATGAGATACACCTCTTTTGCATCGCCAAAAGAAATTGGCTCAGCTAATTTCAAAATACTAAATCCTGTTCCTAAAGCGCCCGCTTCTGGTCGAGCATGAGGCATTGCAACTCGTGGTACTAATACCATGTACGAGCCCATTTCTCGAACGTTTTTGATCATTGCCTGAATATACTTTTCTTCAATGATCCGCTCTTGTAATAAAGGTTCTGCGGCTAACTTTACTGCTTCTTCCCAGTTAGCAACTTTTGATTGGAATGTCAGATGCTTTTCACATAAATAGTGCTGTTTGATTTCTTTCACTCGATTACCTCCTTGCTATCCATACTATAAATGAAATCGCATACATTCGATACCACTTCTATTTCCCTTTCAAACTGGAAAAAGATGAATTTTTTAGTTCAAGGATTTCCTTTATTAAACGGAAATCATTCGACCAGCTTTGAACTAATCATAGTACCTTGATATTGTAAGCATTTTCTATCTTTTTGATTTCTTACCTAAATCTGCCAATTGTAATTCAGATCATTCCTATATATGATAACAATTAAGGGGGAGATAAGTATGTTTGCGTACAAGAGGTTGAATCAGTTGTTTCAGCGACTCTATAGCGAAAAAAATTGTTCAAGTGAACAACTAGCTTCTGATTTTTCGGTTTCTAAGCGAACAATCAGAAATGATGTGAAAGAACTAAATGATTTTCTATCAAAATATGATACAACAATCGTGCTCAAAAGAGGCGTGGGATACGAAATGTTACACAAAGAAAATGTTCAAGAACTATTTACTGAGCTACATTCACAATCAACTACACCATCCCACCAATTAGAAACTTCTGAAGACCGAATCAGGCAATTATTGTTTTTATTCTTATTCTCAGAGCAAGAAAAATCACTAGACGAACTGTGCAATCAATTATATGTCGGACGAACGACGATCTTAGGTTATATTCGCCAGCTTCGTTTATTACTTGCTTCTTACGACGTCAAAATCACTTCAAAAGTTAATATTGGGTACAAAATCATGGGGGAAGAATCAGCTATTCGTCAAGTAATCTCAGATCAATTGATTGAAAAAAACTTTGAGAGCTATATCTCACAATTTTCACGAGATGAATACGAACTGTTTCACGAAATCAACTTAGTCGAACTATCTCAATTAGTAACAGATTTTTTTCCACCTGATCTGTATAAAATTTCTGACTATCATCGAAAAAACTTTGTTATTCACTTAGCAATTGCTATTCTTCGAGTCAAAAATCAGCATCATCTTGAATCCGTTTCCAGTTTTTTTGTCATCGATGAAAAGATTCAATCTTCAATCAGAAAACTTTTAGCAGCTATTGAAAAAAAGAATCAAGTCAGATTTGATCTTCAAGACGAAATTTGGCTACAGAATCATCTGTTTTTAGATTTACAACAGCCACAACATTCTAGTAGTCAAACAACTAAAATCTATCAATTCATTGACCAGATGTTGATGGAAATTAACGAAATGATTGGTGAAGATCTGCAACAAGATGACATTTTACGAAAGGATCTCTTTACCCATTTTTCTAGTTATCTGACATTAAAGGAGATTATGAAAAATAAAAAAAATCCCCTATTATCGGAGATCAAAAAGAATTTTTCGTATGCGTTTGAGCTAGCAGTTTTGGCAACAAACAATAGTAAATGGCTAAGCACTTTTGAGTTCACAGAAGATGACATTGGTTACCTAGCTTTGCACATTGCAGCAGCTATCGAACGAAAAAAAGCACACACAACAGATAAAAAACGAATTTTGGTTGTCTGTGGTCAAGGTGTCTCGACTAGTCGACTGATTGAAGCGATGTTAAAGAAGCGTTTTGCTGATCAGTTAGAAATCGTTGATACTATTTCTTACGCAGCTTATCAAACAAAAAAACTAACAACTGTTGATTTTCTCATCTCAACAGTTCCACTTAAAAATAAACAAATTCCTGTTATCCAGATCGATTTTTTAGATATCAAACAAGGAATGGAGAAAATTGAAAAACTTTTAGCGGAGGAAGAAGAAAAACGCCATTTTTTAAGCCTGTTTGATCCAAGTTTATTTGTCGTCAACAATCAACAAATTACACGGGACGAATTAATCCAGTCAATCGGAACGATTTTACAAGAACAAGAAATTGTATCTGAAGATTTTATTGTAAAAGTGATTGAACGAGAGCAAATTGCACCCACGAATATCACGAATTTGATTGCCATTCCTCATGCAATCGATGCGTCGATCCAGCAAACAAAAATTTTTGTTTATATCTCGAAAGAACCGATTGTCTGGCGTCAAACTGCAACAGTCAAAATTATTTTTCTGCTGGCAGTTGCTGAAGAAGATAAAGAGCAACTCCAAGTTTTTTTTGAATATTTATCTGATCTAGTTGAAAATCAAAAACTACAGCAAAAGATAGCTGACGCGCAAAATTTTGAACTGTTTTTATCCACTATTCGTTACTAAAAAGAGTGTTGTTTCATGAATGAATAACCTAAAGCAAAAGTCTAGGGATTCATGAAACAGCACTCTGCTTTTTTACAAATCATCGTTCGTTATTCAAGTATATTTTTTTGTGTAATAAAATTTCAACTTAATTTTGATTGACAGCTTTCTCAACTTGAATGTGCCATTTTTGATTATCTCCACCATTTTTTGGGAATGTAATCAACTGATGATTTTTTCCCAAATGTAACTTTGGCGCGTCCATTACTTTACCATTATAAAGGCTTTCTAAGTAATAAACTTCCTTATCCTTATGTACATCATCTTCAACTAATCGCCAGAAGCTTCGTTCATTAGGATACTCTATTTCTGTATTGATAACCTCATTACCTTGAGCATCTTTCACAGAAGATGCGATTAAATATTTAGGATATCTCCATGGTTCATCTTCATCGAATACAGCAGGAACATAGTGCGAAGAAATAGAATAAGCATCTTCTTGTTCATTATAGGACATGAGCCATTTTTGACTATCAATTTTTTGGCTCAAATCTGTCGATATTTCTGAAGTTTCTATGTCATAATCAACGACCCACCAAGGATCTAAGACACTCTGGATTGTAACGAGTTTATCATCGTATTTCGCTCCAGCATCATTCGCGCTCGCCGCCACTGTTTGATTACCGCTTACAATTCCAAATACCACAATCGTGAAAGTTGCTAGCCCTGCCTTGACTCCTTTTTTCATTAAGATTCCTCCTCTATTTTTGAATAACGACTCTGACTACATAAAAATAGTAGCATGTTTTTGTTACCCTTTCCTTTTTTGTGTAGCAATACAACAATTTTTTGATTGATGACAACCATATATGTTATAAATGGAATAACTTAGATAGTATTGTTGCAACCTATATTTTTGGCTATTCTTTTGCGGCATATTTCGTGGGCATACACACAAGATAAATAAGACTTCCTACAACTAAAAGAAATCATAAAAGCGATCAATCAATTGATTGATCGCTTTTGCTATTTTTGTCCGTAATAGGCATGGATACCGTGTTTACGATAATAATGTTTATCCAACAAATAGTGTGGGATTTCCTGAATTTCTGGATTGATTTTTTCATTTTCTTTCGCCATCAAACAAATCTCATCTAAAATCAAACTATTTTCTACAGCTTTCGCAGGTGTCTCTCCCCAAGTAAATGGACCATGTCCATAAACGAATACACCAGGAATTTCAGTTGCTTGTAACTTTCTTTCTTGGAAGGCCTCAATAATGACACAGCCTGTATTTTTTTCATAGGCTTCTTTGACTTCTGCTTTCGTCAATTGGCGCGTGCAAGGAATTGTTCCGTAAAAAGCATCTGCATGCGTCGTTCCATAAGCGGGTAAGTCTCGACCAGCTTGTGCCCACATCACAGCGTTCGTCGAGTGTGTATGAACGATCGCATTAACTTGTTCAAAAGCTTCGTACAAAACTATATGTGTTGGCAAGTCGGAAGATGGTTTCATGCTATCCTCCTCTAACAAATTTCCAGCCAAGTCTGTAACAACCATTTGATTTACTGTCATTTCTTCATAATTTACCCCGCTTGGTTTGATCACGATTACACCAAGTGCGCGATTAATTTCACTCACATTACCCCATGTTAATTTCACTAATCCGTATTGAGGCAGTTTTAGATTAGCTTCATACACACGTTGTTTCATTTCTTTGATGATCAGCTCATGCGATAACATAACCTGCCTCCTTTAACTTTGGATAAAGATAGCTTTTTGCTGCTTCAATTTCTTTCTTAAAATCAGGGTTTGTTTCACTCCACATTTCAATCAAAAAGGTCCCATCATACTCTAATCGTTTAAGCGTCTTTAATAAACCTAAGAAGTCAACACACCCTTGACCAAATGGTACATCACGAAATTGTCCCGGGAAATCTTGAGTTAATGGGTACGTATCTTTTAAATGAATAGCGGTAATGTAGTCAATTCCTCGCTCCAACTCAACACTCGGATTGTTCTCCGGCCACGCGGAAAGATTGCCTAAATCAGGATATACTTGTAAATAAGGCGAGTGAATTTGTTGTTTTATTTCCAAAAATTTAGTCATTGAATTCATAAATGGATCATCCATAATCTCAATGGAAAGAAGGACACCATATTCCGAAGCCATTTTGATACTTTCTTTCAGGCCATCAATGAAAGCTTCTCGTGAGAACATTGATTTTTTTTCATAGTAAACATCATATCCTGCTACTTGGATAATCTTGACATTTAAGTTGTGAGCCAGCTTGATTGCTTTTTGCATGATTGCTTTTGCTTTTTTTTGATTTGCTATGCTTGCAGAGCCAAAAGGAAATCTTCGATGACCACTTAGGCAAATCGAATGGATTCGGATGTCTGTCTCCAACATCTCTTCACGTAGTTTAGCAATCATTTCAGTAGGCCAATCCAGACGAGCTAAACGCGCATCTGTTTCATCAATAGACATTTCAATAAAGGAAAATCCCATTTCCTTTGCCAATTCAAAACGTTCTTTCCAAGAGATATTTTTAGGTAGAGCTTTTTCATAGATGCCGATTTGAGCCATGACTATTCCCCCCAAATACGAATGATTTCTTTTTTGAAGTCATTTGCAGCCTTAACTGGATCAGTTGTATCAGAAATTCCTCTCCCAGCAATAAAATTAGAGACATCGATTCCGGAAAATAATTGAAGTGTACTAATGGTTAAGCCTCCCGTAACAGATACATCAAATCCCATTTCAATCAATGTTTTGACTTTTGACAAATCTTTTTCACTCCAAGTTTCACCAGAAAATAATGCATCTCGACTTTGATGATAAATTACTTGTTTAATACCAATTTGTCGCCACTCGGTTGCTTGTTGATAAGTCCAGTCACCATATAGCTCTACTTGTAGTTCTTTAACTTCTTTTTGGGCAGCCTCCATAGTAGGAATTGTGGCGCAACAGATAACAGTCATGAAATCAGCACCAGCTTTCGCAACATTTCTAGCCACGGTTCCACCTGCATCCGCACATTTTGTATCAGCCACGATTGTTTTTTCTGGAAACATACTACGGATGCAACTAATCGCTTTCCATCCCTCTTGCAAGCATAAAATTGTTCCAATTTCAATAATATCGACGATTTTTCCAACTTTGATAACGTCTGCTAACGCATGTTCCAAATGATTGTGATCTAAAGCAATTTGTAATGTTGGTCTACTCATTTTGTTGTGCTCCTTTATTTAGTTTTTTGATAGAGTTCTGACTCAGCAAATTTTTCACTGATTTCTTTGGCTGACATGACATTTTTGATTCCAATAACGGTGATCCCCTTCTTCTGCGCTTGAGCAAACATAGTCAAAAAGTTTACTGGTGTAAAAACTACATCATATTGTGTCGCAGAACTTTTTCCTTCTGAAATGGAACAATGATGAATTTTAGTGATCGGTATACTTAATTCTTTCATCGCCTTTTCCACACTTCTCATCATCATCAAACTTGTTCCTGATCCATTTGCGCAAGATACTAAAATTCTCATTTTGATTTCCTCCTAAATGTTCACTTTGTTTTCCTTATTTACTTAGTTTTGTTCTTGATATTTTTCTGCATATTGTTCGTAATCATCGACAATCATAAAGTACCCATCTGGATTTTTACGGTATTGCAATTGCGGAATAATCAACAAACCAATCACAACTATGGCAATTCCAACATATCCTAAAACCTTCATGATAATTGTAAAGAGCGGCCATGCTGTAGCCCAGTCAAACATTCCAATATACCCACCAAATTTGGACATACCAATCCATGTGGCAAAAATGGCAGATCCACCAACTTGAATAATTCCAGAAATGAATGGGAAAAGACAAGCGGCTTTAAACCCTCCACGATTGTTAGCAAAAACAGCGATTACTGCATTGTCAAAGAACAGTGGGATAAATCCTGCAATCACAATGGTTGGTGACTTAAACAAAATGAGTAAAGCAATCATCAAGAATTGACCTAAAGCGCCGAATAAAAAGCCAATCGTTACAGCATTTGGTGAACCAAAACCAAACGTAGCAGCGACATCAATTCCCGGTACTGCTCCCGGTAAAATTGTATTTGAAATTCCTTGGAAGGATTGTGTCAGCTCATCAACGAATGTCCGGACACCTAATTGTAAAATAGCAAGATAAACTGCGAAGTTTAGTGATGTTGTCATAATATAGAATAAGAAGCTTTGACCCTCTTGCATAAACTCAGCTTGGATTAAATAATCTTGCCCTAAGACCAATAAGATAATGCCAAAGAAGAAAAGCATTAATAAAGAAGTTGCTACCATGTTTTCATTGAAAATTGACAAGAATCCTGGTAATTCCATATCTTCTATTTTTTTATCAACTTTTTTGGATTTATTTTTTCTCTTATCATGCTTTTTCATCCATTCAGCTAACTTGGCAAAGATAAAAATCCCAAACATTTGTTGATGCGCCACGGCAAAACCAGCACCTTCTGTCAATTCTTGCGTAATTCCAACTGTTAAATTAGAGGCAACGGCCCAGTAACACCCTAGAATCAGGCCCATAAAAATCAAGACTTGGATTCTGCCTAAATCTGGAAAACAGAACAGCAAAATCCAGAATGCTGTTGCAGACTGTTGAATCTGGACATTTCCAGTGGTAAAGACTGAGCGCAACTTCGTATATTTTTGAAAACGTACAAGTAAAATATTCATGACAAAAGCAATCAATAACAAGATCATCACATCGCCAAACGTTCGACCAAAAGTTTCCATTAACCCTGCATCTACTGCATTTTGACCAAAATATGGATCGGTAACCATTGCATCCAAGTTAAATCGCTCTTTTAAACCAACTAAAATTGGTCGAAAGTTGTTGACTAATCCTCCAGAACCAACCGTCAAAATGAAGTAACCAACCGTAGCTTTAAGGAAACCCGCAAGGCACTCATATAATGGTCGTTTTAATAAAAGATAGCCCAGCAGAACAATAAAACCAATGAGATATGCTGGCTGAGTTAAGATGTTTGTTGCAAAATATGTCCAAATATTTAATAAAAAGTCCGCCATCACTTTTCCTCCTATAACTTGTACTCTTGCATCACCATTTGATATTCCTCAAGCGAATGAGTTGCTGCTAACCGGTCAATCAAACCATCTGTCATCAATAACTCAGATAAACGTTGAATGTTTTCCACGTGTTCTTTTGGGTTTTTAGCTGCTAAAGTAAAAAATAAAATTGCTGATTTCTCTTCACCGTCACTTTCAAACTGAATGGGATCCTGCATCTTTGTAAATGAGATAGCTGTACCAAACACGCCTCGACTTTTTTCAGAAGAATGTGGCATAGCAACTTGTGGAACAATGACGATGTAAGGACCATATTCTTCGACACAATGAATGATTTCATCAATATAGGTTTGATCAATTAGTTGTTTATCTAATAATAGTTGGCAGCTTTCATTAATTGCTTCTTTCCAATCAGTGATTTTTTTATCGGAATATTTTACCAAGTCATTATCGAAAAAATAGTTCAGCATGCTGTTTTACCTCTTTTCTATAGGAATGATGGAAATGGTGTATCGTTTTCTACAGTAAATACATCGTCAAAGCCGCGGTAAAAATTAAATTCCAAATCATCCTTATTTGTTGGATAAGTAAACTTACCTCCAACTTGCCAGATGTAAGGTTTGAACGCATATTTCAAACGATCTTTTTTAAATTTCCAAATCTCAGTAATTTCTTTTGGATCAGCCATAAAGTTTGCCCAGATATCATAGTGAACTGGAATAACTACTTTCGCATTTAAAGACTCTGCCATTCGTAACATATCAACAGAGGTTACTTTATCAGTGATACCACGAGGATTTTCTCCATATGCTCCCAGGCAAACATCAATTTCATGTTCATTCCCATGCTTGGCGAATAAATTTGAATAATGTGAATCTCCTGCGTGATAAAGATTACCTCCTGATGTTTCAAATAAATAATTCACAGCGATCTCATCCATGTCTTGTGGCATCGTTCCTTTTAATGTTACTTCTGGATCTTCACAGGTAACTAATGCCGTACGATCGAAAGCCTCTAACGCAACAATCGTGATATCATTGATTTTCACTTCATCCCCAGGCTTAACAATCATCGTTTTTTCTTTTGGAATTCCCCACTTCAACCAAGTATGCACTACTTCCTTAGGTCCAATAAATTTTGCTGTGGGACAGTTTTGATGGACTGCTGCCGCTGTATTGATATCCAAATGATCGGAATGGATATGCGTAACAACTAAAGCGTTTACATTTTTGATTTCAAATGGATCGATTACGAATGGTTGTGTCCGTAAGTTGGGCTGCATTTTTTGCACACCACTCATTCGCATCATTTGATGGCCTTTTTTCATCTTACTGTTTCCATGACTGCGTTTCCCCGTCCCGCACCATAAATCACATAAGATATTGGTACCTGCATCACTCTTTAGCCAAATACCTGTACAGCCTAGCCACCACATTGCAAACGTTCCTTGTTTTACTTCTTCTCTTTCAATTTCTTCATTTAAATAAGTGCCCCATTCTGGGAATGTCTCTAGAATCCAGCTTTCTTTTGTCACATCGGTGATCTGTTTAGTCATTTTCATTGCTCCTTTCTTAATTACATTTAAATCATAATGTGTCAAAAAGAATCTGAGAACCCTTTTATATGATTGTTTGAAATTTATATGACGTTATTGACAGTTTTAATGATTTTTTTAGTATGATAGATGCAGTTAAAGAACTTTATATGATTCTTCGGAGATAAAAAATCATTTAATTTAAAAAGAAAATTATATAGGAGGTTAAAGATGAAAAACTCACTGGCAAATATTGAGGAACGACAAAAAAATATTTTGGACTTACTTCAACAACAAGAGCAAATGACTGCTCTTGAGTTGTCTGAGAACTTAAAGGTTTCAATCAGCACGATTCGCAGAGATCTAAACTTACTAGAGGAAAAAAATGAGATTATTCGAACGTATGGTTCTTGTTCTTATAATTATGAGAACAACACTGATTTCGATCAATCTGGACCAGAACGATTGAAACAAGCAATCGCTCGCGAGGCAAGTAAATATATTAATGATTATGACACTGTCTTTATAAATTCAAGTTCAACTGCTTTAAAAACGATTGAATTTGTTCATGCAAATCATCTAACAGTTGTGACAAATAATGTAAAAATCAACTATTCTTACCATAAAGAAAACTGTAATTACATTTTAACTGGAGGCGAGATGCGTTTTCCAAAGGAAGCTTTAGTTGGTGACATCGCTTTAAATACAATTTCTTCTATGAATGCTGATGTTTGCATTATT
Organism: Enterococcus sp. DIV0660C; assembly: GCF_017316125.1. Taxonomy (GTDB): domain Bacteria; phylum Bacillota; class Bacilli; order Lactobacillales; family Enterococcaceae; genus Enterococcus_B. The sequence continues at coordinate 25,105 of NZ_JAFLWA010000023.1, read as the reverse complement.
GGATGTAGCGGAGTAAGCCTTGACAACGGTGTAACAACAAAAATTTTGAATGAGTCTACCATTAACGAAATGATGATTCGGCAAACTTTCAAGTGTAAAATTCTTGTTGCTGATCATCGAAAAATTGGTTTAACATCAAAATTTAAAATTGCGGATGTTTCTGCCTTTGACTATCTGATTACGGATCGCTTTTGCTCTGAAAAAGTTTTGACCGACATTCGAAACACTGGTGTTAAAGTTATCCAAATCAATTGAAGTGACAAAGCATCTCTATTTTGAATATGAATGCTTCTGCTTTTTTGTCATTGTCATTCGTACACACCGATTTATCTATTTAAAATTCTTTCATTCATTTCATCACCTAATTCCTTCTGAAACGAAAAAAACACCTTCCAAAAGTTAAACAAACATCTGGAAGGTGTTTTTTATTTTTAATTAGCTAGAAATCATCGTATAAATATACGAAAATTATTCAATAAATTCTTTTTCAGCTAATGCATGTTGGGCTGCCAAATTCACTAAGCTCCATTGGCGGTCAAATCCTGGTTGGAAGAAAAGGTCTGCCTCAGCTAAATCTTCTAGGGTCAATTTTTGTTGAATTGCCAAAGCTAACACATTTCCTTGAGCAGTAATATCATAGGTTGATAACACAGCTCCACCCAAAATTTGATGGGTCATTGGATCGAAGAACAATTGAACAGAAACGCTTGTATTTCCGAATTTTTCTGGTACATATTTAGGTCGTAATGTATCTTCAAAATAAGCTGAAGCGATCGATACACCTGCTTTATCTGCAGTAAAACTATTCAAACCACTTGCAGCAAAATGATAATCAAACACACTCAAAGCTGATGAGCCGACCACTCCGCCAAAAGGTTTATTTGGGATACTTTCAAATAAATGTTGAACAACATAACGTGCTTCTCTTCTAGCCACTGTTGCCAAAGCAATCGGCATTTTTGTACGTGCTGGAATCGAATAAGCAAGTGTTGCATCACCAACAGCGTATACGTCTGGGAGATTTGTTTGTAAGTATTCATTGGTTACGATCCAACCACGTTTGTCTAAGTCAACCGTTCCTTCCAACCATTCAGTATTGGCTTTCACTCCTGCTGCTTGAATGATTAAATCAGTTGGAATTTCTTCGCCGTTTACTTGAATAGCTGAAACTTTCCCATCTCCTAAAAATGCTTCAATTTTTGCGCCAGTCATTACTTGGATTCCTTTTTCTGTTAGATGTTTTTCTAAAATATCTGTCATTTCTTGGTCTAGATAAGTTCCCAATGGGCGATCAATCATATCTAAAAGTATTACTTCTTTTCCGGCTTTACAAAAAGCTTCTGCTGCCTCGATACCGATGTATCCGGCACCAATAACTGCTACTTGTTTAACATCAGGGTTGTTGAGCTTTTCTTTGATTTTCGTTGCCCAGTTATATCCACGCATCAAATAAACATTTTCTAAATCAGTACCTGGAACTGGAAGAGAATTGGGTGTAACACCAGAACTTAAAATCAATTTGTCATATGCATAATCAGTAGTTTGATCTTCCAGTGTATTAGTGACAGTCACTGTCTTTTGATCCGCATTGATTGCTTTTACTAAATGATTATTCAAAATGTGGACATTTTCTTCTGGAAAGTTTTCTGGTCGGAAGTTTCTGACATCATTTACGTCTGTTACTTGGTCCTCTAAATAAAGTTCCATGCCACACGACATAAACGAAATATAGTCTCCAGCCTCAAATAACGTAATCTCCACATCTTCACCATATCTAGATAATAACTCTAAAATAGATTGATGTCCGCCATGTGATGCACCTACAATAATAACTTTACTTTTACTCACGATAAATCTCCTTCCTTATTATAAAATTAATTTCTCCCCTCACAACTCCAGAATAGTACGAACGAATTAATCTGTCATACCATATGCTTGTGAAAAATCAAAAGTTATTTATTATTTCTTATCTAATCATCTGTTTACCGAAAAAAAAAAAAAAGAAGCGAGATATTCGCTCCTTAAACATTTCGATGCATTGGAATCATATTGTTATTTGGGTGAACTAATAAATACTGGATAACATCAATATTGCTAGCTTGAAATGATGCAGCACAAGCCTGTAAATATAGATCCCACATTCGATAAAAGACTTCATCTTTTTGTTCAATCACTTTATCAGCAACTTGGTGGAAATTAGTCGTCCAATGTTCCAAAGTTAATTGATAATCACGACGTAGACTTTCAAGGTCAATTATCTGCAAATCATTTTCAGTCATATGTTCTACTAATTCTGTTACACCGGGTATATAGCCCCCTGGAAAAATATATTTATTGATCCATGCATTTTTTGCACCACCTTGCTGACGACTGATGCCATGGATTAGTGCTGTTCCATTTTTTGCCAAAAGTTTATTGATCACTGCAAAATATTCTTTTAGATTTTCTGCTCCTACATGTTCAAACATTCCAACACTAGTTATATGATCAAAAGTTTCAGTTAAGTCTCGATAATCCTTTAACTCAACCGTAACTAGTTCTTCTAAGTTTTCTTCTTTAATGATTTTTTGAATATGATGGTACTGTTCCTCACTCAAAGTGATTCCACTAGCTTTGACATGATACTCTTTGGCTGCTGTTAAGATTAAAGTCCCCCAACCACACCCGATATCTAAGAGTGTTTCTCCCGGCTTGATAAATAGTTTATCGAGGATGTGATGGACTTTATTGATTTGTGCTTGTTCCAAGGTATCCTCTGGTGTTTCAAAATATGCACAAGAATAAGTTAAGGTGTGGTCTAGCCACATTTCGTAAAAATCATTTCCTAAATCATAATGGCTATGGATATCATGAGCAGACTGTTTTTTTGTATGTTTTTCTTTTGGTATCCACTTTTTAAAGTTATTATTGTGAAAAAAACCATGTGCTTGATTATACACGTCATAAATTAGTTCTTGTAAGTCGCCTTCAATCTCAATTTTTTTGTTCATGTACGCTTCACCTAGTGCTAATGAAGCATTGTTGATTAGTTCTTTCACTGGAATTTTTTCATTAAAAACAATGTGAAAAGCGACTTCGCCTTCAGTCTCCCCATATTCTTTAGTAGAACCGTCCCAAAACGTGACTTGTGTTTTTTTTGAAAAAGATGGTTTAAATAATTGATTGTATACTTCTTTGTCTAACATTTTACTGCCTCCTGATGCTATTTTCTGACTAAATGCCAAGAATTTCAAAAGATTTGATGCAATTATCACGAAAAACAGAAAATTATCATCTGATTTTAATCAAATTTTTCAAGAAACCTTTAAAAAAAAATTTATTCAGGAACTTTATTGTACCCACTACAAAATTCTAATCATTGTCGTGCTGATTCGTACCATTTACCTCATCTAGTTTTTTCATCTTTTTGATGCGTAGAAATTTAATGCAGTCATCCTTTTAGATGTAAACATTTACATGCTAGTAGCAGATCTAAATAATTATTTGTTTTACTTATGGGAGCGTCGTGGTTTCTACAACTAACATTGTTATAGAAACATCAACAAAAGGAGGAATAAAATTATCTTATGTATACAAATAAAGCTACCAAGGTTCCCCAGTAGGTCATTTTTTCCTTGACAGCTTTTTTTCGCACTTTCTAGTTTTCTTTAAAGATTTTATATTTAAGTTCACTATTCCTTTGTACTCCTGCATTCTAGCTAGCTTAAAGATATTTTTCTATAATTTTTTTATTTTCTGGTCTTCGTTGAACTTCCAATAAAGAGATATCGTGAAGAATGGTATCCAATGTGATTTGTTCCATCTGTTCTTCCACTTTTTTTTGGAGAAAATCATACTCTTTTAGAAGAACATCTTGGATATTTGCACCAACCACACAATTAGGATTTGTTTTGGGATCGACTTGGATTAGATTCGTATTTCCCTCAATACTTTTATAAATATCTAAAAAAGTTATTTCACTAGGATCTTTTGCAAGAACAGGAGTTGGCTTACCTACTTTTGTGTGTATCAAACCAGCTTTTTTTAAGCTCGCCATAATTTTTCGGATATTAGCAGCATTTGTTTCAACACTGCTAGCAATCATTTCGCTAGAAAGTTGATTTGTATCTTTGAAAAGCTCGATGTAAGCAAGAATGTGGACTGCATCACTCATTTGTATGGAGTATTTCATTTTTAAAGCTCCTTTACATTTATTTCTTGACTTATTTTAACATACTCTTTATGATAAAGGTGTAAATCATATTTGTACAGCTATCAGACGAAAATTTAAAGGAGTGTTTATTATGAACTATTTAGTAACTGGAGCAACTGGTGGATTTGGAGGCTACGCATTAGAATATCTAAGCAAGCTAGTTGATAAAAAAAGTATCTATGCTTTAGCTCGAGATAATGAAAAAGGAGCAAAATTGCAAGAGGCGGGATTTAATGTTCGAATAGGTGATTATGCGGATGAGGATTCCATGGTTGAAGCTCTGCAAGGAATCGATCGTTTGCTTTTTGTGTCAGGTGCTCCGGGAAATCGACAAGCAGAACATGCGAATGTTGTTAGAGCAGCAAAAAAAGCTGGTGTTTCATATATTGTTTACACAAGTTTTCCTAAGACAGATCAATCAACAAGTCTACTAGCTGCCGATCATTCTTTCACTGAAAAAGAAATAAAACAAGCAGAGATCAAACATACCTTTTTAAGAAATAATTGGTATTTGGAAAACGAAATGCCGATTATTCAGCGCGCATTAGCAACTGGAAAATTTGTATATGTGGCAAAAAATGGAAAAACTGGTTGGGCTCTCAAAAGAGAATATGCTGAGGCTGCTGCAAAAGTTTTGTTTAACAATGACTATCCAGAAATTCTTGAACTATCGAATACACCAATCACCTATTCAGAATTAGCAAGTGCACTAAAGGAAGCAAGTGGTAAGGAAATCGAAGCCGTTGTTGCAGATGAAACGGGATTTATCGACAACTTAGTAGAGGGCGGTCTTCCTCAACCTATTGCCGAAATGTTTCTCTCATTTCAAATGGATATTGAAACAGGTCAGTTAGATGTAGTCTCTGATGATCTACAGAAGGTACTTGGAAAACCTTTAACTAGTCGCCCCAATGCGCTCAAAGAACTAATCGAAGAGTAATTTAGACAACTTACTGATTATTTGCATGAACAGAATGAATACTTTATTGAAAGTAAAATAGAAAAGACCTTGGCTATCCTAAAAAAGCCAAGGTTTTTTCTATTGATTAGTTATCTTATAAAAAATTTTTTTATAAATTTTTGTGTATGAACTTTCAAAAAATTGCTAATTACTTAAAAATTTAGTCTATTTATCTTTTGCGCCTTTTTCTAAGTAAGATAAATCATTAACTGATTCTACTGTGTATTTGCCATCTTGATAGATAATTTTACAAATACTAGCATTTTTTAACCCAGTTGATGGAACTTCTGCTGACTCATCGATTGATGCGACAAATGAAGCAATTGTCATGCCGTGTGAAGTAACTAATATTTTATCTTGACCTTTTTCTTCTGCTATTTTGACAATATCGTTTACTGCACTCGAAACACGGTCAATGACGGTTTGGTAATCCTCCGCTTGCCAACTCACTTCATCAGCAGCGACGTCATGTTCTTTTCCTAATTCTTCAAGTTTCTTTTCATCTAATTCATGCAAGGTGTCGGCAAACCCTTGAATGGTTTTGACAAATCCTTCTTCACCCATTTCATTTTGCCACTCTTCTAATGTTTTGTCCTGCTCTTTAGCAATTTCACTCCACATTTCAGGATTGGGGATTCCTTCGTAGGTGCCAAAGTTAAATTCACGTAATCGTTTATCGGTGTGTAATGTATCTAAAAGCTTTTCTTGTCCATTATTTTTCAATACTAATGTTGCAGTTTCGACTGCTCGCCCACTATCACTAGAGTAAACTGCATCAAAGTCTACATCTGCTAATCCTCTCCCTAAATCCTCTGCAACAGCGATGCCTGCTGGTGTCAACGGTGCGTCGATCCAGCCTTGTGAGCGATCCGTCGTGTTCAGCATGGTTTTGCCATGTCTCGCTAAATAAATTTCTACTCGGTCTGATTCTTTATTTGCCTCTTTTTCATTGCTTGTTGCTGAATTTGTTTCTTGACAAGCTGATAAAGAAAACATTAATCCAATTATTCCCACTACCTTCAACCATTTTTTCATTTCTATCCCCTTTCTTTTTTAAGCACTTGTAAAAAATTTCATTGAATGCTACAACAACGTACTTTTTAGCACATTCTTTTTTAGTGATGGCAAGTTGCCATACTAATCTAACTCCTCCTTTCTTTAAGCTTCTTGTTACTAAAAATTTCATTTTAGTAACATGTAATTCTATTGCCAACTACCCTTAGATAGAATGACACAAAAAAAGACCTAACCAGCCGAAACTAGTCAGGTCTTGCTTAACTTAATAATCACAATCCTATTGTCTTTCCCTATTCAATTTACTATACAAATAAATTATCATTTATAGAAAGCGCTGTCAAACGTTTTTTCACTTCATATTTCTATTTTTAAAGACTGTCCCTCAGCCTATTTCTACATCAATTGGTTTCCTGCTCAAAATAGTGGTCGATGATTTCTTTGATTCCTTGATAATCTTTGATAACAAATAGATTGGATGGCACTTCAATGATCGGCAACTTTTTTTCATTGATGAATGGCGCCAATTGTCTTGGTACGATCAGGTAATCTACCTGCTCTTTGTCTCGAAGATAATTCAATGAAACCTCATATTCTTTGGAGAAAAACTCTTTTAAGCGTTCCTGATTTCTTAAACCTATAGGAAGTGTGGAATAGGCCAATCCACCGTCTACCGCTAAGACAAAACAAATTCTCTTTTTCATTATAAACATACTCCTCATCTATAAAATTAGTGACTATTTCTTATCATTCCAAATTCCGGCAATAACGTTCACATTAAATTGATGAATCTAGGATCAATAGTTGAATTAGAAACAAAGGAATTTATCTTGACCTGAAGATCAAAGGTGATTACTTCTATTTTAACCATCTTCTCCCTTCTCTTCATCATGACTTGTTGGTTTCTTTTATCTTACAACGAACAAGATAAATTTCCAAATCGTACTTTTAGACAGATTCACTCGACCGTCTATTGTTTGTTTTTATTTTTGATTTCAATCCATGACAAATAATATTCCTTATCAGATGTCTGCTCATATTGTTTTCTTACGAGAAACTCGCCAATAATTTGCTGAATCTCATAACCTTCGGCTGTTAACAAAGCGACGGCCTCTTGCAGATTATTTCGATCATTATCGGCAGGATCTATTTCAATGATTACTGGTTGGTAATCAAACGCTGGATTGTATTCCCAAAGGATTTCTTCTTCTATTTCACCTTCAAATGTTGCATCGATACAAAAAACATATTCTAACGATTGATTTTTTTCTTGCCAAATAATCCCAGAGTTGCAGTTTTTTTCTAAATATTTTCGTGCGGTAAAGTTTTCATCTAAATCGGCACGAACCATTTTCGTAAAATCAATTTTCAAATCGTGTGTTCCAGTTAAATCAAACCCAGTTGATGAAAGATGTCGTTTTCGTTGCTCAATTTGTGCCATTTCTTCCTTTAATTTTTTAATTTCTTCTGCCAAACGTTTTTCTGTCTGCTCCAGTACGTCATAAACTTCTTTTTCTGATTTTCGATAAATTCCCTGAACGTCTTTGATTGATAAACCTAGACTTCGAATGAATTTGACATCGTACAATGCAAACAAATCATCATATGTAAATGTCCGATAATCATTGGCTTCGTTTCGGGAATTCGTTAGCAAACCAATCGAATCCCAATAGCGAATCGTAGATGTTGGCAAGTTCAAAAATTTTGCAGCTTCACCAATAGAAAAAGTTTTAGTCATTTGAAAAAACCTCCTTGACCTTAAAGCTACTTTAACCTGTATACTCCATTATTGTCAAAACTAAGGAGGCATGACTTATGAAAGTACTAAAAAATTTTTTGTTACAAAATAAGGGCATCGTTGCTCTGACCAGCAGTTTCATTGTTCTACAAATCATCGGAATCTTAGGAGTGCCTATGTTAGTAGCACAACTAATCAATCTTGCTATTTTAAAAAATGATCTTGATGCAATCAAGCACATCGCTGTTCAAATGATTGTCATTACGATTTTAGGCACAATTGCTGCCGTGATTGGTAGCTATCTATCAGCAATTCTTGGCGGACGTTTTGGTCGCCAAATCAGAAAATCGTTTTTCCAAAAATTTCAAGAACTAAGCATTTCTGATATTGATAAAATTGGCTCTAGCACCTTGCTCACTCGTATGACAAATGATGTGGACAATGTTCAACAAATGATTGTGATGTTTTGTCAACTGATCTTACCTGCTCCAATCATTGCTGTTTTTGCTTTGACCATGACATATCTCAATGCTCCAAACTTATTGTGGATTCCACTGGTAGCCATCGTCTTTTATTCGGTTGTATTATTATTTTTGCTGAAAAAAGGAACGCCTATTGCATTAAGTATTCAGCCCAAAATGGACCGTATTACTACCAAACTAAGAGAGTTTTTTACTGGGATCAATATGATTCGTGCATTCAATAATCAAGACCACGAAGAAGCAAAAACCAATGAATCCTTTACTAATTATGCAAATCAGATGATTCAAGTGAATAAAATTTTCGCTTTCATCACTCCTACCGCTTTTTTGATTATGGGCGTTGTCTACGCATCCATTCTTTGGGTCGGTGGCTACCTAGTTGGCAATCAGACCACCCAAATCGGGAATATCGCAGCAATTACTGAATATGCGCTTTTAGCACTCTCATATCTTATGCTTGCAGCAATGGTTTTTGTGGTCATCCCTCGCTCCGTTGCTTCATTGAAACGACTAGAAGAAGTAATCAATTTTGAACCGTCAATCATTGACCCCAAAGAATCGTCTTCTTTTCAAATCAGAGATGCGAGCGCTGCTAGCTATCAAAATGTTTCTTTTGCCTACGGAGAAGAAAGCAATCCAGTGATTGAAAAAATTTCATTGACCATCCTAGCTGGAAAAACAACAGCAATTGTTGGCGCAACTGGTTCTGGAAAAAGTACGTTGATGAAGCTTCTTTTACGAATCAACGACCCTACAAGTGGTGAAATTAGATTGAATGATATCCCAACAACCGCTTTAACACAAAATAGTATTCGTGAACAGGTTGCTTATGTTCCCCAAAAAGCATTTTTATTCAAAGGAACAATTAAATCAAATCTTTTAATGGGAAAAGCGGATGCCACGCCAGCTGAAATTGATCAAGCAGCAACAATTTCTCAGCTAAAACCATTTGTAGATACTTTACCTGATAAATATGAATCAGTCACGGCACAAGGAGGCAGTAACTATTCTGGCGGACAGAAACAACGGATCTGTATTGCACGAGCACTAATCAAACCTGCTTCAATGTATGTATTTGATGACAGCTTCTCGGCTTTGGATTATCAAACAGATGCTGCTTTGCGAAAAGCACTCACCAAAGAATTTTCGAACAAAACACTAGTAATCATTGCTCAGCGTTTGAGTACAATCGCCCATGCTGATCACATCATCCTCATGGACAATGGCAAGGTAGCTGGTGAAGGAACACATCAAGAATTGTTAGGCACCAACAAAATTTATCAAGAAATTGCAGCCTCGCAAGGAATGAAGGAGTGATAAGATGAAACAAAACAACATGGTGGCGAATAAAAAACATGTGATGTATCGCTTTTGGAAATTACATCGTTCTGAACATAAATATTTTTATCTATTGATGTTTTGTAGTTTGCTTGGAAATATTTTAGTGGTTGCAATGACCTTCCTGATGGCATTAGGTATTGATAAAATCGTTGCAATCATCCAACTGAAAGAACCATTGTCAGTGACTCTTGGTTTACTTACAGAGCAATTACTTCCAACGGTCTTACTTTTAGTCCTGTTTTCGCTAATCAGCAGTGGACTTTCTTACGTTCAAGAACGAGCAATGGCGACATTGAGCGAACGACTTACTTTGAATACTCGAAAACTGATTACGAAAAAAATCAAAAAATTACCGATGTCTTTTTTTGATAATCATCAGGTGGGCGATCTGATTAGTCGAACGACTACTGGGTTGAATCAGCTTTCTCAAGTGTTATTGACTGGTGTCAACCAACTATTCACATCTATAGTAACTATTCTTTTTGCAGGAATCATGTTGATTTATATCGACAGTAAGATGTCAATCTTAGTGATCGGTTTACTGGTTCTTAGTGGACTGGTAACGCACAAATTTTCAATGATAAATAAAGAAGTCGCAGACAAAGCGCAAGTGAAGCTGGGTAGTATCAACAACGAGATGGAAGAATATCTTTCTGGCGTCATCGTGTCAAAATCCTTTAACCAAGAGAATCAACAAATGGCTGCTATCAGTCAGACAATTGAGGAGCACTACACTGTATTTAAACGTGCGCAATTCTTAAACTTTGCCATCTATCCTTTGTCACGTTTCATTAACCAATCTGCATTCATTTTTAGTGCAATTTTTGGTGCAATGACCGTACTGAGTGGTGGAATAACGATTGGGTTCTTGCAAGCTTATCTGCAATATATCAATCAAATTTCTGAACCAATTTCAACAGCCTCTTATGTCATTAACTCGATTCAAGCTGCTATGGCTTCGATTGAACGAATCTTCTATATCTTAGATCATGAAGAAGAACAAGCAGATACAAGTCGAAGAACCATTCAACAGCCTGCTGGAAATATCCGATTCAAAGATGTTCGCTTCGGTTATTCACCTGACAAAACATTGATGAAGAAAGTTGATTTTGATGCGAAAGCAAATCAGAAAATCGCCATTGTTGGGCCAACCGGCGCCGGTAAAACAACACTCGTCAATCTGCTTATGCGCTTTTATGACATCGAATCCGGTCAAATCGAATTCGATGGAATTCCAACGACTGATCTTCCAAGAGAAAATCTTCGTTCCCTATTTGGAATGGTCTTACAAAATACTTGGTTATTTGAAGGTACGATTGCTGAAAATATCGCATATGGAAAAATGGATGCTACGCGAGAAGAAATTATCCAAGCAGCTAAAATTGCTCAGTGTCATCACTTTATTCTGACACTTCCTAATGGCTATGATTCCATCGTAACTAGTGACAATGGCGGAGGCCTATCGCAAGGTCAGCAACAACTGTTGACCATTGCTCGTGTCATTTTGGCAAATCCACCAGTGGTTATTTTAGATGAAGCGACTTCAAGTGTAGATACTCGAACAGAATTACAAATCCAAGAAGCAATGAACTCGTTAACACAAAATCGGACGAGTTTCGTCATTGCCCACCGCCTATCTACCATTGAAAATGCTGATTTAATTTTAGTAATGGATAAGGGCGATATCATTGAAAAAGGAACGCATAAACAACTGTTGAAACGTCCAACACTCTATCGTTCACTTTACAATAGTCAATTTCAGGCAACCTGATTTAGGTAAAAAAGATAATAATAACTATAAAAAAAACAAATCATAAACGTGTTTTAAATACGTTATAATAATATCTATACTAATAAATTATCCCTATCTTCCAACTTAATTTATTAGTACGATATTTTCTCATGTTTGTTATTCCCAAATATTTACCCAATAAAAAAACCACCAACTAGTTGGTGGTTTTTTTGGAATCACTATCAAAAAATTATTTGCTATTTTTCTGACGAATATGGCTAGTTACTGCAAACGCGTTTCCTTCAAATGGCTCAGTTGGAAATCCTCTTTTGCTTATTCTACTATTGATAAACACAGCTATTCTTAATTGGGAAGCATTCAAAACAGCATAGCTCTAAAACATTCTATTGAGTGTCTTTTTCGTTCGAGATGTTTTGGAAGCATTCAAAACAGCATAGCTCTAAAACATTCCTCGAACAAACTCATCTGATACTGTTGTTTTGGAAGCATTCAAAACAGCATAGCTCTAAAACTATCAACCAAAGCATTTAAATTTTTCCAAAGTTTTGGAAGCATTCAAAACAGCATAGCTCTAAAACACTAAAAGGGTAGGTCTAAGATGACAGTTAGTTTTGGAAGCATTCAAAACAGCATAGCTCTAAAACAATTCCAGTTGAAATTCTTCCCACTGATTAGTTTTGGAAGCATTCAAAACAGCATAGCTCTAAAACCTCGGATAAAAATTTTTGAGGTTCCGTAATCGCACTATTCACCCATAGCAAGGCTTCAGTTTGGATGCTTCTATTGGTCTTCACTTATTTAGATTTCAAGGTTCTTTTTCTCAGTATATCATTATTTTACTAACCCAACTACCGATTGCTATTTTTTTATAACTAAATTGTTCACTCGTTACATATTACTTTACTGGTTTTCCAAGCAATTATATTGTTAAAATACAATTATTATTTGGGAGGAATTATTTTTGATTATTGTTCCATCTGAAAGATGGCGATCAATAGTTGACTTGAAAATGTTGGGGATTGTCTGAATGTTTATTGGTCATGTTGATTATTTGCACCTCCTATCTGCTTTCTTATACGCACACTAAACTAAAAACGAGGACTTCAAAAGTCCTCGTTTTTTGCTATCATACATAAGTCTTAATGTGCAATCATTTCCTGTGCAATTTCTTGTGAAGTCAAATCAGCTGGATAAAAAGTGGGCCAGTTAGTTAACTCGTTGAAAAGTTTCTGTTGGCTCTCTCCTCCAAAAAAGACATGAAAATGTTCTGCTTTAACTGGTGCAATATTGTGATCGCTAAATTGCACATATTTGAATTCTCCGGCATCCTTATCAGCTGTTTCAAAAAGAAAACGTACGCCACGATTTCCCTTTTCATAATTTAAAATCTTGTAACCAGCATAGTTGTATTCATATTGGTGATGCTGGCCATCGACAACAAAGTCAATCGTATGATCTGTGATTGTCATTTTATCGACAGTTGTTTTATAACCAGTTGCGTAATAAGATTTATATTCCTGTGCTGTTTTGTCTTTATTCAATTTTGCTTTATAGTCGAAAACTTGATCTAAATCGCCTTCTTTTAGCAGAGGATAAAGGGATTGCCACTCACCTGCATAATCAGCTAATGTTCGGTCTTTGACTGCATCGTCTTCAAAGTAGCCATTAGCAACAGTCTTAGTCGATTTCGCTGCGTTTTCTTGTTTGATTTCTTTACCTGCAACACTTGTTGTTTTTTCCAAAGCAGTTAGATTATCTTTCATCACCGAAAGATAATCTTCCCCATTTGCCATCTGCTCTTTTGTTAAACTTTCGACAGGATTTAATACTTCGAGTTTAACTTTTGCCTCATCAGCTAACGTTTTTGCAATTTTATCTTCGGCATTTTCTTCAAAATAGATGTATTTGATCTCATTTTCTTGAACATATTCTTTTAGCTCTGCTAGGCGACTTGGTGAAGGCTCTTGATCTGGAGACAAACCTGCAATCGGAACTTGATTCAATCCATAATCTAAAGCCAGGTATCCAAAAGCAGCATGTTGTGTCACAAAGTTTTTTTGCTTAGCTGTACTTAATTTTTCTGTGTACTCTTCATCTAATTTTTTTAATTTTGTTAGATACGTTTCTGCATTTGTTTCAAAAGTTTTCTTTTTCTTCGGATAAAGTTGTTCTAATTGTTCCTTGATAGATGTCACTTCTTTAATCGCCATCTTAGGTGAGACCCATGTATGGGGATCTAACTCATGATGATGTCCTTCTTCCCCGTGGTCATGATCATGTTCTTCCTCACTTCCAGGTAACAACACCATCCCATTGGTTCCTTTGATTACATTAGGTGCACCTTTTTTCCAACTCTTCTCAGCTTGTGGCACCCAAGTTTCCATATTTTCATTATGATAAACAAAGACATCTGCATCATGAATACTTGCGATTTCCTTAGCAGATGGTTCATAATCATGTGGCTCCGTTCCAGCTGGAATCAACAACTTGACCTCGCCTTCATCTCCGACAATATTCTTCGTGAATTCATACATAGGATAAAAAGTTGTGATAACTGACAGTTTTTCTTTTTCGGTTTCTTTACTTGTTGGACTATTCGTACTGCACGCGCCTAATACGCTTGCTAATAGTAGACTAAACAAACCAATTTTCCACTTGTTCATTTGATTTCTCCTTTTCGTTCAACTAGCTCGCTTTTTATTTTGCTTATATTCTTTGATAATCTTTAATGCTCGTTTTCTTGTCTTGATATTCGGACTTTTTAATCGTCGATACGCACTTGAAAGGTCTGTTTTCTCCATTGATTTCTCCTTCTTATTGCTTATAAGTAATGCACAATTGATTAAATGTTTCTTCTATTTTTTTCGATGCTAAATTTTTTCCAATAAGTACGATTTTCGTTGTCGTTTTTTCTAGCGGAGTCAGTTGAAAGCTCACTTGCTGATTGACACCTTGGACAGCAACTGCTAATTCACGGTTTTCTAGTGCAATGATTCCTTTAAAACGATACAATTCTTGATTGGCAAATAATAACCAATCAATCCAGCGTATTAATGCAGCTTCATTTAATTCACATTCTGTAGTCAGTAAGACGGTTTGGAAACCATGCTCGTCATGTTGATGAACGGCTGACCTGTGTGAGTGACCATGTAGGTCTTTGTGATGATGATCTCTAGAGTGAGGCTCATTTGTCCTTTCAACCTCAGTTTGGGTTGCCAGAGATTCGTTTAACCCTTCCGTTGCCTGAAATTTGTCTAAGTGAAAAAAGTCGGTTGCAGTAATCGGGGCTGTTTCCGAAAAATAAATAAAATCGGCTAATGGATTGATTTCAGTCAATGTTGCTACTATTTCTGAGCAATTGCTGACGGTATCTCCTTCTTTTAACGCAAAAACAATTCGATCTGCCAGCGCAATTTGTTTCAGGCTGACTGGCTCATTTTGATATATCGAACAATTTTGCCTATCCACGACAGTCAAAAGACTATCAATATAATAAGTATTTCGCAGGATAGGCGTAGTTAAAATCGTTTGGATAATTGGCTGAGGATCAGCAATTCCTGTTGTTTCAATAATAATTTGAGACAAAGGAACTTGCCATTCTTTGGTCACTTCTTCAATGCTTGCTAAAGTTGTTATCAAATCTTCTCTCAAGCTACAACACATGCAGCCGTTGTTCAATTGTAAAACACGCTCCTTTGTGTGCAGTAAGAGTTCGTGGTCGATTCCTGTTTGTCCGACCTCATTTTCAATAATAATTATTTCTTCTCTTGGCAGCTCGGATGCGTTTAACGCCTGGTTGATCAAGGTTGTTTTTCCAGCTCCTAAAAAGCCAGATACGATTGTTATCGGTATCCCCAACGAAATCACCTTTCTTCTTCAAAAATGCTTACTTCACCTCTTTAAAAATTACACGTCGACGTAATTTAGGCGAATATTTTTTCAAAACTAAACGTTCTGGCGTATTTCGTTTATTTTTACTTGTTAAATAAATTCGTTCAGCTGTTTCTTCGCACGCTAAAATAATTGTTTGTCTCAATCGTTTCACCTTCATTTCTGATTTATCTTTCTGACAAAAACGCTTCAACTTGAACTTGTTCATCATAACTAAATTTTCCGTGATCAAGTCGGATCATCAATTCATTTTTCAATGAAACTGGTATCTCCCAAAACCCATCAATTTTTTGGAAAAGTTCTGTTTCATACACAGTAAAAATTGGATAAATTGCTAAAAATTCTTCAAATAAAAGATCCTCTTCCTCATAAAAATCCCGTACAAGTCCTCTTTCAATTGCTTCAGCTGTTGGATGGCCGTTCTCAGTAATGAGTTTATTAGCAACCATTGAACGATAAAGAGCCGTTTTACTGAAGTCTTCGTTACTATTTTTCTGATAAAATTGAAAACTTTGTTCAACTAGTGGTGGATAAATGATGTTCATTTTAATCCTAATCCTCCCTCATTCTTTGCCAGTTACGTTGCGTCCTTTATAATACCCTTTAAGTGAAACATGATGACTGCGACGATAATCACCTATTTCTTCATCTAATGAAATTTCAGGTTTCGCTATTTTTAAATGTGCTCTACGTAATCTCTTTTTTGCTTTTGATGTCTTTCTTGCTGGAACTGCCATTCTTTATTCCTCCAGATTTTCTTTCTTTTTTATCAACTTGCTTTTTTTACCCCTGGTATCAAACCTTGAAGCGCTAATTCTCGGAACCTGATTCGGGATATCCCAAATTTTTGCACGTAGCCTCGAGGACTGCCATCTATTGGATCGCGTCGTTTCAAACGATTAGGATTCGCATTTTTGGTTAGTATTGCCAAACCTTCATAGCCGTTGACAGCTTTTAACGGAAATTCGAATTTCTGCATACTGCTCAATCAACTCCTGCTGTTTTCTTGTGTGTGCTATTTTTGATTTTTTAGCCATTGATGGGAACACTCCTTTTTTTCGATTTGCTCATCGCAAAACGTAATCTTTACGATTTAACAACGACACTTTATCAAGTAAGTTTTACTTTGTCAACATAAAAATAACATGAAATTTTATTCAAATGAATATTCATACATGTATATACCCGTTTTAACAATCGTTTTTGTCAATATGCAATAAATAGAAAAACATCGTTCTCTCGCTCTCTGACAGTCTGATAAACTTGATACAATTAGTCGAAACATTGTACATGTTTTTACGTTGGATAAACCAAAAACGACTTTCGTACTGAAGGAAAGTCGTTTTTCGATTCCTCAGAGATTATTGGTTGACATTTTTAAACCAATGAACTAAACTCGTGAAAGTGATTCGTTCAAAATATTAAACGATTAAATCAAACACGTATAAATTGGAGGAAACAATCATGAAAAACACAATGCAAGCGGCTGTCATTGATACTTACAAACAACCGATGCCTAAAATCAAGGAGGTTCCTATTCCGAACATTCGTTCGAATGATGTATTAGTGAAAATCGTTGCTGCAAGTATCAATCCGATCGATATAAAAACCAAAGATGGCGGGCTTAAAATGTTGCTTAGCTATGATATGCCCATGATTATGGGAAGTGACTTTGCTGGAATCGTCACGGCAGTTGGCGAAAAAGTAACAAACTATTCAGTTGGAGATGCGGTCTATGGACGAGTTCAAAAGAATCGAATTGGGACCTTTGCCGAATACATCTCTGTCGATCAAGGAGATATCGCACTCAAGCCCAAAAATATCAACTTTGAAGAAGCTGCTTCGATCCCCTTAGTTGGACTAACAAGTTATCAAGCTTTACATGATATTATGCAGATTCAACCCGGTGAGAAAGTCTTGATTCAAGGCGGTTCTGGAGGAATTGGAACGATAGGGATCCAAATTGCAAAATACTTAGGTGCTTATGTTGCCACAACTACTTCTGTAACTAATTTTGATCTCGTAAAATCATTAGGAGCTGATTACCCAATTAATTATCAAACAACAAACTTTGCAGAAGTTTTAAAAGACTACGATTATGTATTTGATACACGTGGTGGTGCGACATTAGAAGATGCCTTCAAAATCATCAAACCTGGCGGAAAAGTGGTCAGCATTGCTGGGTTACCTAATTATCGATTTGGTAAAGAATATGGTGTCCCTCTTTGGAAACGACTTGCTTTCGGAATCGTGACACGTAATCTAACAAAATTAGAAAAACAAACAAAGGCCTCTTATACTTTTCTTTTCATGAAACCAAGTGGTACACAGTTAGATATCTTAGGACAACTGATTGAAGCCGAAATAATTAAACCGGTGATTGATCGAATTGTTCCACTGAGCAAAATAGAAGAAGCCCTTACTTATTCACAATCTGGTCATGCTACTGGAAAAATCATTTTGCAAATGACCAATGATTCTGAAAAAGAGGTGCGCGTATGACAGGCACAATGATCCTTTTTCTTTTATCATTGATTGCTTTCATGCTCATTCGCAAACTTACAACAAAGAAATTGTCTTCCTTGACTCTATTTTTAGAAATGCTAGCCACTTCGTCTTTGAGTTATCTAGCTGCTTTACTTATTTGGCTCAGTTTTCGACGAGTTAACTTTTCTTTTACTAATGGAATTGTCTTGCTTATTTGGTTATTGATGTTTTTAAGTGGTGTACTTGGTATCCGCTCGTTAGGCAAACGACTCACAGTTTTTCATCAACAGACTGACAGCCAACTAGATGTTTCTCGTTTTGCGAAAGAACTCGCTTACCATACTGGGGTGTTTTGGAAACTAATGATTGTCATTTCCATGGCAACTTTTTTGGCAACTGCTACCTTGCCCACTACCTTCATCTTGTTCTCACTTAGCTTTCTTGTAACGATCGCACTGATCATCGAAAGTGCTGTCCATCTATTTCAAATAAAACAGAAAAACTTGTCTGCTAAATACTAAAAAGTATATGTAAAAAATAACAGCCATAGTGAAATAGGCACACAGGCCGGTAAGTCAATAAAAACTGCTTTATTTTCTTCACAAAATGAATATGAAAAGGGACCTAATCAATCTTTTGATGCAACACAGTTCCACACGTGAATATACCGATCAACCAATTGATGAAAAAACTAAATAAACCATACTTGCACGCAGTCAAATGGCACCAACATCAAGTTATCTTCAAGCCTATACAATTATCGAAGTGACTGATCCTGAAACGAGAGGAATTGGCTACTATTTCTGGTGGACAAGAATGGCTGAAAAAAGCTCCCTTAACTCTACTTTTTTGTGCAGACTTACATCGAAGTGAAAAATTTTTAACTGTTACTGATCCGAAAGTATACCAAAATAAAGAATTGTTTACAGTCGCTGTTGTTGATGCAGCTTTAGCTACACAAAAAGCGTTCATTGCAGTGCAAACTTTAGGCTTGGATGGTGTCATTATCGGTGGTGTTCGAAATGAAATGGATCAATTAGCAGATTTATTTCATCTACCAGAACGAGTGATGCCATTGTTTGTCTTGTGCTTAGGTTATCCAGCAGAACAACTGCCAGTTAAACCATGTTTACCTCAATCATTTGTTGTCGGAACAAACACTTATCCAGACTTAACCAAAACTATAACCAAGAAGTAAGTAACTATTATGACCGGCTAACAAATGATGCAGATAAACTTAATTGGGTTGAACGCTGTATCCATGCGCTCGAGCAAAAGCGACGTTTTGAAGTGGATGATTTTGTGAAACAGGCAGGCTCCTTAAAAAATTAAATTTTTTTGAGCTAAAGTTCTTTATTGTTCAAGACTAAACTTCACTATGTAAAAACACTTCTCACAAAAAAGAACAAACAAGCTGAAAGCAGATCACTGTTTTCAGCTTGTTTCTATTCCGTAAGGTCAAAATAAAAGACTATGACTATGCTTATAGGCTCTTCAACGAAAAATATTTTAGACCATTTATCAATCAGTCTAATAAACTTGTTTATTTAATTTATTTTCATAAAAAGATCAAAAAAAGCTGACCACCTATCAGATAGTCAACTTTTAGCTATTTTTTCTTACTAACTCCTTGAATTGCCTTGAACAACGTATCAAATTGACCCTTAAACGACATTACCTGATCAAAGATATCTTCCCCATCATTCAACATTTTGACCGTCACCCACCCAAGAGATTCCGTAATTGCCATGGCAACCACGGCGTTGACCGCACCGCCACTGATTGTTCCAACTACTGGAATAAATTTTAAAATATTACCTACTGCACTACGACCCAGGCTAACAACTACCAGTTCTTTAGTCAAACTTTTACCCAGACTTTCCGACCAAGACTGTCCAAATATTTTGTGTAAACGTGCCATCATCGTCAACTGTACTGGCACTAATAAAAACGCATCGGAAAACGGAATTGGTGATAAACCAATGATTGCAGCTGTTAAGGATGCCACATGAACTGTTGTATGACATTTTTTACGAGTTTCTTGATCTACATCTGCTAGAAATTCATCAAAAATGCTATCGAAGCGACTCCGACTAGCAGCCGTCAACTGTAATGCTTTATCCTTTGTACTATCAAGGGATTTCATGATAGCAGTGGAGGTTTTACTTGGAAATTGTTTCAACACGTCAGCAAAGAACGACTGAAATTCTTCTCGTTCTTCCGGTGTCTCTAGCTCATCTATTTCATCGAATTTCTTTTCACTTAGTAGGTTAAACTGCTTCTCTTTTTGTTTACTCTTTTTCCCGAACATCTTCCATGACCCCTTTATCAAAAAAATACTAAAGAAATTGTAGCACGGAATAGAATTTGGCAACAAGAAAACGTTCAGGACATGTCTATTACTAGCAAAAGTTTATCATTTATTTAATTAAGTAGACGTTTACAAATCTAACTTCCTCTGTTCCATTTTCTTGAGCTAGAATTTTAACTTACTAAAAAAATCTAGAGTTGAAAATATGTCTATTCTCTATAAAAAAGTTGACGAGTACTTAGACTACTTTTTTTAAATAAAAATGATTCTTATTTATAAGAATCATAGGATTTTTATCTTGTATTATTTACTACTTTTCAAAGAATGTCCCAAATCCACACAAAAAACCACCAAAAAAATGGTGGTTTTTCTTTTAACGACAATCACGCAAGCTGAAATGTACGCCCCGTCCTTGATTCTTACCATTATATTTAAGCTGTGGTTTCGCAGATGCGAAAAACCTTGCCGAGGCTACTGCTACTCCATGGTTTACAAAAATTTCTACGGCTGACCCATCAATCATCAGCTGAATTTCTCTCAATGGTTCAGTTAAATGGTAGCATCGAGATTCCTTTTTACCATCCTCCCAATTTATTCGACTCAATACGAGCCTCGCTGTCTGAGCATCAAACTTTAACGAGAAACCTGTTGTGACTTCAAATTGAAATTCTTTGACCGGAGAATCAAATATTAGACATATTTCTGAACCAAATTCCGCCAAGGGAGATTCCCAGTCTTCCATCAACTCAAAAGAAGACTGTTCTCCACGCAACTGCTGTAATTCTCGGACAGGCTTTTGACAAAGTCGCCCCTCATGGAAGTTTACTTCACGAGGAATCGTTAAACAATGCACCCACTTTTCTGCAACTGTTGGTTGTGCTTGTTCCTTTTCAGGTGGCATTACACCCATCCAACCATAGAGTATGCGTCGCCCATCAGTCGTTTCAAACGTTTGAGGCGCATAAAATTCAAATCCCCAATCCATTTCTGTCAATCCATGTTCTGATACAATCTGCCATTCTTTCGTCAGTGGCAAATAGACCGTTTGATAAATATTTTGATACTGTTCTCTCTCTGGGGTTAATCCTTGTGGCGAATAAAGCAAGAGATCTTGACCATCCACCTGGAAAAGATCGGGACATTCCCACATATAGCCTCGCTGAGAGATTTTGTCCATTTCACTTGGATCAAAAAGCTCACCATCAAACTGCCATTGTTTAAAGTCAGTGGACGAGTAACAGAGAATTGTGCCTTGTTCTGCTAAGGTTTGTGCTCCAAGCACTAAACGCCATTGATGTGTTTTTTTATCAAACCAGACTTTTGGATCACGCACATGGCGTGTATACCCCTGAGGATGTTCAAAAAGTGGGCCTAATTTCTTAAAATCGACACCGTTTTCTGAAACTGCCCAACACTGAAAACTACTTCGACTTTCATCAGGATTAATTACATTTCCAGTATAGAACAAGTACAATTTGCCATCCTTTTCAATTGCTGATCCAGAATAAATTCCGTCTTTGTCATAAGACTCACTAGGAATCAACGCTGCCGGCAAACGTTTCCAGTGAACCATGTCCTGAGAAACGACATGTCCCCAGGATTTATAATCATGAGTGCAGTCTTTGGAATTCCATTGATAAAAGAGATGATACGCTCCTTGGTATTCAATCAATCCATTTGGATCATTTAGTAACCCTTCTTCTGGTGTACAATGAAAACTCAATGGGTAACGACTGTCTTTTCCTTTACCATCTAACATCTAACTTTCACTTCCTTACTAAAGCCAATTGTCTATGCTTGTCCCAGCTCTTCTTCCATTTTTTCTTGGTAGCCGAACAAGTACGTCAAGACAAAAGCTACACCGATTGCTAAGATATTTACAAATAAATAAGGTAATAATTGACCGTTTAAATAAAGCAACGTTCCAGGAATAACTGTAATTGCCATTCCAGTTCCAGCTAATTGTAGCAAACTAGCTGCAAATCCACCCACAGCACCACCAATCAACCCCATGATAAATGGTTTTACATAACGTAAGTTTACCCCGAAGATTGCTGGTTCTGTTATGCCTAAGAAAGCTGATAAGGCAGATGGAAAACATAATGCCTTTAATTTTTTCGATTTCGTTTTGAAGCCAACAGCTAAAGTGGCGCCACCTTGTGCTGCAATAGAACAAGTAATAATTGCATTAAACGGGTTCACACCAGTATTTGCCAAAAGCTGAACTTCTAAGAAATTAAAGATGTGATGTACACCAGTTACGACGACTAGCTGATTCAAAAAGCCAATAATCAAACCAGCTAAACCAAATGGTAAAGCTAAGACAAATTCTGTTCCATTCAAGACCACTGTTTCAAAAGAGTGGAAAATTGGTCCAATCACCATCAAGGATAGTAAGCTCATGACTAACAATGTAACAAAAGGTGTAACTAATAAATCAAACGTATCTGGTACTGACTTATGCAATCTTTTTTCCAATTTTGAACCCAAGATACCGGCAATAAACGCTGGTAAAACAGTTCCCTGATAGCCTACAATCGGAATAAAATTCAACAACATAATTGGTGTAGCATCGCCGGAAGCTACTGCATAAGCGTTTGGTAAAGCAGGATTAACTAACATTAATCCTAAAACAATCCCGATAATTGGACTACCTCCAAAAACTTTAAATGTTGACCAAGCGACTAAAGCTGGGAGAAAGGCAAACGCTGTATCGGTTAAAACTTGCGTGTATAAAAGAAAGTCCGAATTGATTGCATCAGGTGTCATACCAAACAGTTGCAAAATTTGTGGTTGAGTAATCAATCCGCGAAGCCCCATAAACAGACCCGTTGCAACTAAGACTGGAATAATCGGCACGAAGACATCCCCAAACGTACGCACTATTCGTTGAAAAGGATTCGCATTTTTAGCTGCCTCTGATTTCATTTCAGTTGTGGAAGACTCGTTAGCACCTAAGCCAACAACTTCGTCATAAATTTTATTCACAGTCCCCGTTCCAAAAATAATCTGATATTGACCAGAGTTAAAAAATGCACCTTTCACTTTAGGAATATCTTCTACCTTTTTTTTATCAATCTTACTTTCATCGTTGACCATCAATCGTAGTCGAGTCGCGCAATGCGCAACGCTTCGAATGTTTTCTGTACCACCAACGGCATTAATTACTTCTGTTGCAATCTCTCGATTTTCCATTTTGTTCTTCCTCCTCATTTTTTGTGGAACCGTTCCCATTTTTACTTAAAAAAATAATAAAATAAAACCTCATAGCCTTGTGGAACCGTTCCCCTATTGACAAGGTCAGCGTAACACGCAAATGTATGCGCTGTCAACTATTTTTTGACAGCACATATACTATTTCTGATAATCATTGTCGTATCAATGATTGTTCGTCGATCAATCTCATTTCCTTTTAAAAGCTCAGTCATCAAGTACGCTGCCTTCTCACCGACAAATTGATGGTGAAAGTCAACTGTCGTTAACGGTGGATAGAGATACTCACCAAAAGAATAACCACCAAATCCAGCAATCGAAAGTTCGGTACCAATAGCAATATTCAATTGGTTTGCAGCTTTAATTACCCCCATCGCCATACTATCTGTCGCGCAGATAACCAAACTAGCATTACTTTGAGGTAGTAATTCTAATCCTAACTGATAATTATCTTCTGGATAAAAAGTTGAAGAAACAATCTGTGGTGTGATCCCCTTATCAAGAAAAGTGGTCACAACCCCTTGTTTTCGATTGATTCCAACTGATAAATCATTTTCTGGCACACCAATATATACTACTTCTTTATGCCCATATTCCAGCAAAGTTTGCGCAAGATTCACACCTGCTTGATAATTATCATGATCTACGGAATAGACTGCTTCATTCGATTGCCCGACAAACAAGATTGGCACATCGATTGAATTCGCTACTTTGATATGTTCTTCCGTAATTTCCGTTGCCAATAAAATAATACCAGCTACTTTGTTTTGCACTAAACTGTAGATATTCTCAATCTCACGTTTGATTTCCAATTCGGTATTAGAAATCAACATTTGAAACCCATTTTTTCTTGCAACTTCATCAATTCCATTTAAAATTGCCATGATGGATGGCGAAGTTAGTCGGGGAGAAATCACTCCGATGAAATTGCTTTTTTGGCTCTTTAGATTACGAGCAAACTCATTAGGCGAATAATTATATTTGTTGATAATTTTTTCGATTTTTTCTGCCGTTGCTTCACTCACGTATCCTTTATTCAAATAACGAGAAACCGTACTCTTCGAGACTCCGGATTCTTTAGCAATCTGTTTAATAGTAACCATTATTTCTCCTTATGAATGTTTGTTTTTCTTTATGATACCACAAGAATCACCAATCAAATCAGTTAGACCATCATCTCTCCACCAGGCTGAACGTTACCGATCTTATTTGGATGCGGTGATAACTGGCACTGATTTAGATAAATTAACAGACATTGCGCAAAAATTCATGGGGCTTCCACACTCTATGTCGCCGGCGTTGGCATAACAAAGCCGATTGCAGAGTACATTGTCAAGCGATTTTTGTAACTGAATAAGTCCAAACTTTATACGTATGAATCACATCTTATTGAATTGATGCCAACGTTTACCAAAAAAGATGATATTGTTCTCTTTTTATCGATGAGTGGTGAAACAAAAACGATTATCCAAACCGTAAAAAAATGAACTACGTTGAATCGGTTAATCTATTTTCTATTACAAATAATGGCAACAGCACGCTAGCTAAGTTAACAGATGTTACGCTCAGCTCTTCTATGCCAACAGATATTTATGAAAATTATGATATTACTTCTCGTTCTGCTCTGATGCTTTAAGCAGATTTATTGATTGAAACTTATTTGGGGCTATATTTTTAATCATTGAGCAGAAAATCTAGGTTTCGTATAAAACGCATAAAGAC
>NZ_JAFLWA010000022.1 GCF_017316125.1 Enterococcus sp. DIV0660C | reverse complement strand
CAAACTCTTCCGAGTTTTTTCTTTTACCATTCTTGGTTAAGTCCTCGATCGATTAGTATCAGTCCGCTCCATACATCACTGTACTTCCACTTCTGACCTATCTACCTGATCATCTCTCAGGGATCTTACTTTCTTAAAGAAATGGGAAATCTCATCTTGAGGTGGGCTTCACACTTAGATGCTTTCAGCGTTTATCCCTTCCCTACATAGCTACCCAGCAATGCCCTTGGCAGAACAACTGGTACACCAGCGGTAAGTCCATCCCGGTCCTCTCGTACTAAGGACAGCTCCTCTCAAATTTCCAACGCCCGCGACGGATAGGGACCGAACTGTCTCACGACGTTCTGAACCCAGCTCGCGTGCCGCTTTAATGGGCGAACAGCCCAACCCTTGGGACCGACTACAGCCCCAGGATGCGACGAGCCGACATCGAGGTGCCAAACCTCCCCGTCGATGTGGACTCTTGGGGGAGATAAGCCTGTTATCCCCAGGGTAGCTTTTATCCGTTGAGCGATGGCCCTTCCATGCGGAACCACCGGATCACTAAGCCCGACTTTCGTCCCTGCTCGACTTGTTGGTCTCGCAGTCAAGCTCCCTTCTGCCTTTACACTCTTCGAATGATTTCCAACCATTCTGAGGGAACCTTTGGGCGCCTCCGTTACCTTTTAGGAGGCGACCGCCCCAGTCAAACTGCCCATCTGACACTGTCTCCCACCACGATTAGTGGTGCGGGTTAGAGTGGCCATAACGCAGGGGTAGTATCCCACCAGCGCCTCCATCGAAACTAGCGTTCCGATTTCTACGGCTCCTACCTATCCTGTACATGCGGTACAGACACTCAATATCAAACTACAGTAAAGCTCCATGGGGTCTTTCCGTCCTGTCGCGGGTAACCTGCATCTTCACAGGTACTAAAATTTCACCGAGTCTCTCGTTGAGACAGTGCCCAAATCGTTACGCCTTTCGTGCGGGTCGGAACTTACCCGACAAGGAATTTCGCTACCTTAGGACCGTTATAGTTACGGCCGCCGTTTACTGGGGCTTCAATTCGTACCTTCGCTTACGCTAAGCACTCCTCTTAACCTTCCAGCACCGGGCAGGCGTCAGCCCCTATACTTCATCTTACGATTTTGCAGAGACCTGTGTTTTTGATAAACAGTCGCTTGGGCCTATTCACTGCGGCTGATCTGACGATCAGCACCCCTTCTCCCGAAGTTACGGGGTCATTTTGCCGAGTTCCTTAACGAGAGTTCTCTCGCTCACCTTAGGATTCTCTCCTCGACTACCTGTGTCGGTTTGCGGTACGGGCCATTGTTTTCTCACTAGAAGCTTTTCTTGGCAGTGTGACATCAGGAACTTCGGTACTATTATTTCCCTCCCCATCACAGCTTGTCCTTAAAAGATTAAGCATTTGACTCAACCTAAGACTTACTGCTTGGACAGACATTTCCAATCGTCTGCTTTCCTTAGCCTCCTGCGTCCCTCCATTGCTCAAACAAAAACAACGGGTACAGGAATATCAACCTGTTATCCATCGCCTACGCCTTTCGGCCTCGGCTTAGGTCCCGACTAACCCTGGGCGGACGAGCCTTCCCCAGGAAACCTTAGTCATTCGGTGGACAGGATTCTCACCTGTCTTTCGCTACTCATACCGGCATTCTCACTTCTAAGCGCTCCAGTAGTCCTCACGATCTACCTTCAACGCCCTTAGAACGCTCTCCTACCATAACACCATAGGTGTTATCCACAGCTTCGGTAATATGTTTAGCCCCGGTACATTTTCGGCGCAGGGTCACTCGACTAGTGAGCTATTACGCACTCTTTAAATGGTGGCTGCTTCTGAGCCAACATCCTAGTTGTCTGTGCAACCCCACATCCTTTTCCACTTAACATATATTTTGGGACCTTAGCTGGTGGTCTGGGCTGTTTCCCTTTCGACTATGGATCTTATCACTCACAGTCTGACTCCCGGATATGAATGAATGGCATTCGGAGTTTATCTGAATTCGGTAACCCGAGATGGGCCCCTAGTCCAAACAGTGCTCTACCTCCATCATTCTCAATTCCGAGGCTAGCCCTAAAGCTATTTCGGAGAGAACCAGCTATCTCCAAGTTCGTTTGGAATTTCTCCGCTACCCACACCTCATCCCCGCACTTTTCAACGTACGTGGGTTCGGTCCTCCAGTGCGTTTTACCGCACCTTCAACCTGGACATGGGTAGATCACATGGTTTCGGGTCTACGACTACATACTCAAACGCCCTATTCAGACTCGCTTTCGCTACGGCTCCGTCTCTTCGACTTAACCTCGCATGCAATCGTAACTCGCCGGTTCATTCTACAAAAGGCACGCCATCACCCATTAACGGGCTTTGACTTGTTGTAGGCACACGGTTTCAGGTTCTATTTCACTCCCCTTCCGGGGTGCTTTTCACCTTTCCCTCACGGTACTGGTTCACTATCGGTCACTAGGGAGTATTTAGCCTTGGGAGATGGTCCTCCCGGATTCCGACGGAATTCCTCGTGTTCCGCCGTACTCAGGATCCTCCTAGGTGCTTTCCAAATTTCATCTACGGGGTTTTTACCCTCTTTGACTGACTTTTCCAAGTCATTCGATTATCTGAAAAAACTACCATATCGGAGTCCTACAACCCCAACAAGCAAGCTTGTTGGTTTGGGCTTTTCCCGTTTCGCTCGCCGCTACTCAGGGAATCGAATTTTCTTTCTCTTCCTGCAGGTACTTAGATGTTTCAGTTCTCTGCGTCTACCTCAAATATGCTATGTATTCACATATTTGTAACATCCTATAAAAGATGCTGGGTTCCCCCATTCGGAAATCTCTGGATCATAGCTTACGTACAGCTCCCCAAAGCATATCGGTGTTAGTCCCGTCCTTCATCGGCTCCTAGTGCCAAGGCATCCACCGTGCGCCCTTATTCACTTAACCTTATCAACCTTACGGTTGGGTTTTGACTTCATTTCTAGCGATAGAAACGTG
>NZ_JAFLWA010000021.1 GCF_017316125.1 Enterococcus sp. DIV0660C | reverse complement strand
TATCTTTGAGGGTGTTTCTTGCTGAATGGTTATCTTTTCTTCCTTAACTCATGTTTTCCAAGGAATAGGAAAAAAGCGAAAAAGAGCTCAAGTAAAATAAAAAAGAGAACAAAACTATGCATAAAAAATGCTTCTGGTAACACATTGATAATTGGATCAGTTCGCGGATCAAACAACCAGTCGTCATTATTGAAAAATGTTTCGTGAAAAACAATAAAAAATCGATCAAAACCGATTAACATAAAAAATCCAATAACTACTGGCGCAAGCATCCCAAATTGAAACGGACGTATCAATCGCCAGAAACGTTTATTTTTCCATAACGAAAAAACAAACAAGCTACTTGGTATCAACGTGACTAGTAACACAGCATAATCAATGAAAAAAAGAGCACGTACTTCACGAAAATGATGTGCGCCACTGGCCGAAACAGGAAAATCTGGCAAACTCAGTACAGATTGAAATGGATTATTCAAATATTTCATCAATTCATCGAAATTTTGAAGTAACGTTTGCTGATCAAGAGACGTGTACCGCAAAATATGCAAATAATTGATATCAAATACATAGAGCGGTCGAAAGTTGATAGTCAAGGCAATCGCTAAACTGATCAAGGTCAAAAATAAGCTAGTCAACCCTAAAAATTCAAGCCATTGTCCTTTACGCTTGCCCATTTAGAACTGCCACTCATCTAAAGAATTTTTGATAAACGTAGGTGGAGCTGGTAAATGAGGTACATCTTCAGCTTTGGTAAACCCTGATAGAACTAACAATGTATCAATACCATTTTGGATACCTGCTTGGATATCTGTTTCATAGTTATCACCAACCATGATTACTTCCTCTTTTTGGAGTCCCAAGATTTTTACTGCTTTATCCATGATGATTGCTTCTGGCTTACCAATATAAATTGGCGTTGTTTGCGTAGCTGTTTCGACGAAGGAGACCACTGAACCTGCCCCTGGCAGCAATCCACGTTCTGTAGGAATATTTTTGTCTGGGTTTGTTCCAATAAAAGTTGCCCCTTTTTGAATTGCAAGGGTTGCTGTCACCACTTTTTCGTAAGTCAAATAATTATCTAACCCCACAACAACATAATCTGGGGTTTCTTCTTCCCATTCAAATCCAGCTTCCAATATCAAGTCAATCAATCCTGATTCTCCGATAACGAAAACCTTCTTACCCTTTCCATCGGTTAACATAAAATCAATCGTCGCTAAGCTTGCTGTATATACAGTTTCAGCTGCGACATGAATATCGAATTCATCTGCTAGCCGTTTGGCAACTGTAGCAGGGGTTTTCGTTGTATTATTCGTAACGAATAAAAAGGGTAACTCACGTTGTTGTAATTCCTCGACAAAACGTTTTCCTGCCGGAATTGGTTCTGTTCCGCGATAAATCGTTCCGTCTAAATCAATCAAATATCCTTTATAACTCATACTCACGACTCTTTTCTTTTTCTTATCGTAAAGTTCGCTTTTTCATTTGCTGGTTGCTGGACTGATTCTTTCGCAGCAGTCGCTTTTTTTGGTGCTTCTTTACGTTTTTTAATGACAGGTTTCTTATGACTAGAAGATACTGGACCTTTCTTTTCATCAATATACGCTGTCTGATTGTAATTTTTTTTCTTTTTACGACGTTGTGTTGGCTTTTCCTTTTTGTCTCCCCCACCTATGCGTTCGATAACAAAATAGGCACAACCAAAATTGCAGTATTCATAAAGATAATCCTCTAATGAATCAATCCGTTGATCCGGATGGGCACGTCGATTGTCTGCACGGAAAAATCCTTTCAGGCGAAGCTGTTCATAGCCCCAGTCCCCAACGATATAATCATAACGAGATAACACATCACTGTATCGCTCGCCAAGTTTTTGTGCGTCAAATCCTTCACGGTGATTGGCTACTAGACGAAATTGTCGATCACCAACTAAAAAATTACTATCATCTAAAGGTGTCACAAGCTCCCCTTTGATTTTTTCTGCTTTAGGCTTTTCTTCAACGATTTCTTCTAAAGCATTCGTTAGTTCATCTGTGACAAGATTTGTTGCTTCACTTTCAGCTGTTGCTACAGGTGTTTCTTTCATTTCTTTACTTGCAACTGGCTGCTGTTTCTTTTCTTTTGATTTTGCAGACATACTTTCACCACCTATTCCTAGTCATTATACCTTGTTTTTATTTGATTGGGTAGTGAGCTTTCAAGTAATCACCCACGACACTACGAATAAATTCTGGAAACAGAAATTCATTTTCGCCGGCAATTTCAATCGTTGGGAAAAACGGCACAAACATGAAATGGTCAACGGTTGTAAACGTATAGCGCTCTTTTTCATTGATTGGTTGATTTTGAAACAGCACTTGGTGATTTACTTCATCGTAGGTAATGCCATTATAAACGATTTGTCCAAATATTTTGCCTCGAAAACCCATCCCATTCATAGGAAAGTTACGTAAAAAATTGCGATTTTTTTCCATTTCCAAAATTAATCGAATCAAATCTGATCCTTTAACTGTTACATTTAATAAGTGCATTGGATGTGGCAACGCAGTGTGTAGCTCATCTTGGTTGACAATTCCAGCTGGTATATCCGTTAAAAACAAGCCACTATTCAAAATTGCCGCCTTCGTCTTTCCACGTTCTTTGATTGCTTCTAATGCTAATTGAATAAAGGGTTCTTCACCAAAAACTTCCATCGTTAGGGGAAATGGTAGATCAGCGACTTTTTTAGCTTTCAAAAGAGCATGCCCTTCTGCCAAATAACTAGCAATTTCTTGCGCATCTTCAGGAAAAACTGTCAACGACTCGGTTGGAATTGCTTGTGCAGAATGCTTCACAATTTTTTTATTCTCATCTAACGTCAATTGGACTTCTCCTACATACTGACCATAACGACCAGCCGCGGCTAATTGAACGCCGTTGACCACTTTCCCATTAGGAAAGAGATGATGTGTATGGGAACCTAAGATAACATCTATTGCTGGTAACTCTCTTGCAATTTGGCTATCATCTTGAATACCCAGATGACTCATCAACACTAAAACATCGACTTTTGGTCGTAATTCTTCCACCATTTCAGGTAAAATATCATAGGGGTTTCGGATATCCCAGCCGTTTGGACTATATGTTAAAGGAAAAGGTGCTGTGAATGCCATCAGACCGATTTTTGTCTGTTGCTTCGTTTCAATAATCTTGTATGGCTTCGCCCATGCTGGCGGTTGCAATGTTTGTTTGTCAAATAAATTTGCTAATAAAACATCAAAATTAGCTTCATCATATAGATGATTCAACTCCTGTTTTGAATGACCAACACCTTCATTATTGCCAATCGTTGCGGCATCGTAACCAATTTCATTCATCAGCAAAACATTGGCTTGACCGTTCGTTGCTTCCGATAACGGATGCCACCGATCAACAAAATCTCCTAAATCCACGGTAATAGTCGTTGTCTGTACTTTCTTTTCACTTTCGCGTTTCCGTTGCTCTAAAAAGCGTCTGATTCTGGGCCAGTTTTCCAGATGTGAATGGAGATCATTCGTGTGTAATAACATTATTTTTTCCATCTTCTCGCCTCTCTTCCCGATCATCATACCACAGAGCTATTTTTTTCTTCCAATAATAATTCTGAGTACTATTTACTTCAGAAAAATGGAATAAAAAAGCGTTTATGGTTTCTTTAAGCTAACCTAGTTATTATTAAGTCATTCCCAAAACATTCATTTTTTCATTCTTTACCTCCAACCTTGCCAGCCTCATTCTTTCTATTGAGGCTGGTCTTTTTTGATAAAAAAAATAAAAAAGCGTGCCTTTGACTTCAAAAGAAGCAGTTGGCACACGTTTATCTCTATCATTTAGTTGGTCCACTTATTTTTTGGACAAAAAAAAAACAGGCATCGCATCCCTGTTCATCAATCAGCTATTTTTATTCAGACACATGGTGGAGCCTACTTAGTGCTGCTTCCTTCCGGATCTGACACGCTTCATAAGCCCACCATTGTCCTAGCCTTTCGGCAAGAAATAGTATACCGCATTTTTTTCATTCTGACTAGCTTTTTTTCAATTTCTTTTTTTTCGCACGCAACTGACGGAAGAATGTTGACAAAACTTCTCCACATTCCTCTTCCAAAATACCGCCTTCTACTACTGCTTGATGATTGAAGCGTTCATCCGTCAATAAATTCATCAACGTTCCGGCCGTTCCACCCTTTGGATCATAAGCCCCAAAATAAACTTCCTTGACACGTGATAAGATCATTGCACCACTACACATTGGACAAGGCTCCAGTGTTACAAATAGCTGTGCTTTTTCCAAACGCCAACTACCCACAGTTGCGCACGCTTCTTTGATTGCAAGCATCTCTGCATGAGTTGTGGCGTCTTGCGTTGTTTCTCGTAAATTATGCCCGCGACCAATTACTTGATTATCTAAAACCACCACTGCACCGATTGGAACCTCCGCTAACTGTTCCGCTTTCTTGGCTTCTTCAAGGGCGAGGCGCATCCATTTTTCTTTTTCTTGTTGTGATAGCTGTTCTTCGTTCAATGAATTCCCTCACTTTTTCTTTCATTATTTTCTTCAGCATAACTTTACCATATTAAAAAAAACTTGTAACTAGTTGCTCCCTTTCGTCAACGTTTTTTATGGTAAAATAGCGATGAGGTGAAGTAAATGAACCAAGCACAATTATTAGAGTTATATCCAACTGCCCAACTAAAAGAATTTCCTTCCGCATCACCAAGCATTCTTTCTTTGGCTACTGGAGATGCCTTTCTTTGGTTTGAAAAAAAATCGTTATCTCCATCTGAAATCAGTCTTTTGAAAGCGTTATTCCCGATGGCAACTAATCCAAAAAATCATCCTTGGTACCATTATTTATTTGAACAACAAGTGCTCACACTGGATCGTTCCTATCGAATCATCCAATTACATGTTTCAGCAAATGATGATTTTTTGCAACAAGAATGGCAAGAAACACTATTAGCCATGTTTTATGAACCTGCAGATTTCTTTTTTTATAGCGAGCAAGACGCACTACTGATTGAGCCTAAAGGAAAAAATTTTCTCCCTGCCTCTGAGCTCAATGGTATTTTTCAAACATTAGATATTGACTTTGAGATTACAACAAATGTTTTTGTCGGCGCTTTTCATGAGCCTTCACAAGATTTTAGAACATTATTTGCCGAAGAAAGGAAAATTTTTCTTACAGAAAAACGTTCCCCACAAAATAGCCAAGCGGTGTTTTCCTTACAAGATGTTGCTCTTCATTACTTTACAACAGAAGGAATCAAAGATCACTTACTTGTCCAAACTTATCAGCGTTTGCTTGAGGAAATGGATATGGAAGAAATTATCCTCGCATTGTGGAACCATTTAGGAAATATTAGTTCTGCTGCTAAAAATCTTTTTCTTCACCGCAATACGTTGAAATATCGGATAGAAAAATTTCAAGAAGCAACTGGCTTCAATTTAAAGCAAGCAAATGATCTCCTTTTTTGTTATCTTCTAATCATTCAAAAACGTCCTATACAGAAAAAAAATTAAAAAAAGTGAGCATTGTAACTGACCAAATCAGCCCAATGCTCACTTTTTTATTATACTTTTTTAACGCAAAAAATTACATGATCTTGTCAACTAAAGTCATCAAACGTTCGCGTAGATCATCTGTTGAATCTTTCAGTGTATCGCCATAAACAGAGATTTTTTTACGACCTTTTTTGATTTTTTCTAAAACACCCATCAAAGAGTCCAAATCACTATCAGATAAGTCGTCAACTAAACCTAACAGTTTTTCGTTTCCGTCAAACTTATCATTAACAAATTTTTTGACTTTGCAACGATTAGACATATGACGAATTTTTTCCACCACTTTACCTGACACAACTGCTGTAGTTGCTACGCCGGCAGCTGCCATAATACCTAAACCAATTGTTACTTTTGTTGATGTTTTCATAAGTCTTCAGCTCCTTTTTATCTACTTCTATCATAGCATAGACAAAAAAATAAACGAACTATTACACTCGACTCATGAATCACCATTACTTAGCTGCAACTAAACGAATATCCGTTAAAACTTCTGGTAAATCATCATCTAGTTCGGCTAACTTACTCCAGATGGTTGTCATTGTTTCATAAAACTCACGAGAATTTTCGTCAGAATTTAAACTTCCTAAAATATTCAACCATAAAAGCTCAACTAAATAAACCTCATTAACCCTAGTATGCTCCTTGAGATGGTTTTTAAAACTTGTTTTGAATAAAGCAGCTAAGTCTAAATCAGATTGGAAAACGATTCCACGAACGCTTTCGTTCACTGCAAAAAATTCTTTCAACAAGTGAACAATACTAAAAAAGTCAGTCATCTGATAAGTGTCTAAATATTTTTCAAAGCTTTTCTTGATCTCGTCGATAATCGTTTCTTTTAATACGCCAATAGAATCAAAATGTGCATAAATCGGATATGTTGAACAGCCACAATACGCAGCTAATTTTCTAGCAGTAATCGAATGCAAACCAAATTCTTCTGCATAGACCATACTTTTAAATAGCAAATATTCTTTACTAAAATTGGTTACTCTACCCATTTCTTTCACCCTTTTCATTTGATTTTATTCTTCACAGTAATATTTTCTCTAACGATTCTTTGTCAATATCCTGCGTAACTTTATGTAGGGGGAAAGCGTATAGAAAAAGTCGCTATCTTTTATGATAAATATAACATCAATCATCCAATAAAATAGTAGCTGTCATCTCACGTAATAGACCTGTGACTAGGATGATTCGGTAGAACATAGCCAATAAACCATTCATATCAAGCTTGACTATAGTGTTATATTTCATACGTCTAAAAGAAATTTCATTACTTTTTTCTAACTTGACAAAACGCGCTTGGACATAAACAATAGAATAAACAACTAAACAATAACCTTAAAATAACAAGTTATATTATCACGGTCTAATACCCTGTGAGAATAACATAGTATAAAAACACTTACCACTCACACTTTATGGCCTATCCTGTACATATTTAGGAGAAAGGAGTTTCTAATGTTAGTTGATGCAAAAAAAAAGGAGCTACTCGTTCTTTATGAAATTATCCAAAGTGATACATGTTCCTTACAAGATCTTTCAAATAAACTCGTGATCCCCAAACGCACAGTGAAAGATTTGATACGAAAACTTAACCAAGCAATTAGTCAGTTATTTGAATTTCATACGTTTATTTACTCGAATCATAAAGGAGAGATTCAAATCAGTGAAGACTACGAAGAAACAAAAATGGAAGTATTTTATCGCTTGAAATTAGTCTTTTTACGTGAATCACAACGGTTTAATTACTTATTACTTTTGATGGACAGCCCTGATGTTTCCGTCGCCAAGGAAGAGTTGAGCCAAAAATTATATATTTCTTCTTCTTACTTAGAAAAATTAACTACTCGAATCAATAAGGACTTAAAAAAATTTCACCTACAAATTATTTCCTCAAATAATTGTTACACTTTATCTGGGGATGAACAATTGATCCGAATCTACCTATACATATTTCTATCTGATGCTTTTCAAGGAACTGAATGGCCGTTTACGACGATTGATTTAGCCGCTATGAAGCAGGAAATCACTTTGTCAGATGCGTTCCAGCTTTCCACTCATTCTGAAACGGAGCAAAAAAATATTTATTTGCTCTATGCGGTGTTCAAACTTAGAATCAAGCAAGCTTCTTTCTTAGAAGCCCCCACAAGCGATATTCAAAAGTTACTGAGGCTACTCTTTCACACATATGATTTTTCTGGTTCGTTTAAAAACATGACAATGGAACAATCTGAAAAACATGCTGAGAACGAATTACTCGTGTTCAATTTCATGGTTCTTTGTTTCTTCCCCAGCTGGATACATGTGCAACAAAAACTACTCATCGGTAAATATTTCAGACAAGTGGACCATCCTTTTTGTCAATTCGCACAAAAATTAACTATTCGATTAACTAAGTATTTCCCGACAATTGAGACGACTGAAAAACTCGCCTTCTATCACTATTTCATCACCCTTGCGCTTACACTTGTTTCATTATTAGGAGAATCAATCATTGAATTTCACACACTTTATTTCCCTGTTGTGACAGAACCGATATCAGAAGATGATGTCCAATTCCAATCGATTCTCAAAGAAATCAGTGCTCTTTGTCCAACGAGGTTGCGTTCAGCTCACGTTATTCATTACTTGAGTTCGCTGATTTATCAATTGGTTTGCTCTGAGACAGATACACAACTTTTGATCTATTTAAAAATGACGAAGACTCTAACTGGCAACTATCATCTAAAAAATCGTTTGGAAAAATTGTTCAATCATGAAACAATTCTTCTCACCTTTTCGCCAGAAAACGCGGACTTAATCGTTACTGATTGGTTTGAAGCAGCACAGCAAACCACGCCTTCTTTTTACTGGGATCTAACAAATGAAGAAATCAGCTGGCAAAAACTTGTCCTATTTATCCAGACACTCTATGACAAAAAAACACAACGCAATTCAAAGCAAACATTGCTACCTGTGGCACATAAGCAAAAAGAAGCACCGGCTTTTATCAATTGACAAAAGCGGTGCTTCTTTTTTATTTTTATCTATTGCTTTGCTAGTTAGCCTTTAGTCTCGACGGTTATTTCCGCCAAACAACAGAATCAAGCGGAGTAACTGTAAGAAGGTTGCCAGCGCTGCAGCGACATAAGTCAATGCTGCCGCAAACAAAACGTGACGCGCCATTGGCACTTCGTCTTCAGTCAATAAGCCACCCTCACTTAATATCTGTAACGCACGTCTTGACGCATTGAATTCAACTGGCAAGGTCACTAATTGGAATAACAACGCCAATGAAAAAGCGAAAATCCCGATATGGATTAACGTATAATTCCAACTAAACAAAACGCCAACCATAATCAATGGCAACGAAATTGCAGAGCCAAAATTAGCTACTGGAACCAATGCTGCACGAATTTTTAACGGTGCATACCCAACAGCATCTTGGACTGCGTGACCGCATTCATGGGCAGCTACACCAATTGCAGCAACTGAAGTCGATTGCGCTGTTGCTTGTGATAAGCTTAGCATTTTATTCCCTGAATTATAATTATCTGTTAAATTCCCAGCGATTGGTTGAACGCCAACGTTTTGGATGTTTTGACTGCTCAAAATGTATTGTGCAGCTTGTGTTCCTGTTACATTATTTTTGCTACGGATTTTATCATATTTCTTGAATGTGCTGTTGACATATGCCGAAGCGATTCCTGAAATGGCTAACCCGATGATGACTAAGATAAACGTTGGATCAAAAAAATTGTAGAACCCATACATTTAAGCTCACTCCTTTTCATTTTCTTTATTCTACCATGAGAAGAGAGAAAAAAATGTGAAGAGACTTTGAAGCTTTTAGTTTTTCTTAACGAACTCAGACTTTAACTTCATTGGACCAAAGCCATCAACTTTGCAATCAATATTATGGTCGCCTTCAACTAAACGAATATTTTTGACTTTTGTTCCTTGCTTAATTGCGCCAGAAGCACCTTTGACTTTTAAATCTTTGATGACTGTGACACTGTCACCTTCTGTCAAAGGATTTCCGTTTGCGTCAAGCACAACAAGTCCTTCTTCCACGTTTTCTATTTGTTCGGCGCTCCATTCATGGCCACATTCTGGACAAATAAATAATCCTCTGTCTTCATAAGTATACTCAGACCCACAAGTTGGGCAATTTGGTAATGTCATCTTCTTTCTCCTTTAAAATCTATTATTGAGCATCATTGTAACGAAAAAAAGAGCCTTTGAAAAGAGTGCTTGTGAATTTTGTACAAAAAAAGAGTAAAGAAAGTGACTGATGTGCTGTTCTTCTTCCAAAAGTCGCTTTTCTTTACTCCCTTAATGTCTTTTTCGATTATTTTTGTTGGTACTCTCGACACAAAGATTGGATTTCTTGATAGATTTCTTCTACCTCACGTAGATCTTTTGCATTTGCACCACTTGCTAATGGATGTCCGCCCCCGTGATGACGCTTTGCTAGCTCATTGATTACTGGCCCTTTTGAACGCAAACGAACACGGTAATGTCCTTCCGGTTGTTGAACAAAGATTCCCCAAGCCAATACTTCATCGACAACACCGGGCAAAGCAACGATTGCTGCAGTTTCAGAATCATCGATTCCATAGTCAGTCAACAATTCCTTCGACAAAAGCACTCGACCAGCACCGTTATGATCGACCTCAAGATGTTGGTATAAATACCCTGAAAGTTTAGCAACTTTCATTGGCATTTGTTCTAATTCACGATTTAATTGCCCTGCATCAAATGGATAGCTCATTAAGACAGCTGCAATTTCTAATGTTCGTGGCGTTGTTGCTGGGTATAAAAATCTTCCGGTGTCACCTACAATCCCTCCATAGAGTAAACGGGCTGCAGTTGCATTGATCGTTAGTTCATCTGGAAACATCAAAGCAAATGAAGCAATCATTTCACTACAACTGCTTGCCGTCGTATCTACCCAAACGAGATCTCCGTAAGGCTCATCATTGGGATGGTGGTCGATCTTGATCAACTGATCACCTAGTGGATAACGGTCATCACTGATTCGTGGCGAATTCGCTGTGTCCGTCACGATAACTAATGCGCCTTGATACAATGCATCATCAATTGTTTGCATCTCTGCTAAAAAACGAAGTCCCTCAACAGTTTCGCCTACTTGATAAATTTCTTTTGTTGGAAAGCTTTCCCGTAAAATTTCTGCTAAGCCAACCTGCGAACCGATTGCATCTGGGTCAGGACGTTGGTGACGATGAATGATGATTCGTTCTGCTGCCTGAATCGCTGTTAAAATTTCTTGTTGAATCGTTGGTTCTGCTGTGTTTCTCATGTCTTCCCTGCTTTCTAAGAACGTTCCATTACTTGGCAAACAACAATTGCTTTTGCCACAATAATATTTTCAATATACACTTCAATATCTAGTTTTGCTGAACGGCGCCCAATTTCTAGCACACGTGGTTGGATATCTAATTCACTCTCTAATTGAATTAAACGTAAATAATGGAGGTTCATTTGTTCAATCAAGATATTCCGTCGTTGGTTCAGTAACATCGTTTTTTGAGCAACATCTGAAATAATCTCACTCAATACCCCAAATGAAATCGTTCCTACGCCGTTAACCATTTGTGGTGTTACCGTAAATTTGAATTTAGGATTTTCTAGACGATTTCCTTCACGATCTGTTTCAATCGTTTGGATATCACCTGAAATTTGATCAGAAATCGTATCGGCAATTTGTGGTTGTCGCTGAACAAGCTGCATAGCTTTCATCACATCTTGACGCGTAATTACGCCTTCCAACGTCAAATCATCCGAGACCACAGGCATCACTTCAAGTCCATCCCAAATCATTTGATGACTTACTGAAGCAACACTCATCGTTTTCTTGACACTAATTGGTTCTTTCGTCATTACCCGTTCAATGAGTTGACTTTCAGATTTTCCCAAAATGTCCTTGGCTGTCACGATGCCCATCAACCGTTGGTGGCGATTGACAACTGGGAAACGTGAATGTTGCGTTTCTTCTGACAATCGTTGAAAATCAGCGACGGTTTCCGTCGGCAAAAGATGGTACGTTTTTTCTGCCGGCATATAAATATCACTAACTAACATAATATCTTTTTTGATCAATTGATCGCTCAATGCACGATTGATCATGGTCGCAACCGTAAATGTATCATAAGTTGTTCGTAAAATGGGCATTGCTAATTCATCTGCCAATTGAGAGATTTCTGGCGTTGTTTCAAATCCCCCAGTAATCAAGACAGCTGCACCATCTTCTAATGCGAGCTTTTGGACATCCGTTCGATTCCCCACGATCATTAGCGAACCGGGAGTGATATAGCGTTCCATCGCATGCTTCGTCATTGCACCAATCACAAACTTATTGAGATCTTTGTCTAGACCTGCTGCGCCTCCTAATACATCCCCTTCAATGATTCGGACAACTTCACCAAAGGTCAAACGTTCAATATGTTTCTTTAATTTCCGCTCGATCCGAATCGTTCCGACACGTTGGATAGTTGATACTAAACCAATGTTTTCGGCATCTTTGATTGCTCGGTAAGCTGTCCCCTCACTGACATTCAGTTCTTTTGCAATGCTCCGAACAGAAATTCGATTGCCTACTGGTAAACTTTCGATATATTCTAAAATCAAATCATGTTTTGTCGCCATTTTTCCCCTACACTTCCAGCGTATCTGATACGCTCATTATTTTTCCGACATTTGCTGGTAATAAGTCAAGAAACGCTTGTGGTTCTTGCTCGATTACCGGAAAAGTATTGTAATGAATCGGTACAACTTGCTTTGCACCAATTCGTTTGGCTGCGCGCGCTGCATCTTCTGGTCCCATCGTGTAGTTATCGCCAATCGGTAAGAAAGCAACATCAATCGCAAATTGTTCTGCCAGCAAAGCTAAGTCACTAAAATCCGCTGTATCTCCCGCATGGTAAATCGTTTTTCCTTCTGCTTGAAGAATGATCCCACTGGCTTCTCCCATATATTGAACGATTCCATTGACCTCATAACTTGAACTATGCAGCGCGGGAACAAGTTTTACTTCACCAAATGGAAACGCATGTTTACCACCAAGATTCATCCCAAATGCGTTCACACCTCTTGTTTGGGCATAGTCGGCAATTTCAACGATACTAATAATTGTTGCTTGGTTCTTTTGTGCAATTGGAATCATATCTCCAATATGGTCGCTATGACCGTGAGTTACTAAAATCCAATCTGTTTGGACTTCATCGACTGTTAAATCCGTTAATTTATTTCCAGTAATAAAAGGATCAATCAACAAGCGTTGCTTGTTTTTCATCTCAATTGAAAGACAAGAATGACCATGATAAGTAATTTTCATTTCTTCACTCCTCACAGATTTTTGGTTTGTGTACCTAAAATAAATAAAACGATTTCAATCTCATTGTTTCAATGAAACAAACCGCTTCCTCCACTTGTTTTTTTTTGAAATTTTAGTACAGTATGTTCCTTTTTATTGTAACAGATAACACAGAATTCACCAAGCAGACCTCTTCTTATTTTTTCAGATAAAAATAGAATTTATCGAATCAAATCTTAAGAATCCCTCCTGCTTTTTCTCACATAAATAGCGTTTCATTCCGATAAACACTCATAGTGAAAAAGAAGGAGGAATGACAAATAGCTTGTCATTCCTCCTGTTTCCGAATAGCCAATATTTTCCAAGCAGCGCCTTCGATAATAAAATTTTTTTCATAAAACGATGATTAACTATTTTTGTGCATTCTTGAAGTTTACGAGTCTTTGATCAGATCGGCGTAGATTGGTTGGACAATTGCCTCTAAGTCTGTTCGTGATAATAAGATACCGCGTCCTAATTCTCCACTAGAAATCAAAAGTTTTGATTGTTTTTTTAGAGAATGATCAAATACAAAAAGATCTTCAGGGTGCTGGCGTTTGATTCCCACTGGGGTATTTGCACCGTGTACATACCCTGTGTGCGCAAAAACAACATCCATATCAGGTAGTCCAACTTTATGATTTTTTGTTACTTCTCGCGTTTTTTTATAATCAAGACGTGCAGTCAGTGGTATTAAGGCAATAATAAAACCTGTTTTATCTCCTTTTAATACTAGATTTTTACAAACAAGATCAGCAGATAAGCCTTTTGCTGCTAGTGCAGATAAAAAGTCTACTTCCTCGACACCTACTAGGTCAATAATTTCAAAAGAAATTGCTTTTTCTTCTAAATATTGTTCTACTTTAGTTTTAGTCATCCATCATCAATCCCTTCCTTGATTCTCTATGCGTACAGATTCATTCTCCTACATAAT
This sequence comes from Enterococcus sp. DIV0660C, assembly GCF_017316125.1. Taxonomy (GTDB): domain Bacteria; phylum Bacillota; class Bacilli; order Lactobacillales; family Enterococcaceae; genus Enterococcus_B. The sequence continues at coordinate 47,102 of NZ_JAFLWA010000021.1, read as the reverse complement.
AAAAAAGTAGAAGACCACCAAACAGGGGAAATCTTCTACCTTTTTTGATTTTTTAGAACAAAAATCTCTAGTAATTACTTTTTGCCACGTCGTTGTGTTGCTTCCATAATGACTGGTAAAATCACTGGACGACGTTTTGTTTGTTCAAATAAGTAACGACCCAATTGATCGCGGATATCTTGTTTTAATTTACTCCACTCAAAGTCATCACTTTCTAAATGTTTATTGACGATCTCTTCAATCATTCCTGTGCATTCTTTCATCAAATCACGACTGGCTTTGACATAAACAAATCCACGTGAAGTGATTTGTGGTTTTGAAACGATTTTCTTTTCTCGACGACTGATTGTAACGACTGCCACAAAAATCCCATCTTCCGATAAAATTTTGCGGTCGCGTAACACGATATTCCCAATGTCACCAACACCAAGTCCATCGATCATCACGTTTTCGGCACTAGTTGTACCAGCAACGCTCATTCGTTTATTCTTATATTCTAAAATATCTCCACGACCGGTGATGTAGATATTTTTGTATGGCATTCCAACGGCATGTGCCAAATCCGCATGTGCTGCTAATTCACGATATTCTCCTTGAACAGGAATAAAGTAAGTTGGACGCATGAAGTTTAACATTAGTTGCAAGTCGTTCGGATTTGCATGACCCGAAACACGCATGTTTTCTGAAATCAATTTCACTGTTCCGCCCGCACGATAAATCATATCTTCCGTTTTAGCAACCATTGTCTCCATTGCTGTGCTTGGCGTAGTTGTGATATAGACTAAGTCACCGTCTTCGATTTTCAGATTGCGGTGTGTGCCATTCGCCATTTTTTGTAATGACTTAATTGGTTCACCCATTCGACCTGTCTCAAGAATAATTAATTCTTCTGGTTCATAATTTTTCATTTCTTTTAAGGTAACCAATAAGTCTTCACTTGGTAATTGAACCTTTTCTAAACGCATTGCCGTCCGAATAATTCGTTCAAAATCTTGTCCTGTTAAGACCACTTTACGGTTAGCTTTTGCTGCAGCATCTAGCACTTGCTGTACTCGTTGTAAATTACTTGCCACGCAAGCAACAATGATACGACCTTCCCAATATTCGATTGTATCAAAAACTTCATCAGCAATTTGCAATTCAGAAGCAACGGGTGCTGGATTCTCAGCGTTCGCAGACTCACTTAGAAGTGCTAGTACGCCTTCTTTACCAATTTCTGTCAAACGTGCATAATCTGTTTGATACATTGGAATCGCTGTTTGATCAAATTTAAAATCGCCTGTATAAACAATATTTCCTTCTGGTGTTTTTAAATTGATTCCCACAGAATCTGGAATCGAATGTGTTGTGCGGAAGAAACTGACGATTGTTTCACCAAAATCAATCTCAGTATGTTCATCCACAACATGGAAATCTTTGAATCCTTTTGAATCTTCATTGCGACTAACACTTATTTTAGCTAATTCGATCGTTAACTCCGTTCCAAAAACTGGAACAGCTAATTTAGATAAGAAATAAGGCAAAGCGCCAATTGCATCTGCATGTCCGTGTGTTAAAAACACGCCAGCCACTCGATCTATATTTTCTTCTAAATATGTGAAGTCAGGAATGACAACATCGATTCCCAAAAGTTCATTTTCTGGATATTTCAATCCACAGTCTAATACAAAAATATCTTCTCCAACTTCTGCGACATACATATTTTTTCCATTTTCGCGGACACCGCCTAATGGAATGATTTTAATGGTACTCACAAATTTCACCTCTTCTATGGCATCACTTTCAAATGATGTCCATTCTCTACTTATATTGATTACTAATCTATTTAACTACTAATTGATTAACGAATTACTTTATTGCCAACTACTCCATTGTAGTAAATAACTAAAAAATTGTTTTTTGGTTGCTTATACAAAAGTCAACGAGACTCTAAAGGCAATCCTTACATAGAACTGGTGCTTTCCTATCTATTCTTTTGCCATTGTTCATCTTGTCGTTTTTGGATAAGTGTTTCTCGCTCTACAATGAATCTTCTTTACGCAATAACTGATTGCATCCAAGCCAAATAATTTAGCTGTCGCTATCATTATACAACAAAATCAGCAAATCGCTAGCATCTACAATCGTTTCCTACGGCCTTCTTAAAAAAGTACCAGACCTTTTCTTTTCATTGCACATAACCAAAGACAGGAAAGACTTCACTAGACCTATAACCACATTTTTCTTACACTTCTTGCTTTTACTGATTTTTTGCCACTTGCTCGAAACATACTTGTTACATTCTAGCACATTTCGAACGATAACTATAGCTTGTTTTTATTCCTATTCGTTGATTTCCTTTGGTGCTCTTCATCATTAAGGTTCATTTAAGTTAGACCTTTTACAATTTGGCAATGCAACACTATAGGAGGGATTGAAAACAATGAACTTTATCAAACGCGCACTAAAAAGTACCAAAGTGAAATGGGGCCGCTCGCTCCTCTTATTCGCTGTTTTTACAGCGATTTTAGTCTTTGTTCTCGCGGGTCTAACTATTCGTAGTGCAGCCGAGCAAGCTGCCAGCGAAGCACAAAAAGAAGTTGGTGCAACCGTTACGTTAAGCGCTAATCGCGAGGCAAGTTTCCAAAAACCAGATGAAACAGCAACTAGCGGAACAGATTCAGATGACACAACCCAAGAAAGAATTGACCCGGGAAGCTTTTCATTAACACCAGTTTCATTAGAAGATGCACAAAAGATTGCTGATTTAGCAGATGTTAAGAGCTACTCTTTTGAAAGTTCCGCTTCTGCATTAGCAAGCGATGGAATCACAGCTATTTCAAGTTCTGATTCAACAGATAGTTCTACTGAAACAACCGATGCAAATCAGCCAATGGGAGGCGGAATGCCTGGTGGTGGTCAAATGACACAAGCAGACTTTCAAGTTACTGGTGTGTTAGCCTCCGCGCAAAATAGTACTTTTTCAAGTGGAACAGCAACAATTACTGATGGTGAAGGAATTGATGAAAGCGACAAAGATACGAACCATGTTCTTATTGAAGAAACATTAGCAACTGCCAATGATTTAGCAGTTGGAGATACATTTACGATTACTAGTTCTGAGGACGAAGAAACAACTTATGAACTGACTGTGAAAGGCATTTATAAATCTAGCGAAAGTAGTAATAGTATGGAAATGCAATTCAGTATGATGAACCCTTCCAATACTTTGTACACTTCCTACACATTAGCCAATGAATTAAATGGAACAGCCGAGGACAATACCGTTGATTCTGCCGTCTATACACTCGCAGACCCAGAAAACATGGATGAATTTGTAGCAGAAGCTGAGAAACTTATTGACACAGATACTTTCAGCTTACAATCAAATGATGCAGCTTATCAATCAATGCTCGAACCTTTGAACAATGTAGCCAGTTTTTCCAAAAATGTCGTCTTGTTAGTTGCCGTTGCTGGCATTATTATCTTGACATTGATCATCATGATCACTATTCGTGAACGTCGCCATGAACTTGGTGTCTTACTTTCATTAGGCGAATCTCGAATCAAAATTATTTTACAATTATTTACTGAAGTAGCTTTATGTATGATTTTAGCACTAGGCGTGGCAGCAGTTAGCGGAAACGTAGTGGCAAATGTGGTGGGACAACAGCTGATAGAGCAACAAACAAGCACTGATCAAAACACACAAACAAACGATGAAGGAACCCAACGACCAAACGGAGAAAATCCTGGTGGACGTGGTCAAATGGGCACACCGGGTGGCAACAATAATCCGTTCACCGTTTCTAATGAAGTCAGCGAGCTTTCAATCAATGTAACACCAACGCAAATCGGTTTTCTTGCCTTGGTTGCTTTAGGAATCAGTTTGCTTTCTGTTTGCTTAGCTTCCATTGGCATCTTGCGTTTGAATCCACGAAAAATTTTATTAAATTAAAGGAGGTACACATATGTTACGAACAGAAAACTTAGGATTTTGGTATCAAAATCCAGAAGATGCACTTTACCAAGAAGTCTCATTAACTTTTGAAACAGGCAAAATATACGCGATTTTAGGTGCCAGTGGTTCTGGTAAAACGACCTTTCTCTCACTGATCTCTGGTTTGGATAATCCTAGAGAAGGAACCGTGTATTATGAAGATCGTCCCTTAGCAAAAATCGGTCTGAGAAATTATCGTAAGAATAGCGTTTCGATTATTTTCCAAGCATATAACTTACTTCCTTATCTTTCTGCAGTTGACAATGTCGTTGCAGCCATGGAAATTTCTCAAACCAAACAAAAAAATCGACGTCAAATCGCACTTGAACACTTAGCACGGGTCGGCATTGATGAACAAATGGCCCAAAAGAAAGTAACATTACTTTCCGGTGGTCAACAACAACGAGTAGCTATCGTTCGTGCAATCTGTTGTGATCACCAATTGATTGTCGCGGATGAGCCAACTGGAAATCTGGATGAAACAACGTCTCAAGAAATTGTTCAGTTATTCCAAGAAATCGCACATGAACAAGATCGTTGTATCATCCTTGTTACTCATGAACTAGACGTTGCCAAAAAATGTGATGAAGTTTATGAGTTAAAAAACAAAGAATTCACTCGTAAAATGCTCGCTTTACCCAACGATGACTAAAAGAAAGAAGGCTGTGACAAAAGTATTGTCGCGGCCTTCTTTGCTGAATAAATGGTCTACACTATTTTGCGTTATAACCATAGCCACGGTGCTCACCAAGCTGCTTCGCAAAATAATTTACAACTGTCGAAAAATATGAAAAGCTATTTTTAGAAAAAAACTCCTTATTACTTGAAGCTAAGGACTTGGAGTCACAACCTTTTTTAAATTTCCCTAAATCCGCCTCTAGTCCCAAGTTTTCTCAAGTACCTTGTAGTAAACTAAGTAAAATCATTGAATTAATTATTCAAATAATTTTCTACAACTTTTGGAGGTCAACATGAAAAAAAATCAACCAAAAACATGGACACTACTTGCTACGACTTTAATCGCAAGCCAAGTTCTATTAAGTACACCCTTAGCATTTGCTCAAGATTCAGCAACAAGTGAAACCGTTGCGACCACTTCAACAACGAACCAAGAAACAAGTCAGTCTACAAACCAAGCAGAAAAAATTCAAGTTAATGCTGTTGCACTCGGTAACGCACTAACTAAAGAACAACAAGACTATACGTTAAACAAATTAGGAATCAAAGGCGAAACACCGATTTATACAACAAATGGAACAGACCTAATGAACTATATTCCTGATGGTGGCTTCAACCAAGAATGGGCAGTCTACAGTTCCGTCCGTATGCAAACTTTGGCAGAAGGAAAAGGAATCAACGTTGATATCGCTACACCCGAAAATATTACGAAAATTACCGCAGCGCAATATCAAAACGCTGCTTTGACTGCTGGGATCACGGATGCCCAATTAACGATTGCTTCTGCCGTTCCAATTGATGGCTCTGGTGCACTAGCAGGTGTTTACAAAATCGTTGAAGAATCTGGCGGAATCATCAATAAAGACCGTGTAGAAGTCGCGCAAGATGAGATGAACGTCCTTTCTTCAATCACAGAAGAAAACAAAGACAAAGAAGGTTACTCTGATGAGGCTTTGAATGCCGCACAAGAGCAAGCAAAAGCTGAACTAGCAACCAAAACGAAAGACGGTCAGAAATTAACTAAAGAAGAAATCCAGCAAACTGTCGAAACAGCTTTAAAAGATCACGGACTTGCTGATATCATGACGACGGATCAAGTCAGTGAACTAACTTCACTCATGAGCGATATGAAAGATAAAAATATCTTTGAAGACTTCGTGAATGAACTAGACTTAACAGAAACTAAAAAACAAATTGAAGAAAAATCTAAAGGACTATGGGCGCAAATCAAAAACTTTTTCAGTGGTCTTTGGGATTCAATTACAAGTATGTTTGAATGATCAACAGCAAAAAGGGTGGAACAAAACGTCATTTCGTTTTGTTCCACCCTTTATTTTTTAGTCCAGGCAAGTAAAAATTATTTATCTTTTTTTGAAAATTTATCTTTGATATCTTCAAAACCTTCTTTGATGTCATCACCAAGATCACGCGCTTTTTCTTTGATGTCTGCGCCTAAAGATTGTGCTTTTCCTTCAACCTCTTTTGATTTATCATCAGTTGCTTTACCATAAGCTTCTTTACCTTCACCGACTACTTTGTCCTTCAAGTCTTCTGAACGTCCTTTTAAATCTGCCATGATTCTTCCTCCTTGATAAATAATGATTATTTTTAATCTACTTATAGAGTAACATCAACCAATTATTCAGACAAATAGAACACCTCAGACGCTTATTTTTTTCATTAACGCAATTGTTCAAATGTCCCCCAAACCTTGACTTCTTTTCCTTGAACCATCACTTCCCCTTTGGCAATCACTGTATCAATTGCCAGTGTATCTGCATCCAATAAACACAAATCAGCATCATTTCCGACTTTTATTTGGCCCTTTTTAGCTAGTTTCAATACACGTGCTGGATTAGATGTGATTGCTCTTAGTGCGATTTCCAATGGAATATTTTCTCTTTCAACAGCTTCTTTGATTCCAACTAATAATGCTTTAGCACTTCCGATACCCATTCCTAAGAAATGATTATTTTCATCAAAATAAGGTAAACTCCCCTGCCCATCAGAAGTCATTGTAAAGTTGTCTAGAGAAACGCCTTCTTCAATCACTCGTTTTAGCGCTTGGCTGAAACGAATTTCACCATCAGTTTTTTCCCAAAAATCGGGATCTTCACTTGCGGTAAAATCAATGGTTCCCCCTTCTTTAGCAAAGGCTAAACAAGATTCAAATAAATCGGCTGTTCGATTCGCATGGGTTGGCCAAAATTGGGTAATGGGAATTTCAGTTTCTTCCACAACACGTGTTAACAATTCTAATTTTCTTGCCCCACCACCTAAATGAACATTCGTGATTCCTGCCTTGCCAGATAACATACCGCCAACTCGAGCGTCTGCAACTGCTCGAGAAAATTCTTCAAATGTTGGTTGGGAAGAACGATGATCAGAAACCGCAATTTCTCCAATCCCAATTACTTTATCAATCACTAAGAAATCTTTGATCAATGAATCTGTCACTGTTTTGACTGGTAAACGATAGGAACCTTCATACACGTAAGTCGTGATTCCCTCTGCTTCTAGTCCACGTGCTTTACTAATGAGTGCAGTCATATCTCGCCCTTGTCCATCTGTTCCTAAACACCCAACGACTGTCGTCACACCCGCACTGGTCAACTGACTAAGCGTCACTTCCGGAGTTCGGTTTTGGAAGCCACCCTCACCTCCACCACCTAAAATATGAAAGTGACCATCAATAAAACCTGGAGTCAAGATTTTCCCTCGTCCATCGATTTCTTCCAATGTCACTTCCGCAAAATCACTAGTCAATTGTTCTTCCATGGCAATGATTTCGTTTCCTGAAAGTAAAACATCCATCACACCTAAATAATCTGGTGCATAAACTTGTGCTTGTCGAATGATCTTCATGAATTTCCCTCATTTCTTTTCAAAAAAGGATGAACGAAGATCAGTTCACTGACCTGTCCATCCTCCGCTTTATTTTCTATTGTAACCCAATTGCAATCGCAATCATAATAAAAATCGTTCCCAAAATAAATAAGAATCCTTGCATCTTGATTTGGAATTTCGCCCATTTTGCCCATTCGATCCGAGCAACACCTAGTACACCAATCAAACTAGCCGAAACTGGCGTGAAAGCATCCATAAATCCAGAACCAAGCTGATAAGCCAAGACAGCAACTTGTCTTGAAACACCTACCAAGTCAGCAAGTGGTGCCATGATTGGCATCGTTAATGCTGCTTGACCGGAGTTCGATGTGACCACTAAATTGAACAAACTTTGGAACAAGTACATTGCCCATGCACCAATCACAGCCGGTACACCTGTTAAGACTGTTCCAATACTGTGTAATATCGTATTCAGCGCGGAAGGAATGGAAGCATCTGAACCACCCAATACAAGTAAGATCCCTTTTGCCATACCAACAACAATCGCTGTTCCAGCTAAATCAGCTGCACCTGATTGGAAAGAAGAAGCAACATCATTGATCTTCATATCATTTAGATTAAAGATTACTGCAATGATCCCTGCAGCTAATCCCATGACAAAGAATTGCGAAGCAATTTCTGGAATATAATATCCTTTTTGTGTGACTCCCCAAATGATCCAGACTAAAACAATCAACATTTCGGCTAGAATCAATTTATGTCCAAGTGTGAAAGCTTTTTTCTCGTCTGTTGTTTTTTCAAGATGATCACGGAAGTAAGCATCTGACTTGTAGGTCACAGAACTTGCTGGATTTTTACGAATTCGTTCTGCATAAATCATTAAGTAAATCGCTGATAAACCAGTCACAATCACCCACATGATCAAACGGAAAGTTGCCCCAGACAACACTGGGATTCCAGCAATTCCCTGCGCGACAGCAACACTAAACGGACTCATCCAAGATGTCGCATTCCCAATCTGCGAAGCAACATAAGTGACCGTCACTGCGACAATCGAGTCATACCCTAGCGCAATAACGAAAGGTACCATCACCATTGAGAATGGAATAACTTCTTCAGCCATTCCAAACGTCGCACCTCCAAAAGAAAAAGCAAAAAATAATAGCGGCAAGGCTAAACGTTCAAGTCCTTTTGTTCTACTAATAATCGCATAGATTCCTGCATCAATTGCGCCCGTACGCATAATAATCCCAAAAGCACCACCGACAACCAAAATCAGTGCCGCAATCCCAACTGCAGAACCATATTTGTCACCAGAAACTAACCCTTCAAACACGAAGTTCAGGAAGCCAAATCCACCAAAATCGTCTGTTCCCCAAACTTTTGCTGTTTTGTGTAGTTTTTTCGACGTGTCATAGATATTATCTCCATACTCGTCATAAAGTACATCATCTGTTAAAGCAATCTCATCTAGTTTTTCTTGTGTTAACTGTTTTTCACCAGCGGCAAGCACGTCTTCTAGCCCGGCTTCTGGAACATCCAATTTCTCACGTTCCGCTGGATTATCTTGTAATTTCTCTAATTGATCAAAAACATACCCTTTATCAAGTGCATAGGCATAACGGAAAGAGTCTTGGCGAAGTACTGTTCGTGTACTTGTTTCTCCGTTTGCGTCTTGATATTCGATTTCCTGTGTACTAAAGCGACCAGCTGGTACCAAAAACGTTAAGATCCAAGCAAAGATTACTACACCAAAAATAATCACGTACGTGTGTGGCGTCGTTAGCTTGGTGAGGTCTCGCTTGTTTTTTTCCGAAGAAGGATTTTTCTTCAAGTAATTTCTTCCTTTCTGTTCACAATGATATTGTGATGAATAAAAAATGGATAATCAAAAAGATTATACAGGAAAACCCCTTCACTCACATGAATAATTTATTAGAAAATAATAAGTGAATCATACGATACAAATCGTTGATTTTATTACATTAATCTGATGATTCATTAGAAAATATTTTATCACCAAGTAAATTTAAGTCAAAATTCCCACACATTTCTCATACCGTTTCATTAAAAATAAACGAATATTCTTAACATTTCTTTTTTATAACCAATAAAAATAACGATCATTATCTATAAAGCCTTGAGCTATAAACTTTTTCATTACAAAAGGTAAACTTCGTTGCATAATTGATAACAAATGTATTATAATCATGGTGTAAAGAGTTTTGGGGAAGACTCTTTCATCAACGTGTATAAAGAGAGAAGAAAGAATTGTTAACAATTCTTTCTTCTCTCTTTTCCTTTTATTTTTCGCTAAAACAAGATCGTTTCGATTGTTTCAATATACTTTGCACCTAATGGATGCGCGTACAGTGTCACACCCTCTTTGACTGAAAGATCCAACTCACTTAAGCGATGCATCATTTCCTGAACTTCTTCTGCTGTCAATGAATTGGACGCAATTACAGGATTGACTCTTTGATTTTTCCCTTCACTATCTGAAAAGATCAACTGTAGTTTTTTCATTTTCTCTTCTCCTTTAACTCTTTCGATAACTCGTTGCTTCCGTTTTCAAAACAGACGCAACTTGCACTTCTTTTGGTGCCAATAATTGAAAAACGTCACCTAATGCCAATACTTTTTCATCTTCTGGATTAGGAATAATCGATCCAATCGTTTGTCGATATTCTTTTTCTGTTTCCAAATTGGCAAAATAAATCGTTAATTTTGTACTTTCTAATTTTTTCTCCATAAGTTTCTCCCTTCTTGATTTATAAGTAAATGAAACCACGCCTGCACCGGTTCATTCGTCATTCATTTACTCACACTACTAGTAACGTGTTCAGAACACACAATGTCAAAATTTTAATTGATTTTTTCATCCTGCCATCGTTTTTTTAGTTTCTTTCGCCAATTCGCTATTGTTTGTCTACTTGCTGGTGCTAGGTAATCACTACTTCGAGCTTTTTCCAAACGATACGCTAAAAAACATTGTTCCTTCGCCGTTAATTTGTGCCAAAGAAAGCAAAGCATCAGTCTCTGATCAGCGTATTCATGCGAAACATCAGACGATCCAGTAGTAAGACTACTCATTGATTGTCGTCCTTGTTCCTCATTTACCGCTACTAAAATGTCTTGTTGACGCCAGATTTTTCGTTGGTATGTTTTTATTTCCCAGACAATTTTTTGAAATAAATAGCCTATAGGATAAGCTTCTTCAAATTTTTTTGACGTTGCAAAATCCCTTGCCACTTCAAAGAAAGCAATCCGCGCTAATTGAACATATTCCTCATATTCCTGATTGTTTTGATAAACTCCACATTTCTTTACCACTTTGTGATACAGCTTTTCATATTTCTGACATAAATCTTCTAATTCTTTTTGTTCCATCCTTTTCTGCCTTTTTCTTTTTTCCGGCCGGTACTTGTAGCTTAAGGAAAAATATAGCCACTGTAAAAAAGAAAAAGAGTTTTTTTGGGTCAAAAAAAGTTCCATGCCCATATGCTAAACTTTAGCTACACGAGGAATTATGACATTATTCTTGGAGGTAGTTTATGATTGAAACCAGCAAAAATCGTTTTACCATCAATGATTTAACGACTATTTATTGTGAATCGTCATTTGTTTCTTCTATAAAAAAAGAATCCCTTTTTAAATCTGAACAGCTTTATTTTTTATACCAAATTCCTTTAGATATCGAAATTTATGCACTGCTTCCAGACACAACCACAAAATTCAATCGTTGTTGGATCGTTTTTCAGCATGAGTGTATGTTGGTCGCAAGCTCGGCGCAAGAGATCATTACTTATCTACTAGACAGCCATCACCAGTTAAAATTAAGCTGGTATCTCAAAACAATGCGTACACTTCTTCCTGTCAACCACTACAAATTACCAGCAGCGATTCGAACACAGAGTTTACTACCGCTGGAATCTGCAAAAAAGGTAACTACCATTTGGTTCAATCCATTACAGGTGCAGTTGGTTGAAGAACACTCCTTTCAAACAACGATCCAGTTAACAAATCAGCTTCGTTTTCTTTCTCCAATCAAGAAACGAAATTTAACAAAAAGAATTCGCCTCGCGTTTTCTTGTCATTTAATGATCCACACAGATTTTTCACCACTTTATAGTCCAATCTTTTTTCCATTCTTTCCACAAGCAAAATGGTTGGCTCGTCCTTTTCAACAAGTTTTGGCACATCAGCAGCATTATCACCGTGGCACTTTTTTTCGTCAGTATCAACAAATTATTTTTCAGGAAGGGCAACAAGATTTTGAACAGGGGCCATGTTAAATCATTTACGAATTTTGTTATAAATTTATTTAAGAAATTGCCAGTAACTCGTAACTTCTATGTCAACATGCTATACTATTGCTAAGAACTTGAAGGAGTGAGAGTTATGTTATTACTATTACTAATTACTGTTTTATTGATTATTGTAAGTTCTTATATTCTAAGTTCTGAAGCATTTATTGATGCCAAAACGATCGTACGAGATCCACGGAAAATCATGTCTTTTACAAAAGCATTTTTCTTGGCTGCTTTTGCTTTATTTTTTGGTCTAATCTAACAGTAAATAAAATTTTAGGATTCGGTAAAAGAAGACATTCTTTCAACCGATCCTTATTTTTTTCTTTATCAGCGTATCAGTGTATCGCTAAAAAAACTCAGAGCAACCATTTGCACGGTTGCTCTGAGTTTTTTGTTAGGTATTTTTTCTTTGCACTATTTTAATTGTTCTTTTAGTTCTTTTTGGATTCGAGCGAGTTCGTCACTACTTGCTCGTTGATAAGAAATGCCATTTTCTCCAGTTGTACCGTCACCAGTAAATGAATCTCCTGCTAGTTGTTCTGAACGAATCGTTGAAAAGGCATCACGGTAATTAGTTGCTAAAACTTTGATTGTATCCCATGAAACATCCGTTGCTGCATTGTTGCCCAAAGCGTCCAACAAATTTGTATAGTTCGTCAATGTATCCACTGACTTTGTTTTGTTGATAATTCCAGAAATCACCTGACGTTGACGATCTTGACGTCCATAATCTCCTTTGGGATCATCGTATCGCATCCGTGCATATTTCACGGCCTCTGAACCATTTAACGTTTGTTTGCCGATTGGGAAATCAGTTCCATCGTAGCTAAATGTCAATTTATTATTTACATCAACACCACCAACTGCGTCAACCAACTCTTGCATTCCTTTCATATTGATTTCCGCGTAGTGGTCAATGGGAATATCTAACATGTTTTCAACTGTTGCAATAGACATTGCCACGCCTCCAAACGCATAGGCGTGATTGATCTTATCACTCGTTCCATGCCCAACAATCTCTGTGTAGGTATCACGAGGAATACTTACTAAAGTCGTTTTCTTCTTTTGTGGATTAACCGTTGCAACCATAATTGAATCTGAGCGACCTTGATCTGTGCGACCAAAATCTCCTGTATCCACACCTAGTAGTAAAATTGAAAATGGATCGCCAGCATCATAATTGATTGCTTTGTCCCGTTTTGATTCAGTGATTCGATCGACCGTTGCATAAGTCTTGTCTGCTGTGGACTTCACATCAAAATAAATTTTTCCTGCATAAACAGCAATCCCCGCAATAATAATCAACAAAATACTTAAAATCCATAAAAAAACTTTTCGTCCCGTGCTCATTCGTTTTTTCTCAGCTCTTCTCATCTTTTTTTCCCACTTATCCTTTAATTTTTCTCAACAGTTATTAAGATAACAAGTTGATCTCGTTTATCTTTCTTAGATAACGATACCAAAATGATTCTAACTTTTCAATGAGATTTCAAACAATTAAAGGTTTGCTTTAAAGTCTGTAAAAATGAGTTAATTTTTTATTGATATTTCTTTCACCTAATCATTTCTCTCCATCAATAATTGGGGCGACTGTTATCCACACCCCTTCGTGAAACACCTATATAAATAACTAACAAAATAGAAATAAATACTATTATGAAAAACTATTAAATCATTAAAAATAACTATCAAGCCATTATTCATCAATAATTATCGACTAAGAAAATCGTTTTCTTTTCATAAAACTGTTTCTGTAGCTGTGGAACACAAGCTTTTTTTCTTTTATACAGTTGATTACTGTGGAAAACTCTCTGAATAGTGGCCTTTAATCAGAAGACACCTCTTTTTTAAGTAAAAACTGAGCAATAAAATAGAGCATTTGCTGAAGTAAAAACATGGTAGAAACAGAGGCTGTTCCACAAATTGATGGATCCAATTCAGGTATAGTCAATACCGCGTCATGCAATTTTGCATGATTATCTAAAACCAAATCTGCAATTTCAAATAATCGTAATCCACTACTATGCTGCGATTTTATACTTCTAGATAAATCAAAACCCGTCACGATGATTACTGGATACTCATGCTCTTTGATCCACTGCGCGAGTTCAATAATAGCCGGGTTACGTCCTTCATTTGATAACAGTAAAAAAATATCTTGAGGGTTTGTCTCTATCTGTTCAATAATTGCTTGACCGGTTCCCTCTAATCTCTCGTAAATACCATCAGCTGGATTTTTGATCAATTTCCCTGGGACGATATCTGGAAGCTGTTCCCAAAATTCAAAAGCCACACCGCTTAACGTTCGGCTAGCGAAAATCTGTAACCGACCTCCGGCAGCTATTCGCTGAGCAATCCAAGTTCCTGCTTGAATCATTAATGGTTCTTCTACACGTAGTTTTTCTTCCAGCTGTTGATAATAATCAAAATAACGTAAACTCATAAGTCTCCCCCACGAATCAAAATCAATAGAAACAGCTGCCTAATAAAGTGAAAACAACAAAACGGCAGTTGCCAACTTACTTTGTACTCGTCGTTATTTTTCCCCAACAAAAAAAGGTATTGAGCGTCTAGCCCAATACCTTGACATAGCAAATAAACAAGCGTGCAACCTTCATAAAAATCTACATAGGGGTAGAAATTTCACCTTAGATTAGGTACAATAAAAAGGTCGATGCACTGCATTGACTATGGCAAAATGATTGGTCAGCGCGTACTGACAAGTCATTCCCTGTTTCTTAGCGCCAACTAAGAAACAGGGAGCCTTTTTTTATTCAGCTGTTTCTATCTGTTCTCATTGTAAGGAAACTATTTGCTGAGTGCAAGAGGTGAATCATCAAAAAACAAGAGTACGACATCTTTTCATAATTATAATCTTGTTATTATATTCTAACTTTCCCCACTTCTTAGCTATTCTAAACAACTTATCATAACGTTTTTTCAAATAACAAGCAGTCAAAATTTAATTAAATAAATTTTGTACACATATATTCTCAAATAAAATTCTAAGAAAAAGGCTGGAATCTTGTATTTCAACCAAAAATCCTGATTTTTGGTTGACTACAGCTATCCAGCCTCTTTTTTATTCTTTTACTGAACGATACGGAGCCGCATGCTTTCCTTTTTTGATCAAGTGCATTCGATGACCCAAATAGCGAATATAAATCACCACATACAACCCTATCAATACAGCTGCAAAAATTAATGCGGTTTGTGCATCAACTGCAATTTGTAACATCAAACTGCCAATCGCAATCGTTGCTAAATACCAAATTAAAATCAATCCTTTTTCTTTGCGCTTTACCATCTGATACATGACATAAAAACTGACACAAATGAAAGGTAATAAGATTAACCAATTGCTTCCTTCCAGTAACCACTTCAATCCATCAAGCAATGATTGAGCAATTGCTATTAGTTTTTCCATGAAATCCACACCTTCTATTTAAATTCCGTTTGACAAAAACTCTTCATCATTTTACTACTAATTCAAAAAAAATGTTGATTTTTCTTCTTTTATCTTATGCTATTTTTGTACACTTAAGTAAAAATTAAAGCTTCTTTTAGGTATACAATCGGTTCAAGACTTAAACGAATCGATTCTTTTTTTCTAATATTAGCTGCTTTTGGACGCGAGAGAAATCAGTAATAGTATCTAGCACTTCATAAAAACCTAAAATTTCATCGATTTCTTGTTCATTCAAACCATCCACAGCTTTATGCCCAGCTTGAACCAATGCCCTTTGTTCTCGCCAAAAATCGCTGATAGTCTGTACCGAGTCTTCTATGAGATCATATATACGCCATTGGTCAGCCAAAGTCTGAATCAATAGCTGTTTCTTTTTCACGATGGCTGAACTCCTTAATTTATCATATCCATATTCCTCTTTCCACAAAATATAACTTTGTTTCGTTGGAAATAATATCTCTTGTACTTCTTTATTGTTAAAACCCAAAAAATGAAGTAATAAAAAATAGCGAGGATTGATTACCGTCTCTTTTTTTGTACTATGTTTTGGTATTTTCTGCTTATCTACTAAAAGTGTGGCTAACTGTTTCACTCTTTGAGGTGTTTCCTTTTGAGAATGATACCAGTCAGGATTTTCATTCAAGAGTTCAAGCAACTGTATTCTAGCAGCTTTTTTTAAATCTTTATCTTGTTTAGTCATCTCAATCGGCCATTGAAATTCTAAGCCGCTGACACTTCCCTCCACTTGTTTTTAGCAACAAAATTATGCACTCTATTTATTTTATAGTAAACCACGCAAGTGTCAAATAGAAAGAGGATGTCAACGACATGTTGACATCCAATAAATAAGGATAAATTATCAGAAAGCACTTAAGCAATTCATCTAAACACAAAAAAGTAGAGCCCAAAATGACTTAGTCTCTACTTCAAATCATTACAAGATCAATTAATTTAATTTTTTTCCTAGTTCAATCAGATATTCTCTTAATGTTTCACCAATTTCTGGATGTTGCAATCCATACTCGATACTCGTCTTCATGTAACCAAACTTATCG
The DNA here is from genome assembly GCF_017316125.1 of Enterococcus sp. DIV0660C. Lineage (GTDB taxonomy): Bacteria > Bacillota > Bacilli > Lactobacillales > Enterococcaceae > Enterococcus_B. The sequence continues at coordinate 30,761 of NZ_JAFLWA010000021.1, read as the reverse complement.
CCAACATCATAGCGTGTTCCTTTAAATTCATGTGCAAATACACGTTGACTTTTATTCAGTTCATCAATCGCATCAGTTAGCTGAATTTCATTTCCCGCACCAGGTTTTTGTGTTTCCAAAATAGTAAAGATTTCTGGATTTAACAAATAACGGCCAATAATAGCCAGATCACTTGGTGCGTCAGTTGGATCTGGTTTCTCTACAAAATTTTTCACACTATAAACGTCATCTGAAACTAATTCACCAGGATTGATAATGCCATATTTCGACGTATCTTCATGCGGAACACTCATAACAGCAATTGTCGAAGAGGTTGTTTGCTCGTAATCGTTCATCAATTGTTTTGTCAAAGGAATGTCATCCACCATCAAATCATCACCCAGCATCACAATAAAAGGTTCATCTCCTACGAAAGCTTTTGCCTGTAACACGGCATGCCCTAACCCTTTTGGATGAGATTGACGAATAAAGTGTAAATTGACGTTAGTCGTTTCTTCCACTAATTTCAATAATTCATTTTTTTCTTTTTCACGTAAGTTTGTTTCCAATTCAACATTTGAATCAAAATGGTCTTCAATTGGTCGTTTTGCTTTTCCTGTAACAATTAAAATATCTTCGATTCCTGAAGCCAAAGCCTCTTCAACAATAAATTGAATCGTTGGCTTGTCAACAATTGGTAACATTTCCTTTGCCATTGCTTTTGTTGCAGGTAAAAAACGTGTCCCCAATCCTGCTGCTGGAATCACAGCTTTTCTAACTTTTGTCATGATCTGTTCGTTCCTTTCTCACAATCATTCATTTAAAATAATATTACTCATTGAACTATTATAGCAGAGGTAAAATAGGAAACCTACTTTCTTTCTGTTTTATGCTCCACAAAAAAGTAGAACAAAACGATTACCGTTTTGTTCTACTTTTTAATATTTACATAAATTCATTTTCCGTCTTGCCATCACGCAACATGATATCTTTTGCAGCTTGCTTGATATCTTTATCTTCATATAACACACTATAGATGGTCTCAGTGATTGGCATCTCCACATTTAATTGCTTAGCTAGTTCAACAGCGGCTTTTGTCGTTGAAACACCTTCAACAACCATCCCCATATTTTCTAGAACCTCAGCCAATTTATGTCCTTGACCCAATAAGTTTCCTGCACGCCAATTACGAGAATGAACACTCGTACACGTAACAATCAAATCGCCCACACCGCTTAATCCAATAAATGTCAGTGGGTTAGCACCCATAGCCACCCCTAGACGACTGATTTCAGCTAAACCTCGAGTCATGATAGCCGCTTTTGCGTCATCACCAAATCCTAGTCCATGAATAGCGCCAGCGCCGATTGCAATAATATTTTTTAATGCAGCACCTGTTTCCACGCCAATTACATCGTTATTTGTATAGATTCGGAAATAATCATTCATAAATAAATCTTGAACAAATTCTGCTGCATTTTGATCAATACTTGCAGCCGTAATCGTCGTGATGTCGTGAACGGCAACTTCTTCTGCATGACTTGGACCAGAAAGAACAACGATTGCTTGGCGTTTTTCTTCTGGAAGTTCTTCTGCAATCACTTCTGAAATGCGTTTGTGTGTGCCTTGTTCTAATCCCTTACTTGCATGAATGATGATTGGTTTTGTATTCATTTTTTCTAGCAATTCTTGCGCAACTGAACGAATAGCTTTTGTTGGGACAACGAATAATACAGCATCAACACCATCAACAGCTTCCGCTAATTCTTTATATCCTACAATTGATTCAGGAATTTGCAAATCTGGCAAAAAATGTTTATTGGTATGATATTCATTGATCTCATCAATTTGTTCAGGAACATTTCCCCAAATTCGAACATCATGCCCATTTTCTGCTAAGGTTTGTGCTAAGGCAGTCCCCCAAGAACCTGGACCTAAAACTGCGATTTTTTTCATTAAATTTCTTCCTTTCAATTGTGAATCTGAAAATTACTTAATCCAAAATATTAACATTTTACCTTACTGTTGCTCATATTTCATGTAATAGTAAGAATCATTGTCAGGAGCATTCTCACGAATCAATTCCTTACCTTTCAGGTAGAATTTATAACTCTTGATTTCCGAATTAATATGGAATGTTTTTGAAATATAATAAGTATCTTTGCTGTTGACCAAATCCGGAATATTTTTATTATCTAATTTTTCAAAAGAGGCTTGGTCTTCTTTTTTCACCTTTGAATTATAATACTCATCAGAAACAATGAAGCTTTCTTGTTTCAAACCTAGATAATTATCTTTTTGCTTAATTGTAGCCATGATACGTCCAGTAAATAATTTATTATCTGTGTATGTTCCTATAAATATATTTGACTGATCAATCGGTGAGAAACTTAATTTTTTAGCAGTTTTTTCCCACTTCACATGATCAAACGTTGCTAATTCTTCTCCACGATAATTTCCTTCTGAAAGATAAAATTTCCCACTAACAGTTGAAAAATCAGCCACTGGTGATAGTTTAGAATGAATATTTTGGTAATACCATAAACCACCACCACCAACTAGTACTATCAATATTAACACAATACCAGCAATGATCCACCCTTTGGATTTTTCTTTTTTAGTTCTTTTAGTCATAACTATGCCCCTTTTTTAATATGATTTTTTATTGTTCAGTCATAAGTCGTAATATTTCTGCTTTTGTTTCAGAAAAATTATTTCTTGGAAGGTTCAATTTCGTTAATCCCTTCCCGCCAACTTTAAATAACTCTCCTACTTCTCGCGTAACTCCAGTAAGAGTTAGATTCGTATCTATGGACTTTTTTAACTGATTAAATTTTTTGACTAACGAAATGGGGTTCTTTTTTTCCAGAATTTTTTGCTTATATAAGCGTATCACGTGCTCTTGTCTTGAAAAAACAGTAAAACGTTCAGAACTATCCGGATAACATGTAAAAAATATTTCTAACTCTTCAAATGTTACTTTCTGCTTACCACGTTTAAAATCAACTCCCTCTTGACTAAATTCAGAAGGATTTGAGATAGTAATTACTCCATTTTGCGATAATTCTTCCATAATGATTTTTAACAGGTTTTCTTTGGTAACAACAATATAATTTTTCACTGGTAAATTGAACTCTTTCGCAAACCATAGCATGAACTCTGATTTATCAAGTAAAGTAAACTGTTCACTCAAGTATACTTTATTTTCTGTGACTGTTTCTGGAAGAAATCGCATTAAAATATATTTTTTACCAGTCGAACAATAATAATAAAAAGTACTATTTTGATTATCATCAATAATTAGTAAAGTCCCCATCTAAATTTCCTCCTAAATATAGTCAACAAATTTTGCTCGAAATTTCAAATGGATGTGCGATCCAATAATCAAAAAGATAAGTGTGATACACCAGAATATTAAACCATATGTCCCTTTATTCCAAAACCACTCTCTTGATAAGAATGTATCTCTAAAACCGTCAATTAAATAATAAATAGGATTCAATTTTAAAATTTTTACCAATCCTTCAGGTAAATTTTTCGTATCAAAATTCCAAATTGCTCCTGAGATGTACAAAAATAGTCTAATTGTTGACTGTAGCATAACGTGATAATCTCTAATTAATGTACTGATAGTTGCATTAAACAACCCAAATGCAAATAAAAAGACAATCATTGAAAACAAATAATATACATATTGTAACCAATAAAGTGAAGGGAATATTCCGCCTATGATTAAGAGAATCACTACAAAAGTTGTCATCCAGAAATACGAAATGAGATTGCTAGTGATCGAAATTGAAGGCAATATACTAACCGGAAATTTCATTTTAGAAACTAATCCTACTTGTTTATAGATACTATTTGAGGATTTTAAAATTGTTGATTGCATGAAAAACCAAGTAGTAATTCCTGGAAGCATCCATAAAATAAACGGAATTCCAGATACCGATCTACCACCATTAAGACCCAAACCAAAAACTAAATAGTAAATTGCAATTTGGATAATAGGATTTAAAAACTGCCAAAGAAGTCCTAAGTAATGATTCTGATAGGTGGCTTTTTCTTCATATCGCGACATTCTTAGAATAGTTTGTAAATTATTAATTTGTTCTTTTATAATAATTTGTACTTCTTTCATAATTAATTCTCCCCACTCTGATTAAATATTTCAGGTATATTGATTACTTCTCCTGAGTGTAAAGAATCTGTCTCTAGCCGGTCATTTGCTTCCAATAGTTCTTCGACAGATATATTATTAGTGTAAGCAATTTGGCTCCATGTATCTCCTGGAAGAACAGTATATTTTTTCATTTCGTTACTGGACTGAAACACTTCAGATGATTCAACTGTAGAGCTTTTTTCTTTTTCTGTCGTCGATTCACTTACAGGTTTTTGAGTACTCGACTTAACTTTGTTTTCTGTTAGAGATTTTTTACTCTTAGTTACATGCTTTTGAATAAAAACAATGGGATTCTCTAAGAAAAATGTCAACGATTTTCCCGAAAAACTAATTACTGAAAATAATAATGTTAAAAGAATTAAACACACTAAAATTATCTTAGTTGAGTTTTTCATATTATCTCCAACTTGGTTGCGTTGTAATTTACTTTGCAGGTCCTTTCGCTCGGATCTCAGTAAAAGAGTTGATTCTTGTTTTTTTGTTACTTCCTTATCATATAAATTTTCTAAACTAAAACTACTTTGCTCAGATTTATATTTTGTTTGATATTCTTTTTTTTCTTCCTTAGATAACGACTTAAACCACTTTGTAAATTTTTTATATTCATCAATTACTTCATTAGTAGGTCCGAATGCTTTTAGGTCACCATAATGCATCCAAATCGTTTTGTCACAAAGTTTTGTTACTTGACCTAATGAATGACTTACAAAGAAAATAGTCTTTCCTTCTTTTTTAAAATCTAAAATTTTATCAACACATTTTTGATAGAAAGTATCATCTCCTACAGAAAGAGCCTCATCAATAATTAAAATATCAGGATTTTGATGTACAGCTATAGAAAACCCCAAACGGGACTTCATACCACTTGAATAACTTTTAACAGGTTGATAAATAAAATCTCCCAAGTCAGCAAAATTTATAATCTCTTCAATATTTTCATTGATTTCCTTGTTGTTCATCCCAGACATTGTACACTTTAAGCGAATATTTTCTATTCCACTCAAGGGATTTTTTAGTCCAGCTCCTATTGTCACAATTGATGTTTCACCCGAAATTATTAGCTCTCCAGAAGTTGGAGGAATTATTCCGCCGATAATGTTAGAGAGAGTTGATTTGCCGGAACCATTTATACCAATTAAGCCGACAGCTTCTCCTGCAAAAACATCAAAAGATACACCTTTAAGCGCCCAAAACTGCGGAATTTCTTCTTTGCTAGTTCCAAACAAGCTTTTTAATTTGTCAGATTTTTTTTGGATTAGATCATATTCCTTAGTTATATAACTTGCATGAACTTTTATTTTTTTATCTAAATCACTCATTTTTTGGTCCTTTCATTTAACTAAAACATTATCTATTAGTCAAAGGTACTTTCAAGAATCTCTTTCCATAGTTGATCCACTTTATGTCTACTTTCATCAAAATCAACTGTATTAGATCGATCATTTTTTCGCCAATCATTACTAATTCCCTTAAAGTGTCTGTGATGAATTCCTTCAATCTCATCGGGAACAAATCCAGGTGCAAATTTATGAAGCCAAAGCTGGATATTTGTCGGTATTCTTCTAGGATCAAACGCATATTTATATGTCGTAGCTGGACGCTCTATATCATAATAGTAGAAATCCGAGAATTTAGGAATTGAATCATAATTTGAACGTATATTCTCTATCCATCTGCCATTGAATCGGACTGCGCCTGAAGCACTTTCTTTAACATGATCAAAAATTGTCCGTTTATCGTCACAAACAATTAGTTCATCAATATCACAGTTGATTACTCCTGCACTTTTTAGAAAAAACCTATTTCTAGAATGTTCTAACATTACGTATTGTGCATAATCTGAATCATGGTTACCTGGTCTAGTTCCGATTGGTCCAAATTTATAATGCCAATCGACAACATATCCTTTTTTTAAACCATTGACACTTTGGAGGGTCATGAGTAACTCTTCGTTTGTATAGGTCTCCGAATTATTATTATACACAATCACACAATCTACATTGTGGTTTTTCACATAGAAAGTTGCCCAGTCCTTTATCCAACTCAAATTATTGTCCTTATTAATTGTTACTAAACAATTTAAATCCTCAAAATTATCTAGAATATCCGCCCCAATAGTTCCGCTAGCATGAAATCTTCCTGCATCAATTCTAAAACTTCTATCTGTTTTATTATAACTTTCATGATAACTTAGAGGAAAAATGACCTTTTGTTCTTTCCATCCATTTTCTATCAAAGGAAAATCAGTACGTTTTGATCCAAAAAGTGTATATTCAGCCATTTGGAAAAGACTTTCCAAATTTCTAAATGCCGGACCTGAAAAAATCACTTTTCCATCTGATTCAAAGGCATCATAATATATTGTTTTATAGTCAAATTTTTTTACATAATCTTTTTGTCTTTCTTTAAATGGTCGTGGCGCTCGTCGTGCTACTGGAAAATTATCATCAATTGCTGCCCCTGAAGGAACTATGATATCAAACGAATCAATACTATACTTATCTTTCTTTTCAATTAACGAGGTATTATAGTCGGTGATTTGTTTTTGTTTCTTAATATTTTGGGCTTCATTTGAAATAACAGCCTGATCTATATCTTTCATAAAATGTTTATAAAAGTTTGATTCAAAATGATTAATGCTATGGTCTCCTGGAGCCATAACGTCAGCGTGGTATCCATAGTCATAACTATCTATAGTATTCGCTAAAGGAACCAATGAAATCAGATAATCAGAAAAAACATTTGCAATCATATTAAAAGTCTTTACCTCTGTGTCTTTTTTAGGAAAAGGCACCAGTTCACGCTTTTCATTTAGGTAATGACTTGCAGAATTTGTCCGATTTACAATGATTCGATTTTCAGGAACCACCTTTAAAACTTCTGAGAGAAAATACTTTGCATTTTTCTTAAATTCTTCGAAATAATCAGCAAAATTTTCCTTTGCCTGATACAAAGTAAACTCTGGATATTTTTTCATATATTCATAATTAAAATACGCATTTGTCAATCGAGATCCATCTGGGTATTCAACGTAACCTCTTTGAATATCACCATGAAGATCGATAATCAAGTAATCAGGTTGAACTTCAGCCAGTTGTTTGAAGAATAGTTTATTTCTCTCAGTTTTAGACCATATCTGTGGATTAATATTCATCTCTTTATTCAGAGTTGGATCGTCCACAGTCTTAGAGACATTCGCTCCAAATGTACATAATGAACTTTGAAATTGAGTAAGGACGATATTATATTTATTTTTATAATCTGGATTGTAGAAGTCAGTTGATGTAAATGCCCGTCTTGAATAACATGAACCAAATATTGCAATTTTTAGCTTATCTTTTTTCGTAGCATTAAAAGATAAAAGAGCTTCTCCTTTCCCACCTTCTACTACTTCCTTTGATTTATTACTTTTAGAATATTTTATTCTAACCATCGTTCCATCAGAAAACTGTAAAAAGAGTGAATACCTTCTTTTAGCATTCACGGTTTTAAAGCGATACATGCGATCGACAATAATTTTATACATTCCCTTATCTTTCAAAGGTATTGGTGTTATAGGTACATTCATAAACTCCGTCATTATGTACCTTTCCCCTAACGCATCAACAAAAATTAAATTCGTAGCAAATGCTAAGTCCAATGGAGATTCTAATTGAATTTCAGCTTGCTCACCTTTTATCTGTAATTGAGTTAATAGAATGTTCTTTGTACTTTTAAAATGTAGTGCAACATTTCGCTTAGCGTTATAAAAACGATATGTTAACAAATCAGATATATGCTGGAACTGATTCATCGTATCTGGGATATCTACCTTGTATGTTTTTTCCTTATTATCGATTTCTTTAAAAAAATCATAAATCGTTCCATCAACTGTTTCTTCACTAATAATCTTCATTAACTCTTCTGCTGAAGATATTTTATAAGTCTCACTCTTGTCATAAGCAAATACAGTTTGATGCAATCTTTTTTTTATTATGACTGGAAAATCAATAAAATTCTCTACCATCAATTATCAACTCCTATTTTACTATTTTTTTTAACAAGTTTTTTTTAGTTATAAGCTTAATACCACCATTTTTTTTCGATTGAACATTAGAATCAATGATTGCATCATAAATCCGCTTCGAATTGTCATGATCCATCAATGAGAAATAATCCTTACGCATATTCGCATAAACTTCTTTTTCTACAAAACCATTTTCTATCGTTTCTTGGATAAGCATGATCAACTTATCTGATGTGTAAGCTACATCCCCAAATAAATCTTTTTTCGGATCCATGTAGAGTCCTTCATATTGTAAATATTTTTCTATATCAAATTGGAAAAAGACACAAGGTTTCTTTAAGTAATACATTTCCCAGATCACACTTGAATAATCTGAAATCATCATCGAACTCTTCATAATTAACTCGTCCATTGGAACCTCTAAAAATTCATATTTATCGATTATTTCTGGATCAATTTCAAATAGATCAATATATTCTTTGAACTTTGGATGTAAGAAAAAAGCGATTCTTACATTATTCGCTACAAGTAATTCTTTTAATTCCTTCGAAGCTAAAAATTGACTATATTCTTTAAAATAATCCGTTTGAATAAATTTTTCTTTAGGTAGACCGTCCATCCAAGTCCGCCAAGTTGGCATTACAAAAATTTGACGATACGGAATTTCACTTGTCCTATCCCGCATGACATCCCAACGAGCCAATCCAGTTACAGCTACTTCTTCTTCCTCATATCCCCACTCATTGATTACTAAGCGTTTTTCGTATTCTGAAGGTACAATTACTAAGTCAAATACATTTCTATTTTTATAGAAGTCAGGAACTTTCTTCAACCCATTCACACCATGTTGTAAGTAAGCTAACGGTTTTTCTGTTAAAACACGTCCCATATAGGTTTCTTTTTGCTTCAAATTATAAACATTACGCTTAGTGTCAGAAGAAATCAGTAAAGTTGAAGAAAACAAATACAAGAAATACTTAAATGACATAAAGTTCAATGTACGATCTTTCTTATCATCCAAGAATTTTGCTTCGGTTGCATGTTTATCAATCACATAATAAAACTGATCATGTTTTTTGTTTTCATAGCAATAATTAAAAAAGTGATAACCACTGTCATGAGCTGAGGAAGCTAGTTTTTCAAAACCTATCCAAATATCTTTTTTAGCAAAATACGGTTTCATCAATCGAGCTAAATAGTAAGCAGATTGTTCCTTAAAGTTATTCCATTTGGTTTCATAGCTTTCTCTTTTTCGATAAGTAAAAGAAATATCCTCACTAATTGTAATATACGGGTACATTAAAAAATCGTCTTGCGTATGGTATTGATATTTAAGTGTGTTACTTCTAATATTTCGTTTAGCAGCTTTACTTGCTTTATTTATACGTACAAAATAACGTTGTTCATTTACATTTATCTCAACATACAGATCCCAATATAATGGCTCAAAATCATACATTGATAAATCAATTGTTGTTTTGATTAAAAGATGATTTTTCTTTTGATCAATAGTAAAATCAGTTATTTTTATTCGTTCTAGCATATCCTTGTTACGTTTCACCAGTAAAACACTTTGAACAGATATGTCCTCTTTGTTTTTTGTTTCTAGCTTACAAGTTAACCTTACTTCGGGTTTTTTATAAACAAAATCGGCTACTTGCGTTTTTATTTCATAGCGCTCTTTAGCTAAGTTAGATAAGTTATTTTTTACAAGTGACAAGGTATTGCTGTTAGTCAAATACAATTCAAAATGTTGAGAATACGCTGTTTTATGCTGACCATAAGTTATTACTCCAAAAAAACGATTCTTTTTATCTTTAGGTAATTTTTCTTTATTTGCTAAACGCATCAATTTATATTGACCTTCACTAAAAACATATAGGTAAAAATCGAAACGAGCTTTTTTTAATTCAGCTACCTCATCCTCCATGAAACTACGTAAATTACTGTGATAATAATCATCCTCATTATTCAAAGGAAGAGTATAATTTAATCCCTGTCCTCTTTTATTGATGATTAATTGTGCATTTTTAAACTGCCTTTCTAATTTGAAACTAAGCTGATAATCTACCAATCTCAAATTAGAAAACTTGATTTTACCATGTTTTTTTAATTCTTGATTTGTGAAATTAGTTGGAATTTCCGTTTTCTTCAACAAATACAGTTGATTATTTTCTATAAGTAGATCTTCGGCAAAATTATCTCCTTCTAGAAAGATTTTTTTGACTGAAGTAAGTAGTTGTTGATTTCCAAGATATAATTTTACTCTCCCACATAATTCAGGAAATAAGCTTCGATTAAAGGTGATTTGTCCATCTCTCACTTTACCAAATAGCCATCGTTTCCCTATTAAGAGAGAAGCTTCAACCATTGAGTGAGTAGCTGGTGCAGTCAGAACGATGGATTCATTCACTACATCTATATTAGTTACTTTCAGCTCTAAATTGTGATATTCTGTATGTTTCATTTTAGTATTTGCTAAAAATTTAACACCGTCAAATACAATTAATCGTCCACTGATGTGAGCAACATAATGTTGTGCAATAGATACCTCATAATTACGATCAACTAAAAAATCAATTGCACTGATATCTTCACCCAAACAGAAAAATATTTGAGGATTTTCATCAGTTCTATTTAGATTAATAGTCGCTAGTTCATTATCCTTTCTCCCAATTATAAGAGGCTCAGCCATTACTCCATTGAAATTTTTATTTCGATATGGCACAGTCTGAACACAAAATCCTACTTTCGTCTTTGAAATAACTCTATAGCTGTTGTTTTGTTCATCCGTTAAAAACAGTTTGCTGCCATCCTCTACAAGAAGAATTTCATTACCCACGTTATCGATAATTTTGAATTCACCTGTAATAAAATGTTCAATATTTAAACTATACGTATCCGTATTTTCTTTTCTAAAAGGAAATTTTTCCCCAGAGACTGAAATTAGTTCACAAGGGTTTTCCCATGTGATATAGAGTCTATCCTCAAAAATCCGCACACTATTCATTATTGATCCACTCTTTCTTTGACTATTGTTTCATAAATTCTTTGACTATTTCCACGGTCATGATAATTAAAATATTTTTCACGCAACACTTGATAAGGCTCTTCTAAAATAAAATTTTGAGAAATTGTTTGTTCAATTGTACTGATTAGTTGATCAACTGTTGTGGCACGTTTACCGAATAATTCCGTTTCCATGTCAATATAGCTTCCTTCATATTCATTATATTTTTCATAATCAAATTGGAAAAAGATAACTGGTTTTCCCATATAAAACATATCCCATGTAACAGATGAATAGTCACTAATCATTAATGAAGATGCCATAATCATTTCGTTTACCTTAATATCGCCAAAAGCATAAAGCTTGATTCGCTCACTCGGTGCACTAAATTCTGAAATGTAATTTTTGAATTTAGGATGTAAGAAAAAGATAATCTCTAAGTCATTCTCTTTTAGCATTGTCTCTAACTTACTTGAAGCTAAAAAGCCCATGTAGTTATTATAGTAATCTGTTTTGATAAACTCTTCTTTAGGCATATCTTCCATCCACGAACGCCAAGTTGGCATAACAAATATTTTTTTACGTTCTTGTTGACTCGAACGATCTTCCAATAAATCCCAACGAGAAAAACCAGTAACTGCAATCTCATCTTCATCGTACAGCCAATTTTCATGTAAAATTTCTTTCTCAAAGTCGGATGTTGCAACTACCATATCAAAATTGCCTCGTCCTTTGCTTTTCTTAAATACATCTGAACGTTTTAATGCGGTAACACCATGCTGTAAAAATACACTTTTCTTTTCTTGAATTGCTTTCGCAGCACGTCCAGATCTCACTCGAATATTATGCACATGTCGCGGTGTTTCAGACGCAATCAATAATTTAGAAGCATATAACATAACAAAGTAGCGATACGACATATGGGTAAGAATATTTTTATGTTCTTTTTTGGCATTTAAATAATCTTTTGAATCTTTCGATAATACATAGTAATACTGCTGTTTGAGATTATTTTTCTGTACATAATCAAACATTGCATAACCGTTATCTTGCGCCGTTTGAGAAAATTTTTCAAATCCTAACCAAATACGTTTTTTATCTAAATATCCTTTGAATAAACGATAAGTTAAGTAACCTGCTTTATCTTTAAAACTTGTCCACTTGTTTTCGTAATTTTCTTTTTCTCTGATCATAAATGCGATATCGTTAGAGAATGTAACATATGGGTAGATGATTTTAGATTTATCGTCACTCAACAAACTATTATTCAAATAATCGGCTTCCACTTGATCCAATATTTCTTTTTGCGTCCCTTTTATTTTAATTGGATAAACCACTCCATTGAATTTCATTCCAACGAACAGATCCCAATACAGTGGGAAAAACTTATTCCAATCCATTTCAAAAGAAAATTCAACTTCATTTTTTGTTTGGTTGATCATTTTACAATTGATTTGCATGTTATATTCTTTACTTCGTAGTTGCAAATAAGCATTTTCCACTTCAAAATGTTCTTGACTGTTTAGTACTATTTTGAATACATAGCCGTTTCCAGCTTTTTTCATACCTTTTAATTTTGTTTGTACTTGAAAATACTCTCTCGCACCAGCAGTATAGGTTGAAAACACACCACAAATAATATTACTTTTTGTTGTGTAAATTAAAAATGATTGCTCTTCAGTTAGTCGAGTTAGACTCAACCCTTCTTTACGCTTTTTGCTCTTTTTCATACGTAACTTGCATTCCTCATATTTTGAGTAGGTCGTCTCAAGAGAAAGACGAAAATCAAGACGTGGAAATGCTCCTACTGAGTTTTCGATAAGTGGGGACAAGTCAAACCCAATAGCTGGATCATCTTCTGTTCGAACCTTACTTTCTAAAATAATTTCTTCCTTCGTTGCACGTTTGATAACTTTTAACTGGATAGGAGATTTGATGCCATCCAGCTCAGGAATAGTTAAGTTTAGAAATTGCTTCTCAATCGTTAGTTCTGTTACATCTAAGTCTTTCGTAATCACTTTTTTCATGAATCTTAAGTATGCTGGATAAACATCTTGCAATAAACTGATTCCTTTGTCCTTATTGACATACAAACCAACATTATATTTCTCAGGTTGCTCATTATGATGTGCAAACTCCATCAGTAATTTACCGGGAAGTTTTTCAACTACACTATCCTTGATTTTTAATGGCGAACGTTTGATTGCTTCAGATGCGATTTCTTGAAGATAAAAATCACCATAAAGTTTTGTATCTTGTTCCAATTCGTTCTTTATATCCGAGAGATCAGCAAAATAGCTACCGTCTTCCATCAGGGATAAATGAATTAAAATCAAGTCAGTTTTTCCACGACGTTTCATTATTAAATTTTGTTTTAAAGAGAATCTTTTTTCTGGTACTAAAAATAATTTTTCCCCTTCAGACCAGATATTCTTGATTCCTACAGGTTTCGTAACTTTGACTGGATAATTCTTAGCTATAAAAGTTTCATAATCATAAGTTATCAACATGGTTTGCTTGTGGTGTTGAATGAGTGAATAGCTTAATACATTCTGTGGCTGAACTTTTAAGTCCAAATAAATTTTTTGCTTTGTGATACCATTGATCCCTATAATTTTATATTCTTGATTTGGAGAAAGTGGTGTCTTCAATAAATCTAATGTGAATCGCTCACCCGATTTTTGCCAAGGAATGTAACGTTCTTTTGTTTTGCCTTCCAAAGCGATTTCTTCTAGATTATTTATTCTGATTTCTAAGCTACTAAAATTATTTTTTAAAACCGGTTGTAAGTTTGTGAGTGGTTCGATCCAAATAGAATTACCTTTAATAAAAAATTTCACTTGGTTCCCGAGTATCTCGGGATAGTTTTTTAAAACATGTAATTCCTTTTTGGAGAACTTATAAGGTACGAACGCTTGATTCTCTTTTTTAAACAGCTGGATTTGTTGACTTGGTAGCAAAGTAAGACCTTCTTTTGTCAACTGAGAATAATCTGTTTGTTGCGTTTTAATATATACATTTTTTAAATTTTGAATATCCTGTACAGAGGTTACAAATGCTTTGTTTCGAATAAGCATTGTTTGTTGTACATTCTCTAGTAGAAAGAATGATTCTGATAAAGGATAAAATTGAGCATGTTCATTTTCTACTTTTGAAGTAACGATTTTGGTAGCGACGTATTGATCTAATACATATTCAACAAGATAAAAAGAAGAACTGCTGAAGCTTTGAATAACTTCTAACTCCTGAATCATTTCGGTTAGATCAACAGAAAGTTTATTGTCTTTTTGATGACCATTGATCCTCAAATAGTAACCAGATTCATTTTTCACAAAGAAATCGACTTGCCGATAGTTTGCGATTTCTTCAATTGTCAAATGATTATTTGTCAATCGAGCTATGATTTGTTCATCATTTTTTATGATTTGATTTGGTGAGATCATGTAGTTAAATATCTTCGATTCAGAAATAAAGAAATATTTTTCTTCTAATAAATGGATAGGTAACGAACTATCTGAGCTATCTGTTAACTCATTGACCTTAATTGTTCCAAAAAGAGTGACTATTTGTAAGGGACGATTAAAAATGTTTAATCCTTGAATAGAAAAGCGATACCCCATTCCTTCTTTACTTGCAAGTATTTCATATGTTTTTCCAGATATACATTCTGTCAAGTACAATTCTTCAATTCTCTCTTCACCAGATAATTCAATATAAATTGATTGATTATCATAAATTAACTTCTTAGCTACTAACGTTGTTTTCAATTTGTTCACCTCATAAGCAATATAGGAATGTTAAAAATTCCTTCTATCTGACTATATCGTTGATACGTATTCTAACCATTTCAACTAGTCGATTCCTTTTAATTCTTTGTTTTAGTCTATTTATTAAATTAGGTTCATATCGTTTGATTTCTTCAAAAATTCTGGCTGAATTTTGATTATCTATATAGGGAAAGATTGTTTTTGCATGTAAGTTTACATCGTTTGAAAGATAACCTCTTTGCTTCATCTCTAAAATCAAAGATTGTACATCAAAACAGCGAGTTTCTTGTAACTCTTTATTAAGATCGAGATAACTTCCTTGCAGTTGTTGATATTTTTCTATGTCAAATTGGAAAAATATTGTTGGTATTCCTTGGTACAAGGCTTCCCAATAAATGCTAGAATAATCTGTTATTAAACATTCGCTCTCAGAAAGAAGTTCGTTTAATGGAACGTCGCCCATTGGAATAATACGTAGATTTCTATGTGCAGAAACATCAAACAATTGAATATATTCCGCTAATTTGGGATGAATATAAAAAATGATAGTGTAGCTTTCCATCTCCAAGAACTTTAGGAGCTCCTGATTGGAAAGCAGTTGAGAATATTGTTGAAAAAAATCTGATTTGATAAATTCTTCTTGAGTTAAATCTTCTAACCAAGTTCGCCAAGTTGGCATAATCAAAAATTGTTTTTTCTTTATCAATTTACCTTTATTTTTTTGTAACTCATCCCATCTAGCTAGCCCTGTCACTACAATATTTTGAGGAGTATATTCCAAGTATTTCTGAACTATTTTTTTCTCCCACTCTGCTGATGTGATAAAAAGTTCTGCTTGATTATTTGAACGTGTTGCATTAAATGTATTGTCAAGTTTCTTAAGACCTAAAACACCATGTTGAAGAAAGACATATCTTTTTTTATCTAGAATGGGCTTGATTGGTCCTGTTTGTACCCGCCAGGCGTAACCATGACCCTTAGATTCCGAAGCAACCACTCTTCTGGCTATAAGTAGCAAAAAGAGATGTTTCACACTCATAAAATCAACTCGACGTCGTTGATAGTGATCTAACTTGTTGTACTCTGGTGATTCTTTTTTTATTACAAAATATGCACGTTGATTAGTTTTTTCTTGTAAATAATTGAAAAAATAATATGAATTATCTTGTGCTGTATTTGAGTATTTTTCATGAATCAACCAAATATCGTTCCCTAAAAAAAAGAGACCTATCGTATGAGCTAGGACATAAGCAATCCATTCATTTCGTTTGTATTTTTTCGTCTCATACTCGCTAAAAGGACGATAATTAAGACTGATGGCGTACTTCATTGTTTGATATGGATACACGATGTTCTCATCTATTTTTGACTGATAACGTCCCGAAAAGTACTGTAATTTTAAGTACAGAAAGAATGACTTATTGATTATTCTACAAGCATATGTTTCTTGCTCACCTTGGCATTCTAAATATAAATCCCAGTAATAATACGCCCAGTCATAGGCAGTTAAATCAATAGAAAAAACAAGTTTCTTTCCGATTCTTTTTATTGGTTCTAATTGATATGCAGCTGTTAGCGTTCCTCTGTGTTGGATTTTCAACAAATAGGTAAAGCCTTCTCTATACTCTATTGGAATCTTAATTTCTATAACCAACGATGTTTTTTTCCTCAAGGCTAACAACTTCGCTTTTTTATGGTAACGAAATTCATTCATTTTAACTGGTGGCTGTATTGTAAATGATAACGATGTTTTTTGAGAGGCATAGATCATTACTTCACGAGTAGCATCCTTATATATAAAATCAAGATATTTATTTTTTTTTGTATGAATCTTAGCTAGTAAAAATTCATAACTCTTCCCTTCAGTTTCAAGGTAAAAATGGTACCTACCTAATTCATTTATCTGGTCAATTAAGTCAAGATTATTTATTGAAATGGTTGTTATTCCAGCTGTTTGACTTCTAAAGTAACGAATTTTTTCGTATAATTTTCCAGACTTTGAGCGAACGTTTATTGTAAAGTCTGTTTGAGACAGATCAAAAAAGGAAAATTTTAATTGCTGATTTTCAATCAAACAATCAAATATAGGTATCTTGTTTTCTTGACTAATCCTCTGTTCAATGGACCAATTATGCGTCCTTAATTCTATTATTGTCGTATTTAAATCAACTAGTTTAACTATTGAGTTGGTTTGAATGTCAGACGGTAATTCTCGATCGACTTCAATTTGAAAAATAAGTTCATCAGCTAGTAGCATTTCCGTTACATTGACGATCTGAAAATTTTCTTGATTGACTTGTAATGAGTAATTCTCCGAGAAAACGCCAAGAAGCGAGGCGTCTTTCAAACTACCTCGCAAGTTGTTATTATTCAATGATATGAATGAACATTCGTACTTCAAAAAAACACCTCTTTCAACTTTGCAGCATCACTTAAATTACACTTTATTCAAGTCTTTCTTGATTTGTGTTGTTGAGATTTCAGGTGTTCTTGGTAAGTAGAAAACTTCAGCAGTTGTTTCTGTTTCCAGAAAATCAAACTTACCTGCCCAATCGTCTCCCATCACAAAAGTATCAATATGATATTCTTTAATGTCAGACGCTTTTTGACTCCAGTCATTTTCTGGAATGACCAAATCAACATAACGCACAGCTTCTAGCAATTGTTTTCTTTTTTCATAAGAAAAATAGCATTTTTTTTGCTTTTGGTTCCAGTTAAATTCATCTGTTGATAGGGCTACAACTAGATAATCACCTTGTTCTTTCGCTCTCTTTAATAAATTGATGTGACCATAATGTAATAAATCAAATGTTCCATAAGTAATTACTCGTTTCATTTTGTTCCTCCTAAAATTTTCGTTAATAATTTTTCAGTCGCATCAATATCATCAATACAAAAACGTTGATAAAATGCATAATACTTACTACTGGATTTAAAAGACGTTGCCTTTACTGCATGGATTTCAGAAATAAGTTCATCTTTTTTCTGAATGATTGGCCCCGGCAACTTATCCAGTACTCCCTCATAAAAGCCTCTGATTTCTTTTCCGTAAGAGTCTAAATCATACATATAAAAGATTATTGGCTTTTTCGTTAAAGCAAAGTCAAACATGACAGAAGAATAATCAGTAATTAGCAAATCTGCAATCAAATACAAATGACTGATATCTTCATAACTAGAAACATCTATCACACGATTGCCATATTGTTTAGGATCAAAGTGTTCTGCCACTAAGTAATGCAGTCTAGTCAAAATGACCGTATCTGATTCTTGCTCTAAAATTTCAGCGAAAGGAAATTGATTATCAAATTTGTAAGCACCTTTTTTTATAAATTGGTTATCTCGCCAAGTGGGCGCATAGAGGATAACTTTTTGATTGTCAGCAATAGCTAGTTTTTTCCTGATTTGCTTTATTCTTCCATCTTTATCAGGCAACAGAAGAATATCATTTCTTGGATAACCGATTTCTAGTATCTCTCCTTCATATGCAAATGCACTTCGAAAGATTTCCGTACTATAGGCATTCGGTGAAATCAAATAATCCCAACGAGCAGCCTCATTTTTAAAATTTTCCCGATACTTATGTGTATCCGTTCCTGGCATCGTCACATTCTTGATGTCTAATCCTAATCTTTTTAGTGGCGTTCCATGCCATGTTTGAACGTAAATATTTTTACCTTTAACCATCCACCCAGGCATCCTAGTATTGAAAAACCAATATTTTGATCTTGGCATTGTCAGCAGCCACTTCAAGCCCATTCGCCTTACATAAGGAACGTCATTTTCAATGAAAGGAGTTTCAAAGCCTTTCTTTACCGCCCAAACACATGTGTACTCCGGATAATTTTCCCGAATATATTCATAAATAGCACGTGGGTTATCACTATATTGTTTGCCGTGAAAACTTTCAAAAAAGATTAGTTTCTCTTTCGGATGTTTGTTAAGTAAAGAAAAAACTTTTTTCACCCATCGATGATAAATTATTTCAAGATTTCTTCGCAATGTACTCACTCATGTCTCCACTCTTTTAACTCTTTTTTGATTTCTACATCTAATTGTTGTGTCTTATTGACCACTTTGACGTCCCTATGCCGCAGAATCGAATATAAATACTTCGGAATCTGCACCAAACGATCATAACGCTTCATCGAAAGTGATCGATAAAGCCATTCAAGATTATTGTCTAAATAAAATTTTGGTGCCCGCTTGACTACTCCCGCAAGGACATCAAAGGTGCCTCCTACGTCTAGAAAAACTTTGGCATTCAATTGATCTACGTTTCTTTCCAAAAAGATTTCTTGCTTAGGTGATCCCAAGGCAACAAAGAGAAAGGTACAGTTTGCTTGATTAATTTTTTTAATTACTTCTTCTGTATTTCTGCTCGTGTAGCCATGAAGTGTGCCCGCCACTTCAATATTCGGATATTTTTCTTGAATATTTCGTGCTGCTTGGTTCACTACATCCTTTTTGGCTCCATATAAAAAAATTCGGTAACCAAATTGATTCGCAAACTGCAAGCTTCTTTCCATCACTTCAATACCAGTTATCCGTTCACGAATATTCCCTCGTAACATTTTAGAAGCCTTGACCACACCAATCCCGTCAGCAATCCTATGTGTCGCCCGCTCCAAATAAGCTTTCACTTCTGGATACTGGTAAGCTTGCAAGGTAATTTGAGGATTAACACTTGTAATCAACATTTTTTTATTTGCAGCTAAATATTTTGGAATATCCTCCACGATTGTTTGATAGGTTAAATCATCGACAGGGACTCCACTTATGTATTCAGTCCTATTTGTTTTTTCCACCAATCTCACCCAGTTCCTTTTTCACTAACGCCATTATCTCTCCAACAGTTTCGCCATTTTCATACTGATTCCATAACAGTTTTGTTTTTTTTACCAATTGTTCATTTGCTTCATATGAATATGATTGAATTGTTTGCCCCAACAATTCCTGGCTCTTCACGACTGGTCCAGGTGCCCATTCAAGAAAATCATCTTGAATTCCTGGATTATTTTTATATTTATCAAAATCAGGACAGAAAAAAATAATTTTTGGCTGTTCCTGTATAGTAAGATACTCAAAGGTACTTGCTGAGTAATCCGTAATCAATAATTTTACATTTGGGTAACTTTCCATGATGTTTTGATTCCACCAATGTACATTTTCAGGTAAGGTCCAATTTTCTTGATTGATCGTTGGATGTAGATGTACATAAAATTGTTCTCCCGATAGTTTAGAAAACGTAGCTAATGCTTGTGTAAAAATGTGCTCCATATCTTTTTGTTCAGGACGGTACGTCGGTGCATATAAAATAAATTTTTTTGTTTGTTTCACCGTTTTTGCTACTTTATGAACTGTTTCTAATCTTAGAGAACCTACCTTTTTAATCACGTTTAAATTTAGATCATAGCTTTTTTGAAAAATACCTGCCATCTTATCTGAATTGACTACTACATAGTTGAAAGAGTTATAAACTTTTTGAAACCTCTTTTGGTCTTGTCGACTACGTTGCTTCGTCTGCGGATCATCCCAACCAAATTTTTTGATTGCACCATCAGCATGCCATACTTGAATGACTATCTGGTCGGAAGCCATCACTGCTAATTCAGGAAAATAGTTATCAACGATAATCACTTTTGCTTGTTTTAATAAAGAAAGGTTTCTTCCTAAAAACAGACTTTTGGGCGTAAATGGGCGAACATCGACCCCTTCACTCTTTAACTTTTCCGCATACTCGCGGCACTTATCTACAAAAAAAACAGTCACCTTTCCTGGATAGTTCAAGTGAAGCTGTTTGATTAAGTCGCCTTCATTAAACGAAAAACTCATGATGTACACAATCGTCGCGGTCAGTTTTCTTTTAGGCCAAAGCATTGCAGCAGTCATATATCCATTTTTCACTATATCCATTGCTGATCTACTCCTTCCCAACCTAACAATTTTGTCACCTGATCACTATTTTTTATCGATTGTTTTATCCACGAAACGCATAAAAAACAATCGATAAAAATCAATTTTCGGTCTTTAAAAAGGCAATATTTGATTTAATTATACAGAACAATATAGATGATTAAAAGGTGATTCGTCATGTGTAATATCCGAGAAACAATCACGTAATGTTTTTTTAACATAAAAGACTCATTCGTAAAGAAAAATATTTTGATAATCGTTATTTTTTAGCTGAAAATAATAAAATCACATTCCGTTTTTTAATCACCCACCTACAACAAGAAATACTTTTTAACTCTTTTCCCCCAATAAGATGAACGTTATATAACAAAACAAACATCTAACTATGAACTAAAAGAACAGTTGCCTTTTTTGCACTAGTTAGATGTTTGCATAATTTGTTTTTTTAACTTATTTGCTTAACTTTTCCCATAAAGCAGGTGCTTGATCCGGACTCCAAACAGCTATCGATGTGTGTGTCTGCAAGCATTTATATTGATGCCCTTGATGAATTACCACATCCCCCGCATGGTACGTGACCCCAACTTTCCACTCTTGGACTTCGCTACTATCAGAAGTTGTTGTGCCTGTTACTTGTTGACTGAAATCAGAAAGACCAACTCGATTCACTGCTTTGATTTGATACATGTATGTTGTTTCTGGTGTCAAATTTTGATCCGTGAATTGGTTGTCAGTTGTCGTTGCCACTTTTTTATTCTCACGATAAATCTCATAGGTGGTCACTTCTTCTTCTGAAGCGTTGTTGTCCCATGTTAAAGTTAAACTATTTGCTGTAGCTTTGCTAATTTTTACATTCGTAGGTGCAGAAGGCTTGCTTAACTCGGATGCCTCTTTTGTAACCACATCTAGCTTAGTTGAGTGCGCAGATTGATTATTTGACGTGTCTACTGCTACGACTGTATAGCTATAGTTTGTTGCTGCTGATAAACCAGTATGCACAAAATCTGTTGTTTTACTTGTGCCAACTAACTGATCTTTTTCATAAATATTGTAATGATCTACTTTGACATTATCAGTAGAAGCTTTCCAAGACAACGAAACACTGTTTGAGGTTGCAGATGCTGTTAAATTTGTTGGAACAGTTGGTTTCTCTGTATCAGGCACCTGTTCTTCAAATAATCCTTGATAAGCACGTGCAAATGATTCATTGTAACCAATCCCCGCTGAATTTTTTCCTTCATCCCAGTTCACACTCCACGTCATGATCCCTTTTAAAGGAGTCCCTTTTTTCGCTAGCGTTTCAAACACTTGATAGACAACATTCGGATCTTTGACATAACCATTTGCTGCTGCATCTTGGTTGGCTGGAAGTCCTAAAGCTAATTTACTTGCTGGAATATGAATAAAGCCATTATCCCCTTTATCAAAGGCATCTGAGATTCCATATAAGAATTCAAACTTTTTACTATCGTTGTTTTGAGCAATCCATTCTGAGCCAACACTAATACCATCTCCAGCTTGATTATAAAGCTGTGGCGCAATAAAATCATAGTCGTTTTCTAAAGCAGTGATATAAGGTACATATTTCCCTGCTGTTCTCAAATACGGAAATTCTGGCGCCATTGAAATAATAAAGTGTTTATTTTGTTGTTCATAATGGTTACGCACAATTTTTAACGCTGCTGGGATGACTTTTGCATTATCTCCTGCTGCTACAGCCGTTTGTTCTAAATCAATATCCAAGCCATCAAAGCCATATGTATCGACCAAGCGAATAATTTCATTTGCAAAAGCCTGTTCTTGTCCAGTTGAAAGTTCAATATGTGAATCTGCGCCACCTAGTGATAAAAGAACCGCACGATTTTGCGCATTTAAAGTTGCCACTTGGTTTCTGAATGCTTGATCACTCATATTATACGGTTTGAAAGTAGGTATTCCTTCCCCTTTCATAAAGGCAACAGAAATGACATTGTAAAAGGGATTGATCTGGTCTAATTGGACATCAGCGGGAGCTCCGCCCATATAACCTGCCCCCATTTCTCCAGGCCAATTATGATAATAACCAACCGAGATTTGCTTGTTTGCAATACTTGGCATTTCATCTGCTGTATCCGCAGCGACACCATTTGCACAACCAAATATTCCTCCAATGATACCAATTGAAAATAACAATAATTTTTTTTGCATTCTTTTCCCTCCAACATTTATTTTATTTTAAAATCCTCCTCAATTATAAATTACCTCTTATAAAAAAGACTTTTTTGTACGCTATTGCAACAAAATATTCCTTAAAACAAAAGGAATTTTACACTTTTTAATAAAAAAGCAACATAAAAGAAGAATTTCTTTATTCGAATCGGAGTGTGTTATCTTAAACTAGAAATAAAATAACAAAGGGAGTGTTTGGTATGCCAAAACATGCTTTTTTGATTCGGAAGTTAAGGAAAGAACGTGGTTTTACTCAGGAACAGTTGACCATGGGAATTTCCCAACGAGGAACACTCGCTGCTTTCGAATCTCGTGGTACAAAAATCAGTTTTGAGCTTTTGATTAGTTATCTAGAAAAAATGAATGTGACTTTAGAGGAATACGAATTTTTACTAAACGATGGTTCTCTGTCACCAAAACAAAAATTAACCAATTATTTTCTTACAACTCCTGCACTCACTTCTGCACAAGAAGACGAATTACTAAAAGAATATGAAAAAACTGGAAATATTTTTTATCGTTTGCTTTACGCCCAACGGAAAATCATTCTTAATCATTTAGACAACGAAGCAATTACTCCTGAGGTCAAAAAAGAAGCTCAACTAATTATGAATTATTTAGAACATATCGATACTTGGGGGCATTTTGAGCTTTCAGTATTTTCAAGATGTCTTTTTGTTTTTAAAACGGACTATATCGTACGTTCCTTCTATCATAGTGTTACTAAAATGGGAATTTACCAAGATACTGCTGTTCAACAAAACTTATTAGCCAATTTTATTTTAAATGGCGTTAGACTATCTTTCACTCGCTCATCAAACACTTTAAGAACACTTTTTCTTGCTGAACTTAAAAAACTAGCAGAATTACATACGAATAGCTTAAATATGGCTTATTATAAAATCTTTTCTGCCTTGGATCGTTTATCTCAAGGGGATCAAAGCGTGATTCCCGAAATCGATCAAGGAATTCATTTTTTCAATTGGTTAGGTCTAACGACAATGACGGACTTCATCCTTCGATTAAAGAGCACTTATAGTTGATCACATAATTTTTTTGTTGCAATAACATACAAAATAATTTTTTAAAACTGTTCCATTTTATACTACTTGTTGTTGAGAGATTTGAGTTTTATCTCTCAAATAGAATATTTATTTTGGAGGGTTTCAAGATGAAAAAGAGTACATTGTTAGGATTAAGTTTCATTTTAGTTACAACTGGATTTACTGCATTAACGACTGTTTCTGTTGATGCACATGGCTATGTTAAGGAACCAGCAAGTCGTGGTTATCAAGGCTTTTTAGACAAAAGCAATCTAGGTTGGAGCGGCGCTCATGATAAATATGGTGCAGTTATTGATGATCCTCAATCATTGGAAGCAAAAAAAGGCTTTCCGCAAGCTGGACCTGCAGACGGTCACATTGCTTCAGCTGATGGCGTATTAGGAGATTATACTTTAGACAAACAAACCGCTGATCGTTGGACAAAACATACTGTATTCACTGGAAAAAATAATTTTTCTTGGACATTTACTGCTGATCATGCAACAACAAAATGGCATTACTATATTACAAAAAATGGTTGGGATCAAAACAAACCATTAACTCGAGATGAATTACAATTGATTGATACAATCGATCATGGGGGAGAAGTTGCTTCAACAGATGCAACTCACAAAGTAACGATCCCTGCTGACCATCTAGGCTATCATGTTGTTTTAGCTGTTTGGGATATTGATGACACACCAAATGCGTTTTATAACGTCATAGATGTAAATGTCAAACAAGGAGATCGCTTGACTAATTTAGCACAATAATAAAAAAGGGCTAAGGCAAACGCTTGTACGTTTTGCCTTAGCCCTTTTTATTAACTCATTACAGTTACTTTTACTTGTCGACGTCCCCAAGCAACACATTCTGCAACCGTTGTAAAGTGAACATCAATAATGTTTCCTTTGATTGCGCCTCCTGTGTCAGCAGCGATCGCCACACCATAACCTTCAACATTCACGATTGAATTTAGTGGAATCACACTAGGGTCAACGGCAATTGCTTGCGGATTATCATATAAATCTAACCCACTGGCAGTGATATGTCCTGAACCCGGTTCTGAATAAGAATATGCTGTAGATTCCATCATACGGGTAGCACCTGATGTTGGTACTTCCTCTTTTGGCTTTTCTTTTGATTCTTCCTTAGCTAGTTCAGTCTCTTGTTTTGCTTTTTCAGTCGCCAATTTTTCTGCTTCTGCTTTTTGAGCAGCTTCTTGCTCTTTTACTTCAGCTTGCCTTTTCACTTCTTGTTCTTTTGCTCGTTTTTTTGCTTCCTGTTCAGCCGCTTCTTGTTTTGCTTTTTCGGTAGCGATTCGCGTTGTTTCGGCCTCTTTGTTTTTAGCAATTTCGCTAAGTATCACTTGATTGTCTGCTAGCTTTTGTTTTAAAGAATCAACTTTTTCATTCAAAGCCTTCGCTTCAACTTCTAAAGAAGCTCGATTCTTTTTTAGTGAGGTCTGTGTGTCCTCCAACTTTTGATTAAGATCAACTAATTTTTGTCTTTGACTATCCAAACTAGCGATTTTATCTTTTTCTGCTTGGTGAAGAACACGAACGGCATATGCACGGTTGATAAATTCAGCAACTGTATCAGCTTCTAAAAGTGCTTGTAGATTTCGCTCGTTCGAACCATTGATTTGCACATCTTTTAGTCGTTGCGCAACCGCTTCTTTGCGCTTATCAATCGTTGCTTCTGTTTCCTTGATTTCTTGTTTTGATTTATCAATCGTTTGCTTATTTTGATCAATTTCTTGTTTTATTTTCTCAACTTCTTGATACTTTTCATTGACATCATTTAATGTCATTTGTACTTCAACACTGATTTCTTCACCCCGACGTTTTGCAACTTGTTCTTTTTCATTTAAAGAATCAAGCGATTCTGCTTGAGCCACTAAGGGTAGTGCTAAATTTGCTGACAATAAGACAGCAAGCATAACTAAGGCTTTTTTTGCCTTCACGAACTCCAACACCTTTCTCCTAAAATACCAACTCTTACATTATACAAATGATTATTACAATTTATATGTCAAAAATATTACAATTTATTACAAATACAATTCGTGACCAATGAACTATTGGACAAAATAAAAAAGCAATTGAACTTTTTCGTTCAACTGCTTTTTTGAGCAATGATATAAGTTATTTTTTCTTACGCAATTCTTTTACTAATTGACGAATTTCATTCACATCTTTGCCTTCTTTCAACGATAGTTGTGGGAAATTCTTCAAGAAGCGACGTTGCGTATAGTTCAAGCGTGGCAAATAATCATTCGTTTTTGCTGACTCTTTAAATGCCTGTAACCAATCAGTAGCAGCTTTTTTCTCTGGTTTTGAGATAATGCCCTTACCGAAAACTGTACCTGAAGTTTTTTGACGTTCTTCCCATTCGTCTTTGGTTTTTTCAAAGGCTTCTTGCAAGTTTGCTTTTTGTTCATTGATTGCTTTTTGCAAATCTGTGACTGCTTTTTGGAAACTTTGCAAGTTTGCCAATGTGTAACCAAGATCCATCATGGTTACCCCAATCAAGATAACTGGTAAATAAAAACCAAAGTGTTCCGCCAACAATTGTTCTAAAACTAAAATATGTGGATGGATTACTTTCACGATCAAGACACAGCCAACGCCCCAAAAAAGTGAGACCGGTACAGCAACTCTCCCATTGATATTCAACGGAACATCATGATAATCCCACCAAGTAGCATGAAACAATTTTTCCAAGCCAAAGCTCGTCAAGTACTCCAAAATCGTGACCAGAACTGTTGATAAAACATACAATAAAATAAGGTTCGATTGGAAGGGCTCGATAAAATACAAGACGCCCAAAATTCCAAATCCATAGATTGGCGTAATTGGCCCAACCAAAAATCCTCGATAGACGAAATGCTTGGCCTTAATGGAACAATAAATGGTTTCCCATAACCAACCGACAAATGAGTAAATAAAAAATAGCAATACTACACGAATAAACTCGTTCATAAGTACCTCCTTTTTTCTTTTCATTGTATCAATAAGCTGAAAAAATGAAAAGAAACTCTAATGAAAGAGCTTGCTGACTTTTCATTCCAAATTTCATAAGCTACAATGTGTAATGTACTTATCACTTTTCTTCTACTATAAATATAGAAAAAATTTTACTACTCAGGAGGAATCATATGATTCAATTATTGCGTTATGCAAAAGACTATCGTAAGCAAATCATTTTAGGACCCTTTTTCAAATTTCTTGAAGCAGTTTTTGAATTAGTTCTTCCCTTATTGATGGCTTCGTTGATTGATAACGGACTTAAAAAAAATGATACAGGTGTGGTCATTCAAATGGGCGTTTGGATGGTTGTCATGTCAATTATCGGACTGATTTGTGCCATCATTTGTCAATACTATTCTTCGATCGCTTCGCAAGGTTTTGGTACAGAATTGCGTAATCAACTCATGAAAAAAATCAATACACTTTCTCACAGTGAGCTAAATCATTTTGGAACAGACACCTTGATTACTCGAATGACCAACGATATCAATCAATTGCAATTAGCGTTGGCAATGGTTATCCGATTATTGATCCGTGCACCATTTTTAAGCATCGGTTCTGTCGTGATGGCCTTTATCATTGATTGGCAAATTGGTTTATTCTTCTTACTTTTTTTACCTATTTTTGCGGTTATCTTGTATTTTATTATTAAAAAGACAATTCCTCTTTACCAAAAAGTTCAAGAAAAATTAGATTATTTAAACGAAATCGTTAGTCAAAATCTGAGTGGTGTTCGCGTGATTCGGGCCTTTGGTCGAACAAAAACGGAAGTCAAAAGTTTTGACGAGAGTACCGATGATCTAGCCAAGAATTATTTACTGGTTTCCAATATTTCCGCACTTTTGACCCCTGCCACCACTTTGATTATGAATATAGGAATTATTTGTCTATTGACAGTTGGCGGCATCAAAGTCAATATTGGTGGACTACAACAAGGACAAGTTTTAGCGTTGATCAACTATATGAACCAAATGTTGTTAGCTTTGATCGTTGTTTCTAACTTAGTCGTGATTTTTACCCGAGCTGAAGCTTCAGGAAAACGCGTCAAAGAAGTCTTAGCCATGGAAAATTCGATTCAAGAAGCATCAGATGCAAGTACGCCTGAACTTGATAGTAAGATAATCGTTGAATTCAAACATGTAGATTTCCGCTATACACCAGCTTCTGGTTTGTCTTTAGAAAATATCAATTTTCAAGTGAAGAAAAATACTGTCGTTGGAGTCATTGGACCCACTGGTAGTGGTAAAACCACTCTGACTCAACTAATTCCTCGCTTTTATGATGTCAGTAGTGGCGAAGTGCTCGTTGACGAATTAGATGTCCGACAGTGGGAAACGGAAAAATTACGAGAGCAAATTGCTATGGTTCCTCAAACAGCTGTGCTCTTCACTGGCTCTATCCGCGACAACTTACATTGGGGCAAAGCAAACGCCACAGATGAGGAATGCTGGGAAGCTTTAGCAATTGCACAAGCTGATGAGTTTGTTCGTCAACTTCCTGATGGTCTGGATACCAGAGTGATGGAAAATGGAAAAAACTTTTCTGGTGGGCAAAAACAAAGACTGACTATCGCACGCGCCTTGATTGCGAAACCATCCTTACTGATTCTTGATGATTCATTAAGCGCACTTGACTATCAAACGGATTTGAATTTACGCAAAGCATTGAAGACTTCTCTTGATTGTACCGTATTGATTATTTCTCAACGAGTTCGTTCGATTCAAGAAGCAGAAACTATTTTAGTCATGGATCAAGGACAGATTGTTGCTCAGGGAACAAATGATGAACTATTACGCACATCAAAAGAGTACCAAGAAATCGTGGCATCACAGGAGGAGGAATAAAATGAAACAAAAAAAATTCTCAATGCAGTTATTCAAGCGATTTATCCCCTACTTGATGGCTTATCCTAAAGAAATTGCTTTAGCAATTTTCTTTGGTTTATTGAATGGGATTGCGACAGTAGTCATGACGTTACAAATTGGCCAAAGTATTGATTTGATGATTGGTATCGGCCGCGTCCAGTTTCAAGAACTCTTTCACTTATTGTTACTCTTTGGTAGCGTAGTACTTGTTAATGTCCTTAGTCAGTGGTTGATCCAAGTCTTAAGTAATCGCCTTGCTTATCTCTCCGTAGCGGCGCTAAGAAAAGATGCTTTTGAACGATTGAACCGTTTGCCTCTTCGTTATTATGACCAGACTGCTCATGGAAATATCGTCAGCCGTTTTACCAATGATATGGATAATATTTCGATTGCCATTGCAGCAGCGTTCAATCAATTATTTTCTGGTGTTGCAATCATTGTTTTATCTTTTATCTTTATGATTCATTTGAGTCCGTTGTTAACTGTTGTCGTCTTGTGTGCCACCCCAATTATCTTTTTAGTCAGCTTTCTGGTTGCACGTTCTTCTCAAAACGACTTTAATCAACAGCAAAAAATTATTGGGGATATTTCTGGATTTGTTACTGAACGAATTGGCAATCAAAAAATCGTGAAAGCTTTTCAACAAGAGTCAGCTAGTCAACAGGCATTTGAAACATTGAATCAGGAACTTTACGTCAAAGGACAACGTGCTCAATTTTCTTCTTCTTTGACAAATCCTTCTTCGCGATTTGTTGATCATTTAGCTTATCTCTCAATTGGTTTAGTTGGCGGATTACTCGCTTTACGAAGCGGTTCAGCAATTACCGTTGGTGTTATCTCAAGTTTCACTATCTATTCGAGTCAATTCTCAAAACCTTTTATCGAATTATCTGGTATCACTACGCAAATTCAAACTGCCTTTGCTGGATTAGATCGAGCGTTTGAGTTGATCGATCAACCAGAAGAGACACCTGATGCCTCTGATGCATTTGCTTTAGATCCCCAAACGATCAAAGGAGAAGTCGTTTTCGAACACGTTTCCTTTTCATATGACCCAGATCAACGTTTGATTGAAGACTTCAATTTTAGAGCAAAACCCGGGCAAACAATTGCGATTGTTGGAAAAACAGGAGCTGGAAAATCGACACTAGTCAATCTTTTAATGCGTTTTTATGATACGAATAGTGGAAAAATCCTGATTGATGGTCACGATATTCGTGATATCAAGCGAACGACTTTGCGTAAAAGCTTTGGGATGGTTTTACAAGACACTTGGTTATTTGATAGTTCCTTACGGGCAAACCTACGCTACGGCAATCCAAATGCTAGTGATGAAGAAATCAATGAAGCGTTAAAAGCTGCCTATATGTATGAATTTGTCGAGCGGTTACCTGAAAAGCTTTCCACCAAAATTGGCGGTCAAGGACTAAAAATTTCTGATGGTCAGCGACAACTATTGACTATTGCACGAACAATGATCAGTAATCCACCTATGTTGATCTTAGACGAGGCAACTAGTTCTGTTGATACACTAACTGAAAAGAAGATTCAACAAGCATTCTTGACAATGATGGAAGGTAAAACTAGTTTTGTGATTGCACATCGGCTTTCTACCATTAAAAATGCTGATCAGATTTTAGTCATGGATCAAGGACACATCGTCGAAATGGGAACGCATGATGAATTAGTGAAAAAAGCAGGCTATTACAATCAGCTTTATCAAGCACAATTTACACATCAATAAAAAACAGGCAA
>NZ_JAFLWA010000020.1 GCF_017316125.1 Enterococcus sp. DIV0660C | reverse complement strand
AAAACGTGGTGTTGCTTATGGGGCAATGTTCCCAGGCTATACAGATACAATGCACCAGGCAAATGAATTTATGAGCCTTGATGACTTGTTCAGAGCAACTGCAATTTATGCAGATGCCATTTATCGTTTGGCGAAGTAAAAGTTGTGATTAGTCAACTAAAATAAAAAGGTGAGACAGAATTTTTTCTGTCTCACCTTTTTATTTGACTATTTTTTTAGGTGGAATAAGGCAAGCAAAACCACCTAATATAGCAAACGTGGTGACGATTTGCGTCCGATAAGTAAACCAATGATGGATTTGTGAGTGGTTAGCTAAAACGTTATACCAAATATAAGGTGTGATGGCAATAAGTAAGAATACTAAAACAAATTGAAACGGTAAATGCTCTGTTCGGTTTTTATATGCAAGATATAGGAAAATAAAACAGGTTATTGCTAACAATAAGATAATTACTTTAGGATACATTAAAGTGAAGTTGTCCTTAAGCATTGCTAATCGATGTAAAGGATATTTCTCATTTCCCTCTGTTCGAAAAAGAATCTGATTGAAAGCATCCTTTACGATATTTTGTTTAAGAATAACTGAAGAAATGATCCATTTACTCAACCAAGTTAAGCCGTAGCCGATTGACCAGAAAAAACCAGTGGATAAGAATATTTCTATTTTTTTGCCTAAAGAAGTATCCTGCTTTTTAACATCTTTACTATTTAGATAGAAAAGGACAACAATCGGAATTCCCCAAGAAATCAAAGGTGTTGTTAGTAAATCAAAAAAGTTTGCTAGAGAACCAATACTAAAAAAATAAAGAAGAATGCTACTTTTGTCTTGAAATAGTTTTGGTTTTACTAAAAGTAATAATAAAGCGAATAAGGTCAGAATCAAAATATTTGAAAACTGCATACTGAAAAAGAAAACTGACACGTTAGCTGCAGCTAACGACAATAAGAAAGCAATCCCCAAATAAATGTCTGTTCTTTTTATTAAAAAGTAGGAGACAATTCCAATCAAAAGAAATAAAAGAGAAGCATAAATCATTCGGATACTGCCAAGAGACATAGCTGCTAACAATGGACGTAAAAATACTTGATAACCATGCCAATACCGAGGATAGCCGTTTATCGACATAATATTTTCTACAAGGGATAATTTATGATCTTTCATTGATTTCTTTACCATCAACTTGTCTGTAAAATTATCTAATTTTGTACCATTTTCATTCGCTGAATTGATTGTAGGATAATTGCCTTCTTTTTCAAATATTTTGACTGAACTGGTTACATGAGACGAAAGAAAACGATCTGGAATGCTATAAGCGATAGTTAAAGTTAGACAATAACTAAAAATTAATAAAAAGAAAATAATCGTAGTTTTTTTAATTAGTTTCATAATCGACTCCTTCTTTTTTTTCAAAATCAAATTTGATAAATGGTATCAAAAGATAAATAGGTAGCCCCAATGCTAAAATAAAGACATAGCGTAAGCTAAACGCAACAGGAGTGGCAATCATGATAGTTAGAAAGACAAGTATTCCTGGTGATAGAAGTAATAAAAATCGATATTTTTTTTGAGATAGTAAAAGAAAAACACTAAAAATAAGTAACCATAATAAGGTGCCAGAACCCAAAAAATTTCGTGCGTCAATCAATTTTGTTGTGCTTGAGATACCCATAAAACGCTCAATTAAATTAATTTGAGTGATACCATAATTATTGGTGTTGACACGAGTATCAAGAAAACCATAGTTATTTTTTACGCCAGGAACCCAAAAACCAAATGTTTCTAGAATATAAGCGTCAGTGTAAATAGAAAGGTTTTTTGGTAAATTTCTACCCCATAAGAGTAAGAATTCTTTATTATGTTCGTCTAAGAAAGTATTGTTAAAATTTTTATGCCATTTAATGGAGTCAGCTAGACTTGGTGTATAAGCTTCATAGTCTTGTAGAGGTAGGATTTTATCCATTAAGGCTAAATCATCTTTAGCTAAATCTCCATCCATAACGATTGCTCTGGTGATCTGTTGCATTGGTACGCCTAATCGTTCAGCGGAAGCTGTTGGAACTGCATATCTAGTCATGAGTGGTTGAATAACTAAGACTGTGAGTAAAAGATAACCTGCAATCACTTGGGAAATGGCTTTGATTTGTCGGTTCTTGAGTGAAATAACTAGAGCAATAATTCCTGTCCCCACCACAACATACAACCCATTATTTCTTAGATAAGTGGTTAGTAAAGCAAACAAAATAATAACTAATTTTCTTGTGAAATTCACTTTACTCTCAACGATAAAATCAAATAATGTTAACGAGAATAATAGACATGCAATAGAAAACAAAATATCTTTTTGCATATTCAATGCATAGATTGGAAAAACAGGTGCTAAAGCAAAGTAACTAGTTGCGAGAAGAATGACAAATTTATTCACTTTCTTTTTTAGTAACCAGCAGAGAGAATAACTGATGGTAGTTGCTAAAAGAATTGATTGTATAATTGAAAAAAGGAAAACGCCATGATTGATGCTCTTAGTAGGCAAATCATGAACGAAAAATTTTACGATCAATGTAAATAGAACTGGATGATGATTATTTATTGGTTGATCTCCCATCGCTTGTGCGACTGAACTTAATGAATCAGGTAAAACTACACCAGGATATAAAGTTAGCGCATAAGGACTCCAACAAATTAATAGAAGTAGTGTGAAGAAGATGAAGTATCTACCAAACGAAAAATACTGAGTTTCAAATCTTTCCAGTTTCACTTTCATTTTAGGTAATAAGATTTGTGCATATTGTAAAATCAAAAAGAAATAAAATAACATTGCAACAAAAAGTGTGAATTGAAAAATACCGAAAGAATCAATTGTTGTTTCGTGATAGTTTCCAGAGACCCTTTCAAAATGAATCCGATTTTTAGTCATTAAAGTCAGTGCAAAAATCATTGAAAAAATCACATTTAAAAAAGCAAGTCTAGGTTGTTTAAATGATAACAGATGTTTTCCTTCTTGCATCAATGCGATTAGAAGTAATCCTACTAGAGATATAATAACTACTGGATTCAGTGAACCAAAGCCGTAAGCTGTTAAAAATGAAAGGAAAAAAGTAGCCAATAGTAATAGAAACCTAGAAAAAGGATAGGCGATAGTTAAATTCATACGAACCTCCTCAAACTACTTTTCTTTTTGTTGTTCATGGTAGACATGGTATAAATTCAGCTCGTATTCTTTTTTTGCATTCGACACGACAGTATCTAAGATCAAACCAGTAATCAAAGAAAGCATAGCCATTGTCATTAACCCAGTGCTCAGAATAGCAGAAGGAATACGTTCGATGAATCCTGTCACCATAAACTCACGTATAACTGGAATACCTACAAGTAAACCTAATACGAAGAAAAGGATTGTCCAAATACCAAAAAAAAGTAATGGTTTGTAGTCTTTACACATCTTGATAATCATCATAATTACTTTAAAACCATCTGAAAAAGTATTTAATTTTGACTCGCTACCTTCTGGGCGGTCACGGTAGTCAATTGGTACTTCGACTAGTTTGAATTTTTTATCCAAAGCATGGATCGTTAATTCAGTTTCGATTTGAAAACCAGAGCTCATAATCGGAAAGCTTTTGACGAAAATTCGATTGAAACCGCGATAACCAGTCATAACATCTTTAATGTCTGTTTTATATAATTTTGCGATCGAGTTTTTGACTAGGTTATTACCAAGATCATGAAAGGGCCGTTTGTTTTCATCAAAATACGTACCGTTTGATAAACGATCACCGATTACCATGTCAGCTTCACCAGAACGTAATTTTTCTAATAAGCCATGAACAGCTTCAGCTGGGTACGTATCATCGCCATCAACCATCAAGTAATAATCGGCATCAATATCAAAAAACATTTGGCGAATCACGTTTCCTTTACCTTGTCGTGGTTCTTTTTTGACGATAGCGCCACCTTGAATGGCAAGATCATAGGTTTTGTCGGTTGAATTATTGTCATAAACATAAATATCTGCCTCAGGTAGTTCCCGTTTAAAATCAGCAATAACTGTTGAAATCGTTGCTTCTTCATTGTAGCAGGGAATCAATACAGCAATTTTTTCACGTTGTTCCATGTTGCACTCTCCTTAATTTAAAAACTAGTTTAAGAATAACGTATATTAGCTTAGAATGCTAGATAAGTTCAGATAGATAAAAATCATTTTTGCTAAAAGTAAAGTTATTTTTTAACGAAAAAGTCCCTTAGAAAAAATGCAGATTTTTTCTAAGGGAGAGATGTTTTTCGTCTTAAAAAGTGGATTCATACTTTTCTCGGGAAATATCTAACACAGTTCCAGTATGAGCATCGGCTAAGAATTCATAGTAGACGATTTCGCCATCTTCCATTCGAGAAATTCCCCCGCGATAACCATTTGAGTGAATCGCAAATTTTCTAATTGGTTCTTTTTCAAAAGAGATCCATGAACCTTCAATTGAGCCTTCTTTTAAAAAGGCATTTTTAATCTTGGAAAGGACTTGATCCGCGGTCAATGATTTTTTGTGATGATACCAGACTGTGGAAGCAACACCAGTTAAGAGACCAAGGCCAACACCAAGCGCTAATCCGCCTTTAAAATAATTGTAGTCTTTTTCTTTGGACATTCAGGTAATCCTCCTTCTTTCACTTCATGTATCTGGGTTTATTCTACCATACTCTCGGTTTTTCTCAGAAATAAATAACCAATCTTTCGCAAAATAAGTTATAATGAAAACGTCGATTTATTCGGAGAAAACTTTTTTTGAATGGATCAAATAAAAGTCTGAGAGGAGTTTAGTCTGAAATTTAGACGATATATTATGGAAGAAAAAACATTTCAACGTATTAAAGAACTAACTGAATTACAAGGAACAAGTGGATTTGAACAAGATATTCGTGCATACATGGAAGGACACATGGAACCATTAGTGGATGAGTTACAACTAGATGGTCTTGGTGGCATTTTTGGGTTGCGTAACCATGAAGATGCAGATGCACCACGAGTAATGGTGGCAGCACACATGGATGAAGTTGGATTTATGCTAACTCAAATCCAAGATAATGGTTTATTTAAAGTAGTTCCTTTAGGTGGCTGGAATCCTTATGTTGTTTCGGCACAACGTTTTACTTTGAAAACATCATCTGGTAAAAATTATCCTTGTATTTCTTCATCAGTTCCACCACATTTACTACGTGGAACAAGCGGTCAAAAATCAGTCGAAGTAACAGATATTTTATTTGATGCAGGATTTGAATCACGTGAAGAAGCCATGAGCTATGGCGTCTTACCTGGTGATACGATCGTACCTTTTGCTGAAACGATCAAAACGGCAAATGGGAAAAATATTATCAGCAAATCTTGGGACAATCGTTATGGTTGTACAATGGTTTTAGAAGCACTAGAAGCGTTACAAAATGAAAAATTAGGCCACACTTTGATTGCAGGGGCGAATGTGCAAGAAGAAGTTGGCTTGCGTGGATCAAAAGCATCTGTCAATAAATTTAAACCTGATTTATTCTTTGCGGTAGACTGCTCTGCTGCAGATGATACTGTAACGAAAAAAGGAACCTTTGGACACTTAGGAGAAGGTACACTGATGCGTATCCAAGATCCTGGTTTGATCATGTTGCCTCGTTTACGTGAATATCTGTTAGATGTTGCAGAAACAAACAATATCCCGTACCAATACTTTGTTTCAAAAGGTGGAACAGACGCAGGTGCTGCTCATACTCAAAACGAAGGAATCCCAAGTACAGTTATTGGCGTAGTAGGACGTTACATCCACACACACCAAACAATGTTTAGCATCAGCGACTTTGAAGCAGCAAGAGAAATGCTGATTCAAACACTGAAAGGCTTAGACAAATCAACTGTAAATACGATTGTTTACGGAAAATAATTGAAGCTAAATATAAGAAATCTGATAAGATAGAAATTTTCTATTTTATCAGATTTTTTTTATCAAAACAAAAATCTTCAAACGTTTGTCAGTTTGTGAGAAAGGTGTATAATTTAAGTAAAGATGATAGTAGGAGGAAAGAAAACGGATGATTATTCCAAAAAGTCTAGAGGAATTAGCAAGTTATGTAGAAAAAGGAAAAAACGTATTTTTCTTTACAGCCGATTGGTGCGGTGATTGTCGTTTTATCAAACCACAGCTACCAGAAATTGAACAAGATTTTTCTGATTGGCATTTTATTGAAGTCGATCGTGATAAATATATCGATATTGCTGCAAATTGGAGTATTTTTGGTATCCCTAGTTTTGTAGTCATTGAAGATGGTAAAGAGTTAGGACGATTAGTGAATAAAAATCGTAAAACGAAGCAAGAGATTGAAGATTTCCTAAAAAGTGTCACAGTTGATTAACATCTATTAGGAGGGGTCGAAATGGATCAAGAGTATAAAAATATTTTAGTAGGTATTGATGGTAGCGAACAAGCCAATGCTGCATTTAAAAAAGCAGTAGAGGTTGCTCGTCGAAATAACGGAACAGTTTATGTGGCCAACGTGATTGACCAACAATTTTATAATTTTATGGGTTACGCACCAATGGATCAAAATTTGATCGATCAAGGAACGGAAAACGCTAAAGAAATGATTCAAAGTTGTAAAGACTATGGAAAATCAGTCGACTATACAAAGATTGAAGGAATTATAGCTTACGGGTCAGTTAAAGAAGCAATGGCTGTTAATTTACCAAAAAAATATCAGATTGACCTTATCATGGTTGGGCAATCTGGCTTAAATGCTGTTGAACGTTTTATGACCGGTAGCGTGGCTAGCCATGTTATTCGTCGAGCACCTTGTGATGTATTGATTGTGACCGAAGAAAAAGACGAGGAAGCATAGAATCTTCGCTTTCTTTTACTCAATGATTGTTGAAAAGTACTATGTTGAAAAAAGTGGGTGGCAAACTCAAAAGTTGACTTTTGTCACTCCCTTTTTTTGGTCATTTTTCATGACGCGAATGAAAAAAATCTCATGCAGAAGTGTGTTTTTTTTGTTAAGATAAACCTCAGCAA
This sequence comes from Enterococcus sp. DIV0660C, assembly GCF_017316125.1. Lineage (GTDB taxonomy): Bacteria > Bacillota > Bacilli > Lactobacillales > Enterococcaceae > Enterococcus_B. Next base: position 100,043 of record NZ_JAFLWA010000020.1, on the reverse strand, counting down.
GAGATAATGGAGGAAAGAACATGATTTTTGCTTATAACAAAGCACACGTCGGAGATACCTTAATGGTAGTTGTAGCCGACGACAAAGGAACTGAAAATAAAGTTGAACGGAAATGGAATGTAGCTCAAGTGAAAGATGCTTCTGGTCAAATCGTTGCTTGGAACTTTTTCCACATTTCTGATCATTTGGCTATTGAAGGAAATGGACAAGTAACAATTAACCAAGAACAATTAGCGGAATTAAATCGTTTGATTAAAGAAGCTGGTTTTACCGAGACATTGATTGCGGATAATGAACCTAAAATTGTTGTTGGCTATGTTAAAACATGTGTCCCACATCCTGATTCTGATCATTTATCCATTACAGAAACAGAAGTTGATAATGGAAATGTTTTACAAATCGTTTGTGGCGCGCCCAATATCGAAGCTGGACAAAAAGTGGTTGTGGCAAAACCGGGCGCAATGATGCCTGATGGCTTGATGATTTGGCCTGGATCATTACGTGGCGTAGAGAGCTACGGTATGATCTGTTCGGCTCGCGAATTACATTTGCCAGATGCGCCAACAGAAAAAGGAATTTTAGTCTTACCAGAAGATGCAGTTGTTGGTGAAGCATTTCCTAAATAGAAATTAAATGAATGGAAAAAGGTGGGGCAAAACGTCGTTTCGTTTTGTCCCACCTTTTTTGTTACACATTATTATTGATTTGAATTATTTTGTTTCAATGAAGATTGATCGATTGTCAATTCTACCGTAGCAGTTTTTTCTTCAGATCCTCGGTAGTAAGTTACTTTGACACTGTCACCAACTTTTTTCTTGTAAAGTGCAGTTTGTAACTCTACCCCAGAAGAAACTTCAGTATCATCAATTTTAGTGATAACGTCGTATTGTTTCAATCCTGCTTTTTCAGCAGGAGTAGCTGCTTGAACATTAGTTACGATGACACCATTTGTCACTGAAGTTGGAATCTTCAATACTTGTTCTTGTTGTTGTGTAGAGATAGCAGACAAGTCGACCATTGTGATTCCTAGTGCAGGACGGGTTACTTTTCCATCTTTTTCTAATTGATTGATTACATTCACTACATCATTACTTGGAATTGCAAAGCCCATGCCTTCCACATTTACATCAGATGAAGATTCTGATGTACTAGCAATCTTGCTTGAGTTGATTCCGATTACTTGTCCTTCAATGTTTACTAATGGACCACCTGAATTCCCAGGATTGATTGCCGCATCGGTTTGGATTGCATTGATATTGACTGTTTCGTTTGATTCATTGGTACTAGTTACTTGACGATTTAAAGAAGAAACGATACCTGAAGTTACTGAGTTAGCATAAGCTGAGCCAAGTGGCGAACCGATCGCAATAGCAGGCTCACCAACTTTTAAGGATTCAGAGTCACCAAATGAAGCAACTGTATCGACTTTATCAGCATTGATTTTTAGTACTGCTAAGTCAGAATAAGCATCCGTTCCCACTAATTCAGCCTTTACTTTACTTCCGTCTTTCAGTAAAACTTCTAAACCTTGTTGGCCATCGACTACGTGATTGTTTGTAACGATATAGGCAGAGTTTCCATCTTTCTTATAAATGACACCACTACCTTCGCTATAAGCTTCTAAATTCTCATCAGAACTGCTTTGTTCCTGTTGTCCAAAGAGCTGACCGAATTCGCTTGATTGATTTTGGTTTTGCAAATTGATGACTGAAACGACAGCGCCTTGTACTTTATCAACAGCACTAGTAATATCAGATTCAACATTAACTTTGACATTCTCAACGACTGTTTCACCAGCAGAATTTTGATTGCCGCTTGCGCTGGTTGAAGAAGTTGTAAAAGACGAGCCCATAGCACCATAAAATATACCTGCAGTAATCAATCCGCCAAGGACACCACCAACGAGGCCAAGTCCTAACTTTCTCCAAAATCCCTGATTATTTTTTTTCATTTTAGGTGTCACATCTTTTTTATCCATGTGTTCCTCCTCCGTTCACTTTTTTATCTATCATTAGTATAGACTCATTTGATAAATTTAGTCTACTTTTAGACTGTGAACTTTTTATGAAAAACTTTAGGAAAAATATTTGTTTACAGATGAAAAAATTTAGTTGTTGTTTTCCACAGTAGTTGTGCAAAACTTTTTGTTTTTATTGAGGAAAACTAAGTATGAAAGTTATGCACAGGGTGTTGATAAAGTGGATAAAAATGGGAGAAACATATGTTTGTATCAAAAATAGTGATAAAACAAGGAAAAAAACAGGGATTTCTGTGGATAAACCTGTGGATGTTGTGCATAACTATGTGTGCAAAACTTTTCCACTTGTGCGGAAGAAAAAAAGAAAAAAGCATGATAAACTAAAGTGAAATGTTAATAGCAGTAATTTTGTGTGGATAAAGGGGTAGAAGATGAATATTAAAATAATATCTGTTGGGAAATTAAAGGAAAAGTATCTAATTCAAGGAATCAACGAATATGTAAAACGTCTTGGGGCGTATGCAAAAATGGAATTGATTGAAGTGCCTGATGAAAAAGCGCCAGAAAATTTAAGTGATGCACAGATGCAACAAGTCAAAGACAGGGAAGGTGAGCGTATTCTTTCAAAGATTAAAGAACATGATTATGTCTTTGCATTGGCAATTAATGGGAAAAATCCAACGAGTGAAGCATTTGCAAAACAAATTGATCAATTAGGTATCCAAGGGAAAAGTCATCTGACATTTGTGATTGGTGGATCACTTGGGCTAAGCGAGTCTGTGATGAAACGAAGCAATACACAAATCTCATTTGGTAAAATGACTTATCCACATCAATTGATGCGCCTTATTTTAGTGGAACAAATTTATCGTGTGTTTCGGATCAATACGGGGGCGCCTTATCATAAATGATACGTTTTTATTATCAATATTGAATCAAATTTTAGAGAAGCTAAGGTATGTAAGGAAGTAAATATTAAATACTTAGGAGAAGTAAATGAATAACAACGATAGATTATTGCGACTACGTTATGCCATTGATTTGAAAGATGCAGATTTTCTGAAAGCTTTTGAGCTGGGCGGTGTACCATTAACTAAAGAAGAAGCGAGGGCGGTACTGACAAAAGTCCAAGACAAGCACAAAGACAATGCGGAAAACAATGTGTATGAAAAAGCCATTAATAATCAGATTTTTGACGCATTCCTTAATGGTCTGATTCTCTTAGCTCGTGGTCCGCAAAACGATAGGTCGACAGCAGACACGCCACAAAAGAGCAAGGAAATAAAACACATCAACAATGTGTTACTAAAAAAACTAAAAATCGCCTTGTCTATGACCACCGATGATATTTTAGATGTTTTTTCTGAGGCAGAAATCTACCCATCAAAAGGGGAAATCGGCGCATTTTTGAGAAAAGAAGGACAACGAAATTTTAAGCCTTGCGGAGATAAATATATGCGTAAGTTTCTCAAGGGGCTTGGAATTTATAATCGTAAAGGATAAATGGCATACGACAGAGAAAAGTTTGTTGTTTCGATGAGAGCTAGTGTTGATAGCAGGTGAAATTTAAGGAGATAGAGGGGTTCTATGAATAACGAAGATGAGATACTTTTCAAAGAAATAAAAGATCGATGTAGGCTCAGTTTTGAACTTCGTGGCAAAATGTCCTTGATACAAGAAAAAAAGTACGTAGCTAATAAATCAAATTTTACGCTAGAACATGTGAAGAAATTAATTGCAAATTGGATTAATAGTAGAAGTGAATTTACGGAAATAAAACAACCGATTGCATTTGACATGAAAAAGCTTTGGCTAAATAAGAGTGAGAGAGAACTGGCTTTTAGAGATAAAGGGCAAGAAATAATTGATTCATTAAGTGAAGTGAGGCCGTATGAATATTTGTACGTAACACATAGGGAAGATGGAATGGTCGTTACCGTGGGTAAATCATCTTCTGATGGTATTTTTTTAGGTGGAGATCTTTTTTATCAACTCAATACAAATCGTTTATCCGGTACTGAAAATATAATTTTAAGGGCTCAATATGGCAATGAACGATTGGCAAAATATGATGAACTTTTACGAAATTATTTAGTTTGGGCTTGGATAGTTCCCGTCGAGTCAGGAAAAGCTAAGAAACTGGAGAGATTATTAGGAGATGAACTAATTAATCAAGAAGTACCAATTTTAAATTATTATTCTCATAGACAATAAAAGGCAGTTTTTCATGGTAATGCTCGCTATAACTGTGAAAATGGAAGAAAATCTGGGAACTAGCTTTTTAAATAAGTATATTTTTAATGTTTAATAAATACTAACCAATATCATCGGTCTGTATTGATCAGTTATATATTATCATTGGTAATTTTTTGAACTTATATGGATGAGAGCCTAAGTAATAAACTATATAACAAAGTGGCTGCACGAAGAACAGAAGATTGTCAGAGAATTTATCAGTAGTAAAAAATAGTTCTTTTGGAGTAATTACACAAAAGGTGAGTTCTGATAATTATCTTTATTTCAAGAAAATACCGAATAACTAATTGGAAGCAGAGTCAACAAAGTTACATGAGTAAAGGCGAATTAGTAAAATTAGCGCAGCGCCTTAACTTAACAGATAATTTCGATTAAATAATTAAAGAGCAAATGAAAGAGGAGGCTACTAAGAATCGTTAGCCTCCTCTTCATTTATTTAGTTAATCTTTTATCTTTTGTTGCGCCCATGTTGCACTGTACTGTTTGCCAGCAACAAGGTCATACTGGATCAAACGATAGTCTTCTAAAATTTTTTTTTGCTCTTTAGTCAAATCTGTTTCCTGGATGATTTGACTATCATTAGAAATGAAGACTTGTTTTCCGTTGAAACGGTTTGACAGACTTTCTGTTGGATCAATCGTTAAGGCAGGAAGCTGGTCGGATACTTCTGTCAGCAACGCATAGTAAGGTGTAACTTTGAGATTTGCTTGTTCAAGAGCCATTGCTCCAAAATTATTAGGAGAGACGACTTTCTTGTTCAATTTAGCTGCTTGTTCCCGACTATATTTATTGCTGTATATGAAGTAATCTGTCTGATGTTGCTCTAACCCGTATTTTTTTGAATCATTTCCGCTGTAGATGGCAGGCAAATGATCCCCATAAAAGACAAAGGTAATTGGTTTTTCAATTTTATCGATTTCTTGGATAAATTCTTTTACTGCTGTATCAGTATAATGGAGACCTTGCATATAAGTTTGTAGTTCTTTTCTACGGCTAGGGATTACAGCAGTCCCTTCACCTGTGTAATTTAATTCACTGTAGTAATCATCATAAGGCATGTGGTTTTGCATAGTCGATAACTGTATGAATTGTGAAGTTTCTGTATTGCTCTTCAAGGATTTTAATGTTTCTTTGTATGCTGATTCGTCCGATATACGTGGACTTTGTTCTATTTTATCTGTATAAGTTAACTTGTTCGGACTATCTAGGTAGTAAAATCTGTCAAAGCCAAATTTATCGAAGACTTGTTTTCTTCGATAAAGAGTAGCTGTGTAAGGATGGATAGCTATTCTTTCATCAAATAAATCTGTAATATTTGGGCTTTCCTGTTGTCTTTCTACCAACTGTGTATAGGGCGTAACTAACGAGGCAGCTAGATTGCTGATACTTAGACCAGTTAATCCTTCCCATTCCATATTGGCTGTTCCACCACCGTATCCAACAGAGAGCATTAATCCTCCTGTTTCTTGTGCTATGGTGTTTTTGATATAAGGAATTGGGTCTGTAGGTAGTGTTAGATTGGGTACACGCGCAGGATCACTAAAACTTTCGCTTAAATTAAGAACAATTGTCTGATTATCTAACCATTCATTTCTTGTTTGATTAATTTTATCAGCTTTTTTATCATACGTTGCCATTAGCTCATTGATTTTTTCTTTTGAGTAGTCTTTCGGTTCTTCCATAATTTTAATATCAATGTTGTTTAGAAACTGAATGACTGGACCATTCGATTTTACTGCCCCTTGCTGATTAAAGAAAGTTTTATCTACTTTGAACAAATTGAATAGCAAGAAAGAAGGCGAATTTTTGTGATTAATGAAGAATACGCCTGAAAAACATACTAGTAATACAGCAATACTGGCAAAGCGACGTTTCCAATGGATTTTTAAAGTGTACTGCTTTTGTAGTCTTCGTTGAACGATAATGCTAGATACTAATAATAATAGAAGGATAAATCCAGCTAGGATTAATAAGATTGGACTGACCATTGATAATAATTCTGAGAGACCTGTTAGCATCTTTAAATCTGAAGGAAAGACAGGTTCTTCCCGCATTTGCATTTTTATCACGGTTGAAATAGTAAGTAGTAAATTAATGATTAATGTAGTTGTAATGGCGTACCAAAACCGATTAGAAATTAACAATAATAAGAAGAAAAACCCCATAATAATAATCACTGTCAAAATCATTGGGGCTTGACGCTGAACGAATATAGTTAATGCAACTTTGATAGCTTCTTTCCAGCCCTCTTTTGGTATTAGAAGAAATATCTGTATAAAAGTAAAGCAGTAAAAAAATGCTGCAACTAAAAAATAACTTTTATTAGCAACAAACCAACGCAAACTTCTTTTCGAATTCTGTATAAGCTGTTCGATTGAATCAAAGGAAAAGTGTTCGGTGAAACGACGAAGGAATTTTATTTTTTGCAGATAAAATAAAAGAAAGACTAAGACAGATACTATCAATAAATAGGAAACAAAAAACTGTCCGATATTTATTAACCATGCTTTTCCCGAATTTGGAAATTCTCGTTTCATAAATGTAGACACACGATAAGGAACTATAGGGAAATTACATATGACTTGAGTAACAATCAAAGAAACTCCAAGTAAATCTCCAGTTGCCTTTATCTTTATTTTATCGGAAAGTCCTTCTAAAAATAAAAATGTAGCTAACGTATAATACATTGCAAAGAGCGAATAGGGTTTTGAAAATCTCAAAGCAGTATCTGTATTTCCTCTAAGTATAAGTGAAATTTGTGTCATTAAAATAACTAAGGACAATAAAATAAGTAAGCTGATGAATACTTGAGGAATTTTGTAACGAAACTTTTCTTTCCAGTTCCATTCTTTCACGCCGTAACCAACCAAAAATAAATAAAAAATCCATAGAATGTTCTGTCCATCTTGCAAGGCAAATGGATCCTTATTAAATAAAGTAGAACAGCCAACTAGCCCAATCGTTAAAATCAATAGCAGTCGTTTAATAGTTGCATTCGATAGTTTATTTAAGAAGTTAACTACATAAGGAATACTACAAAAAAGTAAGATACAAGAAACAGCGTATGTAAAGTAATTTTGACTAATAGGAGTTAGAATCAACCAATAATCACGTATATTCAAACTGCCAGCTTGTACATAAAAAAAGATATTACAAACTAGTCCGGCTACTAGGAAAATAAACGCAAAACGACTTAAATAATGTGAACCTTTTAGGCGAGCGATTTTTTGATACTGATAGCCCATATAAAGGGGGATCAAATTCGTACCAATTACAACTGATGTCTGTAAAAATGTATAGATATAGAACCGTCCGGGATTTTCTGCATATGTAGGAGCTGTGACTGCTGACATCAAGATACGCTGTAAAATAATCATTGCACATGCAACGAAAATTGTTAGGAAACCATAATTTCTCTTTTTTATTTGTTTCAAAAATAAACACCTCTCAAAAATTAGATAAAAAATGCTAGAAAACGTTTTCTAGAAAATTGTCCATTGACAATAGCGTAACTTAATATATACAAAAAAACAACGTGTAGGGAATAAATAATACATTATTGAATATAAATCGAAGCTTGATAAAATAGTGAACAACATTTTTTAAGTAGTCTTGCTTATACAGTTGTGTCCACTAATTTTGTATAACAAAACTCAAACAACGAAACAAGATTGTGAAATCATTCTCAAATGAGTATAATAGAAAGAAAAAAGGAGGAAGAGTAAATGAAAATAGCAATTGCAGGTGCTGGCGCAATGGGGAGTCGTTTTGGCTTAATGCTTCATCAAGGAGGAAATGACGTATTATTAATTGATGGTTGGGCAGACCATGTCCAACAAATCAAAGAGCATGGCTTAAAAGCCAATTTTAATGGTGAAGAAGTGATAGAACAGTTACCAATTGTTCTTCAATCTGAAGTAGAAAAAGAAGATCAGGTGGATTTGATTATTCTGTTTACCAAAGCGATGCAGCTAGAAAAGATGCTACAAGATATCCAATCGTTGATCAAAAAAGATACAGAAGTTTTATGTTTGTTAAATGGTATCGGGCATGAAGATATTATTGAGAAGTTTGTACCAATGGAAAATATTTATATTGGAAATACAATGTGGACTGCAGGTTTAGAAGGACCAGGTCAGGTCAAGTTATTTGGCAATGGTTCAGTAGAGTTACAAAATCTAGGTGCTGGAAAAGAAGCAGCTGCGAGAAAACTGGCGGATAAATTATCTCAATCAGGACTAAATGCTCATTTTTCTGATAATATTCATTATTCTATTTATCGTAAAGCCTGTGTGAATGGAACCATGAATGGGCTATGTACGATCTTAGATGTTAATATGGCTGAGCTAGGAAGAACATCAACTGCTCATAAGATGGTGGAAACGATTGTTAATGAATTTGCCAAAGTGGCAGCAGTAGAAAACATTGAACTAGATATTCCAGAAGTCATTGCACATTGTGAATCTTGTTTTGATCCAGAAACAATCGGGCTACATTATCCTTCAATGTATCAAGACCTAATCAAGAATCATCGATTAACAGAAATCGATTATATCAATGGGGCAATTTCTAGAAAAGGTAAGAAATATGATATTGCAACACCTTATTGTGATTTCTTAACTGAACTTGTCCATGCAAAAGAAGATAGTTTAAATGTAAAGTAAAGGAGAGATTGAATGGAAACTTCACAAAAAATATCACCGAAAATTTTTCTGAATAAAGTTCTTGCTGGTACAGCAACGGGGATCATTATTGGATTGATTCCGAATGCAGTATTAGGTGCCATTTTAAAATATTTTAGTGCGTATCCTTTTGCGGTAACAATCGCACAGTTAGCAGTTATTTTTCAACTAGCAACTCCTTTGATTATCGGTGGTTTGATTGCTTTACAATTTGGCTTTGATCCAATGAGAATGATGGTTGTAGCTGGCGCTTCTTTTGTAGGTTCTGGTGTCGTCAAATTCACACCTGAGTTAGGTGAAACAGGTGTTTATGTTGGTGCTGGCACAGGTGATATTATTAACACGATGCTGACAGCGTCGATTGCTGTCGGGCTGATTTTACTAATTGGAAATAGTTTCGGATCGGTTTCGATTGTGTTAACGCCAATTGTTGTAGGTGTAGGTGCTGGGTTACTTGGTTTTTATCTGTTTCCTTATGTAACAGCGATTACTTCTGCAATTGGTGCATTAATTAATAACTTCACTACTTTACAACCGTTATTAATGTCTATCCTGATTGGTTGTTCCTTTGCCTTTTTGATTATCTCGCCTATCTCAACAGTAGCAATCGGAATGGCAATCCAATTAGATGGTGTTTCTGCTGGTGCAGCTGCGATGGGTGTAGCGGCAACGACTTTTGTTTTAGTAGTGAATTCTTGGAAGGTAAACAAATCAGGTGTGACAATTGCGATTGCTTTAGGCGCGATGAAAATGATGATGCCTAACTTATTTAGAAAACCAGTAATTCTTATTCCTTGTTTAGTTAGTGCAGTGATCACAGCTATTCCTGTTGCACTCTTTTCTATTTCAGGTACACCTGCTTCTGCTGGATTTGGTGTAGTCGGGCTCGTTGGTCCGTTGGCTTCTTTAGATGCAGGGTTAAATGTTGTTCTTGTTGTTCTTTGTTGGTTAGTCATTCCTGTTTTTGCGGCACTGATTACCCAATTTTTATGTGAGAAAGTATTTAAACTGTATGACCGAGAAGAAGTGTTCAAATTTTTAGGTTAGTAGATATTGCTAATAAATTTTTGATTGAGGGAGATGTATGCGTAAGTCAGATGTTGTTGACATCTGCCTTACGTTTTTTTGATTGAGATGGAGTTTGACAAATTGATTCTTCCGTTCAAGACAAATTCTAAGTTGGGGATGAAACTTGCTTTACGTCTGTTGATTGTTCAAAAGACAACTATACTAAGATTATGTGTTAAAATAAAAAAAATTTGATCATTAGATTATTGAATGATCACAAAAAGTAGGAGATAAAATGATTGTTTTACAAAAATACGGTTTTTATTTTTTATTATTAGGTGTGATTAGTGATTTGTTGACCCCTTATATCCTTGGTCTTTTTTATCCTAAGCTAAATCAAATGACTACCGTGATAAGCTTGTTTGGTGACGTAAATAGTCCAGTCAGAAGTGCTTTTTTGATTTGGTCAGTTGTATCTGGACTTTTTTTTGTTCTGTCATTGCCTGCGTTGTATCAACTATTTGTCGGAACATCAAAAACACTTGCGATACTTGCAGTCGCAGCAGTTGGTCTATATGGGATAGGTGATTGTATTTTTACTGGGTTATTCAGTATCAATACGAATGAAAGTTCTTGGAATTTTTCGACTTGGGTTCATAACACAGGTTCTGGACTAGGCTATGCAGGATTTTTACTTTTCCCATTGTTACTTGTTTTGCTCTATCGACAAAGGGGTCAAACCACACTTAGCCATGTTTATCTTGTTTTAACTGTTATTAGTTTGCTGATCGCAGGTCTTTACGGATTAGCACGGATTCCGTCAATTAGTCAGTTCACATTTTTTAAACAATTGGGCTTTTTTCAACGTTTGAGTTTTTTCTTTAACTATTTGCCGATGATTTGTTTAAGCTTTTTTCAATTACGAAGTTAGAAAACATAGGCAAGCTTGACTAAATAAGAGATTGTTATGCTTTGTGCTAAATATCAAGTAATTATTTTTAAGTAAACGAGAAGGAAAGTTGAAAGAAGGGCATTGTATGTTGGATATAACACAGGTGGAAGCAGATATTTATAATCTTATTTTGAATCCAAACACAAGAGAATGGGAAAGAATACAATTTGAAGAAGCAAAAGAAAATATAGTAAGGATGCCAACGAAGCAGGCAATAGAAAAACTGGAGGTCAACTTGCGTCCTTTAGCATTGCGAGATAATTTGACACCGGATGTGATGGATTTTTATTTAAGGATCACAGGGGAGTCGGCGAGCGCGAGCGCTTATGATTACGGTAAACATAAGATAACTTCAACCTTGTATCAGGAACGTGCGATTTTTGCCGGAGGCTGCTTCTGGTGCATGGTTGAACCTTTTGAAACAAAACCGGGTGTGATCTCAGTATTATCTGGTTATACAGGAGGCGAAACCAAAGCACCCAATTATGATCAAGTCAGTGGTGGCTATACTGGGCATGTGGAAGCTGTAGAAATCATCTTTGATACACGCCAAATAAAGTATGAAGAATTACTGGAAATTTATTGGCAAATCTCAGATCCTACAGATGCCTTTGGCCAATTTCAAGATCGGGGAAAACAATATCGTTCAATTCTATTTGTTGTGAATGAACAGCAAAGACGATTGGCTGAAAAATCAAAAGAACAACTGATTCAATCTAAACGATATAGCCAACCTATCGTCACAGAGATTCGCCAAGCAAAAACGTTTTGGCCAGCTGAAAATCATCATCAACAATTCTATCAGAAACAACCTCAAAGATATAAGAAGATTAAACATTCGCATCAGCTTCATCTATTTTTTCAGCGATGCAAATAAAAGAAGATTATGAAAGAAATGGTTAGTTTCAATCAATAAAGAACACCATGTGTTTGGAAACAGGAGGTATGACAAAGTTTTTGTCACAACTCCTGTTTTTTTTACTCATCTTTTTTACAAAGAAAAGGCAATTTGACTTACAGAATATTGATTTTCTGTGTGTTCTTGGAGAGAATCTCCTTGATAATTGCTAGATGCCTGATGGAGTTCCACATTAATGATGAACTAAATTCCGTATGAAAGCGCAAACAATAGTTATAAAATAAAAATGTATTCAGGAGGTGCTTATGTGAGTATCAAGTTAGACGATCGTCAAATGAGAATTTTAAATTTTTTGTTGGAAAATAATCACACTACTTATCAAGAATTAGCTAAGCAACTTCAAGTTTCGACAAAAACAATTAGTAAAGCTATTTTTAATTTAAAAGCTGTAATTGAAAAGGATATAGATCTACAAATTGTTGTCCAACCAAAAAAAGGTGTTTCATTAGTAGGTGACAAAGAACATTTAAGAAAACGACTACCAGATTTTGAGATTACTAAAGTGGATACATCAGAAGATCGCATCACTTATGTATTTGCCAAGTTACTGAATACAAATAGTTCTTTGAAAATACAAGATCTTGCAGATGAGCTTTATGTTAGTAGATCAACGATGGAAAGTACGATTAAGGAAGTAAAAAAGAGAGTGATGAAACACGGAATGGTAGTGGTTTCTGACCGCAATGGATTGAAGATCAATGCGAGTGAGAAGGGCAAGCGCAAATTAATGTCAGAAGTATTGAATTATTATTGGGGCGGTTTTACTGCTTCTAGTAATAAATCAGATTTATTGGATTTGAATATTAATCTCTTAGGCGAAGCAAATAATTTTTTAGATAAGAAAATTTTGAAAAAAGTAGCAATGATTCTCAATCGTTTTATGGAAGAAACCCAATTACAATTTACGGATTACGAGTTTCAAACACTAGCGATTCATCTAGCAATCGCACTGGAACGAATTGATTCTAATAATTTTTTATTACAAGAAGGCGGAACAGAAAAAGAAATTTTAGTAAACACTAGCTATTTGATTGATATGTTGGAAAAAGACTTTCATTTTAGTATTCCTCAATATGAACAAGAATATATTGATATTCATATCTCGGCGATTGAAAAAAATGCCATGAATCATAATTTGAGTGAGTCTTCTTTACCTAATCTTGATATGGGAGAGCAACTTAAGCAACTGGTACTTGACGAGCTGAATGAGTTTAGTGCAGACGCAGAACTCATTAATAACCTTGTCCTTCACCTCAATGCAGCTGTTAAACGGTTACGTTTAGGTGTGAATATCCATAATCCGTATACAGAAAAAATCAAATCATCATTCAAACAAGCCTTCTTTCTTAGTGTCGAGTTGCTCGGAAAAATAGAAGAACAATTTTTGGTGAGGTTTGACGATGACGAAATTGCTTATGTAGCACTTCATATTCAATCCTTTTTAGACAGATATAGACCTAATAAGTCTGATGTGTTGTTAGTTTGTAGCAGTGGATATGGAACTTCAAAATTATTGGAACAGCGAATCAATAGAAATTTTGCAGATTCGATAAAAATCAAAAAAGTCTTGAGTATCAATGAACTTCAGGAAGAAAATATCACAGACGAATTAGTAATCAGTACGATTCCGATCAAGAACGCTAAATTTCCGGTAGTAGTCGTAAGTCCGTTGATGCTTGAAACAGATATCAAAAGAGTTCAACGATACTTGAAAGTTTCGTTAGATCCAGATAGTGCATTTTTCTCATTACTTGATAAGAAGTTTTGTTTTTTTAGCAAGAAAAACGAAGATACTCAGGAAAACGTTCTTAAAACAATTGCCTATACTCTTCAAGAAAAAGGCTATGCAAAAGTAGGTATCTTAGAAAGCGCCACTCGACGAGAAACGTTGTCTTCTACTGCACTCAACGATTTTGCAATGCCTCATGCAGAGATAGCGTATGTCAATGAACCTATTATTAGCATTTATGTTAATCCGCAAGGTATTGACTGGAACGGGACCATTGTCCATTCGGTGTTCTTCTTCGCGTTAAACGAACAGGTAAAACCTGAATTAAACAGCTTGTATGAAACATTTAATGAAATTGTTTCGAACCAACAAGCCCTAACAACACTAAGAGGTAGTTCCTCTTTTGAAGAATTAGTAAAAATATTGAAAGAGGCGGTATAGATGATACGTGAAAAAATCGACGAACGAAATGTCGTATTAGACTTAGAGGCTGGCTCTAAAGAAGAAGTAGTAGATAAATTAGCAACGTTACTGACAGCTAATGGGTTTGTCTCTGAAGTTAATCGATTTAAGAAAGATGTTTTTGAACGAGAAGAACATATGACAACAGGAATTGGCCATAACATAGCGATTCCGCATGGGAAAAGTCAAGCGGTAATTGATTCAACAGTTGCAGTTGCCAAACTAAAGAATGAAGTTGACTGGGGTTCCTTAGACGATCAACCAGTAAACATTGTTTTCTTATTAGCTATCAAAGAAGCGGATAAGGGAAACGAGCATTTACGTGTCCTTGCAGAGTTATCTGGCAAACTAATGGATGATGATTTTGTGAAGGAGATTAAAGAATCAAAAAATAAAGAGGAGTTAATCAAAGCATTGACTTTTTAATAATTGGAGGAGAAGGAATATGACAAAGATGGTTGCAGTAACAGCATGTATCGCAGGAATCGCACACACTTATATGGCAAAAGCAAACTTGGAAAAATTTGCTAAGAAAAATGGCATTGAAATCAAGGTTGAGACGCAAGGTGCAATGGGAATGGAAAATAAATTGTCTGAGGCAGAAATTGCTGATGCTGATGTAGTTATCTTTGCGGTGGATACGAACGTAGCAGAACGCAGCCGCTTTGACGGAAAAGAAATTCTTACTGTGAGCACTTCTGAAGTGGTAAAGGATGGAGAAGAGACAATCAAGAAAGCAATTGCACGAATCAATAACTAATAATTTGTTGGAGGTAGGATCAATGGATATCAAGAAACAGGGGAAAGAAATATTAAACCATTTCCAAAGTGGAGTTTCCTATATGATTCCACTAGTAGTAGCTGCAGGTTTGTTAACTTCAATTGCCGTCATATTTGGCGGGACTGGTGTTTGGGATCAAACAGATACTTTTTGGGGTGTCTTGCGAATGATTGGTCAAACAGGATTACAATTTATTGTGCCAATGATCTCGGCCTATATCGCGTATTCCATAGCTGATCGTCCTGGTTTAGCACCTGCTTTTATTACAGGTATGATGTGTCAAAATTTAGGAATGGGCTTTATTGGAGGAATGGTTGCTGGTTTAGCCTGTGGGTACTTAGCAAATGCATTGAAAAAAGTAAAAGTTCCGATGCAAGTAATTAGTTTAAAATCAATCATGCTGATTCCTTTTGTAACGACCTTAGTAGTAGGGGTAGTTTTATGGTATGTATTAGCAACGCCAATTCAAGGAATGACAGCAGGCTTGACGGCTTGGTTAGAAGGAATGTCTGGTGTGAATGCAGCGCTAATGTCCGCGATTTTAGGTGCTATGATGGCCTTTGATATGGGGGGACCAATCAATAAAATTGCCTATGCTTTTGGAGTTGCATCATTTTCAAGTGGAAGTTTCGGACCAAGTACGGCCATGTTATTGGCTATTGCGATTCCGCCATTTGGCATGTTTTTAGCAACTTTATTGAATAAAAAATTATATGATGAAGCCGAACGCGATAATGCCAAGACGGCAATGATTATGGGGTTAGTTGGTATCACAGAAGGGACGATTCCTTTTGCGGTAAAAGATCCATTACGTGTGATCCCTAGTATTGTGGTTGGAACTTCAATCGGCTGTGGTTTGAGTGGTTTCTTTGGAATTACGCAAGAAACGATGCTTTCAACTTTCATGGCGATTCCATTTGTCACAAATATTCCATTGTACCTCGTGTCTATTGCAGTTGGCGGAATGATTACTGCGTTAATGGTAAATGCTTTGAAATCGATCAAATATAAGAAAAATCTAAAAACGACACAAGAAACATCAGTCGAATAAAGAAAGTAGGGCAATCGTAAATGGTAAAAGCACACGTCATTCAACATACTCATTGGGATCGCGAGTGGTATTTTACAAAAGAAGATGCTATCGTATTATCCGATCAAGTGTTTACTGAAGCTTTGGATGAATTAGAACGTAACCCAAACGTGAATTTTTGTTTGGATGGTCAAACGTCTATCGTTGATGAATATGTTGAAGTCAATCCTGAGAAACTAGAAACAATTCAACGATTAATGAAAGAAGGTCGGCTCTTTGTCGGTCCTTGGTACGCGCAAACAGATGCTTTGTTAGTTGATGCAGAGTCAATTTTGCGTAATTTAATGATCGGTATCAGCGACACCATCAATAAATATGGTGAACCAATGATGGTGGGCTATTTACCGGATACATTTGGGTTTAATGCAAACTTACCAACCTTATTGCAGCAAGTAGAAATTGATAATTTTATGTGCTGGCGGGGATTGAATTTCGAAACGATGACACCGTCACCCTATTTTATTTGGAAAGGTTTAGGAGATAAAATTGTTTATGCGATGAACTTTCCGTATGGATATATGACTGGCATGATGAATCTTGATGCCATTCATGATGTGCCGAAGTTTGTGAAAGACAAGTTGGATGTTGCGGTGGAAATGCTTCATACGCATGGGAATAATGAAGATATCTTGGTTCCATCTGGTGTGGATCAAAAGTCAATGGTACTTAATTTTGATCAAATCATCAATGAAATTAATCGTTCAAGTAAGTATGACAATGTAATTTCGGATTATCCTTCTTATGTGGAAGTCATTCGCAGTAAAAAGAACTTACCACATTACGAAGGAGAATTGAGACAACCTGTTTACTCTCGTGTTCATCGTTCGATTGGTTCTGTTCGAACACAGATGAAATTAGCTAATTTCAAACTCGAACAAAAGATCTTGAAACGGATTGAACCATTGATGCTGATTGCTGAAAAAAATGGGATTCGTATTGGGAGAGGGGTGCTGCGTCGTTTATGGAAAAAAGTGTTAGAAAATCAAGCGCATGATAGCATTGGTGGATGTGTCTCTGATAATGTCATGGAGGATATCAACCATAGGATCAAGGAAGCTAATGAAATCGCAGATGGAATAGAAAACTTAATCGTCAAACGAATCGCAGATGCTTTAGATTTAGATGCTAATCAAGTTTTAGTATTCAATACGACAACGACAAAGTATCAAGGACCAAAAACGGTTCATATTGTTGCTCCTTCAAAAAAAATTCAATTCAAAGAAAGCTCTTATGCCATTGTTGAAAAAGAACTATTTTATCCTGAACGTCAAAATGCTTATCGGATGACGGCTATTGGATATGAATATTTTGACGAACCAGCTTACTACGAGCTGGATGTCAAAGTAGAAGTAGAAGTTCCCGCATTAGGATATACGATTGTTGAATTCGAGGAGAGTGAAGCTGAACTAGAGAAAGCTATAAAAACGAATAAGACGGAAATCAAAAATGGTGCATTAGCCATTACTTTTAGCGAAGGCTCTCTGATCCTAACAGTCGGCGATGTTGAATACACTGATTTTATTCGTTTGGTTGATTCAGGAAATGCTGGCGATACGTATGATTATTCACCACTTGAAGGAGATCACGAAGTACCTTTGAACTTTGACAAAGCAGAAGTGTTACTGGATTCTTCTAAAGAAACTTTGATTATTACTGGAAAGACTAAGCTACCGAAAAATTTGGAAGATCGATTAGCAGAACATCCAGAGAAAATAGAATTGGACTACGAAATCACGCTAAGCATTGGTGCTGGCGATGTTGTGGAAGGTACTATTGCAATAAAAAATACTATTTACTCGCATCGTATTCGAATGGCCGTGAATGTTCTAGATGACTCAGAGAAATCGATTGCTCAAATTCAAAATGGTTTTATCGAAAATAAACCTGCTGTTATTCCTGTAGATTGGCAAGAACGAATGGTTGAAAAGCCCGTGAATTTAGAAATTTTTGATAAAAGTATCTCGGTTGTAAATGAGGATTCTTATTTAACCGTCTATGCAGATGGTCTGAAAGAGTATGAACGAATCGGCCGAAAATTATACATCACATTGATGGCAACAACTGGTGAACTTGGAAAACCCAACCTTGGATGGCGTCCAGGACGTGCTTCCGGTGATACGACTAATGAAGGGCATATTATGATGCAAACACCATTAGCACAGGAAATAGGTGAACATCACTTTACTTTTGGATTTACAGTCAGTCAGGGTGCGTTTGATGAATGGAAAGTAGCCAAACTAACCGAGTCACGTTTAGATCAGTCGATTTCCTATCAAAAGCAAAGTTTAAACGTCTTTATTCATCGGATAGACAATAAGATTTGGCCATTGCAAAACGAGTTAACTATCCCAAGAGAGTTTTCATTGATTGAATTTCCCGAAGAATTACTCGTGTCAGCCATTTACCCATCCTACTTTAATGAAGGGCATTATGTAGTTCGTTTCGCTAACCCAACAGCAAAAGAAGTTACTTTGCCAAAAGAAATTTTGAAAATGGGTGACGTGGTAAATGCAATTGAAAGAAAACAAGAGTTAACAACGATCCAACCTTATGACTATTTATCTCTTTTAATAACTATAGAAGAAAGTAACTAGAAAATAACTAAATATTATTCAAAAACAAATGGCAAAAAAGGACTCTGTCAGCATTCTCACCGAGTCCTTTTTTTATTTTGTTTTTGTTCTTTTTTTAGCTAATTATCTAGAAGGATTAGCGTCAAAAAATGGTTTTTATTCTTTTTTTTTTACATGGATAAAAGCGAATACTTTATCGGATGAATAGCAGTTAAAAGTATCAGATATCTTAATCAATTGGAGTGTTCCCAAAGAAAACTTGTTAAAATCGAGACAGAAATGATTTTGTTGTGAGGTCTGATTGAAGCTAAAATGAGGAACATTGAAAAATTTATTACGGCTAGAAAGGCTGCGAATTTATCTCAAAAAGTGTTTTCTGAAGGATTATGTATGTAAGCGACATTGAGTAAATTTGAGAATAATGGTCAAGTTCTTCGTTAAAAGTTTTGATCAAATTATATAGTCGAATCAATTTTTCATTGGTCGAACTTTTTTCTTTGATAAATGTAATCAATACATAACTGGACGAGCAATTAGAAAAAGCAGAGTTTTTGTTGATTATGAGTGAATATGAATAATCGACACAGATTTTAGCAGCCATTGCTCCTAAGGTGATTGCTGTTCTGATTGTTTTTTATTAGCGCAGGAAAGTTATTAGTAGAAAACAGTTGTTTTTTTTAATACCAGCAATGATCTTTGGTATAATGAGCGATGAGTTAAGAAACGATTTTGCGTTATTCACAACGCATCATTCATAATAAGAGGAGCAAGAAAATGAGAAATATCAAACTAACAATCGAGTATGATGGGCGTCGTTATCTTGGTTGGCAACGTCTTGGGGATTCAGATAAAACGATCCAAGGTAAAATTGAAGCCGTATTAAAACAAATGACGGGTGAACCGATTGAGATTATTGGTTCAGGGCGTACAGATGCTGGTGCACATGCCAGAGGACAAGTTGCTAATTTTAAGACAGAATCCACAATGGACCGAGTAACAATGTGTGAATTTTTGAATCGTTTTTTACCTGGCGATATTGTCGTTAAGAAGGTTGAAGAAGTACCTGAAAGATTCCATGCTCGTTACAATGCCAGTGGGAAGCAGTATAGCTATTACGTTTGGAACAACCCAATTCCAACAGCTTTTGAACGTTATCATAGCTTTTATGTTCCACAAGAATTAGATTTGGATAAGATGAACGAGGCTTGTAAACGATTAGTAGGTACACATGATTTTATTGGTTTTTCTGCCTTGAAGAAGAGTAAGAAATCTACAACAAGAACAATTGAAAAAATTACGATTGAAAAAGACGGAGGTATGCTTCATTTCACTTTTGTTGGCAATGGTTTTTTATATAAAATGGTTCGAATCATGATGGGAACATTGTTAGAGATTGGTGCAGGAAAAATGCCAGTGGATGCTATTGAGGAGATTTTTGAACAAAAAGTGCGAAAAAGTGCGGGAGAAACCGTGCCGGCGCAAGGACTGTTTCTTGATGAAGTGTATTATATTTGAGCTAGTTGTTAATAAAAGAATTAACTAAAATTTTCAGGGGTTAAATAGTTGGTCGAAACTGAGAGGGTACATCAAACGCTTGATATTTCCGAAGTGATTAGTCACTTCGGTTTTTTTATTATTTATAAATAGTTATTTTTTAACTATTGAATATTATTTCAAAACAAACAATAAAAGAAATGGATTTCATTTGAAATGAAAATGATAAAAGTTTTATATCAAAGTTCATCTTTGGATATTATCAAATTGTATGGTCGTAAAAAATAATAAAAAACGCTTTGAAAGCGCATTTAGTAAGCTTTTTATTTATTATAAATAGAAAAAATGACACTTAAGATAAAAAAATACTATCTTATGAAATATTTTTTATTTTTGAAATATATACATATAATTTTATTTGAGGAGGGATAAGATGCAATAATATATATATAATTATGTTTTTTTTGAAGTGTTTTTTGATATTTTTATAACCTTAAAGTGTTCTTTTATTTAAAATGGATTTATTTAGCGATTTATTAAGATTGCGAGGTGTTCTTTTGGAGTATGGGGAATTAATGAAAACTATGCGTTTGGAACGAGGAATCACACAAAAACAGTTGACTGATGGGATAACATCTAGAACAACTTTGGCAAACTTTGAAGCAGGGATATCCAGACCCTCATTTGAGGTTATTGTTTCTTACTTGGATAGATTAAATGTTGATATTAATGAATTCTTGTTTCTAACAAACTCAAATAGAATAAATGATAAACAAACTGTAAGTAATTATTTTGAACAAGTAAATATCGAAGGAAACAAACACAAACTAAGAATTTTTATAAAAGTTTTAGAAAAAAAGTATTTAGAGAGTCAAGATATTTTTTATTTGTACATGTACGTTTATTCAAAAAATTTATTAAGTAAAAATTGTGATTTTTCTAAATTAGAAAAAAAAGATGAGAAGTATATAGTGGAATTAATGGCTTATTTAAACAAGTGTGAAACTTGGGGGGCATTTGAACTTCAGATGTTCTGCACTATCTTATTTATTTTTCCTAAGGAATATATCAACCATAAAAAGAACTATGTTTTAAAAAAATTAAAACAATATACAAAATATAAAAATTACAGATATTCATCAAATAAAAACATTATAAACTTGGTTATCGTTTGTTTGAAACATAAGTTGTTTGAAATTATTCCAGAATGTTTAGCATTAATTGAACGAGATAGTAGATCGGGTAGAAATTTCTATGAGTTAGTTATAGAAAGGATTCTAAAAGAAATATATGTACGTAGAAGAGACAAGACTAAGACGAACATAATTGAAATCACTTATTACATAGAGATTTTATCTATGTTCGATGAACAATATATGGAGTTAACGACCAAATCGGTCATAGAGAGGATTGGAATGCTTTTAACAGAAAGCAGTACTATCAAAAAACATAAGGTTTTTGATGAATAGTATTCACTAAAATCAGGCGTGTCATTATTTTGTACAAAATAAACAAATGTTAACAGAAAAGGTTATTCTTAAAAAGTAATAAAAAGTATTCTTTGATTCAACAGAGCAGGGAAGAAATGAAATCATAGGAGGTGAGAAAATGACAGCATTTATTACGAAAATTGGTCTTTATTTGATGAGTTCTTGGAATACATTGCCATTACCATTTCGGACACTAATCGACACATTAGTAGGATCTGACATGGGAAAAGCAGTGCAAAAAGGATTGGAAGCCGTTATTGAACTATTAACAACATGTTCAATTTCTGTACTTAATGAAATTGCAAATTTACTAGGACTAGCTTAATTATTATCTAGCTAATCAAAATTATAGGAGATGAGAAAATGACAGCATTTATTATTAAACTTGGTGCTTATTTGGTAAGTTCTTGGAATACATTACCATTACCATTTCGAACACTAATCGACACATTAGTAGGATCTGACATGGGAAAAGCAGTACAAAAAGGATTGGAAGCCGTTATTGAACTATTAACAACATGTTCAATTTCTGTACTTAACCAAATTGCAAATTTACTAGGACTAGCTTAATTACTGTATAGCTAATCAAAATTATAGGAGATGAGAAAATGACAGCATTTATTACTAAAATTGGTCTTTATTTGATGAGTTCTTGGAATACATTACCATTACCATTTCGAACACTAATCGACACATTAGTAGGATCTGATATGGGAAAAGCAGTGCAAAAAGGATTGGAAGCCGTTATTGAACTATTAACAACATGTTCAATTTCTGTACTTAATGAAATTGCAAGTTTGCTAGGGTTAGCTTAATTTTAGCTTCTTCCCTGCTCTGTTGGATCAAACATACGCTCATAAAATAAAGGAGAAATTATATGTTTGCAGTAGCAAAAGAGGAATTTAGAAATCTAGCAATTAATATAAAAATGATACTATTAGTAATCTTAATAGCCCTTTTTAATTATAATATATCGAATATGCTGACTAGTCAATTATCAATTGATGGTATTCCAAAAGCTTACGCAGGGTTACGTATTATTTTCTTTATTTTAGGTTATCTGTTGATCTCTATATTTTCTCACAGTGTGTTAAATAAAGAAATAGCTGATGGAACATTGAAATTTATACTATCTAAAGTTTCTCGCGAGGAATTTATTGTAGGTAAATTTTTAGGGATTTTCCTTTTTTGGACAATGTGCATGCTGATAAATATCAGTATGTTAAGCATTTTAGGGGTCACATTTAGTTTTTATATACTGTGGATGCTGTGTAGTGCGGTTTCCTATTTTATTTCAATTGTTATGCTATTGTCTGTACTAATAAAGAAAGAAAATTTTAGCAATTTTATGGGACTTTTTGTAGGGATACTATTCCCAACAATAGGTCTTTACGTGACAGAGTCATCTAATATGTTAGTCAAGTACTTCCAGTATATATTTCCATATTTTTATCTATTAAAGGGTGGCATCTATATTATGATTCCATATATTCTTTCTTTTATTCTTTTATTATTCGTTGTAATCATATTTAACAAAAAGGAAGTGTAATCTTGAACCCTAAAATAGCAATTAAAAATATAAATAAATCTATTTCAAAGCATCATTTACTAAAAAATATAAATTTTGAAATAGCTGATGGTGAAATCGTCATGATCAATGGCAAAAACGGTTCGGGAAAGTCTACATTATTAGAAATAGTAGCCCAAGTTTCAAATGCTACTAGTGGCGAAATTGATATACCAAAGAATAAATATGATTCTATTGGCTATATGCCTGATACAGATGCTTTGTACAATCAAATTACTGGTCCACATTTTATGAAATATATGGCTTCTCTCAAAGGGAAAAAAATAAGAAAAAACGAAATAGCAGATTTATTTAGACGTGTTAATTTGGAAGTTCCGGATAGACTCTTAATCAAAAACTACTCATTTGGTATGAAAAAAAAACTAAGTTTAGCTCAAGCATTATTGTTTGATCCTAAATTTTTAATTTTAGATGAGCCTACTTCAGGAGTAGACGAAGAGACAGTGTTTAAATTTGTAAATCTATTTAAGGAATTAAAACGAAAAAAAGTGAGTATGATTGTTTCTACCCATGACTGGCAATTGATTGAGTCATTGGCAGATAAAGTATTGTTGATCAATAAAGGAAAGATAGTTTTTTCTGAAGAAAACTTACTAACCAGTGAAGAAAGTAAGAAACCTATTCAAGTAACGGTAACTTATCCACAAACAAAAATTGAATTATTGGGAGAATACTTTGCTAAAAACAAAGTAGATTTATTTGATTTTGATTTATCTGAAAATCGTATAGAGTTTACTTGTTACAAAAAAGATGTTTTGAAATATGTGCGGCAATTTAGCTCGGAATTACCTGTTGAAATCAAAAGTATCAAAATCAATCCTGATATTTTAAATCTAGTTGTTTAGAGTGAGTGATGATATGTTGATCTTATTCTCAATTTTAGAATGGCTTAATCAGTATTTAGGACCGCTTGTTTCCATATTTATTACCACTTTTTTTGTCAAAACATTGACGATACCTACCCGAGTTTACAGGTACAAAAATAAATTATTAAAAAAAATAATAAAAGAAAATCAAGCACAATATCAGAAATCAACAAGTACAAAACTAGAGAATCTAGAGAAGTTAAATGTTGTATATTCTTGTTCGAGGAATGGAAGTACTTTGCTTAGTTTTGCATCTATAGTTTTTGAGGGTGTAATCATCGCAACATTTTTAAATGCACTGCACAAAATGAAAGACTATCCTTATTTGTGGTTTAATGTTTCAAAACCAGACGCGACTATAGTAGCTCCAATGATTTATTTAGTCATACTTTTAGTGGTAGGGTGCTTGAATGCAACTAAAATAGGTACAAGAAAAGAAAAATGGTTGAGTATCGCTATAACTACGATTATCTCTATCATCATGTTTCGCTTTTCACTTAAAGTCAACGTAGGAATCGTCATTTATTGGTGGTATGCAAGTATTTTTAATTTTTTAATACAAAATATGTTATTAGAGAAATATATTTATTCGTCTTTTAGTAGTACTTATAAATATTATATAAAAAATATTTACCCAATAATAATATAAACATTAAGGAGAGAATAGAATGGACAAAAAAATTTTAACAACTATGTTAGTAGGTGCGACACTGTTAGCAACTAATTTAGGAAGTGTTAACTCTTTTGCAGATGCAGTATCATCTACTGAAAATCAAGTAAGTACGCATGATCGCGTAGCAACAAATTCCAGAACGCTCATTGGTATTGCCAAAGGTACTCTAGAAGGAATGATGACTCCTTATATTGAAGGTGTACCCGGAACTGGTAGCTTGACTTTACATTATCATTCAGAAGATTTTGGTTTCGTTGACGGTGATGAGGCAGCTTTAACAATCAAATTACCTAAAGAATTTAAATATGCTGCTTCTGTACCAAGTTTTGTTTCAGGAATTAGTGGGAAAATCTCAGTTACAGGTATTTTAGGGATGGGTGCTGAAGAAAAAATCACTGCTGCGAACTGTGAAATCTATGCTGATCGATTGATTATTAAGGCACCAAGTTCATTTTGGATTGGTTCAGGTGGTGTAGATGCACATATCACAATTGATTATGGTCAACTTTTAGCACAGTATCCTCAATTACCTATTGCGGATGCCCCTGCTGGATATCAAGTAATTACGCAACTGAAATATGCTGGTGCGATGTGGGATATTATTCATGATCCAATTATTGGTACAAATGATGATACTATTTATACCGATGAACACTCAGCTATTCTATAGTAGAAAAACGAAAAAATGTAGTTCTTCTATAATTTTTGACTAAATGTTTAATAAAAAATACGATGCTTATGGGCATCGTATTTTTTATTTTGGGTTGAATGAAACGCTCCTTCTTAACTTGCAACTATTTTCAAAATATAAAAATAGATTCATGATAACAAATCACAAGCTAGTCAATTAAAAAGCTGTGCTACACTTTGGTTGAACAAAAAATGAAAGGGGTTTCTTTTATGAGAAAGTTAGTTTGTGTACTGGCTGTGGCAAGTGTTGGATTGAGTTTAGGAAAAGTGGTAGAAGCAGAAGAACAAATTCCAGAAAAAAACGGATATACACTAGATTTTCACGATGAATTCAATGGACCAACTTTAGATCGATCAAAATGGAATGACAAATATTTGGAACATTGGGCAGATGATCCGAATGATGCTAAAGCGAATTATCGCTTTGAAGAAGGAAAATTGATTGAGTCCATCCAACCAGATCAAAAAGCTTGGGCGCCAACACTAGATAAGGATAATTATGGATACGGAACAACAGGTGTCAAATCCAGTGCAATTCAATCATTTAATAAAAACTGGATTCATAATTTTAGTGGCAGTAAGAAACTGATGTCTCCTATCTCACCTGAAAATGAAATGCTGGGGGATGAGAAAACTGGTGGGTATGCAACGACATATGGTTATTTTGAAATCCGAGCAAAATTATCAAATAGTAGTGGTGGCGGCCATCAGGCATGGTGGTTAGTTGGTATGCAAAATGATACGAATGATTGGGAAAATTCAAGAGAAACAGGCGAAATTGATATCATTGAAACTTTTTTTGATTACAGTGAAAATGTTCAGCGACCAGTTGGAACAAAGAACGTTACAGAAGCCAATCGCCAGAAAGGCTTATGGCAAGTATGCACATATGGTTGGAATGACCCGTTCTTTTCAAGATCGTGGACAGATAGTACAACAGCAACAATTGGCGGTACAGAAGCTGTGGTTCCAGGAGAAGTTGGAATAGATAGCTTAACGAATGAATTCCATACTTATGGTATGGAATGGGAACCTGGTTCACTTAAATTTTACTTTGATGGTCAATTATTCAGGACAATTAATCAAGCACCCGATTATCCAATGGGGATGATTTTAAATATATACACAGACGCAGGATCAGGAAAACACAATGAGGTTTATCCTAAAGAATGGGCAATTGATTATGTACGGGTTTATAAAAAAGATGCTGGCTATGATATACCAAATCAAGGAATTAAAAATCGTGAGACAGGCGAATTTCTTAGTTTAGCTACTGAATCAGACAAGGTGATTCTGTCAACGACAAATGAAAATCTTGAAAGATGGCAAATAATTCCTAAAGGTGAGTATTTTCTGATTAAAAATACAAAGACAAATGAGTTGCTACACAATGAGCATCAAAAAGGATATGTCGAACACGGTGTAGTGCCAGAAACGTATTACAGCGCACAGTGGAAAAAAGAAACAGTTGGTAATTACACTCGGTTCGTGAATCGTTGGAAACCGACGCAAGTAATCCATATAGAAAATAATCTAGGTTATCTTGAATGTAGCCCTATTCATGCTGGTGCTTGGAGAAGCCAATGGCAAATGATTGACTAAAAATGCAAAAATAAATTCTGCTTTTGTTATGAAATTTGAAAGAATGGCAAAATAAAAAGGATATACGAAAAAGGACGTAAAGAGATGTACCACTCCAAAAAGATAGACTAAAAATCTAACATTTTGGCGGTCAGTACAAGATTAACGTCCTTTTTTGCATCATTGATTGGTAAAATTCGATGTGTTGATCCAATAACAAGAAACAGTAGAGAATTTAGAATGTTATCAATTGGCATAACGGGCAATCAGATACTCAATCAAATTTAAAGCATTACCGAAAAAATAATTAAGTTGTTGATTTTCTGGTCCAGAGTCAGCAGTACCACTTTCGACCAGAAACGAGAGATCTCCTTTTTTAGCATAGCTACTGTTTTCGTTAGCCGTGATCGTGATAACGTGTCCACCGTAATTTTTACACTCTTTCATTTTGATCAAACCATTTTGATTTTCACCAGATTGAGAAAAAGTAATCAAGGTGTGTGGGGTTTCGTCAGTAACAAGGCTAATTTCCACTCCCTCTAAGTCGATTGCATAAATTTTTTTTAATAATAATTTTCGGTAAGTATAATCAACGAGAAACTGGCAAAATCCCTCGCCAAATAGATAAATCTTTCTCTCAGAAAAAGCTTCATTGAAGTAACAATCAATTTTTTCCCACCCATGATTAGTTGTCACAAAAGAAAGTTCTTCGATTTGATTGACTGAAGAGGCAGAAAACTTATTGGAAAGAAAAAAAATAAGTTCTTTGAAATTATTAAATCCTGCTCGTTTAGCTAGACGACTGATTGAGGAAGGAGAGGTGTAATTGATCTTGGCAATGTTGCGAATATCTAAGTCTTCATTACTATGGATTGCTTCGACAATTTTTTCAATCATTCGTTCATCGTCCGAATGAAATGAATTGTTTGGAAATAAACGATTAAGATAATAAATTTTGGTCATTGAATAGTCCCTCTCTTGAAAATATTTTCAGTGTGTGAAAACGAAATCAACCTGTTAAATAAGCGTTGTATGCGCTTTATTAAGATACTATACTATGGCTATAAAGAAAGCAAATACAATTGTATGAATCTATTTTCTTTGATGAAAGAAGGATAAGTATGAAAAAAGTAATTATCAATGCAGATGATTTTGGTTATTCTGCAGCTGTCAACGCAGGCATTATCAAAGCGTATCAAGATGGAGCACTAACTTCGACTACTCTGATGGCGAACATGCCAGGAAGAGAGGAAGCAATCCGGCTTGCAAAAGCGAATCAGGGACTTGGCGTAGGTGGGCATCTAGTGTTGACTTGTGGCCAACCATTGACACTTGCAACCTCATTAACAAATGAAGAAGGACAATTTTATCATTTGGAAGATTATAAAAAAAATCGTTCGCTTATGAAAGAGGAAGAGATTTTCCATGAATGGTCAAGTCAAATCGAGTACTTGTTGGAAAACGGGTTGAAATTAACTCATTTAGATAGCCATCATCATGTGCACACATTCCCAGAAAATTTAGCGATTACGAAAAAAATTGCTGAGAAATATCAGCTATGCTTTCGAAATGCATTTGATTTGGAAAAACAAATCAAGTTACCTTATCAAAAAAATATCAGTGGATTTCTCGACTTGATGAATTATCCTGCGATTCGTGATCTGAAGCAACCGTTTGCTGAAAATATGACTGCTTGTTTAGTTGAAATCCAATCAGTATTGGAGCAGGTAGAGGATGATGCGGTAACTGAATTGATGGTTCACCCGGCATTTGTTGATGAGTCGTTATACTTTGGCTCAAGTTTTCATCTTCAACGAACCAAAGAAGTTGCTATTTTGTGTGCTGAACAATTAAAAAATCTATTGGATGAGCAAGAGATCACGCTTTGTAATTATCAAGAGGTCTCGACAGATCACTTGATTGTCAATTAGCACGTAATTTAGTTGCATAAAGCCAAATTAAAAAAGGAGAAATAGAATGAAAGAGAAAGTTATGAAATCGGCTAGTGTCTTTTCTAAGGCAATTATCCAACCAGTGATGTTCATGGCTGTTACAGGAATTATTTTGTCTGTCTGTGCGATCTTAAAACTTGAGATGATGCCAACTTTTACCAAAGATGTCGGGAATTTTGTATTTAATATTTTGTCTTCAGGTATGATTGGCCAGCTAAGTGCGATTTTTTGTGTGGGAATTGCTGCAGCTTTGGCAAAGCCAAAGTTCAAAACGGATGCCGCCATTTTAGGAATTATTACTTACTTGATTTTTTTATACGCAAACAATTCATGGTTAACAATAACCGATCGCTTAGCAATCGCAGGTGAGCAAGGTCTTTATGGGACTGGTCAAGGAATGGTTTTCGGGATTCAAGTTACGGACATGGGAGTCTTTTTAGGAATCTCATTAGGAGTTATGGTTGGTTGGATGGTTAATCGATTTGGTGAGGTTAAATTGCACCGGTATCTTTCGCCTTATTCTGGGACAAAATCTGCTTACTTATTGATTGTATTTGTTACGATTTTGTTTGCAATGGGAATCACTTATGTTTGGCCAATAATCAATTTTGGCGTTGAAAGCCTAGTTAAGGCAACGACAACTGCTGGCTCAGCCGGATTTTTCTTCTATGGTTTCTTAAATCGTTTATTGCTGCCACTTGGCTTGCATCATTTCTTATGGATGCCGATTTTTTATACACCATTAGGGGGCAGCGCTGAAATTGCGGGTCAAGTGTATGAAGGAGCTTACAATATTTGGTTGGCAGAATTGGGAAATGCTAGTCAAATCACGTCAATGCATCCCTCTATTGGTTATCTGTCTAATTTTGGTTCGATTTCGTTGCCTATCGGGATTGCTTTTGCTATTTGGAAAACAGCCAGAATCGAGAATCGTAAAAAAGTTGCGGCCATTTTGATTCCAATGGTTACAACGGCATTTTTGGCGGGTGTGACAGAACCATTAGAATTTTTATTTTTATTCTTGTCGCCTGTTTTGTGGTTAGCACATTCAGTTGTTTACGGACTAAGCTTATTCTTCACTAATTTAGTGGGCATCAATATTCAATTTGATACAGGTATCAACATGATTATCAACAGCTTTGCATTTCCAAGTCGTCTCGGGCATCAATATTTGATCCCTATTATGTTTTTTGCAACGGCAGTCTTGGAATATATCGTATTTAAGCAATTGATTATTCGTTTAGATATTCCGACTTTAGGACGCGAGAAAAGTGAAACTCAGCTTGCAGGACTTGATGAAACAGTTGTTACAACAGGTCTCGATAGTGAATTTGAGCCACAAACACAGATAATTGTTGCTGGTTTAGGTGGTGCGGAAAATATTGAAAGTATCGTTAACTGCTATACGCGTCTACGAGTGGATGTAAAAGATGAACAAAAAGTTGACATCGATTTACTGAAACAAAAAGTGAAGGCGTCAGGTATTGTAGATAAAGGAAAGCATATCCAGATCATTATTGGGATGGGTGTTGAAGAAGAACGTGAAAAAGTAGAAGCGTATGTGACGCATCTAAAAGAAATTAATAATTAAAATAAATGGAGGAGAACAACAGTGGGAAATAAATTTGTAATGATTGGTGGAGGTTCAACACAATCACCAGGAATTTTAGAGGTTTTACGAAAACGTGCGGAAGAATTGAATCTAAGCGAATTAGTTTTATATGATATTGATGAAGAAAGAGTTTCACTACTTGGTCAATATACGAAAATGTACTATCAGGAATTAGGTTCAAAAGTGATAGTTAGTTATACAACAAATATTGATGAAGCGTTAGTGAATGCTGATTTCTTATTTATGCAAATTAGACCAGGCTTGAATAAGCAACGTGCAATTGATGAAAAAATTTGTCTTAACAATGGTGTCGTTGGGCAAGAAACTTGTGGACTAGGTGGATTTTCATTTGCCATGCGTGTGATTCCAGCAGTGTTAGAAATTATTCGAAAGGTAAAAGAAATTTGTCCAAAAGCTTGGATTCTCAATTACACAAATCCAGAAGCTATTCTTTCTGAAGCGATCTATCGAGAATTTCCTGATGCAAATGTATTGTGTATTTGTGATATGCCGATTTCGATTGAAGGCGCGATAGCCAAGTATTTCAACAAAGATTTACGTGACTTAACATTTAAGTATTTTGGAATGAACCACTTTGGATGGTGGACGAATATCATTGATGAGAAAGGAACCGACCTTTTACCAATCTTAAG
The DNA here is from genome assembly GCF_017316125.1 of Enterococcus sp. DIV0660C. Lineage (GTDB taxonomy): Bacteria > Bacillota > Bacilli > Lactobacillales > Enterococcaceae > Enterococcus_B. Next base: position 69,014 of record NZ_JAFLWA010000020.1, on the reverse strand, counting down.
AGAAGACGTTCTTTCTGGTAAAATTGATACACTATTACAATCAAATGATGAAACGAAAGAAGATCAGTATTGGATTGATACCTATCGCCAGATGATTAGCTTATTCAAACGGTTCCCGGAATATTTCCCAAATTGTTACTTGCAGTATTATTTAACACCAGATGAAATGATTGCACATGATGATCCCTCATTTACTCGTGGCGATTATGTGATGCAAGGTCGTGAAAAACGAATTTATGAAGAATGTCGTCGCGTGATTGCTAATGGCAGCGCCAAAGATTCAAGCTTGCACGCAGGTGTTCATGGAAATTATATTGTGGATATTGCGTATGCTATTATCCATAACACGCGCGAACGCTTTACAGTCAATAAAAAAAACCAGGGATCAATCGCAAATTTTGATCCAGAAGCAGTGATCGAAGTTCCGGCATATGTTGGAAGCATGGGGGCAGAAACAATTACCATCGGACACATACCAACTTTCCAAAAAGGACTGATGGAGATGCAGAAAGCTTACGAAAAAATGACAGTCGATGCAGCTTTGTCAGGTTCTTATCAAACCGCATTAGAAGCAGTTATGTTAAACAAAACAATTCCTAACTATACGGTGGGTAAAAAAGTTTTAGATGAACTTCACAAAGCAAACAAAGAATTCTGGCCAGAGTTAAGTTAACTCAACAGTCGCCAACCAAAAAATAAAGAAAGCGGTTGACAAAACACTGTTTGGTCTATACAATTTAGTTGTTAACAATATTGATTTCATGTGACTAGATCATACTAGGCATGGAAAGATGACGTGGGAGAGGAATTTTCCAGGTGATTTTTCCATGCTTTTCTTTTGTCTAGAAATTTTTTAGGCCAAAAAATTTCTGGAAAGTGATTATTAGTTGAGAAATCAAAAACCTATTTCTGCAGAAAAGGAACTCATTATGAAAATTAAAAAAATCTTTAATCAGAATGCCGTGTTGGTAGACGATGACGGACAAGAAAAAGTTGCAATTGGAAAAGGAATCAGCTTTGATAAAAAAAGAAATGACCTTATTTTTATGAAGGATATCGAGCGCCTTTTTGTCATGGAACCAGAAGGACAACTTCGATTGCAAAACTTATTGAATCAAATCGATGAAAAATATTTATTTGCAGCTGAAGAAATCATTCAACATGCAGAAACGGTTTTGATGGAGCCGTTGAATGAACATATTTTGATTGCATTAACAGATCATATCGCATTTGCCGCCGAAAATATGAAAAATGGCATCGTAATTCGCAACAAATTGTTACGAGAAATCGAAGTTTTATATGACGAAGAATTCCAAATTGCGCAATGGGCAGTAGAACATTTGACGAAAACATTAGATGTGCCTTTCACCTATGATCAAGCAGGGTATATCGCCATTCATATCCATTCAAGTCGTAGAAATCAATTGAATAATCATCGAAGCATTCGAGAAGTGACGATTATTTCAGATGTGATTCGTTTGATCGAGGCAGAACTTGAGGTGGATTTGCACACACAAGAGATGTCTTTGAGCTACACGCGTTTAGCAAATCATTTGAGATTATTATTACAACGTTATAAGAACCAACAGTACGCTGTTTTGGATGAAGATATTTTAAAAATGGTCAAGAAAAAATATATAGCAAGTTATGAAATGACGAAAAAAATTCGTGTTTTATTACTTAAACAATATCAAATGTCTATTACGAGTGAGGAAATGGGTTATTTAGCAATCCACATCGAACGCTTACGTAGTGCCGTTTGTGATTAAAAATTAGGGAGAGAAAAAAATGAAAGCTTATATGCAAAGAATGGGTCGCTCATTGATGTTGCCGGTTGCAACATTACCTGTAGCAGCTTTGTTCATGGGGATTGGTTATTGGATTGACCCAAGTGGTTGGGGTGGAAATAACATTTTGGCGGCTTTTTTAATTAAAGCTGGTAGTACAATTTTAGATAATTTAGGATTATTATTTGCAGTCGGGTTAGCATTAGGAATGTCGAAAGATAAAGATGGTTCTTCTGCTTTAGCAGGATTAGTTGCTTTCTTGACACCGATGACTTTAGTAAGTAGTGCATCAGTTGCATTGTTCACAAAGGTTGATGTTGAGCAAGTAAACGTTGCGTTTGGCGCAATCAATAATAAAAATGTTTTTATTGGGATTTTAGCTGGGCTAGTTGCAGCAGCAATGTACAATCGTTTTAGTAAAGTAAAATTACCAATGGCATTATCTTTCTTTAGTGGAAAGCGCGCGGTTCCAATTGTAACTGCTGGTGTGATGACTTTGATTTCGGCATTATTGATTTTTATTTGGCCGCCAGTTTACAATACCCTTGTTTCATTTGGTGAATTGATTTCTGGAATGGGCGCAGTGGGTGCTGGATTATATGGCTTCTTTAACCGTTTGTTGATCCCAACAGGCTTGCATCATGCGTTGAACAATGTGTTCTGGTTCAACCTTGCAGGAATTGATGATATTGGTAAATTCTGGGCAAGTGAAGGAACAAAAGGTATTACTGGAATGTATCAAGCTGGATTCTTCCCCGTAATGATGTTTGGTTTACCAGCAGGGGCGTTAGCAATCTATCAATGTGCTCGTCCAGAGAAGAAAAAACAAACAGCATCATTGATGTTAGCAGCTGCATTTGCTTCATTCTTTACAGGTGTGACCGAACCATTAGAATTTTCATTTATGTTTGTTGCTTGGCCATTGTATGTCGTTCATGCCGCTTTAACAGGTATTTCAATGTTTGTAGCAGCACTTTTCCATTGGACAGCAGGATTCAATTTTAGTGCAGGTTTTATTGATTTCTTCTTGAGTTTACGTGTACCAATTGCGAATAAACCATATATGTTGATCCTACTCGGCTTGGTGATGGCTGTTGTTTACTATGTTACTTTTATGTTTGTTATCAAAAAGTTCAACTTGATGACACCAGGACGTGAAGAAGGTACAGGTGAAGAAACACCTGATTTAGCAACTGGTAACGATAAGTTTTCTGCTTTGGCAGATAATATTTACGCTGCTCTTGGTGGTGCAAGCAATGTAACATCAATCGATAATTGTACAACACGTCTTCGTTTACAAGTGAAAGATACAAAGCAAGTTGATCAATCAAAAATTAAAGCAACTGGTGTTCCAGGAGTGAAAGTAATTGATGATCAGAATATCCAAGTTATTGTTGGGACAGAAGTGCAATTTGTTGCTGATGAAATGAGTAAATTACATGGAAGTCCTGTCAATCAATCAGCAGGAACAGTAGTAGTTACGGAAGAGATCAGCAAACCTGAAGGGCCACAAACACAAGATGTATATGCTGTAGCTACTGGGAAAGTGATTCCAATCACTGAAGTCGGTGATGAAGTGTTTTCACAAAAAATGATGGGAGACGGCTTTGCGGTAATTCCTGAATCAGGTGAAATTTTTGCACCGGTTGCTGGGAAAGTTACAAGTGTCTTTCCTACTAAACATGCAATTGGTTTAGTAACTGACTCTGGGATTGAAGTATTAGTTCATATGGGAATCGATACCGTTCAATTAAATGGTGAACCATTCACTGTCTTTGTTAAAGAAGGTCAACAAGTCGGGCGAGGACAAATGCTTGCAAAAGTCGATCTAGCAAGTTTGAAGGCAAACGGTAAAGAAGCTGACATGATCGTTGTCTTCACAAATCCAGATAGCATCGATACGTTTTCAGTAACAACTGGTCAAGAGGGTGAAGTGAATGAAATTATTGGGACAGTCACGAGTAAGTAATAAGTTTTGGCACCAAACGACCAGCTCCGAGCAAAAAGAAATGATTTTCTAAAAAATGTTTCCATATTTTTATGAAAAGTGGGCATATTATCCAATAGTAGTAGCGTTAAACTATTTATTCTAACAATAAAAAATACAAAGAATATACTAAGAGGCAAAGGCAATCAATTTGATTGTCTTTGCCTCTTTCTAATGACTTTAGTCGGTTTCAATCGCTAAAGCGATTGAAACAAAAAAACCACGCGTCCTGCGCGTGGAATCAGTTGCTTCTTTCTAGTTAAGATAAGGTAATAAAGTTTGGAACAAAATGGCGCTGGAAGCAGCTCCCGGATCAATATGGCCAATCGAACGTTCACCAAGGTAAGAAGCGCGTCCTTTTTTGGCTTGTAAATCTTTTGTATGTTCTTTGGCAGCTGTGATTTCTTCTGCAGTTAGAAGTTGATTTTTTTTGAGTATTTCAGCTACAGGAGCCCAAACATCGACCATTGTTTTATCATCTACATTGGCTTTTCCACGTAGTTGGATCCCATTCAACCCTTCTTGTATAAGTTCACCTAACTGTTCTTCATTTGTAATGGCAGTAACTTCTTTTGTTGCTTTAGCAAAATTCATGAATGCCGTACCATATAATGGACCGGAAGCTCCACCTACTTTTGAAATCAAAGACATAGCTAAGATTTTAAACGTATCAGTAATGGTTTTTGGTTGTTGTGCAACAAATGCTTCTTGATAAGCTGTCATGCCACGAGCCATATTATTTCCGTGATCGCCATCACCAATTGGTGTATCTAATTCACTAAGCATGTGTTTGTTTTGTTCGATTTCTTGAGAAAAATCATTCAACCATGCTTGTACTTTTTCAACTGTCAAATCCATTGTTATTCTCCTTTTGTCAATCATTCTTTTAAGTTAGCCCCATGAGATGGTTGCAACTGGACTTGTTAAAGCTTCCACCCAAGCTGGTGTTGTCAAATCAATCAGTGTTAGAGAAAGACCTTGCATGTCAATAGAGGTCATATAGTTTCCAACTTTGTGGAAATCAACGTCAATCTCTTTATCCGCAAGTAAAGTTAATACATCATTGATAAAGACAAACTGTTCCATTAAAGGGGTGCCACCCATACCGTTGACTAAGACACCAACTTTTTTAGGTGTTTCTGGATAAGCCTGAACTAATTTTTCAACTAATTCTTGTGCTAATTTTTTTGAAGGTTGTAATTTTTCACGACGGTAGCCTGGTTCCCCATGGATACCAACGCCAAATTCGATTTCATCTTCCGCTAAAGTAAAACCAGGTTTTCCAACTTCAGGAACAGTTGCAGCCGACAAAGCAACACCAATCGTTTTGGTTGATTGGACAACTTTTTCGCCTAACTCTTTTAGTTCTGCTAGAGAAGCACCGTTTCGTGCGGCATCACCTAAGATTTTATGAACAAGGACGGTTCCGGCAACACCTCGTTTTCCAGCAGTATAAGTGCTGTCTTCTACAGCAATATCGTCGTCAACAACAACGATTTCTGTTGGAATGTCGTTCATTTCGGCTAAATCTTTTGCCATTTCAAAGTTCAAGATGTCACCAGTATAATTTTTAACGATTAATAAAACACCTTTTCCCTGATTGGTTGCTTCGATAGCATGTTCGATTTGATCTGGTGTAGGAGAAGTGAAGACATCACCTAGAACAGCTGCACTTAACATTCCATCACCGACAAAACCAGCGTGTGCAGGTTCATGCCCGCTTCCGCCACCAGAAACTAATCCGACTTGCACATTATCTGTTTGATTCTTAGCAATGACTCTGGAATCATCGACTCGATGAACAAGTGTCGAATAACTTTTTACCATTCCTTCAAGCATTTCTTCAATAATATTTTGTGGTTCATTAATGATTTTTTTCATTTTAGTTCCAACCTTTCTGTGCTGCTTGTTTTGCTTCATTGACAATATGGTCGGGATCATCAGAAACACTTGCTGTGATTCCAGCTGCGAATGCTCCTTCAACTAAAGGAGCGTCTACTAGAACATATTTTTCTTGTAGCTCTGGTTCTAATAAATCATAAGCAAGCTCAGCACTTAAGACCGCGCTACCAAGATCAGCGAAGACAAAAAAGATATCGCTATCAGTTGCTTCATTGACTGCATCTACAATTTTGGTTGGATCGCTACCTAATTCTCCATCAGAAGTTCCACCTAGAGAAAAGAGTACGACATTCTCACTTTTGCCCATTTGCTCAATCATTTCTTTGAGCCCATCTGTAATCATTTGACTATGAGAAACGAGTAAGATACTTTTTTTCATTCTAAAAAACTCCTTTTTAGTTACGCATTCTATCTTTGTAGGTTTGTCCAATTCGATCAGCGACGATTAGAGCATTTGCAACATCTTCGACAACAATTGGGAACGGCATTGAATGAATGGATTCTTCAGGAATACAAGCGATTTTTGCTACTTCAAGTGCTTCTTCATAAGTAATGTGATCCACACCTAAATCAGCTAGCGTCAATGGTAACCCAACAGAAGCCATAAAATCCATGACGGCATTCATTTCTTCTGTTTTTGCATCTTCCAGAACTAACTGAGTTAATGTTGCAAAAGCTACTTTTTCACCATGAAGGTAGCTATGTGCACCAGGTAAAACGGTCATTCCGTTATGAATGGCATGAGCTGCAGCTAAACCGCCACTTTCAAATCCTAAACCAGATAACAAAATATTTGTTTCGACAATTTTACTCAATGATTCAGTCACTAAATTTGCATCGCAAGCAATTTTTGCGTTCAAGCCGTCTTCTTGTAGGTGTTCCCAACATAATTTTGCCATTGCTAAGGCAGCATAAGTACCACTAGCAGGAGGAGTTAATCCTTCTCTTGAGCCCATTGGCAAACTTGCATTAACGCGGGAATAAGAATGATGTGTTGCACGTGCTTCAAAATAAGTGGACAGTGCATCACCCATACCAGCAACTAAGAAACGAGTAGGTGCTTTTGCGACCACTTTTGTATCCACTAAGACAACGCTTGGACTTTGTTTAAAATAAGCATAGTCGTCAAATGAACCGTCTTCATGGTATAAAACAGCCGAGTGAGAGGTTGGTGCATCTTGCGCTGCAATCGTTGGAACAATAATTAGTTTTTCACCCTCAGCGACCACTTTTGAAGCATCAATCGCTTTTCCGCCACCTAAACCAATAATGCAGTCAGTGTGTTGTTCTTTAGCTACTTCTTGCAATCGTTTTGTTTCTGCTCGAGTGACTTCACCACTGAAACCGCCTTCAATAAATGATACGCCAAATTTTTCTGCGGTAGCATCAAGTTGTGGTCGAATACGAGCCACATCAGCTGGATTTGCAATCAGTAATGCAGAAGAGCCAAAAGTCGATACGAAGTAACCTAAGTTCAGTAATTCATCTTCACCTTGTACATATTTAGTTGGTAAAATTAGTGCTTTTCTCATCAGTAGTTCCTCCTTGTTATCGTTTACTATTATAGCATAAAGCGTTATCATCAAAGAATCATTGAGTTTTGACGTCGTTTTCTTTTGAGAATGTGTTGAATTATTTTACGAAATAGGAGTATTTTGTCATTTTAGCAAAATACTCCTATACTACTAACTAGAGGTGAAGAAATGGGCACAACTTTATTTGATATCGAACAAGTTTTAGATCTAGATAAATGGGAAAAAGTTCAAGAAAGTCTAGCTCTTGCTACTCATTTGGCTATTATTTTAGTTGATTATCGAGGTAGACCAATTACGAAACATAGCCAAGTCCAACCCTTTTGTCAGTTTGTACGCAATCATCCTGAATTGGCTGTGTATTGTGAAAAATGTGATTCAAGAGGAGGCCTGGAAGCCGTTCGAACAGGAGAGCCGTTTATTTACCGTTGTCATTTTAATATTGTTGATATGGCAATTCCAATCATGGTTGATAATCAATATGTTGGTGCAATCATGGCCGGAGAAGTTCTGCTTGTAGATGGGCAAGAAAAGCTAGAACAAGTATTGCAAGTAGAAAATCAAAAAAGACTAGAAGCATTTAAAGACGAGCACCACGAATTATTTGAACAATACCCGAAATTTGCGCTGGATGATTTACAAAAAAACGCGACAATGTTAGAAAGTTTAAGTGAATACATCGTAACAGAAGCAATCAAAAAAGATTATTTGATTAAAGCGTATAAGCAGACACTCCGTATTTCCAAAAAAGCAGAAGTACCAGATCAATCAGTTGATTTAAAAACAGTGCAAGCAGATATTCGTCACTCTTTATTGGAAAACCAACTAGCGGCAGAAAAAGATAGTTATCTAGCCAAAAATAAAATGCTCCAACCGGCAATTGATTTGATTTTTGCCAATAAAGGAAGTCATGTCGATTTAAATATGTTAGCCACTGTGACGAATTTGAGTCCAAGCTATTTAAGTCGGCAATTGAAAGAAGAATTTGGAGAACCTTTCAGTCAGATGTATGCTAAATTAAAAATTTATTGGGCGGAACAATTATTGAAGACCACAGATTTAACAATCAGTGAGATTAGTGATCAATTAGGTTATGTTGAAGCTAGTTACTTTGTTCGTTCATTCAAAAAAATCAAGGGAATTACACCATTGAATTACCGGAAGCGACACAAACGTTCTCCGATGACTTGAAGCAAGTTGCCAATCAAGTGCAAGAAAAAAGCAGTTGACATTCTTTTTTCGTTAATTGAATATGTTTCTTCGGGGCAGGGTGTAATTCCCGACCGACGGTGACAAGGCTAACTTAAAGTCCGTGACTCGCAATAGTTGTGGTTGATCTAGTGAAAATCTAGAACCGACAGTTAAAGTCTGGATGGGAGAAGAAAAACTTATCGAAACAAACGACGGGAAAAGTGTCTCTATTTTTGTCGTGCTTCTTTGAGTTTATTTTGACTATTGGTCTCGTGTAATTACACGAGACTTTTTTGTTTGGAAAGGAGGATTTCAATTGGATGAACGATTGATGAAACAAACGATTCTAGCAGCAGAAAAAGGACGTGGAAAAACATTTACGAACCCTTTAGTCGGTGCAGTCATTGCGAAAGACGATCAAGTCCTAGCGGTCGGCGCACATTTAGCATATGGCAATGCACATGCAGAAAAAGCAGCAATTGATTATTTAAAGGAAACTTTTATGGACATACGAAAAAATTGGGATTGTCATTGTACGGGTTAACGAATGTATTACATCAAAACTATTAAGTGGAGCAGTCGATAGCTTAGTCCGTCACGGTGTGAACGAAGAGGATATTGATGTTTATTGGATTCCTGGAGCATTTGAGATCCCGTTTATGACCAAGAAAATCTTGGCAATGAAACAATATGATGACGTACTGACTCTTGGTGCAGTGATTCGTGGAGCAACGACGCATTATGAATTGGTTAGTAACGAAGTGGCAAAAGCAAAAGGTGTGGCTCAAGTTGGTTTAGACTCGGAAACGCTAGTCATGTTTGGCGTGCTAACAACAGAAACGATTGAACAAGCAATTGAACGCTCAGAGACGAAAGCTGGAAACAATGGTGCGAGTGTGGCTCAAGGATTGCTTGAAATGATTTCTTTCACACAACAACTCACTAATAACTGAGTACAGTAGTACTTTGCCCATTTGCTTCCTTAAAAAATTAGAAAAACTAGAAGTTGCATTTTCTACCATTACACAATCGGGTAGAAGGTTCATTTTTTTTTAAGTTCTGTGATTCTTGCTAATAAATGGCTGATTTTAATAACGATTGTAATAAAAAATAAAAAACGGTTACATTTGTTGTTGACTTTTGTTGTAGATACCGTTATGATGTTCACATAAAAGGCGTGTTACTGGTCCGACCAGGCATCAACCAGCATGTAATAGACTGTGGAAGCAGTTTATTAATGTTGGCTTTTTTATTGTCTTAGATTGGGGGTGGCGAGTTGGAGATCATCAAGAGTATCAATAACAATTTTGCATTAGCGATGAAAGATGGCAAAGAAGTCATTGTTGCAGAAGTAGGAATTGGCTTTGGAAAATTTCCCAAAACGATTGCAGAAGATGAAGTCGAAAAAGTGTATCAACTAAATGACTCAAATCTAAAGGGAATCAATTTGGCTCAATTTCCGTTAGAAGTCATGAATTACGCTCATCAAATTGTCAAAAAAGCTGAGCAAGAACTCCAGTTACCAACGACAGATCTTTTGTTTTTAAATGTTGCAGATCACACCAACTATATGTTGCAGCGTTTGGATCAAGGAATTTCTTTGAGCGCACCGTTTCGAATTGAGATCGAAAAATTTTTCCCAAAAGAATTTGAATTGGGTAATTGGGCGGTGAACTACTTGGCTGAAGAAACAGGTAAAGAAATACCGAGACAAGAAGCACACGCCTATGCCTTACATTTTATCAATAGTCAAGCAAGTCTTGGTGAACGTGAAAAAGTGGATCCTTACATTAAAATTATCAGTGATGTGAACAATATTATTACGTATCATTTCCATAAAGAGTTCCCAGAAGATTCGTTTTATTATTTGCGTTTTGTGACACATCTTAAATATTTTATTGCTCGAAAGCTTAATCATGAGACAACTGAGTATCGAAAAAATGAATTGTATCAAACACTGCGAGCACAATATGTACAAGAAGCGCAGTGTGTCAAGAAAATCGAGCATTACTTACAAGAGTCTTACGGTTGGACGTTGGACGAAGAAGATTTGCTTTATCTGCTGATCCACATTAAAAAAATAAGTGAAATTTGAGTGTAACTGGTTCGACCAGGCATAACCAAAAAAACGACTCTCTTTTGATTGAAGAGGGCTAGTTTTTTTGGTTTTTTGTTTTTCACGAACAATTTTCAAGGAGGAAAAAGAAATGGACGATCGACAAAGAGCACAAGCAATTTTAGAAGCAGTGGGAGGAAAAGAAAATGTTTCGTCATTAACACACTGCGCAACACGCCTGCGTTTTTATTTAAATAATGGACAAAAAGTTGAGAAAGAAGAAATCAAAGAAGTACCCGGCGTGATTCAATACGTGGAATCTGGTGGGCAACATCAAGTAGTGATTGGTAGTGACGTGGTGGATGTCTTTGATGAATTAGTTAAACTATTACCAGAAGATGCAGAAGAACAAGGAGATGAACCAAAAGAGAAACAAAAATGGTACGATGAATTATTTGCGACAATTTCAGCTATTTTTACTCCTTATATCGGAGTGCTGGCAGCAGCGGGGATTTTAAAAGGGTTTTTGATTCCACTTTCTATGTACAACATTTTACCGGTAGATAGTGGATTATATCAATTATTGAGTATCTTAGCCTCTGGTATCTTTACATTGTTACCCTTGTTTATTGCAGTAACAGCAGCGAATCGATTTAAGACAAATCAATTTATTGCGTTGGCAATAGCAGCGGCAATGATCTATCCATTGACTGATGCTAGTATTTTAGATAGTGCCTCTTTGTTAGGATTAACGATTAGTTTTAAAACTTATGGTGGTGCTGTAGTGCCAACAATCCTAGCGATTTGGGCGCAAAGTTACATTGAACGTGGCGTTAAAAAAGTGTTGCCTAAAGTTACTCATACCGTATTTGTTCCTTTTTTTACAATTATCATCACTGGGATTGCGGTGTTTGCTTTGATTGGCCCGCTAGGAAATGGGATCGCAAATCTGATTGGGACAGCATACTTCAGCATGTATGCGTTTAGTCCGATTTTAGCTGGTGCTTTATTAGGTGGTTTATTCCAATTATTAGTAATGGTTGGTTTACATTGGGGAATCTTACCGATTGCTTTAATCAATATTCAAAACACTGGTGCAGATACGATTTTACCGATTGGATCAAATGGTGTATTTGGTCAATTTGGTGCTGTAGTGGGTGCTTGGTTGTTTTTGAGAAAAGGAAAAGATAAAGAAATTGCTGCATCTGCCTCATTATCAGGATTTTTTGGAATCACAGAGCCTGCTATCTATGGGATTAACTTGAAGTATAAAATGCCCTTCATCATTGGTTCGATTTCTGCAGCACTTGGTGGAGCAATCAGTGGATTTTTTGAAACTAAAGCCTATTCATTTACACCAGTAGCTAATATTTTTACATTCTCAATGTTTGTAGGACCAGGAAATAATTTTAGTGCACAACTGTTAGCGAATGGCGTGTCGTTTTTCGTAGCGCTAATTGCCACTGCTTGGTGGATGCGTAAGCAAATGAAAACAACTAATGAAGAAAAGAAAAACATTCCCGCAGAACCAGTTGTCTCTACTGGCTTAGGTGAAGCGGACTTAGTAGTAGCTCCTTTAAATGGAGAGTATTTACCAATTTCAGAAATCAATGATCCGGTATTTTCTTCAAAAAGCATGGGAGAAGGATTTGCAATCAAACCAAGTGATGGCACTGTATATGCACCTGTTAACGGCATCGTGGAACTAATTGCTCAAACAAAACATGCGATAGGATTTACTGCTGATGATGGCAAGCAATTGTTGATCCATATTGGTTTGAATACAGTAGAATTAAATGGGAAAGGTTTTTCTTGGCAAGTCAAACAAGGTGATCGAGTAACTGCAGGACAAGTCATTGGACAAGTCGATTTCAGTCAACTGACTGACTACGATACGACAACAGCAGTCGTTTTGACAAATATGCTTGATTATCCAGAAGTCAAGATTTCATTAACCGATAAAAATCATCTGATTCAAACGAAGTAAGTGAAAAAGGAAGGCTGAATGATGAGAAAATTTATTTTAAATGCAGATGACTTAGGGATGTCAGAAGCTATTAATTTTGGCATTGCAAAAAGTGTGCGAGAAGGAATCGTGAAAAGTACCTCGTTAATGGTGAATATGCCTGAAGCAAAAGCCGGAGCATTATTGATTCAAGCAACTGATCCAACAGTGGAAATCAATCTGCATATCAATTTTACTTTAGGGAAACCAGTGACGGATGCGAAAAAAATTCCTAGTTTAGTGGATGCAAACGGCATATTCCTCTCTTCTAGTCATTACAAAAATGGTGGGACATTGACATTTGACTACCATGAAATCAAACAAGAAATGGAAGCACAAATTTTATGTTTTAAAGAATTACTTGGTGAATTTCCAGTACACATGGAAACACATTCCGTTGGGGACCAAGCAGTTGGTCAAGCTTTATTTGAATTAGCTGAAAAGTATGGCATCCATGCTAATTTATTTTATGGCTACCAACCACCAAAAGAATTACCTTATCGAGTGGCAGAAATTCCTGATTTCGGAAAGTTAATGTCAGTCCTCAATCGTGGAACGAAGCTGAGTGACTTTACAGACGATGCGTTTGGTTACGAAATGTTGCCAGAAGAAACAGTCATTGAGTTACATCTTCACCCTGGTTTCCTAGATCAATACGTGTTAGACCACAGCACATTAACCTTGCCGCGTTGTCAAGACTTAGAAACTTTGACTTCTTCTGCGTTAAAAAAATGGTTTGAAACAAAAGGCTATCAAGTTGTTGATTTCGCCAGTTTAAAATAATAAAAGAAGAAGCGGAACAAAGCGCAGTTACGCGCTTTGTTCCGCTTCTTTTTTGATTTTTTGGACTAATGTTTTTAGCGCATCTAAACGTGTGGGTGTTAAGGAGGAAATACGAATACACGTTTTACCCAAATTGCTTTTGCCAAAGATGCGGGCATATTGTTCAACCAAAGGCGGTTCATTTTCGGCGATAGGTACATAAATATTAACAGTTTTGGCGTATTGCTTGACTGCAATCAACGGTGAAACTGGATCATCTGGTGAATATTGGAGAAATAACCAGCCAATGCCTGTGAACTTTCCAACAGTGAAACTTTTACCTGCTTGATTTGTTTCTTGTTCAATAAGTTGTTTGATCTGAGTATATGATTTTTCACTATTCACTAGACGCCACCTCTTAGTTATTTCCTATTTTCTATGCACTTATTGTATCATGTTTATAAGGGAAAAGACTCATTGGAAGAATTAGATGAGCAAAGGAGCTTGTTATGAAGAAAAAGTGGTTAGACAAGAAAAAGGTAATTTTTTATTTAGTTTTTATTTTACTAGCGATTTCTACTATATATGCGGTAGTCATGATGATTCAAACACCATCTGGAACGTCAACAACGGAGCACGAACACGTCAAAAGTGATTATGTGTTGATGATTTTACAATGTGTCGCAGGAATGATTATCATATTTTTACCAAAACAAGTAGAACAAAAGTTTGATATTGAGATTCCTGATACGATGGAGATCCTTTTCTTCCTCTTTTTATTTTGCGCCATTTATTTGGGAGAAGTACGAAACTTTTATTACAAAATACCGTTTTGGGACATGATCTTACATGGCTTTAGTGCGGCGATGTTAGGAGCCTTAGGGTTTATTATTGTCGCATACCTAAATCGAAGTCAGCGCATAACCTTACAGCTGAGTCCATTTTTTATTAGTTTGTTTGCTTTTTGTTTTGCAACAACGGTTGGGCTATTTTGGGAAGTATATGAATTTCTAGCAGATCATTTGTTGGGAACGAATATGCAAAAATTTATGACAGGAGAAGGTAAAGTCTTAAGTGGACATGAGGCACTGATCGATACAATGAAGGATTGTATCGTAAATATGCTTGGTGCATTAATCGTCGTTAGTTGGGGATATATTCATTTAAAACATCAAGAAAAAAGATTAAATAATCTTTCACGTGTAAATGAAAAAGCTGAGGAAACTAATTTAGATAGAAATAAGAAAGAAGACTAAAAAATGACGGATATATTTTTAGGTGTCGACATTGGGACCACTGCAATCAAATTTGGCGCAATCGCTGAAGGGGAAACTATTTTGTATCATCGCGTTCCATTGGAAACTTACAATGAGGCTGGGGGGGTTCGTTATCAGAAAGCTTCTGAAATTTTAGCACTTATCCAAAATGAATTACAGACGCTACCTACTTCATTAAGAAAGAGAGTCACGAAAATCAGTTTTAGCGTGGCGATGCACAGTTGCATGCCTGTGGTCGATGGACAATTTGAGCAGGTGTTTATTTGGTCTGACACCCAAAGTATGGAGGAAATAACAGTATTCAAACAGACGAGTAATGCCGAACGTTTTTATCAAAAAACAGGGACACCGATCCATGAAATGACACCTTTTGCTAAAATCCTTTATTTTCAAAAAAGGCGAATGTACCCAGAAAAAACGAAATGGTTGGGTCTAAAAGAATTGCTCATGGAATTTTTCACTGGAATTTCAGCTATTGATTTGTCTACAGCATCTGCTACAGGTTTATTGAACTTAGCCATGCAGCAATGGGATACAGAAATTTTAGCTTATCTTGGCATCAGTCAGGAACAATTAGGGCAGTTAGTGGCGCCAACGACGCCATTTTTGATCAAAAGAGAATTAGCTGATAAGTTTAACTTTTTACCTGGTGTACAAGTTTTTGCAGGAGCAAGTGACGGTTGCTTAGCGGCTTATGGTGGCTACCTAGCTAATGGATTGTCAGCAAGTTTGACTATTGGTACAAGTGCTGCTGTTCGAGAAATAACTGATACACCGATTTTTGATTGGCAACGTCAAAACTTTTGTTACTATTTGACTGAAAATGTTTATGTGATTGGAGCGCCATCAAATAATGGTGGTAAAGTACTTGAATGGGCAAGCCAAATCTTTGCAGATGAGCCAATGCAGTTTTATGAAAAAATTCCTGACTACTTAGCGCAATCATCAATTGGTGCTAAGGGCCTACGTTTTTTTCCGTATGTCAATGGAGAACGAGCACCATTATGGAAAGCCAATCAAAAAGCAGAATTTAAAGGATTAACGATCCATCATCACAAAGCAGAGATGATTCGTGCGGTCATTGAAGGTTTGCTGTTCAACATTAAGCGACTTCATGAAATGGTAAAAGAACCACGTACTTTAGCAATCAGTGGTGGATTTTTTGAGTCTACTGTTTTATGTCAGTTAACAGCAGACATTTTAGGCGCTGATTGTTGGTTAGCTGGTGAAAATGAACCAATCTATGGTCTGTATGGGTTAATTAATCAGATAGTCCCGAAACAGTCGCCATCGAATCTGCAAAAATGGTCAGCTGATCAAGAAAAACAAGCAGAATTACAACAAATATTTCAGACCTATTTTGATTGAATTGTGTAAGTTGTTCAGTGTGTAAAAACGTAGAAATCATTTCTGGTTCTTCTAATTTGGTCGTGTTTCCTTAGGTGATGGAGAGCAACAATCATTTTTGAGAACGGAACTGGAAATTTTTTAGTTCAAAAGGGATGAGCAAGGAGGACTTTATGACTTTTTACAGCATTTCATATTTGGAAGCACAAACGAATTTAAATGATTATGTAAAATACTTTTTTATTTTTGGTTCGTTGATTCTATTAGTAGTGGTCTTTAGTTTGTATTTAAGGCATCGAATACAAACGAAGTATCGGGATCTTAGTATTATTTTTTTCTTATTTTTGTTGTTTGTTTCTGGTGTGCAGTATTCAGATTATCAAGTGAATCAAAGTCGTCACTCCCAGTCTTCTCAAATGGTTAACTTAGTAGAACAAATTTCAAAAGAAAAAAACTTAGCAAAAAAAGAAATCTTGGTCAATTCCACTCAACTGGCCGACGGGATCATTGTGAAAATCGCAGATGATTTTTATAAAGTCAATTTAAGTGGAGATCAGGCATCCTATACGCTAGAACGAGCATATGTTACTAATCCAGAAATTAAAATTATCAACGAATAAGGAGAAAAAATATGCAGTTTTATACACCAATTATTATTAAATTTGCACTAGGGATCATTTGTTTGATTATTCAAATTAATTTGATGGGAAAAGGAAATTTAGCTCCTTCTTCAGCGATGGATCAGGTCCAAAATTATGTTTTAGGTGGTATTATTGGGGGCGTAATCTATAATGACTCAATTACTGTATTGCAATTTGTATTGGTATTGATTATTTGGACGTTGTTAGTATTAGTTCTCAAATTTGCTAAAGAGCATAATCGCTATGTGAAACGAATAGTGGATGGTCGACCCATTACTTTGATTCAAAATGGGGTCGTTGATGTCAATGAATGTTTGAAAAATGGAATCTCAGCCAATGAATTGATGTTTAAACTTCGAGCAAATGGTATTTACGAAGTAGAAAATGTAAAGCGTGCTGTCTTGGAACAAAACGGTCAATTGACACTGATTGAATTTGGTGATGAAAATATTCGTTATCCAATTATTGTTGATGGCCAGTCGAATGAAGACGTATTGGAATTGATAAAAAAAGATGAAGCTTGGTTGGAAGAACAAATTAAACAAAATGGATTCCAAAAAATCAACGAAATCTATCTTGGAGAGTATTTATCTGGAAAATTAAATCTCTACGGCTACAAAAAATAAACTAGACTAAATAGCTTTGTTAGTAAAAAATACTTGAAGTGTGAAACAGTTGATTGAAAGAAAACTGTTTCATACTCTTTTTTTGCACAGAAATCATGTATGAAACCGAAAACACTGCACACTAATAATAACTTGTGTATTTTAATTTGTTAGTGTGCGCACTGACGGATGACATCTGTACCCCTTGATAGAGTAGTAATGTAAAGCGCTTTTATTTTTGGCACGGTACTTGCATTATATAAAAGTGTAAGTAAGAAAAAAGGATGTGTTCGAAATGGAAAAGAAAACAATTATGCTTGTCTGTTCAGCAGGAATGAGTACTAGTCTATTAGTAACTAAAATGCAAAAAGCAGCTGAGGAAAAAGGTGTGGAAGCAGATATCTTTGCTGTATCAGCTTCTGATGCTGACCGTCATCTAGAAGAAAAAAATGTAGACGTTTTACTTTTAGGTCCACAAGTTCGATTTATGAAAAATCAATTTGAAGAAAAACTTGCACCAAAAGGGATTCCGTTGGATGTAATCAATATGCAAGATTACGGCATGATGAACGGTCCAAAAGTTTTAGAACAAGCAGAAAACTTAATTAACCAATAAAACTTGAATAAAAATAGAGGGGATGAAGAATAATGGAAGATCAAAAAAATCTTGAGGCAATCATGGGATTGATCATGTTTGGCGGAAATGCAAAAAGCGATGCAATGGAAGCGATTGCTGCCGCAAAAAGTGGTGACTTTGAATTAGCAGATGCAAAAATCAAAGATGCAGAAGAATCTTTAGTGCAAGCACACCATTCACAAACAGAAATGCTTACGCAAGAAGCACAAGGAAACCATGTGGACGTTACATTATTGACTGTTCATAGTCAAGATCACTTGATGACATCAATCGCGTTTACTGATTTAGCAAAAGAAATTATTGATTTATATCGTCGAATTGACGTGTAAAAGGGGTAAAAGAAAGAGGTAGGAAAGATGGATAGATTTGTTGCATTTATGGAGAAACACTTTATACCTGTAGCATCAAAAATTGGTGCTCAACGACATTTAGTTGCTATTCGTGATTCATTTATGGTAAGTATGCCGTTGATGATTTTAGGTGCGTTAGCAGTTATGATTAATAATTTACCAATTCCTGGATTCCAAGAATTAATGAATTCGATTTTTGGTGGAGAAGCGTGGAAAGGCTTCGGAGGCGCAGCGTGGAACGGAACATTCGCAATCCTTTCGGTTTTGATTGCTTTCTTGTTAGCTTATCATCTAGCGAATAGTTATAAAAAAGACGGCGTGTCTGCCGGTGTCATTTCATTAGGATCATTCTTCGCTTTAGGCGGAGCATTGGGCATGAGCTCGACTGGTTTATTTATTGCAATTATTGTTGGGATTGTCTCAACAGAAATTTTTGTTCGATTAAGTGGAAATGAAAAATTAATTATTAAAATGCCTGATGGTGTTCCACCAGCAGTTGCAAAAGCATTTGCTTCATTATTACCTGCAATGATTACTATTTCATTCTTTGCATTGATTGCTGCGATTTTTGCTGCATTTGGTGTAGCTGATATTGTAGGCGCATTTTACACATTAGTTCAAGAACCATTTATGGGACTTGCAAACTCATATCCATCAGCATTATTATTAGCATTCATCACACCATTCTTATGGTTCTTCGGTTTACATGGAGCAAACATGGTTGACCCATTGATGCAAACAATCAATGCACCTGCAATCGAAGCAAATGTGAAAGCGATTGCTGCAGGACATGATGCACCATTTATCGTTAATAAACCATTCTTTGATAGTTTTGTTAACTTAGGTGGTACAGGTGCGACATTAGGTTTATTATTAGCTATTTATTTAGTTGGCCGTAAAAACAAACCTTATATGGTCGTAACAAACTTATCAATCGCGCCAGGTATCTTTAACATCAATGAACCAACGATGTTTGGATTGCCAATCGTATTGAATCCAATTATGTTTATTCCGTTTATTTTAACACCAATGGTTTTAGTTAGTGTTGCTTATTTTGCAACATCTACAGGAATCGTTCCAGCAGCGACAGTTATGCCTCCTTGGGTAACTCCACCGGTTATCGGCGGGATTTTGGCAACTAAGAGCATGGCAGGCGGTGTGTTAGCTGCTGTCAACTTGATTCTTTCCGTTTTGATTTACTTGCCATTCGTAAAAGTTGCGACAGTGCAAGAACAACGTAAAGTAGCACAATAAAAAAATGTGTTATTTCACAAAAATGAAATAGCTTGAAAGCAGTGAGGTTGTGACATTAGTCGCAACCTCTTTTTTGTGTCCGCCAATCAATTAAACTAGTTTCTTAAAAATAAATTAGTGTGTAAATACATATA
Source organism: Enterococcus sp. DIV0660C (assembly GCF_017316125.1). Classification (GTDB taxonomy): domain Bacteria; phylum Bacillota; class Bacilli; order Lactobacillales; family Enterococcaceae; genus Enterococcus_B. The sequence continues at coordinate 49,547 of NZ_JAFLWA010000020.1, read as the reverse complement.
TATTGTGAAAATAATACATGTTATAAAAAACTTTCAAAATATTCTTTCATTTTAATTTCATAAAAAGATAATTTTTCTATCTATTAGAAATCACTATATAAACTGATTTAAAAGAATTAAATTAAAAAATAGTGAATTTGTATTTGTTTTTGATTAGAAAATAAAGTATACTCTAATTGTAAATATTAGAGTATGATTAAATTGATTGTTAGTTGATGAACTTTTAATAAGTGAGAGAAAGGGTGAGCGATAGTGAAAGTTGTTTCTAAGTGGATGATGCCTTTGGTTGCAGTGGGGATGATTCTTGCACCATACATCGAAACAGCTGCGAGTGTCCAACAGGTGTTTGCTGAATCTCAGACAACAGAGAGCCAAACAGTGCAAGAAGAAGCAGAAGTGAACTTGGAAGTTTTGTTAGATGAAGATTATGCAAAGGTGGAAGGAGGCTACATTGAAAAAGAGAATTCCTTAGAGTGGACGATTCAATTTGAAAAAAAGGCTAGTGTCAATGAAGGACGAATCAGATTAGCCATTGATACTGCAGCTGCTGGGATCGGTACGGTAAAAAATGTTCGTGGGAAAGGTCTGTCTTCTTATGATGCAGAAGGAACGGAGTTAAAGACAGAGGAAATTTCTGGTGCCACTTGGTACATTGGAAAGATTTATTCGGCAGAAGCAAAGAGCGGGATACTGACTTTCGAAACAGAAAAAGGGACAAAAATCACAGACGGGGAACTTCCCCTGCAAGTTGTCGTAGATGAAAAAGTGCAAGAAGAAAGCAACAAAGAAGAACTAAAAAAAACTGACACAGAAGTAAGTAGTACAGAAAACAACGCAACACAAAATACCACAGATGAAAGCTCCCAAAATGAGGATGCTGAAAAAACGAACACCGCAGAACAATCCAACGAAACAAGTGAAGTAGAAAGTCAAGGAACACCATTGGTTAGAAATCAAAGTCCGCTGTTTGCGGGTATCCTTGAGAGACTTGGCCCCACATCGACAAATGATCCTTACAAATACATTTATCCACAAGATGGAGATACACAACATCGTTATCCTTATTTTGCAACGAATGATTATACGAAGGTGTTAGCTGATAGACAGGAAACAGCTACATATACTGGAGATAAGGGCGAACTATACGAGGATGGCAGTGACGAACCGATTTCAGATGAAGATTACCATGCTGGTGGCGCAAATTGGCGGAATTATGACTACGCAACTGATAATGGTTCAACAGCAGGAAATGACGAAACAGATACACGCGCACCGACAGTTCAACTGTGGGGAGACGATCGAACATTTGAAAATAGTTATTTAGACTATAGTGGTGCTTATATCAAAAAATGGGTAGAACCTGTTTTGCAGGAAAGCGCTAATAATAATGAGATACATTCTGAAGATAATACCACGCTATACAACGTTTATCTTGATGTGATTGGTGGAGAAAATCGAGATGTTCAACCAGTAGATGTCGTTTTTGTACTAGACAAATCAGCAAGTATGAGTGAAACGACGGGAACAAATAACCAATCAAAAAATAATGCTTTAGTAGAAGCTGTTGAAGAACTCAGTCAGAATCTACTGTCCAATCCAACAATGGACGCACGGATCGGGATGGTCAATTTTTACTCTGAATATCCTGTTGATGGAGGAAATCAGAATGGTATTGCTTCTAATACTTTAGCAATGACCAATGATATTAATAGAATCACAAATCGAACCAGTAACACAGCTCTTTATCAAAATCCAGAGGGAGGAACCCCACTTTCATTAGGGTTACGAAAAGGGTATGAGATTTTATATGCAAATAATGGCGGAAATGAACGAGAACCAGAGAAAATTTTGATTGTCGTTGGCGATGGTATCCCAACATTTAGCTATGGACCTATCCAATCACAAACAAGGATTAGAAATACAAATCGGTGGGGGAATTGGGGAAATCTAACGACAGTTGCCGATACAACTGTCACAACAGCAACAGATAATATTGAACCTTTCAGAAACTTTGAAACCTATTCTGGAAATACGTCAGGTGCAGGTTTTAGCGGACCACTGACGTATCCAAGTGATTTTGATCGACCAGCTGATGAACCTTTACCACCTTTAGTTAATGGTGCGACACAAACTAGATATTATGGCGGGGAAGTCAAAGATGGAGACGCAAAGTCTTACTGGATTGGTGATGGTACAGCTAATAACAACACAGCTGGAAATTCGAATTCAGATGAAAAGGAGGCAGCAATTAACACAGTGGCTTATCATCACTGGTTGAAAAATAAGATGGACGATCCACCAAATATTTTCACGATTGGTCTAGGAATTGATGGCTCTGTTAGCAGCCGTCAGCGATTAGATGCGATTGGTCGGAATGTATTACAAAATATTGCTGATGCAAAAGATGATGGTAGCCCATATTACTATAATGCAAGTAATAAAAGGGATATTGTTACAGCGCTAGAATCGATTTCTTCAACATTTACGAAAACGATTCGTCAAGCAACTTTATATGATGAAACAGGCTTTAATGTATCCTTATTTAATGGCGGAACATCGGCTGAAATCAACTATTACCATCTTGATAATAGCTCGGATGGTAACGTTCGCTACCAAGCACCAGAATTATGGGATGAAGCGAAACATGGGCAAAGACCGGCTGATGTTGTGGCAATGCCAACCAGCTATCAAGGACGAGATAATCATGCCTATAAATTTTCACCAATATCATTAGGTGAAGGAGAAATGGTACGAATCAAGTATCAAGTGAAGTTAGATGGTGGCGCTCAAGATGGAAAGTTTTACACCGTCAATAACTTAGCTTATATCCAAAATCAAGAGGATTATGACAACGATGTCGAGTCAGGGAAAATGTTTTTCCCGGCACCATCAATTCGTTTTGAACATCCTGATCGTAATTTACAAATTAAGAAAACTGGAGAAGATGGCAAGCCATTAGCCGGTGTTTTGTTTGGTTTATATGATGCAGATCCGAAATCATCTGGAGCAAACTTGATTGAGCAAAGTGTGACGACAGATAGTGGGCAGGCTATCTTTAATACGAAGATTGATGTACTAAGTGATGGTGAAGACGCTACGAGTGATGTTTATTGGGTGAAAGAAATTGGCGGACCTGAAAGATATGAGTTAATAGAAGAAGCCTTGAAGTTCCAAATTAAAAAGTATATCGCAAAACCTGGTGAAACATTAGGCCATTATGAATTAACTGTGGCAGGAACTTCTGGTGAACGAGTAAGTACGGTCAATGATACTGAGGATGATGATCCTAATTCGTACTTTGAGGGTAGTCATCATAAATTATCAATTGTTCAGGAAAAAAATGAAACAGAAACAGATTTTGAAGAATTATACGTGCAATTAGAAATGAAAAATGAATATAAACCTATTCAACTAAACTTGAAAAAGGTAGCAAAAGAAAGTCGATTAGCAATCGATGGTGCTGAATTTTCTCTTTATGAAACAAATGGTTCAGGCGAACTTCAAGGGAAGCCCATTGCAAAAGGTATTTCTGGCGAAAATAAAGAATCTGCTAAAGGACTACTGACTTTTTATGAAGTTGATGACACTGGTGAATACGTCTTAGACGGAAATGGACAAAAAAAAGTTTATTCTTTAGCCAAATCCGGTAGCTTTGTCCATACTGGCGATGGTTATCAATATGTAGAATATCGAATTGTTGAGACAGAAAATCCTGCGGGGTATCAAGATCCGGTAAAAGAAGAGGATTGGTTATTACAGGTCCATAATAATGATCGAATCCGATTAAAACAAATAAATGCAACAGATTGGACATTTTTAGCTTATACCGTTGATGAAACTGATGATACGCTGTGGATCGAATTTGAGGTTGAAAATACTTTCTTATATCGAGAAGTCCGCGTAAAAAAAATAGATAAGAATAATCAACTATTAAATGGTGCAGGATTTACGATTACAAAAGAAAATGATACGTCTTTCCCTGCTTATCGTGCTTATACAGGGAATCCGTTAGAGCCAAACACGGAACGACAGGCGGATGGTATCGGTTATTTCTACGCTTATCGTTATCACACTGAAAAATATGCTGATTTAGACTATGACATACCACTGAGATTGATGCCAGGTGAATACACAGTTACAGAAAACGTTGCGCCAAATGGTTATCAATTATCTGATAAAGTTTTTCGATTTGAAGTTAATGAAGAAGGTAATTTTATTGTTGATGGAATAAATCTTGATAAAGAGTCAGCTCAATCCCCAACTGGCTACCAACTGATTGACGATATTTTAGAATTAACTTTAACAAATGATTTAGCACCAATAGATTTAATGCTAGAAAAATTAGACAGTGTAACCAAGAAAAAACTGGAAGGTGCAAGTTTTAGTGTTGAAAAGCAACTAGACAATGGCTTCGAGTTGATTGAAGAAGGCTTGACTGTGGATGAAAAGGATCCAGCAAGTTTTATCTCCAAAGATCTAGAAGCTGGTAATTATCGAATTATTGAAACAAGTGCACCTAAAGGGTACCGAAAATTGCCGGGCTATTTCTTGTTAACTATTAGTTACCGAGAAGAAGCTGAGTTAGATGAAAATTCAAAAGTCATTCCTGGAAAGGAAAAAGGAAGTTTGAAAGCAGAAATTGCTTATTATCCAACAATGGATGCAAGCTCTCCAGCTGAGACAAAGGAACTTACGTATGAGTTGATTGGTAACGAGAGAATCGAGTTGTCCGTTGAGGTAGGTAATGATACGGAAAATCCACTTCCGGCTACAGGTGGTCGTGGTAGGCAGATCTTTATGTTGATTTCAGCGATTTTAGTTGGCTTGGCTGGAATAGTCGGTGGAAGTTATTTCTATTATCAAAACAAAAGAAAGAAGGGATTGAAATGAGTCGCAAAATAGTAAATCTAGTTGGTGTGATACTGGCGACTCTTTCTTTTCTGTGCATTCCTTTGACGATCGCTCAGGCACAAACAAATGATGAAGTTGAGATTATTTTGCATAAGCGCATCATTCGTGATGTAGATTACAGTCAGGAAAACTTCGAAATGTATGAAAATGACGGCAAAGAAATTGATAAAAACACGACTGAAGTAGATGTCATCACACAAACAACGCCATTGAACGGAGCAAAATTTCAGGTGTACGACCTGACCGAATACTATGGCAAAACAAACGCGGAAACAGCGAAACAATTTGTTCAAACAATGGCGAATTATAGTTTTCAACAGATTAATAACTTAGTCGAAAAGGAAGGCATCCCATTAGTTGGCACGATCCAGACGCAAAATGAAGGCGAAGTGAATGGAAAATATGGTGGGGGGATTGGCAGAATTCATCTTCCACGAAAGAGTAATAACCAAGATGCGGTGTATTTGTTTGTTGAGCAAGATACCGATACTGGAAGTGGAACGAATTTGGCTAAAGACACACTGACTACGCCCTTAGCAGTTGTTTTACCAATTATGGACCCAATGGATGCAACAAATGAATTACAAGAAATCCACTTGTATCCCAAAAACATCGGGTATTTACGAGATCCTTATTTCTTTAAATATGGCAGAACGAAAGGGACAAATGAAGAAGGCACTCCAATAGCAGGAGCAAAATTTGTTCTGTATAAAATTGAAAATGGAGAAAAGCTGTATTTGACAGCTGATTCTACTAAAAGTTTTAACAGCAAGTGGGAAAAAGCAAAGAATAATGAACCATTGACTGACGAAAACATTCGTAAATATCAGTCAAAAGACAATGGACTGGTTGATACAGATGGGTTACTTCTAGCACCGAATACTTATTATTTTGAAGAAGTTCAGAGTGTGGAAGGGTATGAAATCAATGAGGCGAGTAAACAAATTGAAGTGAAGATTCCTGCTTCATGGGTTGATGATGAAGGAAATGAGACCTTTGTAACTGTCGCTGGACAAAAAATGTTAGAACTGCTTTCAGGAAAAGTACCTGAAGAAGCAGAAGAAAGTGCAACACCACGCATTTATAATGAGCGGCAAGCAACTACGAAAGATTCAGAAGAGCCAGCGAATATGGGGAATAAACCGCCGTTTAGTAAGTTTCCACAAACAGGTGCAGTTAAGACAGGTGCATTTTTGTTTGGTGTAATGATTCTGTTAGGTGTTTGGTATTACTTGAGAAGAAAAAAAACAACTAAAAAAGATTTATAGGAGGAAAAAATGAAAAAAATTTGGAAAGTACTAACGATTGCGGGGATGCTTACCCCGCTCTTTCAAGGATTTGGTACAACTGTAGATGCAGCAGCAGTAGCAACGAAACCAGAAGAAGTAGCAATCACGCTACATAAGCGTAGTTTTTCATCGATGCCATCTGATACCCTTAATAATGGTTTGGTAAATGATAATTTTGGTGGCGAGCCACTTCCAGGTGTTGACTTTAGTTTATTTGATGTAACAGACGTCTATTATGCTTTGTTAAAGGATAATCCAACAACAGTTGAAGTGGACGATGGGATGACTTCACCAGAAGCAATCAAATTGATTCAAGAGGAGTATACAGCTACTTGGTTCCAAGACTATAATCTAGTAGCTGAAAGAACTGTCACAACGAATGATAAGGGTGAAGCTGTTTTTAATCAATTAAAAGTGACAGAAGCGACTAATGAAAAACGGGATAAAGCGTATTTATTTTTAGAAACATATTCGCCAGCTGATATTGCCAAAGTGGCGGCACCGATGGTTGTGCTGATGCCAGTGATGATGCCGAATACAGCTACCCCTGGAGAATGGCTAGATACGTATAATGATGATATTCATTTATATCCAAAAAATGAAACGCAAGAGTCTAGTAAGGCAATGAATATTGATCCTTCTGAATTAAGACAAATCACATTAAGCAACGGCACAGAAATTAGTTATGCAGATTTAGAAAAAGGATATTTGATCAATTATACGATTACTGCACCAATTCCTTACTTTATTGATTCAGTGAATGATGATGACACACCAGTAATCAATAACTTTATTATTGAAGATAAACCAACTGCTGGCTTGACTTATTTTAACCAACAACTTGTTGTGACAGCAGGCACGACAGAACTAACTATAGATAACGATTATTCATTGGAAGAAGTGGGTAATGGATTTATACTAACGATTTTAACGGAAAAAGATGGGAAAGCTAATGTGGATACATTGACTAAACTTGCTGCTGCACGTGGTGGACAATTAACTGTCCACTATGCGATGAAACTAACAGCAACGATCACACCTGATGAGCTACAAGAGAATACAGCGAAAATTGCGATTGGTCGTGGAGATGCCTATGACTACTCAGAAGATGTGCAACCTCCAGAAAAAGTAGTTACAGGTGGACGTCAATTTGAAAAATATGACGCATCAAGTAAAGCCAAACTTGCTGGAGCAGAATTTGAATTATGGAATGCAACGAAAGAAAAATATGCTGTTTTCTATAAAGATAATAAGGAACTAAGTAATTATCAAAACGATGCAGATCGTGTTGAATGGGTCGATGACCAAACAGGTGCCACTAAATTTGTATCTTTGGCAGACACTGGAAAATTTGAAGTTCAAGGATTAGAGTATGGTACTTATTACATGAAAGAAGTGAAAGCTGCTGACGGTTACGCATTACCAACTGGGGATGCTGCATTCACAGAGTTTACAGTAGAACTTGGAAGCTACAGTGGGTTTGAAACAATTGGGCAACCAAAGGATGTAGAAGTTCCGAATACGAAAAAAGGTGCATTACCTTCAACAGGTGGAAACGGAATTTATCTATTCTTGTTGATTGGTTCATTCCTAATGCTAGCGGCTTATGGTGGGTATCGTAAATTAAAGAAACCAACAGAAATTTAAGGATATGAAGGGTGGACGATGATAACTGATGGTAAAGTTGTCATTGTCCACGTTTCGCTAGAATTTGGCGAAAGAGGTGAGGGATGTGAAGAAGTTGAGAAAAAAAGAACAAAATCAAGTGCAAGAAGAGCCACTGGGGTTGTTTTTAAAGGGCAGTGCTTTGATGTTGTTCTTGATTGGTTTCTTTATTTTTTTGTATCCCTTTGTGGCTGATTCATTGAACAATGTGGTTGACCAAGTTAGGCTACAAACTTACCAACGAGAAGTTCATCAAAAAGGTGAGGAAGAACGGAAAAAACGGCTAAGTAGCATGGCTAAAACAAATCAACAACAACGAGAAAAAGGTTTGCTGATTGGTTCTGAAAAATTAGGGGATTATTTCTCGAAACGTTCTCAAAAGAGTGAGGGAAAACAAATTCAACACTTAGACGATCACTTGATCGGCGCCATCCATATTCCTAAAATCAATGTCAGTTTGCCAATTTTTGATCAAACGAATGAATTATTTTTGGAAAGAGGAGCGACTTTACTGCAAGGAACCTCTTATCCAATTGGTGGAAAAAGTACACACTCAGTGATTACGGGGCATAGCGGCTTGCCCAAAAAAAAATTATTTACTGATTTAGAGAAATTAAAAATTGGCGATCAGTTTTATATTGAAACTCTTGGCAAAAAGCTTGCGTATGAAGTTAGTCAAATCACGATTGTTTTGCCAACTAATGTAGATGCGTTAGCCATAAAAGAAAAGGAAGATTTAGTGACTTTAGTGACTTGTACGCCTTATGGTATAAATACGCACCGTTTACTAGTTACAAGCAAACGAGTCCCTTACGAAGAAAAAAAAGCACAATCGGCGGAAAAACAAGTAGCGACTTATCATCTCAGCAGATTTATTTTACTTGGACTGATTTGTTTGATTCTTTTAGTTATCGTTATTCACTGGAGCTGGTTAAAATGGAATCAGATAAAAAGTAAAGATTTTCATTATTCTTTAGCATTTACACTTTGTGTGGACGGTCAACCCCAAAAAGATCAACAAGTATATCTGACTGATTGGGATCAACAAATAATCATGGATGCGCAAGGGCTGCCCCTTCAACAAAGCAGTGATGCGCAAGGACATATTTTATTTGAACAACTGCCAGGCGGACGCTATAAGATAATCATCAAAGAGAAATCAAAAGAGCAGATTATAAAAGCTAGCATCAACAATTATAAGAAATCAGCTTTTGTGTTAAAGGCGAATCGCTTTGATGACTATCATCTTAAAAAACAAAATAAGCAATTTGTTTTATGGAAGAAAACGAAGAAATCTTATCAATAAAAAAAAGACTGAATTTTTTCAGTCTTTTTTTCGTATCTAGTTATTAATCAGAAACAAAAGTAGAATTAGGGAGTCATGAGTGTGGAAAAATAATCTGTTTTATCTGCTTCAGTAATTGTTCGCAGTACATGACAAGGGTTTCCAACAGCGATGACGTTTGCAGGAATGTTCTTTGTAACGACACTACCAGAGCCGATAATTGTATTTTCGCCAATTGTCACTCCTTGATTTACCGTCACATTTGCCCCTAGCCACACTTTGTTACCGATTGAAACTGGTTTTGCATAACAAGCACCAGCCACTCGTTCTTCTGGATCAATTGCGTGATTGGTTGTAAAAATTCCAACACGTGGTCCAAATAAGACGTCATCACCAATTCGAATTTCCGCGCCGTCTAATAAGATACAATCAAAATTGCTATAAAAACGTTCGCCAATATGAATATGTTTGCCAAATTCACAACGAAAACCCAGTTCAAAAAAAACAGATTCTCCAACAGAACCAAGTAATTCGGAAAGAATCTCTTTTCTAGCAGACTCATCTGTTCCGTAAAGGTTGTTGTAAGTCAAAACTTTTGCCATTGTTGCCTGGCGGGCTTGTATCAGTGTATTAGCCAAATCATTGTACATTTTTCCAGATTGAATAAAATCAAGATAGTTCGCTTCCATTAGGACACCCACTTTGTTTATTTTAGTCTTGCTTTCAGTTAAACATAGTCTATTGACAAAGACAAATGAGTTTATAAATGGAAGGGCACGTTATTTTGCTTACTGACAAGGCAAGTCTGTACTACAAAAGGAATTAGTTCAAAGAATGTGTTCATTGATGGTACACTTAACGACGTAATTAGTCGAAAATTAAATCACTCAATGCATGCTATTTTTATGAGAAAGATGGGTGAGTAAGATGCTACGAAAAAGTTTAGTAACAGACACTGTAGCATTAGTTACAATTAATGCTTAGGATTTGGGCTATGAATGGAACAAGCAATGTGTTCAAGAAAAAATCCGAGAGTTTCAACAAGATTCGTTTCATCATTTTTTACTTGTTTTTGAAGATCTTGATGAAGAAGTGCAGGATACGTTCACGCAGAAGTTTATTTAACCTGGTATTCCTTGTATTTTTAGGTTTAACTGTAGGAAGAAAAGTACGATGTCAAGGTATTGGAGACGGCCTTGAGCAAGAAGGAAGACGCCGAAAGTATGCGGGGGTTCGTCTGAACTTTGGTCAAGAAAGAGTGGATGCGCATCAATTTTATGAAGTAGGTTATTAGTCTACCAAGAATCAAAAAAAGCTTGATCAAATATCTTTAACTATGAAGAGTGTGTGCATAAAAAACGAGAGGCTAGGAGGTTACGTTTCCTAGTCTCTCATTGATTGATTCGTTATTACAAGCCAACAATGTTTATTCAAACATTTTCTTAGCTGCTCTTGCAAGTGTTGGGATGTCTTTATCATAACGCGGTGTTTTGACAAGACGTGACATTGGGATCCCAGCAAAATGGAATGCGGCAATTTCACCAGAACGAACAGCACTTTGTTCTGTAAAAATCATTTGATAAGGTTGTTCGACAAACTCGCCAGTGAAGGCAAGGTTTGTTGAATGTTTTGGAATAACTTTTGGACGATCTGTTTTTGCCCGATTATTGAACAACGCAGAAGCATAAGGCATATATACTGGAATGTTATTAATAACACTAGCAAAAATGTCTTCTTCTTTTTCTCTGATATTTACTGGACCAGGATCAACTTTTGATAGTTGACCAATAAGTTCTTGCAACATTTCTCGGCCAGTCATTTCAATATAAGGTTTATTCACAAACTCGCCATGACGACGTGGGTAAAGGAAGTAACCCCAAATAACCGTTTCATTTGGTTTTTGTGAAGTAAAATGTGGTTGATGATGAACCACGATCGACATATTGACATCTTTATGACCTAAAGGGGTGATTGGCGTTGTTGAAATAAATGAATTCAACGCGTTGCCGGGTTCTTGAGTGGTAATTCTTGCAATTTCATTCAGCAACAAATGATTTTTAGTTGTTAAAGTAAAGCTGACCCATTCGCTAGTATCTCGATCAGCAAAAAACTTGTCGGGATTTCCCAAATTATAGAAACGTTCACTTGCTTTTTTCCACAAACTTGAAGCGGCACCGTAGTCCATATTTTCGGCAGCAGGTGTTTCGTAATCGCCCAAAGTTGCTGAGTCAGTGATTGAGCCATTGGTAAAGATAACAGCGGTATCGCTGTCAACAATAATATGTTCTTTTTCATTTGTTTCTGTATTGATCATTTCTAAACCAGTTACAGTGATTTCATCTTGCATAGGTGTTTCTTTGAATTCCCAGTCAGTGACTAAACGGTTTAAGATGATCTGACAACCTTGGTCTTTTAAATAATTGATCAATGGCAACATGATGCTTTCATATTGATTGTAGCGTGTACGGTTGACACCTACTAAATGTTCGATTTGTGTAAATTCATAAATCATTTGGTGCATGTAACGACGAAGTTCTTGAGCAGAACTTTGGGTACGGAAAGCAAAAGTTGTTTCCCACATGAACCAGAAATTTGTTTCAAAGAAATGAGGAGATTCTTTGAAATATTCAGCTATTGTTACGTTGTCTAATTTTTCTTCTTCTGAATCAGGCATCGAAATTAGTTTTGTTAAGAGTAAGCGGTCTTTATTGTTGAATCCTAGTTTTCCACCATCAATAATTCCTTTTCCACCTTCTAACAAACGTGCCTTGTCGTATGTTCGATGTTTGGCATCAAAGTCGCGTGTGTCTTCCGCTGCAGTCATTCCTGGTTCTGTTGCAGATGGAATGCGACTGAGTAAATCCATCAAGTCAACATAGGTTCGATAGTTCAGCATTCGACCACCACGAGCAATATAGCCTTTTGTATTTTCCATCGGATGGTTTTTATTCCAATATTCATCTGTGACGGTGTCTGTTGGTGCGCCATCATTTGCACCGTGGTCATCTAACGAGTAAAAAGTGATTTGATTTCCTTGCCATTTTCCTTCTTGAATTAAATACACAGCAGCAGCCATATTGGCAATGCCTGCCCCGATCATGATTGCTTTACTTTTTTTCATTGCGATTCTTCCTCCAGTACTTGGCTTTGACAACTCTGATGATTGGACGACTAGATTGATTCATATTCGTCATATAAATGACTGTCATCTTCAAAGAAACCCGTCTTCTTTCCAACGATAAGTGCACTAATTGCTAGAACACCTAAACCAATGCTTAATTTTAGTAGTTTCTTGTTCATAAGAAAATCCTCCTTTATTTCTCGTGACATCTCTCTTATGTTTTAAATGATAGACCCAATAGTTAAAACTACCAAATGATACGCGTGTCAAAAAAAGATTTTTTTGACACGTTTTGTAGTCTGTCTAATTTATATAAGTAAACATGACAAACGAATTTTTTTGTTCTGATTGGACGAGACCTCTTGCATTCTTTACAATAAAGTTATGGATAATGGAAGAGGTGTGATATGTGATGTTTGATGAAACGTTTATTTTCTATTTGGAATGGGCCATTTTTGTTTTAAATATTTTTTCCATTTTAATTTTGATCGTGGGAATATTTTTAGTGCTTAAAACGCTATTTCAGTTTCAGTCGATAAAAAAAAGTTATGTACAAAGAAATCAGCGCAATGCAGAAGTTAGAAAATTGCTGGCTAGCTATATTTTATTGAGTTTGGAAGTGCTAGTTGTGGCGGATATTGTTGAATCAATTATTCGACCAACTTGGTCAGATATTTTGAAGTTGGCTGTGATGGTTATCATTCGAACAGTGATCTCTTATTTCTTGAACAGAGAAATTTCGGATAAACAAAAACGAGTAAGGGGGAGTGAAGGATGAAGGATATGTTGAATGAACAATTCTTGTCTTATGCACAATACCTCGTTTTAGGATTTAATTTTTTGGCTATCTTATTGTTACTGTGGGGAGCGGTATTATCCGCAAAAGATTTCCTCTATTTTTCATTTGATAAACAATTAACTAAACAGGAAAAAATCAAAAAGAACACGGAAATTAAAAAAATGTTAGGTGGCTACATTCTACTAAGCTTGGAAATCATTATTTCTGCTGGAATCATCGAGTCGATCATCAAACCAACATTGAAAGATATTTTTCAATTGGCGGCATTAGTAGGAATTCGCACGATTATTTCTTATTTCTTGAATGAAGAGTTGGGTGCTTTTGATTCTTCTGAAAATGAAAGATGAATAGGAAGGAAGCAAGGAAAACCAGCTAATAGATAAGCTAAATAAAGATGATTGAATTATTTTCACAAGCATAAATTGATGTTTAGTTTCAGTCTGAAAAAAACTATTTGAACCTGTGTAACTAAAAAAGTGAGGCAAAACAGATAATGTTTTTGTCTCACTTTTTTTATTTGGATAAAAATAACTTGATATGGATTGATGTAAAGTTATTTTAAATTCAATAAATTTTTTGTTTTTATTCTTATTTTAATAAGAAAAAAATTGTTTGTATATCAATTGAAAAGGCTTGCTTGTGAAGTGGGTAGTGGTATAATTTGAAATGATTAAGTAGCATTTTTTTGTTCTAAAAACAACATTCAATTAAAAAAAGAGCACAAAAAAAGCACCGAATACAGTGCCAAAATTTGTTTACGGACTAAGCCTTATTTTAACTTGCTATGTTGTTTTGAATGCTACCAACAAGTACATTTTATCACATATTCGAGAATACACAACAGAAATATTCTTTTTATTTTTACAAAAGAAGTTACAGAAGCAAATTTGGGAGGGATAAAGATGAGAAAAAATTACACGATTGGTCTTGACATCGGCACAGCAAGTGTCGGATGGGCAGTGCTGACAGAAGATTATGATTTAGTAAAACGAAAAATGAAAATTTCAGGTAATACTCAAAAAAAAGCAGTCAAAAAAAACTTTTGGGGTGTTCGCTTATTTGAACAGGGTGAAACCGCTGAAGGACGACGATTGAAACGGACGACTCGTAGACGAATCGCTCGACGCCGACAACGAATTCAATATTTACGTACGATATTCGGTGAAGAAATGAATCAAGTCGATCCGAATTTTTTTGCTCGTTTGGATGAAAGCTTTTCTATCACAGATGAAAAAGAAAATGAACGTCATCCGATTTTTGGAAGTATAGCTGAAGAAGTAGCTTACCATGAACAGTTTCCGACGATTTATCATTTACGTGAGCATTTAGCTAATTCCTCTGAGAAAGCAGATTTACGTTTGGTTTATCTTGCATTAGCGCACATTATTAAGTTCAGAGGACACTTTTTGATTGAAGGAGAACTGAATACAGAAAATTCTTCTGTTTCTGGAACGTTTGAACAGTTTATCCAAGTCTACAATGAAACCTTCAACGTTGAAAAAGAGCTGGACTCACTGACCGCTTTAGATAGGATCGCCGAGCAAAAAATTTCTCGTATGAAGCGAGCTGAACTGATTTTAAGTCTATTTCCTGAAGAAAAAAGTACAGGAGACTTTGCGCAGTTCATTAAAATGATTGTTGGAAATCAAGGGAATGTCAAAAAAACATTTTCGTTGGATGAAGATGCTAAAATCCAATTTTCAAAAGAAGAGTATGAAGAAAATTTAGAAACTTTACTCGCTGAAATAGGTGAAGATTTTCGCAGTGTGTTTGATGCAGCAAAAAGTGTCTATGATGCGATTTCGTTGACCAATATTTTGAAAGTAACTGAAGCTTCCACACGTGCAAAATTATCAAGTAGTATGGTTGCGCGTTTTACAGATCACAAAGAAGATCTAAAAGCATTGAAGCGATTTGTTCGTGAAAACATACCAGACGAGTATGATGATCTATTTAAAAACAAAAAAGTAGCTGGATATGCGGGGTATATCGATGGCGGTGCGACCCAAGAAGCATTTTATAAATATTTGATAAAAACGCTAACGAAAACGACAGGTGCGGAAGATTTCTTAGCAAAAATAGAGCAGGAGGATTTTTTACGTAAACAAAGAACTTTTGATAACGGTGTGATTCCTTATCAGCTCCATCTAGAAGAATTAAAAGCAATTATCAAAAATCAAAAACCATATTATCCCTTTTTAGAGGAAGCGAAAATTAGCCAGCTCATGACATTTAGAATTCCTTATTATGTAGGACCATTAGCACAAGGAGAAGGGGGCTTTTCCTGGCTAACTCGAAAAGAATCTGGAAAAATTACACCATGGAATTTGAATGAAAAAGTAGATATCGAAAAATCAGCAACGGACTTTGTGGAACGGATGACCAATAACGACTCTTATTTGCCAATGGAAAAAGTCTTGCCTAAACATAGCTTATTATATGAAAAGTTTACTGTTTACAATGAATTGACCAAGGTAAAATACATTGATGATAACGGACGTGTGCAGAATTTTTCGAGTAAAGAAAAACAGCAAATCGTCAATGATCTATTTAAGCAACAACGAAAAGTCAAAAAAGAAATACTAGAGGCCTTTTTAAAAAATGAATATGGCATTGAAAATCCAAAAGTGGAAGGAATCGAGAAAGCTTTTAACGCAGGTCTAGGAACGTATCATGATTTAGTCAAACTGGGTATCCGACCAGCGTTATTTGAACAACCAGAATACGAACAACACTTTGAACAAATCGTAAAAATTTTGACTGTCTTTGAAGATCGTAAAATGCGTCGTAAACAATTAGAACAGTTTTCCGACTTATTAACTGAAGAAGAACAAAAGCAATTGGAACGTAAACATTACAAAGGGTGGGGACGTTTATCAGCCAAGCTGATTCATGGTATTGTTGACCAAAAAACACAAAAAACGATTCTCGATTACTTGATTGATGATGATGATCTACCAAGAAATCGTAACCGTAACTTTATGCAATTAATTAACGATGAAAATCTATCCTTTAAAGAAGAAATCGAAAAAATAGCTTTTGACAATGACAAGAATACAGAAGAACGTGTCCAAGAACTAGCAGGTAGCCCCGCAATCAAAAAAGGAATTTTACAAAGCTTGAAAATCGTGGAAGAAATCATTGAGATCATGGGGGAATTACCAACAAATATTGTGGTAGAAATGGCGAGAGAAAACCAAACAACCGCGCAAGGAAACCGTGCTTCGCGGGCACGCATGAAATATTTAGAAGAAGCGATCAAAAAATTTGGTAGTAGTATTTTGGAAGATGAACCGATTAGCAAGGACGCTAATTTACTGAGAAATGATCGCTTGTTCTTATACTATCTCCAAAATGGGCGTGATATGTATACCGGCGATGAGCTAGACATCAACAACTTATCTTCCTATGATATTGATCACATTATTCCCCAAAGTTTCGTAAAAGATGATTCCATCGACAACCGTGTATTGACTACATCTCGTATGAACCGTGGCAAATCAAACACGGTACCTGCTGAAAATATAGTGAAAGAAATGCGACCTACTTGGGAAAGACTTTTGGCTTCCGGACTGATCAGCAAAAAGAAATTCAGTTATTTGACGAAAGCAGTCAATGGCGGTTTGACGGAAGAGGACAAAGCACACTTTATTCAACGTCAATTAGTTGAAACACGCCAGATCACAAAAAATGTTGCTCAGATTTTACACCAAAAATATAACAATCAACAATCATCCGAAAAACCTGTTCGTGTGATTACGTTAAAATCTTCTTTAGCAAGCCAGTTTCGAAAAGATTTTTCGTTATATAAAATTCGAGAACTCAATGATTACCATCATGCACAAGATGCTTACTTGAATGGGGTCATTGCACAAGCTCTATTGAAAGTTTATCCTAAATTAGCACCTGAATTTGTCTATTGGGAGTACACGAAAGTTTCCATTCGTGCACTGAACAAAGCGACCGCCAAAAAAGAGTTCTATTCAAATATCATGAACTTTTTTACAAGCGATGAGGTGTTAAAAAACAAAGAAACTGGCGAAGTCCTTTGGAATCGTCAAAGAGACATCAAGACGATCAAAAAAGTGATGAACTATCATCAAATGAATATCGTAAAGAAAGTTGAAATACAAACGGGTAGATTTACAAAAGAATCAATCTTACCTAAAGGACCTTCAAAAAAATTGATTGCTAGAAAAAACAACTGGGCACCCGTCAATTATGGTGGGTTCGACAGTCCAACAGTGGCATATTCTGTTATTATTACTCATGAAAAAGGAAAAGCGGCGAAAGTTGTTCAACAATTAGTGGGAATCAAAATTTTAGAACGACAAGCGTTTGAAAAAAATGAAGTCGGCTTTTTAGAAGAAAAAGGCTTTATCCATCCTGAAGTTCAATTGAAGCTTCCAAAATATTCTTTGTATCAATTTGCCGATGGTCGTCGTCGTTTATTAGCAAGTGCAGATGAATCTCAAAAAGGTAATCAAATGGTCTTGCCAGATGACTTAGTTGAACTATTGTACCATGCCAAACATGTGGATGATTCCGGTGGTAAAAGCTTGCTTTATTTAGAAAATCATCGCGCAAAATTTACTGAATTATTAGAAGTAATCTTACAGTTTACCGATCGCTATGTTGGTGCGGAAGACAGACAGAAAAAAGTCCGTGATTTATATGAAAAGAATCGTGATGCAAATATGAAAGAATTAGCATCATCATTTATTCAATTACTTCAATTGAACAAACAAGGTGCACCAGCAAGCTTTAAGTTCTTCGGAGAAACAATCGAACGAAGTAGATACAAAAACACAGCAGAACTATATAAGGCAACATTTATTAATCAATCAATTACAGGGTTATACGAAACTCAAAGAAGGTTGGTCTGAGTCAATGGGATGGCGGACAGTAGTAGTAAATACGCATTCTAAATTGACTTACAAAAACAATCATTTAGTTTTTCGGACATATGATCGCCAAGAATTGATCCACCTGTCTGAAATTGATGTTCTCCTACTGGAAACAACAGATATTACGTTAACTACCATGCTGATCAAACGCTTGATTGATGAAAATATTCTGATTCTTTTTTGTGATGATAAGCGTTTGCCTATTGGTAAATTGTTATCTTTCTATGCACGTCATGATAGTAGTTTGCAATTAGCTCGGCAATTGGAATGGAAAGAAAATAGAAAAGCGGAAATTTGGACTGAAATCATTTCACAAAAAATCTTGAATCAAAGTCAGTTACTAGCTGGCTTTGACCTTCAAGAAAAAGCAGCCTCACTTCTTAATCTGCAAAATGAATTAGAAATTTTTGATCCTAGTAATCGCGAAGGTCATGCTGCAAGAATTTATTTCAATGCTTTGTTTGGTAAGGAGTTTACACGTGAGGCGGATAATTCAATCAACGCCGGTTTGAATTATGGCTACACGTTATTATTGAGTATGTTTGCAAGGGAAGTTGTTCAAACAGGTTGCATGACGCAATTTGGGTTAAAACATGCAAATCAGTTCAATGATTTTAACTTAGCAAGTGATTTTATGGAACCATTTCGACCACTAGTTGATCACATCGTTTATGAGAATCAGCATCGGGAATTTCAAGTAATCAAACGAGCACTATTTGATTTGTTTACGAATAATTACCCTTACCATAACAAAAAAATGTTTTTGACCAATATCGTTAGTGATTATACGAAAAAAGTAGTGAAATCACTAAATAACGAGATAGAAAGGGCGCCTAATTTTAGGATATGAGCTATCGTTATATGAGAATGATTTTGATGTTCGACATGCCGACAGAAACTGCCGAAGAGAGAAAAATTTATCGGAGATTCCGAAAGTTTTTACTTAGTGAAGGGTTTATTATGCACCAATTTTCTGTTTATAGTAAAATTTTGCTGAATAACACTGCTAATACAGCTATGATTAATCGATTGAAGCAACATAATCCTAAAAAAGGATTAGTAACAATTTTGACAATTACGGAAAAACAATTTGCGCGAATGCTCTATTTGACAGGAGAACAGGATACTTGCATCGGAAATTCAGATGCAAGGGTCGTTTATCTAGGAGAAGCACATGATGAATTTGAACTTTAAGCTACTTGATGAATCATTAAAATTAAATTTATCAACAATTTTAGTGATTGAAGATGTAAAGACTTATGCACATACTGTTGAACAGTTCTATCATTATGATGAGACGAGTGATCTAAAATTGTTTGATAAAAATCAAAAAAACCTCAAAGAATCTGAACTGATTTTGATCACAGATATTTTGGGGTATGAAGTGAACTCACCTGCAACATTGAAATTTATTTACGCTGATTTAGAAAATCAGTTAAATGAAAAGCCAGAAATCAAAACGAAAATTGATCACCTGTCGATGGAAATTGCCAAAGTGATGCAGCATGAGTTGTTAGAACATGCGCTAGATCTTGAAGAAGATGAGTTGACCCTCATGGAGATATTTAAGTGTTTAGGAATACGGATCGAAACAAAAAGTGATACTATTTTAGAAAAAATGATTGAAGTAATCCAAGTATATCGTTATCTAGTGAAAAAGAAATTATTAGTATTTGTGAATGCTTGTTCTTATTTAACAAAGGCAGAATTACAAATATTAATTGACCATATTTCTTTATACAATGTGGATGTATTATTTTTGGAACCTAGACCAGTTGAGGGTGTTACTCAGCAAATTCTAGATCAAGATTATTTTTTGACAACAAAATAACAGATATCACTTATCTTTTCGTTCTTTGACAAGTAAATCGAACTAATGAAGCATTCATGCTGAAGCCTTGCTATGGGCGAATAGTGCGATTACGGAACCTCAAAAATATTTATCCGAGGTTTTAGAGCTATGCTGTTTTGAATGCTTCCAAAACGTCTGTTGTATGTTGTAACTCAATTTGAACGTTTTAGAGCTATGCTGTTTTGAATGCTTCCAAAACTTTCCCTGTTTTACCTGTTACTGCTATATGGTTTTAGAGCTATGCTGTTTTGAATGCTTCCAAAACTATATACCAACTTTTTTTACTAAGGTTCCTGTTTTAGAGCTATGCTGTTTTGAATAGATACAAAGATTATTTTTCCTGTTGTAGATTGAAAATATGTTTGAGTTAGTATTGATAGCAGGTGTGTTGCTCTCAGTAATATTTCTTTCATGCTGAAAAGGTCTACCAAGCTTTCTAAGACAAATGGGAATCCTTCGTGAGTTCGATACGATGATCCTCACTACCGCATACACACTGTTCACCGACAAAAGATAGTTGATGTCAAGTAAAGGCTATCTGAATTTTCTGTACGATGACTCTAGCGAATTCTTGATATAATCAGAGAAGTAATTGTTATGGATTTAAAGTATGGTTACTTGAGATTTATGATAATCATGTTCGACACAGTTTTATAAAAATAAAGACAAAATCCTACAAACACAGTATTTTTTCTGTGTCTGTAGGATTTTTTGCTTATCATAAAATGAAAAACCGTAGAGCCGCCAAAGAAATCATTCCCACGATGACGATTACTAATAAGTTTTTAGAAATGATTGCACTGAGAACAGTTGGCAAGGAAGCAAATAAGTTTTCCCAGTCGATGCTTGGAAGATGTCCCAAGTTTTGAACGAATAAACTATTGAACCATAGCGCAGACATGATAACGATTGGAACGAAACTTAAAAATTCTGCTACGGGTTGAGAAAAGTTCATTCGCTTAATGAACAAAAAAGGTAAGACCCTTGATAACCAAGTTGCTAAGCCGCAACCTAAAATAGTAAAAAAGAGATAACTAGTAGTATACATGTTTCATCATCACCCCAAATCCACAGCCTAAAAGTGTTACTACAATAATTAATAAGTTACTTGGTATAAAAATCAATCCGAGAACGATTGCTATTAACGTAAATAAAATAACGGAAAATTGTAGAGAAAGAGGTAATGTTCGATCTGCGATTACCTGAAGATAAAGTAGGCCAATAAACATTGCAACAATTGCAAAATCAAGTCCAAATTGTTTGGGGTCATTAATAAAATTACCCATCAGAGCACCAATCATTGTTGCGCCGATCCATGTCAAATAAGAAATAATATTTGCTGTGTTGAGCCACTCAAATGATAACTTTCCTTTACTAAAATTCAACTTGTTCATCCCTAACGCAAAACTTTCATCTGTTAGCAGTGTTCCTAGCATTACATTTTGTGCTAATGAGTTTTCTTTTAAATAATTTGCTAAAGTTGTACTCATGAGGATCATGCGTGAGTTGACTAGGAAAGTAGATAAAATAATTGATAATACAGGGCTTGAAACAGTTAACATACTGACAGTGATGAATTGTGCAGAGCCTGCATAAACAAAAGCTGAGAGCATGAAAATAACGAATAAATGAAGACCAGCAGCATGTCCAACGACCCCGAATGCAATACCAATTCCGATATAGCCAAAAACAGTAGGCAAAGTATCTTTGATGGCAGTTTTATAATCTAATTGTCCGTTCATCTTTATTCTCCTTTCTTGATGTGCCACTAAGCATAGCAGAAAACTTATTGTGATTCTACTACTGTGTCAAAATAAATACGCGGAAATTTTCTCTAAATTTTTGTCAAGAAAAGTGAAACATTTAGTTAAGTGTAAACGATTGCGTTAAACTAAAAATAGATGATTGAATTTTTGGGAAGGAGAAAAGAAGTGTGAGTGATTTAGAGATGTATCGCAGGCTGTTAGCAATTGCTGAAGCAGGTTTGTATTATGGAAAAGATGAATTTGACAAAGAACGGTATCAAGAATTAAAGAAACTTTCTTTGGAACTACTGAGTAGGGTTGGGCGGGAATCTGTTGCTGAACTATTTCAATTAACAGAACAAAATGAGGGATACCCGACACCTAAAGTTGATGTACGCGCGTATATCAAGCAAGAGGATAAGGTACTGCTAGTTGAAGACAAAAAAACAAAAGAATGGGCACTTCCTGGTGGTTACGCTGAAGTAGGTCTGTCGCCCAAAGAAAACATTCAAAAAGAAGTGTTAGAAGAAACAGGATTAATTGTTCAAGTAGATGAGTTATTGGGTATCTTTGATACGAATTTGAGAAAAGATATTCCACAAGTCTATCAATATTATAAACTGATTTTTAGTTGCTCAATTATTGAAGGCTCCTTTGTTGAAAATAACGAAACTTCAAACATGGATTTTTTTGCGTTAGACAACTTACCTAAACTATCGGTAAAACGAACGACGAGAGAACAACTGGAATATTTGCATAAACAAAAGAATACTTATTTTGAGTAAAGTGATTCAAACGATTGAGTCAAATTGACTGGCAGAGGTGCTGATTGATTTGGCTTTTATTTAATTAAAATAAATTGTTGCATTTGCAACAAAAAAGAGTAAACTAGAAAATAAATAAATGAAAAGAGGAATTTGATTGGTAGAGATTCTTCGGGATATTGGTGTGATTGCTCGAGCTTTAGATTCCATCAGTAACATTGAATTCAAAGAAGTTGATTTGACACGTGGTCAGTATCTTTACCTTGTTCGTATTTGTGAAAATCCCGGAATCATCCAGGAAAAATTAGCAGAAATGATCAAGGTGGATCGAACTACAACTGCTCGTGCCATTAAAAAGTTGGAAAAAAATGGGCTGATCGAGAAAGAACAAGATCAAGAAAACAAAAAAATAAGACATCTTTATCCAACAAGTAAAGGAAAAACTGTTTATCCATTAATCATTCGAGAAAATGAGTATTCAAATCAAGTTGCTCTACAGGGGATTACAGAAGAAGAAGCACAGCAATTGAAAATTTTATTAGAAAAAGTGAGTGCAAACGTGAGTGATGATTGGAATTTTGTAAAAAAAGGAAATAAACGAATTTATTGAGAGGAAATTATACTTTATATGGCAGAAATAACTCTAAAAAAACTAACAGAAGATGATGCACAACAACTGCAAGCAATCAGTATTGAAACATATGAAGATACATTTGGAGAATTTAATACAGATGTAAATATGACGATTTATTTGGAAGAAGCTTATGAAATCGGCAAGTTGCGTCGAGAACTAATGACGACTGGTTCGGAATTTTATTTATTAATGGTATCTGATGTACCGGCAGCTTATCTAAAAATCAATATTGATGAGCAACAGTCAGAAGAAATGTCAGCAGATTTTTTAGAAATTGAACGTATTTATGTACGAAAACAGTTTAAACGTATGGGTTTAGGAAATCGTTTGATGGAACTAGCTGTTGCGAAAGCGAAGGAGAAGAAAAAAAGAAAAATTTGGCTAGGTGTTTGGGAACACAACAAAGCAGCGTTAGCTTTTTATCGTAAATGGGGATTTACTCATTTTAGTGAACATATTTTTTATATGGGTGATGATGCGCAAACAGATTATATTTTTGTCAAAGAACTTATTAGAGAGGATGGAAAGTGAAATGAAAAAGGTGATAGTTGATCAAAGCTTTTGGGAAATTTTTCCGAATGCAACAATTGAATTATTAGTTATCGAAGGAATCAATAATCAGGTTGATCCGTCCAATGAGGCGAAAGCTACTCAGTTACTGGGTCAAGCGGCTAAAAAAGCACAAGTTTATCTAACGGAGGAGCCATTTAGTCAAAATGAAGTGATTGTACAGTGGCGACAAGCTTTTACGAAATTCAAAACGAAAAAAGGTGCGCGTTCATCCATTGAAGCTTTATTAAAGCGAGTCAGTCAAGGGCGTGAATTCTCACCGATCAATCCATTGGTGGACTGTTACAACAGTATTTCTTTGGAATATGGCGTGCCGTGTGGGGGGGAAGATCTAGAAAAAATAAAAGGTGATTTACAGTTGGGAAAAGCAATTGGTGGCGAAAAATTTTTACCTTTAGGTGCGCAAGAAGATGCGCCGGCTTTACCAGAAGAACTAATTTATTTTGATGAAGAAGGAGCAATTTGTCGTTGCTTGAATTGGCGTGAAGCACAGCGGACGATGTTGACGGAAGAAACAACCAAGGCGATCTTGGTGATCGAATCAATCAATGAAGAACAGGCAGCCCGGGGTGCGCAGGCAATGGAAGCTTTGAAAGAATTAACGGAGAAGACATTCGATGTAAGTGGAAAAAGAAGTACGTTAACAGCCAAAACCCCTGAAACAATTATTTGATAAAAATACTAATGTTAGCGTGCTAGTGTTAAATGGAATATGAGTTTGGAAAATGTTCGTGTTTTACTGATTATTCTAAATTTTAGTTTACTTATGTTGCTAATTATTATATGATTAAACACGTTGTTTTAGTGTTTAATCATTTTTTTACGGACTTATTTTTTAATGTTCGGATTTTTAGGAGGATGTCAGATGAAGGAAAAAATACTTTCCTACTTCGAGCTAGAAAAGCTAAATACTACGGTCAAACGTGAGGTATTAGCTGGTTTTACTACGTTTATTTCAATGGCGTATATTTTATTTGTTAATCCAACTGTATTGGGTGCTTCTGGTATGGATGAAGGAGCGGTCTTTACAGCAACAGCCTTAGCGAGTGCATTAGGTTGTATTTTGATGGGAGTTTTAGCACGTTATCCAATAGCAACTGCGCCAGCGTTAGGAATTAACGCATTTTTTGCGTATTCCGTTTGTTTGGGAATGGGTATTCCTTGGGAAACAGCACTAGCAGGAGTATTTGTCGCTTCATTGATTTTTATTATCATTACGATTTTTAAATTGCGTGAGATGATTATTGATGCGATTCCAGCAGATTTAAAGTATGCAATTTCTGGTGGTATTGGTCTATTTATTGCTTTCTTAGGTTTGAGTGAAGGCGGAATTATTGTAGCAAATGAATCGACATTGGTTGGTTTAGGCCCCTTGAACGTTGGATCTACTTGGTTAACTATTTTTGGTTTGGTCGTGACAGCTATTCTATTGGTTCGTCGTGTGCCAGGTGGAATTTTTATTGGGATGATTGGGACTACATTACTTGGTTTAGTTACTGGCTTGATCCAAATGCCAACACAAATTATTTCAGCTGCACCAAGTTTGAAACCAACATTTTTGGTTGCTTTGAAACACATTGGGGATATTAATTCTTTACAAATGTGGGTCGTTGTTTTAACTTTCTTATTAGTTACGTTCTTTGATACGGCTGGAACTTTAGTTGGTTTAGCCAATCAAGCAGGATTCATGCGAGAAAATAAAATGCCTCGAGTTGGTAAAGCATTAGCAGCTGATTCAACAGCGATGTTGGCTGGTTCATTGTTAGGAACTTCGCCAGTTGGCGCTTATGTAGAATCTTCTGCAGGGATCGCGGTTGGTGGCCGCTCTGGTTTGACAGCTATTACAACGGGTGGATTTTTCTTATTAGGCTTGTTCTTCTCGCCTTTATTAGCAATCGTGACGCCACAAGTGACAGCACCTGCATTGATTATTGTTGGTGTATTGATGGCTCAGTCACTTCGCCAAATTGAATGGGGAAAAATGGAAATTGCGATTCCTTCTTTCTTGATTTTGATTGGCATGCCGTTAACTTACAGTATTTCTGATGGGATTGCGTTAGGATTTATTTTCTATCCAATCACAATGATTGCTGCTAAACGTGGAAAAGAAGTTTCGCCTATCATGTATTTATTATTCTTTGTTTTTATTGGCTTTATGTGGATTTTAAATGTGAATTAACAAATAAACCGTTACCTATTTGTAAGTGAACTAACTTACAGATAGGTTTTTTTTTAATTAAAACAGAAGAAAAGAGACAATTTATTGATTTGTAGGCGTTTTATTAGTAAAATTGTGATGAGGAAAACTAACTCACAATAATTGGAGGTAACATCATGAAACACACAAAATTAGCAACAACAGTCGTAACTTTGGCAGCAGCAGGAATGTTTTTAACAGCTTGTGGCTCAGATTCAGATAAAGGAACAGCAGCATCTTCAAGCACTGCTTCAACAACAGAAGTAGTTTCAGGTGCATCAGTAAGTGATAAAGCAAGCGACTTAGAAAAAGCGTTAGGTGCTGATGGTAACTGGATCGTTGCAACAACTGCAGACGTTACATTTGATAACGATGTAACAGTTGCTGGTGAATTCCATGACAAAGGTGAAGCAGGTAACGATATCTATCGTAAATTTGCTTTGTACGCACAAGATGATAAACGTAATGTAACAGATGAATACACAGTAACAGTTCCAACATTGATCGTTGAATCAGAAAACTTCAACATCGTTCACGGAACAGTTAAAGGAAATATCGAAGTAAAAGCAAATGGTTTTGTTTTAAACGGTGCGAAAGTTGACGGAAACATCACATTTGAAAAACAAGAATATAAAGATTCTGCTGTTTTAGATAAAGATGGCGCATCAGTAACTGGTGACGTAACAGTCGCTGAATAAAGCAGTATTTCTAAATAATATCAGGTTCTTCATCAAGTGGTTTTGATAGAGAAAAGCATGAGGTGTAATCCAGAGGAGAAGTCCTCTGGATTTTTTTGTCTTCTTATAAAGAAATTTTAATTGCCTCAAAAATTGTTATCGTTAACATTCATCACGAATATTCTTTCTAGTGATTGTGATGAAAGGCTTTTTGTTTTTTTTATGAAAAATGACAAGAAAAGGTCTATTTACTATTTGATTTAGTCACGCTACAATTCAAGCAACCAGATCTAAAGTGAAAAAGCTAATTTCGTTGAATAAAAACGTAAGCGATTTCTTTTTTGCTTGAGCAAATGTATAGGAGGAATGAATATGAAGGAACAATGGTGGCAACGTGCGGTCGTTTATCAAATTTATCCAAGAAGTTTTCAAGATACGAATGGGGACGGAATTGGAGATTTACAAGGAGTTATTTCACGTTTAGATTATCTTGAACTTTTAGGAATAGACGCTATTTGGCTGTCGCCAGTCTATCAGTCACCTAATGATGATAATGGGTACGATATCAGCAATTACGAAGAAATCATGAGTGAGTTTGGTACGATGACAGATATGGAAGAGTTGATTGCAGAAGGAAAGAAAAGAGACATCCGAATCATTATGGATCTAGTAGTCAATCACACTTCAGATGAACATGCTTGGTTTGTTGAAGCACGAAAGAGTCCAGAAAATCCTTATCGTGATTACTATATTTGGCGTGATCCTGTTGCTGGTCAGGTGCCTAATAACTTACGCTCCACATTCAGTGGTTCTGCTTGGGAATTTGATGAAGACTCAGGACAATATTTCTTACATTTATTTAGCAAAAAACAACCTGATTTAAATTGGGAAAATGAAAAAGTTCGTCAAGAAGTCTATGACATGATGAATTTTTGGATTGAGAAAGGTGTCGGCGGGTTTCGGATGGACGTGATTGACTTGATTGGCAAACTTCCAGATCAAGAAATTACAGGAAACGGACCAAAACTCCATGAATACTTACAAGAGATGAATGCTGAAACATTTGGTGGCAAAGATCTTTTAACAGTTGGAGAAACCTGGGGGGCAACGCCAGAAATTGCGAAATTGTATTCTAATCCACAACGAAATGAATTGTCCATGGTTTTCCAATTTGAGCACGTTGGTTTAGATCAGCAAGAAGGAAAAGAAAAATGGGATTTAGCACCATTAGATTTAACCAAATTGAAGGAAGTATTGTCAAAATGGCAAACTTCTTTAGGAAATGAAGGGTGGAATAGTTTATTTTGGAATAACCATGATTTGCCACGAATTGTTTCAAGATGGGGAAATGATCAACAGTATCGAGTAGAGAGTGCCAAAGCTTTTGCAATTTTATTACACTTGATGAAGGGGACGCCCTATATTTATCAGGGAGAAGAAATTGGAATGACCAACTATCCCATTACTGATATCAAGCAAGCAACGGATATTGAAACTATCAATATGTACCAAGAAAGATTATCGTTAGGTTTTTCTAAAGAGGACTTGATTGAATCAATCAATGCTAAGGGGCGAGATAATGCTCGAACACCGATGCAGTGGGATGAAAGTACAAATGGCGGTTTTACGACTGGAACTCCGTGGCTACACGTGAATCCAAATTATCAAACAATCAACGTAGAACAAACATTAGCAGACGCGAATTCGATTTTTTATACCTATCAGCAATTGATTGCTTTACGAAAAGAACATGATGTTATTGTTTGGGGGGAATATGAATTAGTGCACACACCAACAGAAGTTTTTGCTTACTTGCGTAGTTTAGGTGACGAAAAATGGTTGGTCGCATGTAATTTATCGGAACAGAATCAGACAGTTTCAGTTCCACAGAGTACAGAAATTATTTTAACAAACTATGAATTGACAGAGGTACCTGTTGGAGAAGTGACGATGCGTCCGTATGAAGCATTTGTGTTGAAGGTTTGACAAGAAGTAGCTAATTGAGAAAAGTCAGGCAAATGCACTAAACAAGCTACCTGACTTTATTATCAAGTCAGCACGATAAAATAGGTATAGATTTTTGACAAATAATCCAAAAAATCATATGATATGCACACATGATTTTTACAGCAAAAGGATTCAACTGTTTTGTAACTTTAAATAACGAAAATTAGTATGCTTGTATCAGTTTTTCGTGAAAAGAAAATTAGTTAACAATTGCAACTGACGTTGTTCAAATCATTGGAAGTTTTTGCTTAAGTAATCATTCTTGATCAGAAACTTTACATAAATTCAATCCAATTCATTCACAATTCCAACACACACGAGAAAACTTAGCGAAAGAGAACAATTTCATCCGAGAGGAGGAAGAATCTCTTTTACTGAGTTTTTTTGTTTTTTTTAAGGAAAAAATCGTTAAGAAGAGTGATATTTTTGAAACATTTTGACTGAAATGCTATTCTGCAAATAAGAAGATCAGAAAAGGAGAACATAGATGAAAATTGTGATCATTGGCGGTTCATTCGCAGGAATCCACGCAGCTCAATTACTTAACGAAGCTTGTCCACAAGCAGAAATTTATTTGATCGAAAAACAAAATGAAATCGGTTTTATCCCAAGCAGCTTTCATTTACTCTTGACGCAACAAATCATTGACAAAAAACAAAGCCATTGGATAACAAAAGAAAGACTTGAAAAAAATAGTCGAATCAATGTAATGACACAAAAGGCAGCGATTGGGTTAGTGAGAAACGAAGTGATATTAGACAACGGGGAAAAATTACCTTTTGACCAATTGATTATTGCGACGGGTTCCGCGCAAAGTTTTAGACGATTGGAGGAGCCAAAAGCACAGTACATTTATTCCGTTAAGAGGGGAAACGATTTTACTGAGTTGGAAGCAATACTTGCACAAGCGGATAAAGTAGCAGTTGTAGGGGCAGGGCAAGTAGGTGTGGAGCTAGCAGAAGACTTAACAGCTTTAGGAAAAAAAGTTGATCTTTATGAAAGCCGCAATCAAATTTTGTTTCGTTATCTTGATGAACAAATGACAGAGTCAATCGTGAATGAAATGACCAAAAGCGGCATACAGCTTTTTTTGAATGAACAAGTCCAAGTTTTAGCCGATAAAAATGGTGCTATTTTAGAGTCTGAAAAACGCAAAGCTCATTATGATCTAGTTTTATTAGCTAATCATACACGACCAGATAACAGTTTATGGGCAGAGACTATCAGTCTGAATGATGATGGAACGATTTGGGTGGACGACTATCTGCAAACCTCACGAAAAAATGTGTATGCCATTGGAGATGCTATTCAAGTAACCTTTCGTCCAACACAAGAAAAAATGTATGTTTCACTAGTGAATAATGCTATTCGAACAGCACAAGTAGTTA
Organism: Enterococcus sp. DIV0660C; assembly: GCF_017316125.1. Lineage (GTDB taxonomy): Bacteria > Bacillota > Bacilli > Lactobacillales > Enterococcaceae > Enterococcus_B. Next base: position 19,736 of record NZ_JAFLWA010000020.1, on the reverse strand, counting down.
GTCAAACAATCAGTGGGAAACCGACGAAAGATAGTGGTACCTATCGTCCAGTTGGTAATAAATGGTTTGGACATTTTATTGGTAGCGTAGGTTTGACCGAAAGTGAACGCTTTTTTTATGCAGGAAGAGTTCGGAAAATCAATCAAGAACATCGTGTTTCGCTTACGAATAATGAAAAGATTTACCTCCAGTTATTGGTTGATCAGGAAACAGATCAATTGATTGGTGCACAACTTCAAAGTAAGTCATCTGTTTTTCGATTATTGGATCTATTGACGATTGCGATCGAACAGCAGTGGACGTTACAACAATTGGGGGCGCATGAGTTATTTTTCCAACCAGAATACCGAACTCCAGAAACGATTTTAGAGATGAGTGAGTCTTCTTATGAGAGTTGAAGAATTACTAGAAAAGAAAGAACAACTACAAGTAACAATTTTACGTCAATTAGTCTTACGAGGTGGACAATCTTCCTTGAATGAATTGCGTCATGAGGTGGAGTTGTCTAAATCATCCTTTGATTCCTACTTGGAAGAGATTGAACTGATTGGCTTGAGTATGCAAAAAAAAGTAGAAGTTTTTCGAACTGATTATCAAGTCATCTTGTCTTTGGATGAAACAGTAAGTTTGGAACAAATCATATTGCACCTTTTACAAGATAGCTTGAAATACAAATTACTGACATATCTATTGGAACATCAACAAGCTTCAATTGTCCAATTAGCAACGGCTTTTTCTATCAGTGAATCGTCTGTTTTTCGGAAGATTAAAGAATTGAATCGATTACTGAAAGAGTTTGGAATCCAGATAAAAAATGGTCAACTTTACGGAGAAGAACTGCAAGTAAGGTACTTTTATTACGAATTATTTCGATTTATTCCTGAAGAACAACGTCCACTTTACCTCCAAAATACACCAGATAAAAAGACGATTATCTTAGGGTTGGAGCATGTGTTAGAAACAACTTTTTCTACATTTTCGACTGCTCAATTAGCTTGTTGGGTGGGAATTACGAAGAAGCGATTAGTGAGCGAAAAAACGACTTTTTCAACTTTGCGGGAAAAGAAACAGCTATATCAAGAAGATCGGCTGTATCAAACAATCGATGCAATCTTGATTTTATATCTGAGTCGTTTAGCAGCGGATCTAAGTGCGTACGAAACGCTGATGTTTTATAGTTTTTTTGTTTCTTTTTCAATTTTAGAAGAGGAAGTTTTTTATCAGTATGAGTTGACTCGAAGCAAAAAATTACCAACTGCAGTTTTGGATACATATATTCGAGAAACGATGTTATGGCATTATCGTCCAAGGCGACTAAAAATCAGTGAAGAAAAAGCTGTTGGGTATCAACTCTCACAAATCAATAATGAATTATATTTCTTTTATGGTAAATTAACGATTTACGATCGTAAACACTTGCTTGAACAACAGAAAAAGATGCTTGGGCATTCTTTGAGCAAGTTATTGGAACAACTAAAAGAAACAGCTATCAAGCAGCTACCTACGAAAGAATTTGATGTTCAAACATTGGATAACTTAATGATTTTATATGCTAGTGTTCTGATGATGATTGATTTTTATATTGCGAAATTAGTGATTATCGGGATTGATTTAACAACTTTACCGATTTATCGCATTGCTTTCCAGCAATTTTTATTGAGCGAACTTAAGGGAATTAGTGGTGTGCAAGTAGAATCATACCAAGAAGGAAAAAAATATGATCTTATCATAACGTTTAATCAAATTAACAAAGAAGAAAATCGCTATTATCTTTCAGAATTTGCTTCTAGTTATGATATTGCACGATTGAAAAATCAGATTGAACGTTACAAAAAAGAAAAAAATTAACATCTTTGAAAGTCATTCGTATCAAGGAATTGAAAGAAAACTGTCAAAAATAATTCAAAAAAATCAATTTTTGGCAGTTTCTTTTTTTAATTACATTGTATGATTAGTTCAGTTAAAGAAAGCGTTTGCAAAAAATGGAGGGATAACAATGACAGAATCAACTTACATTATGGCCATTGATCAAGGGACAACGAGCTCACGAGCGATCATCTTTGACAAAAAGGGAAGACACATCGGCAGTTCGCAAAAAGAGTTCACTCAACATTTTCCTCAAGATGGTTGGGTCGAACACGATGCAAATGAAATTTGGAACTCAGTTCAATCAGTTATTGCAGGAGCATTTATTGAATCGGGGATCAAACCCAATCAAATCGCTGGGATTGGTATTACGAATCAACGCGAAACGACAGTTATTTGGGAAAAAGATACGGGACGACCAATCTACCACGCAATCGTTTGGCAATCTCGTCAATCAGCGGATATTGCGAATCAATTGAAAGAAGAAGGCTATCAAAAATTCTTCCATGAAAAAACAGGATTAGTGATTGACGCGTATTTCTCAGCTACTAAAATTCGCTGGATTTTAGATCATGTGGAGGGCGCACAAGAGCGTGCAGAAAAAGGCGAATTACTTTTTGGAACAATTGATTCATGGTTGGTTTGGAAGTTGACAGATGGACAAGCACATGTAACAGATTATTCCAATGCTAGTAGAACGATGTTGTTCAATATTCATAATTTAGAATGGGATCAAGAAATTCTTGATTTGCTGAACATTCCTCGTGCAATGTTGCCAAAAGCAACGTCTAATTCAGAAGTTTATGGCTATACACAAGGTTATCATTTTTATGGTAGTGAAGCACCAATTTCAGGAATGGCAGGCGACCAGCAAGCAGCATTATTTGGTCAGATGGCATTTGAACCCGGCATGGTAAAAAACACGTATGGTACAGGTTCATTTATTGTCATGAATACAGGTGAGACACCGCAATTATCAAAAAATAATTTATTAACTACGATCGGTTATGGAATCAACGGCAAAGTGTACTATGCCTTGGAAGGAAGTATTTTCGTGGCAGGTTCTTCGATTCAGTGGTTACGTGATGGGTTACAGATGATGCAAAAAGCAAGTGACTCAGAAGAAGCAGCAAAACGTTCAACAAGTGATGATGAAGTTTATGTTGTTCCAGCGTTTGTAGGGTTAGGCGCACCTTATTGGGATCAAGCAGCACGCGGAGCGATGTTTGGGATTACTCGGGGAACGACGAAAGAAGATATCATTAAAGCAACGTTACAAGGAATTGCTTACCAAGTTCGTGACATCATTGAAACCATGCAGGCAGATACGGGTATTCAAATTCCTGTATTAAAAGTAGATGGCGGAGCAGCCAACAATGAGTATTTAATGCAATTCCAAACAGATATTTTGAACACACCAATCCAACGAGCTGAAAACTTGGAAACAACTGCTTTAGGAGCAGCTTTCTTGGCAGGTTTAGCAGTAGGTTATTGGAAAGATATGGATGAAATTCGTGAATTTTACGAAGCTGGGAAAATGTTTGAGGTTCAAATGGAAGAACAAAGACGTGAGAAACTTTACAGTGGTTGGAAAAAAGCTGTAGAAGCAACACGCGTATTTGAATAAGGGAGGAAAAACCATGTTCTCAAAGAAAACACGACAAGCAAGTATTCAAGCAATGCAAAAAGAAGAATTAGATTTACTCATCATTGGTGGTGGGATTACTGGTGCTGGGGTAGCAGTGCAAGCTGCTGCGGCTGGTATGAAGACTGGCTTGATTGAAATGCAAGATTTTGCTGAAGGCACTTCTTCACGTTCAACTAAGCTAGTCCATGGTGGCATTCGTTATTTGAAAAATTTTGATGTTGAAGTTGTAGCAGACACAGTGACTGAGCGTGCAGTGGTTCAACAGGTTGCACCACACATTCCTAAACCAGATCCAATGCTACTACCTATTTATGAAGATGAAGGTGCAACGACTTTCAATATGTTTTCTGTCAAAATTGCTATGGATTTATATGATCGTTTGGCTAACGTGATTGGGACAAAGTATGAAAATTATACATTGACGCCAGATGAAGTTTTAGAGCGTGAACCATTTTTAAAAAAAGAAGGACTACTAGGTGCAGGTGTTTACCTTGATTTTCGTAACAATGATTCACGTTTGGTGATTGATAATATCAAAAAAGCAGCTGAAGATGGTGCTTACTTGGTAAGTAAAATGAAAGCGGTTGGCTTCTTGTATGAAGGAAATCAAATCGTTGGCGTTAAAGCAAGAGATTTATTAACTGACGAAGTAGTTGAAATCAAAGCAAAAGTTGTAATCAATACAAGTGGACCTTGGGTCGACAAAGTTCGTAATATGAATTTCGCTCGGGCAGTTGTGCCGAAAATGCGTCCGACAAAAGGGATTCATCTAGTAGTCGATAGCAAGAAATTACCAGTTCCACAACCAACCTATTTTGACACAGGTAAGCAAGATGGACGTATGGTTTTTGCTATTCCTCGTGAAAACAAGACGTATTTTGGAACAACAGATACGGATTATCAAGGAGAATACACAGATCCAAAAGTAACGCAAGAAGACGTTGACTATCTTTTAGATGTTATCAACCATCGTTATCCAGAAGCAAATATTACGTTAGATGATATTGAGTCAAGCTGGGCAGGGTTACGTCCATTGTTAATTGGAAATTCTGGTTCAGATTACAATGGTGGTGACAATGGTTCGATCTCAGATAAAAGTTTTAATCAAGTGATTGATGCAGTAACTCAATTTAAAGAAAATCAAGTTTCTCGAATTGAAGTAGAAGATGTTTTGAATCATTTAGAAAATAGTCGTGGTGAAAAAGATTTAGCACCATCTGCCATTTCTCGAGGAAGTTCTCTTGAAATCGAACCAGATGGATTAGTAACTTTATCTGGTGGGAAAATTACCGATTACCGCAAAATGTCTGAAGGGGCATTGGCTTTGATTCGCCAACTATTACAAGAAAAATATGACTTAACCTTCAAAGAAATCGATTCAAAAACGTATGCTATTTCTGGTGGCGATTTTGATCCAACAAAACTAGAAGAAACGGTCGAAGAATTAGCAAAAATCGGTGTGGAAGCTGGCTTGTCTGAAGAAGATGCACATTATATCGCTGATTTTTATGGGACGAATGCTAAGCGAATCTTTGAATTAGCTAAAGAAATGGCACCATATTCTGGTTTGAGTTTGGCAGAATCTGCTCGGTTACGTTATGGTCTAGAAAATGAAATGGTCTTAACACCAGGTGATTACTTCATCCGTCGAACAAACCATATGTTATTTGAACGAGATCAACTAGATGAATTAAAACAACCTGTGATTGACGCAATGGCTGCTTATTTCGGTTGGTCTGAAGAAGAAAAGGAACAAGAAACAAGTCACTTCAATCAATTAGTCGATGAGTCAGATTTACGTGAATTAAAGGAGGAGAATAAATGAGCGCAGAAATGACCCAAATCATGGGAGAGTTTATTGGCACGTTGATTTTAGTATTGCTTGGTGATGGTGTCTGTGCAGCGGTTAACTTGAATAAGAGTAAAGCACAAGCATCTGGTTGGATCGTCATTGCTTTAGGTTGGGGGATGGCAGTAACGATGGCTGTTTACATTTCGGGATTTATGGGACCTGCTCACTTGAACCCCGCAGTTAGTATTGCAATGGCGATGACTGGTGCAATTGGGTGGAACCTTGTTTTCCCATTTATTATTGCCCAAATGCTAGGTGCATTTCTTGGTGCAGTATTAGTATGGCTATCTTACTTACCACATTGGGAAGCAACGAAAGATCAAGGAGCTATCTTAGGAACGTTCGCCACTGGACCAGCAATTAGAAATTATCCTGCAAACTTTATCACTGAATTGATTGGTACGTTTGTTTTAGTTTTAGGTCTATTAGCGTTTGGCGAAAATGCATTTGCTGATGGAACAAATGTATTTGCTGTTGGGGGCTTGATTTTAGCAATCGGTCTATCACTTGGTGGTCCAACGGGATATGCCATTAACCCAGCACGTGACTTAGGTCCGCGTATTGCTCATGCGGTGCTGCCAATTGGGAACAAAGGAACTTCGGATTGGGCATATTCTTGGGTACCGGTTCTTGGACCTGTTGCAGGTGCAATCGTAGCGGTTGGCGTTTTTTCATTGATGGTTTGATAATCAGATAAATTAAATCGTGAATCTCTAAGTGTGGGGTGAAAGTTCATCTCGCACTTTTTTTGGTGAACAAGCATTTTATTTCAACTTACAAAAAGTAAGCTGTATACTGGATGTAATCAAATAAATAGAAAATGAGGATAAAGCGATGGCGATTTTAATACCAGATTTTCAATTAGCAGCTACAGCACACATCGGAGTAGTCGCATTAACTGTTTCAAACTTAGTGAAAATGACTGATTTTTATGAACGTGTCATTGGGTTGACGTTACTGGAATCAACAGAAAATCAAAGTTTTTTAGGCGTGGAAGATCAAGTGTTGCTGATTTTAACCAAAATCGAAAATCCATTACCAGTTACTAGAAAAACTGGGCTATATCATGTCGCCTTTTTATTACCGACGCGAGAAGCATTGGGAGATGCCTTGCTTCATTATTTACAAGTCAAAGCGCCGATTGCTGGTGCTAGCGATCATGGGTATAGTGAAGCCTTGTATTTAACCGATCCAGAAGGAAATGGCATCGAAGTTTATCGAGATAAGCCGATGCGCGAATGGCAAATCAAAGAAGATGGCGAAATCGTCGGAGTAACCGAAGCATTAGATGGCGATGGTGTACTAGAATCAGCTAGTCGCCATTGGCATGGATTTCCTAAGGGATCGATTGTAGGTCATATTCATTTAAAAGTCAGAGATTTAGATCAAACACAAACATTTTTTACAGAAGTGCTAGGCTTGAGTTTAAAAAATGATTTTGGTAACCAAGCAAAATTTTTTGCGGCTGGTTCTTATCATCACCATATTGGCAGCAATATTTGGTTAGGCACAAATATTCCAGCAATGGCGCCTAATGATCTGGGCTTGAATTACTATACGTTTGAAGTACCGCTAGCTGAATTAACTCGTCTAGAAGAATATTGGAAAACAAAAGCAATCGACTATGAGAAAAATGAAGAAGGACAATTGATTCTCTTTGATCCAAATGGAATCCAAGTCAGAATCACTGGTAGAAAATCATAAATTGAGGGATAAAATTGACAAAGTATCGTCTCCTTGCTATAGTTAAGTGGAAAATAAATAAACCTAGATGAATGGGGAATTTTTGTGAGTGTAGTAGGTATCTAATTAGTAAGTTGAATAACCGATGAACCAATAGAGGTTTATTTGGTGTGCTTATGAGTGATACCTGTCAGAAGAACATACTTTTTGACTTTTTAAGGATGGGACACAACTTTTAAGCTGTGTTGCGTCCTTTTTTTGTACGGAAAAAGACGTAACAAGCGATAGTGGTTTGTGTTATTTCATCGTACTTTGAAAAAGGCTTAAGGTAAGTGTTTGTTTTTTACAATAAAAGTTTTCTAGGGATTTATTTATTTTAGGACGGGTATCTCTTCGTAGAAAAGGAGAGAATATGAATAATCAAATGATTGAAAAATTACAATTTAATGAAATCAAAGAAGAAGTAAAAAAACGTGCGATCGGACAATACACCAAGGAGCGAATTGAACAAACAACTGTTCAAACAAATTTGCAAACTGTTCAAGTTTGGCAAGTGGAGACGAAAGAAGCACGGACAATTTTAGAAAGTAACCAACACGTACCATTTATGGGCCTTAGTCGAATTGGTCATTTAACAGAGCAAGTGAAAAAAGGATTGATTTTAACCCCTGCAGACTTGATTGAGTATGCTGATTTTTTGAGAAGTAGTCGAATGATTACGAAGTTTTTTGAGAAAAATCAATATCAAACACCCACTTTACATGCGTATACCAATCATTTGCCAGACTTGTTGGCAGTGGAAGAAATGATTTATCAAAAAATCACGAACCAACAAGTGAGTGATGACGCTTCACGAAATTTACGAAAAGTACGAAAACACCTACAGAATTTAGAAAAAGAAATTCAAGAACGTTTACTAAAAATTTTACGTCATCCAAATCATAAAGAAATGATCCAAGAGGCAATGATTGTTCGAAAGGGTGAGCATTACACGATTCCGATCAAGGCAAGTTATAAAAATAAATTTTCAGGAACGATTATTGAACAATCAAATAAAGGGACGACCGTTTTTATGGAACCAGCAGTTATTGCTAAGTCAAATGAGCAATACCAGTTGCTAAAAGCAGAAGAAATTGCGGAAGAATACCAAGTGTTAGCTGAATTAACTGGATTGCTAGCAGAAGAAGAACAAGCAATCAGTTTGATTATTGAAACGATTACAGCGTTAGATATCATTTTTGCTCGTGCGAAGTATAGCCGTGAATTACAAGGTGTCACACCACGAATCAATAAATCAGAAAGAATTTCAATCAAGCAAGGGAAACATCCTTTCTTAGCTGAACATGCAGTGCCGTTAGACTTTGACTTAGGGATTGATTATCGTGGCTTGGTGATTACAGGTGCGAACGCTGGTGGGAAAACAGTTGTATTGAAAACAGTAGGATTATTTACACTCATGGCGATGTTCGGTTTACAAGTCCCAGCACAAGAAGGGACAGAACTCGCTATTTTTGACGAATTATTTGTAGACATTGGCGATCAACAAAACTTAGAAAATGCTTTGAGTACGTTCTCTGGTCATATGCAAAATATTGCAGAAATTTTAAAAAAGGTGAACAGAAATACGTTAGTTTTACTTGATGAAATCGGCAGTGGAACAGAGCCTAATGAAGGCGCAGCGTTGGCTGTTGCAATCATGGAAACGATGTATGAGAAAGGCGCCTTGCTTGTTGCAACGACTCATTATGGTGAAATCAAGAAGTTTGCTAAGGAACATGAAGATTTTATCCCTGCAGCAATGGCGTTTGATAGAGACGCTTTACAACCAAAATACTTGTTACAAGTAGGTGAAACAGGTGATAGTCAAGCGTTGTGGATTGCGAAAAAAATGAAAATGTCTTCCGCGCTGATTGACCAAGCGCAAAAATATATCCAACAAAAAACGTATCAAACAGAGAAAAAAGATTTTGCAGAACTAGGCTCAAAAGTAGGAACTAACGCGACTGAGTTTGTCAAACGATGTTTTGATAAAGGAGATCGTGTATGGTTAACAGAATATCAAAAAGAGGGACTAGTATTTGAAGATGATGGTTCAGAAAGAGTAGTGATTTACTTAAACGACGAAAAAATAGCAGTCCTTCGTCAACGCGTGCAGTTCAGACGAAGTGCAAGTGAATTGTACCCTGAAGGATACGATCTAGATAGTCTATTTGTAGACTTTAAAACAAGAAAAAAACAACGTGATTTAGAAAGAGGATCGAAAAAGGCGCATAAAGAGCTGTTGAAAGAAATGCGTACACGACAACATCAAAAGAAAAAAGAACCCGATATTCACTAAAGGAGATAACCCGCTATGATAGTGTTTTCGTGGGGCTTAAGTTAAAATAAAATGGAACGAGTTTTGAGAAAGGAGTTGTTAACAGATGAAAATTACGCAAAATTGGCGAGAAGAAATCAAAACAATTCCCAATGGGCTTTCGCTTTTTCGGATCGTTTTGTTGCCAATATATCTTTATTTTGTTTGGCAACGTGCCTTTTATTTGGCGGGAATAGTGATTGCTGTCTCAGGATTAACTGATTTTTTAGATGGCTACATCGCGCGTCGTTTTAACCAAGTTACCGAATTAGGAAAATTGCTAGATCCTTTATCTGACAAACTTACACAATTTGTGTTGATTTTATCAATGGCATGGTATCGACCATGGATCTGGCTATTGTTAGGATTATTTGTAATAAAAGAGGGCTTTATGCTAGTTGCAGGGATAATTGGGCTGAAACATAAGGTGAAATTAAGTGGAGCCAAATGGTATGGAAAATTGGCAACAGCAGTGATTTACTTAGGTATGGTGATTTTATTAGTCTTTCCTCGATTGGCTGAAACTTGGGTAAGAGTCATTTTCAGCGTGATTGCCTTATGTTTGATGTTATCATTTATTCTATATGCATTAGAGTATCGAAAAATGTTGCGTTCGACTAAACTTAATTAGCTGTTTATAAAAAAAGTTGTGGCACAAAGCGTTAAGTTTCAAACAATCAAGGTGCTTTTCCGAAAATAGTTTTCATATTTTTAAGAAAAGAAAATTTATTTTGGAGAAGTTGCTTTGGAAACACTGTTTATTCGGGGAAAAAGGCTGTGACAATATATTGTCACAGCCTTTTTTTGTGGAAAAGATTCAATAATCTTTATTTTTTGATAATCATATTGATTGCTTGTTCTAATTTTTTTGCTTGTTCTTCAGGATTGGTTTCAGGTTTTTCAAAACAATTTTTAAGATTGTCAGCAACAATCATTCCCATTACTCGATCGATACTTGAACGGACTGCGGTTAGCTGAGTGATGACGTCAATGCACTCTTGTTCATTTTCAATCATTTTTTGAATACCGCGGATTTGTCCTTCAGTCCGTTTCAGACGATTCATGATTTTTTTTGTTTCTTTGGCTTCTTTTTCCAATATGACGTCCTCCTTTGATGATAATAAATGAAATATACCTTAGGTAGGTATTTTTTGCAAATAAAAATCTTTTTTTCAAAGTGAAAAAACTATTTCTCTTGACAGTTTCGAAATCCTCCTGTTAAATATACCCCGTGAGGTATATTTATAAAAAAGAAAAGAGGGAAGGCAATGTTTTCATTTTTTAAGGTCATTCCGACAATCACTACACAAGAATTAGCTGAAAAACTACTAACTAATCCTAAGATTGTTGATGTTCGAACAAATTCTGAATACCAAGGGGGGCATATTCGACAAGCTAAGAATCTTCCTTTGGCCCGGATTAATCATTATCGTGGGAATCAAGAAGAAACCATTTATGTGATTTGTCAATCTGGTATGCGGAGTAAACAAGCTGTTAAGAAGTTAAGAAAAGCAGGCTATCCTGCAGTGAATGTTCGTGGTGGCATGAATCAATGGCGTGGAACGAAAGTGAGAGGGAAATAAAATGAAAATTATTATTATTGGTGGTGTAGCTGGCGGGATGTCTGCTGCTACGAGATTACGACGCTTGATGGAAGAGGCGGAGATTATCGTGTTTGAAAAGGGCCCGTTTGTTTCATTTGCAAACTGTGGATTACCCTATTTTGTTTCAGGAGAAATTGATGAGCGAGAAAAATTATTAGTTCAAACACCGGAAGCTTTGGCCGCTCGTTTTCGCTTAGATGTCCGACCAAACCATGAAGTAGTGAATATTTCTCCCGAAGAGAAACAGATCGAAGTGGTAGCAAATGGGCGAAAAGAAATAGTTGCATATGATGTACTGATTTTATCACCAGGGGCAAAACCATTTGTTCCTAATATTTCGGGGATTTCGACAGCAGAAAATGTTTTTTCAATCAGAAATGTACCTGATATTGACCGAATCATGCACGCGTTGGAAGCAAAACCTAAAAATGCGGTTGTTGTTGGCGCAGGCTTCATCGGATTAGAGATGGCAGAAAATTTACAAAAGATCGGGTTGCAAGTCACGATTGTGGAGCAAGCCCCCCACGTCTTACCGACCCTTGACGAAGAGATGGCAGTCTATGTTCAACAAGAACTAGTCAAACAAGGTGTAGCGGTCTTGACGAGTCAATCAGTCGTGGGATTTGAAGAAAAAGGGAAAAAACTTCGTTTAGCAAATGGTGAAACGTTGACTTCTGATTTGACGATTTTATCAGTTGGTGTTCAACCAGAAAGTACGTTAGCTGAAAAAGCTGGATTAAAATTGGGCTTACGTGGTGGGATCATTGTGAATGAAAACTATCAAACAAGTAACTCTTCAATTTATGCTGTGGGAGATGCAATTGTAGTCAAACAACAAATCACTGGTGAAGATGCATTGATTTCATTGGCTTCTCCAGCCAATCGTCAAGGGAGACAAGTTGCTGATGTTATTGCTGGGTTACCGAGAACAAATCAAGGAAGTATCGGAACAGCAATTGTTCGAACGTTTGATTTAGCTGCAGGTTCAACTGGTTTAAGTGAAAAAAGTGCGAAAGCAGCTGGGTTGCCAGTGCAAGTGACACATGTGCTTGGAAAAAGTCACGCTTCTTACTATCCGGGAGCAACTGAGTTATTGTTAAAATTAATTTTTAATCCAATGACTGGTGAAATTTATGGCGCACAGGGTGTGGGAGCTACAGGAGTTGATAAGCGTCTAGATATTTTAGCAACAGCAATCAAAGGACAGCTGACGGTTTTTGATTTGCCTGAATTAGAATTGACGTACGCGCCACCGTTTGGTTCGGCAAAAGATCCAGTGAATTTATTGGGATATGCGGCGATGAATATCGTGGAAGGAGTCAGTGAGACTATACAGTGGCATGAACTTGCTACGGCATTAGAAAACGGAAAGATTCTTTTAGATGTGCGCAACGAGAATGAACTAGCTAACGGAAAATTTAAAGAAGCAATCAATATTCCGCTCAATGATTTGCGCGAGCGTTTAGATGAGTTGGATCAAAGCAAAGAATACATTGTGAGTTGCCATAGTGGGTTGCGTAGTTATCTTGCAGAGCGTATTTTGAAGCAAGCAGGGTTTCGTGTGAAAAATTTAGATGGTGCATTTGCACTGTATAAAATGGTGTTGCCAGAGGAGATTAGTTATGTATAGAAGTATTGGTCCTGCAGAATTTTATCAAGAAACAAAAAAGAAAAGTGTACCTATTATTGATGTCCGTGAATCGGTAGAGTACCAAATGGGGCATGTGCCAAATGCAGAATCGTTTCCACTAAGTGAGCTAGAATCGATCAGCTCACAATTGACCAAAGAGAAGACGTATTATGTTATCTGTCAATCAGGTGGACGTTCAGCAACTGCTTGTAATTGGTTAGCTTCAGAAGGATTTGATGTCATTAATGTGATGGGTGGAACTTCCGCTTGGCCAGACCGTTTAGTTTAGATGGAACTGAGTGACTGTGAGTGATTTTAATAAATGATTTAAAGAAATAATCTGCTTGTAGCTTTGGGGACTTGGTTTTATTAGACAAATTCCATAGAGTGTTTATGTTTCTTTTTCTTGATTTGTTTTATACTAAAACGAATATTGAAGAATAAGGACGGGATCCAGACATGAAGAAATTTGTTACAAGTCTAGCAGTGACCGTTACTGCTTCGGGATTGTTTTTTTTAGCACAACCAGTCTTGGCAGAAACAACGGGAATAACACAAACAACTAGCTCGACAAGTATCGAGGAAACAGTGGCAACGAGTGAGTCACAATCAGTACCACAACCAATTGAGTCAACAGAATCAACGATTACTTCTGATGCAAACGAAACGACGACATCTTCAACACAGCGGTTCGACCCTGATTGGTTTCAAAAATTGGAAGAACGACGAAAAGAAATCGAACAGTCTTTAGAGGATGCCAAGAACAAACTGAAAGAAAATCAAGAAACGATCCATCAAGATTTGACTGAATTAAAAGAGAACGCCCAAAAAAATCATGAACAATTGGAACAAAATTTAGCTCATGCACAAGAAATTGCTGATGCGACACAAAAAGATATTGATGGAAAAATTCAAAAAGCAAAAGAGATTCAAGAACAAATCCATTCATTGGGGACAGACGCATCCACGACTTTAACTAATACACAATCAGATATTGAAGCAGCGAGTGCTGAAATTGATGCAAAAATTCAAGATGCACAAGCGGCAATTGAAGATGCAAAGGCAAAGAAAACAGATCTTGAGTCAAGTATCGGGCGAATCAAGTCGATTTTACATTCAGCTGGTTCTAACATAGAGAACCAAGACGTTTATGCCACTGATACGAAGCAAAGTGTGGAGCCTTTGGCAGCTAGCTCTACGGTAAAAGAACTACCAAAAACAAACGACGAACAATCAGTTGGGTTAGCTGTCTTAGGATTCAGTTTGATTAGTCTCACAGCTTTTTTAATGAAAAAAAGAGCCTAAACAGGTTTAGTTAGACTAAGCAGGAAGAAATTGATTCTAGTGTTTCAAACGAAAATAGGCTAAAGTAATTTAGAAAAAGGAGTTGCATCAGTAACTCCCCAACAGCACCGTTTAAGACGGTGGCCAGATTTATTTAACGAAAAAATAATCGTCCTAGTTAGAGGAAGTAGACGGTTATTTTTTTTGTCTTGGTTGACTACTGCTAGGATGCCAAAAATAATCGTTGCGATTAACGAGCCGAAAACAATCATTCGCTCCAAAGCTGATCCAACAGGCGAAAAGGCTTCTCTTCTCTCTGAATGTTGGAAGTACGCACATACGCATCCCCTCACTTTTAATTGGATAACCACCATCATAAACTCTACTGTCATTTGTTGGTATACCATGTGCATTAGTAAAAAAACTTGACTTTAAAATCATCATGGATGTTTTTTTATAGCGCATTCATTCATTTTTAGAAACGGAATAAAAGCATAGCTTTCTCAAAAATAGTAATCTATTTGAGGAGCTATGCTTTTGTTTTTTGCTAATCTGTGGAAAAGCTGTTTATCGTGTGATTACAGCGGTTCCGCTACAAGTAACCATTAACATACCATTGTCACTACCAAGAACCTCATAGTCCATTTTTACACCAATGATGGCGTTAGCACCAAGGGATTCTGCACGACGTGCCATTTCAGCTAGAGCTTCTTCTCGAGCTTGTAATAGCTCATCTTCGTAACTCTTTGAGCGTCCACCAAATACGTTCCGTAATCCTGCACCGATATCTTTAAAAACATTGATACCAGTAATCACTTCACCAAAAACGATCCCTTTATAAGCCTCGACCGTTGTTCCTTCAACACTATTTGTAGTTGTTGTAATCATATGATCACTCCTTTCATAGCAAAAGTATAACAAATTTTTTAATAAAGCGCTCTTTTTCAACTAAGGTGAGGATAAACTAAGTAAAAATTGCAACTTTGACTCGCGCTGTTTACAATGAAACTGGTGATAGAAAGAGGTGCGCACATGAAATTGAATCAAACCGATTTTCAATTATTTGATCGAGAAATATACACATTCAAACAGTTAAAAGAACAGTATTCAGCACAAGAAATCGAAGAAATCAAAGCGAAGTATAAGAAACAGTGGCAAAAATGGAAAACGTTACAGTTGGAAGTTGCAAAAGAATTGCCGGCAGAGTATGGAATGAAAAAACCAAAAGTTGAGAGTTGGACGAATGGTTGGAATTTACGAAGTCATTTTTGGAGTGCTTACCGCAGTGAAGATCGTCAGCAAGAAAATGCGTGTTTGGCTGTGTTATTAAATAAAAAACAATTTCAAGTTTATTTGATGTTTCAACATTACAAAAGTGACGAGCGAAGTGGTGGGGTAGAAGAATACAATGAATTGTTAGCTACATTATCAGAATGGAGCAAGCAAGTTGCGATCGAAAGGTATTACATTTGGCCTCAAGTAGAACACGAGTTGATTGATCACTTACCTTTGGCTACTTATTTAGCGGATACGAAAGGTCAAGAAACATTGAGAAAAGCAATGGGGGATCGTTCGTTTCAAATTGGTCGCTTGTTTTTTGAAACAGATGGTCCAGTAGAAGATCTTGTAGCGGAAACAACCAAAGCATTAAACGAGTTAGCTCCTCTGTATTTTGCATTAAAACAATAAACTTGTTTCTACTTTTCTAGCAAAGCTTGGGAAAATCCACAGCAGATAGCTTATCGGTTTTGCCTTTATCCCAGAACTACTTCTTTGGAAACCAAATCAAAAAGTGTTAGGAAAAGGAAGTGAGTGCGAGAACTAGCTCGTCAACTAGCGATCC
Source organism: Enterococcus sp. DIV0660C (assembly GCF_017316125.1). GTDB lineage: Bacteria > Bacillota > Bacilli > Lactobacillales > Enterococcaceae > Enterococcus_B. The sequence continues at coordinate 3,970 of NZ_JAFLWA010000020.1, read as the reverse complement.
AACAAACAAAAGAAACCACAGACGTAATTTGCAGAAAGTTTGCTGAATGAGAAGGATAATGTACCAGTATTTCTAGAAAAACAAGACAACTCAAAGCCAGTGACTGAGACGCTCGCGTACGCTTTTCTCTGAAGGAAAAGAACAGGTTCGCGAACGACATCCGTGATTGGACGAGAAGTGGTAAATTGTCATCCGCCAAAGAGCTTGCACATTGTTCAGCAAATCTTAGATGATTTTCGTTCAGGTATCTGTTCCGAAGTCGAATTTTAGATTGGTATGCGCGAAAAAAATCTATATTCGCTACTTTGTGTTAAAAAATGAAGTAAATAACTATCTCGGTGGTTTAGAAGTTACTCAAGATGTGACAGAAGTTCAATCACTTAGATTATTAGACTTAAACATCAATGACATAGGGTTGTAATGAGTGAAAATGCTCATTGCAACCTTTTCTGCTTTCTTGATAGCTATCAATGTTTCCTGTCTCTTTTTTGATTATTCTGTTATTGGAAAGTAAAGGAGGAATTAGGATGAAGAGTCAAAAAATGATTTTAAGTCATAAGAAGCAATTGATGATAGTGAGTGGTAGCTTTATTATTTTAGCGCTTGCTGCTAAGTTTTTTTTGTATCAAGAAGCGTATCGTTTAAGTATGGCGATTTCTGCTGTTTTTGGGCTTCTGCCAATTGGGCTTCAAGCATATCAAGCACTTAAAGTGAAAGTTATCAGTATTGACCTGTTAGTGACGATTGCGATTTTTGGTGCGTTTGCGATTGGTGAGTACAACGAGGCTGCAATTGTTGCTTTCTTATTTTTATTCGGTCATTTTCTTGAACAAAAAACATTAGAGAGAACGCGATCGGCTATTCAAAGTCTTGTTCAATTAGCCCCAACGACAGCTTGGAAATTCTTTGGAGACGCGTTGAAAAAGATCCCGATTGATGAGGTCGAGGAAGATGACTTGTTATTAGTTAAAACTGGCGCCCAAATTCCAGTAGATGGCGTAGTCATAGAAGGCGAAGGTTCAATTGACGAATCGAGCGTTACCGGTGAAGCAAAGCGAGTAGTGAAAAAAGCCAAGGATCAAGTATTTGCTGGAACGATTTTAGAAAATGGGACATTGAAAGTACAGGCAACGCGAGTCGGTGAAGAAACAACCTTTGGGAAAATCATTGAATTAGTTGAAGAAGCGCAAGACGCTAAATCGACAACTGAACGCTTTATTGATCGGTTTGCGACTTATTACACACCATTTGTGTTCATTCTTGCACTTTTAATTGGGGTGTTTTCTAAGGATATTCGTTTAGCAATCACAATTTTAGTTTTAGGATGTCCAGGAGCGTTAATCATTGGTGTTCCAGTGTCCAATGTTGCTGGGATTGGTAACGGTGCAAAAAACGGTGTGCTGGTCAAAGGTAGCGAAGTAATGCAGGCATTTAATCGAGTAGATACCATGGTTTTCGATAAAACAGGAACGTTAACTAATGGAAAACCAAGTGTTTCAAGTATCAAGTCTTATGGTCAATCAGCGACAAATATTCTACCACTCGTAGCTAGAATCGAACAAGAGTCGGATCATCCTTTGGGGCAGGCAATTGTAAAGTATGTGGAAAAACAAGTAGAAAATATGGAGCAATACCAAGTAACAGATACCACTGTGATCAAAGGAAAAGGAATTATTGCAACAGTAGCAGGAGAAAAGCTATTTATAGGTAATCGCCAATTGTTAAGCGATCAAGACATCTCTTTGACAGAAGCTGAATCGGATGAGCAACGACTACAAGAAGAAGGGGATTCTTTAGTATTTGTAGCAACAGAAAATAAAGTCGTCTTACTGATTGGAATCAAAGATCAACTTCGTGAGGGAGTCAAAGAAACTTTACAGAGTCTGCAAGAAAAAGGAATCAAACGACTAGTGATGTTATCTGGTGATAATCAACTGACTGCTGAAAGTGTAGGGAAAGAAATTGGTCTCTCGGAAATACATGGAAATTTATTACCAGAAGACAAAGCAACCTACATCAAAAAATTACAAGAAAAGGGTCAAGTCGTTGCTTTTGTTGGCGATGGAATCAATGACAGTCCTTCTTTGGCAATTGCAGACATTGGAATTGCAATGGGAAATGGGACAGATGTTGCGGTGGAAACGTCTGATATCGTTTTGATGCAATCTGATTTTAAAAAATTGATTTATGCGTATGATTTAACCAAAAAATCAGTTTTGAATATGAAAGAAAATATTGGAATTGCGTTAGGCACAGTTTTACTTTTACTGATTGGACTGATTTTTGGCTATGTCTATATGGCAAGTGGGATGTTATTTCATGAGTTAAGTATTTTACTAGTTGTTTTCAATGGAATGCGTTTATTATCTTATCGTCAAAAAAAAGAAAAAACTTGATAGAAATCAATTATTTAAAGAAACAAAGGAATTAAACTAAAAGTGTAGTGAAAGGGAGGAATCTATCATGAAAAAAGTAATTATCCAATTAGGGACATTAACTTGTCCGTCTTGCATGCAAAAAATCGAACAAGGACTTAGTCAACAAACCGGTGTTGAAAAAGTAACAGTTTTGTTTAATGCCAGCAAAGTAAAAGTTGAAATAAATGAAAAGGATATTCAACCAGAAGACCTAAGCAAAAAGATCGAAGCATTAGGTTATAACGTCGAAGGAATGAAAGTAAAGGAGCTAGCATAAGATGAACTCAATCCAAAAATATGAACAAGAAAAAATCCAAAGTGAACAAGATCATCATACGCCTACCGCTGCAGCGATGATTAGTCATATTTTATCTAACTTAGTTATTCATCGTATAAAACTTAAACAAACAAGAGCATACCTTAAAGGAAATCAACGTGGTTATTTAGAAACCAAGTTACCGACAATCATTTTCAAAGAAGATGAGTTGTTTGACGAATTAAGTCAGTTGGTATTAGATGAAGGAGAACTCATTCCAACAACGACTGCTGAATTTGTCGATTATGCCATGATTAAGGAGAGTGGGCAGTTGAAATATGATTCTCCTGAAAAAATGTTGACTGAGATGGTCACTGATTTTGCTACTCAAAATTTATTTGTTACTCGTGGAATTGTTTTGGCGGAAAAAGAAGGTAAATATGGATTAGCAAAATATCTCAAAGAATTATATGCTTGGCTTAATCACCAATTGTATACTTGGCAAAGTTATTTAGGAAAAGATATTCAAGAAGGATTAATGGAGGAAGAATAAGGAGGGGGTTACGTGGATCATCAACATTTGTGTGTCTCAGTCGTGCCATTGTTCAATCATCTGGCAGAAGCAGAACAGCAAAAAATCCATGAATTAGTGAGCCATCGAAAGTTTAAGAAAGGTGAACAAATCTTTTCGCCAGCTGATGATGCTCAATTAGTGATTGTTGCTCATGGAAAGTTGAAAGTGTATCAGCTTTCTTCTAGTGGCAAGGAGCAGTTATTGCGTGTTGCTTTGCCAGGAAGTTATGAGGGAGAGAGCCAATTGTTTGGTGTTCCCAATGATTCCTTATTTGCTGAAGCATTGGAGCCCACAGAAATTTGCTTGTTAAGACAACGAGATTTTTCAAATCTATTACTTCATTATCCAGCATTAAGTTTGAAATTGTTAGAAATTAATGCAGACAAAATGGCGAAGATTGAGCAACAAACACAATTTTTGATGATGGAAAAAGTGGAAGAACGTTTAGCTACGTATTTGCTTGATCTGTTTCAGGTAGAAGAAAATCCGCAATTGACACTGCCAATGAAAATGAAAGAATTGGCTGCCTTTTTGGGAACTACGCCTGAAACGTTATCTAGGAAATTCAAGTTGTTGGAGAAACAACAACTCATTCAACGAAAGGGACGAAACGTTGAATTGATGGATATAGAGGGATTAGAAGATCTATAAGATAGGTGCTGAAAAAAGAGGTTGTGGCGCAAAGCAATCAGCGCCGAAAAGATAGCTTATATTTATTTCAAA
>NZ_JAFLWA010000002.1 GCF_017316125.1 Enterococcus sp. DIV0660C | reverse complement strand
CGATTTTCGTCGCTGTTTTTTTCCCGTTTTTATTTGATTTCGCCATTGACATCACGTTCAACCTTCATTGATGTGATTGGTAAATAACCTAGATCTTTGACCGGTCCCTCTTGAACATCTTCACTTGTCATATAATCCAAGAATTTTTGAACAGCTGCATCTGGTTTTCCTTTTGTATACATATGTTCATATGCCCAGATTTTCCAGCTATTGTCTGCCACATTTTTTTCCTCTGGTTTCACATCATCCACGCTCAAAGCCTGAGTTGTTTCATCCAAGTAAGAAAAAGCAAGATAGCTGATTGCTCCTGGTGTTTGAGCAACGATTTGGCGAACCGTTCCTGATGAATCTTGCTCTTGTGATTGCACAGGTGTTTCATCATTCAACCCCCATTTTTCAAAAGTAGCACGCGTTCCACTACCATTTGCGCGGTTGATTACTGTTACCTTTTGATCTTTGCCACCAAGTTCTTTCCAGTTTGTGATTTTCCCTGTGAATAAATCAATCAATTCCTGTTGAGAAACATTTGTGACACCAGTCTCTTTATTGACAATTGGTGCCATTCCGACCACAGCTACCTTATGATCAACCAATTTTTTCGCATCGATTCCATCTTTTTCTTCTGCAAAAACGTCTGAGTTGCCGATTGTCACGGCACCATCTGACACTTGACTTAACCCTGTACCACTTCCGCCACCTTGAACAGAAATTTGATAATTTGAATTTTCTTGCGTAAAGCTATCTTGTGCAGCATCAACCAATGGCTGCAATGCAGTTGAACCAACTGCTACGATTTTTACTTGATCTGAACTTGCTTTGTCTGCTTGCGAAGTTGAGTCAGTGCTTGCACTTGACGAACCACAACCTGCTAATAAGAAACCAATGATGCCTAAAGAATACCATAATTTTTTCATTCAAATACTCCTCTCTTAGTTACAAATAAAGTGTAACAAGCCACTGTAAAGCTCAGATATGAATGTTGTAAACAATTCATGAACTTCTGTAAATTTCCTGTAAAGACAAAAATATTGTTCAACCTAAACAAAATATTTTTGTCATTTTACAAACAATTACATAAAGTGTTGGCATAAAAACAAGCGAGGAAGTTTTTTATGTGGAAACTGAATTATTTTATGAACAGCAAGATTATCTCAAGGGCTGGACAATTGAACAAGAGACTTATCATTCCTTTTATTGTGACATAACTTTTCAATTTGAAAAATTTATCCAGATCCAAATCAAAAGAAAAAGAGCGCCAAGCCAGACAACTGACTGCACTCATGACACTTTTATTCAAACTTTTCCAAGTAGAGAAAAGAGAGAAAACATTCTTTTAAATTACTTAGCGCAAAAAGTTGATCCAAAAAAAATTATTCTGAACGTGCAATCAATGATATATTGAAACAACACATTGAAGATTTTGTTTCGACTTGCCGTTACTTGAATATGGTTTTATGCAACGAACAAAAGATGGAAAAACCTATTGGCTAAATCCATAATAGCTATTCTTCCACAATGCGAAAAGAGATGTAAGCAACTGTAGAAAATTCCAAAGTCAGACGTTTTGGGTTCTCTACAAAGCTCACACCTCTTTTTAATTATCTTCTCAGCTTAATTTATACAGTTATTTGCTCAAAAAAATCTGATTTTCAGTATTTTTGATCCTCAAACTATTTTTATCGATCTCTTCTTCTCAATTCAACAAAAAAATACGTGATTACTGACAGAATAAAAGACGCAGCTGCTAAATAAAATACTGGACGAATTGTCAAAAAATACATAGCGGAATAGTCGGATAAATCTTTCAATCCACTTTGACTAAGTCCCGTTGGTCCAATGATCATGCGTGGCAACAATGCAAATGTTGATGTGAAAATCAACATGCAAGAAAAATAAATCAGTTTCCAATTATAATTATTGATTAATGACCTTGGTATCAATAAACTGACGCTCACTACCAAGTAAAAAATCGTCAATGTTGGAAAATTGCGTGCAACCAAAAGTCCGCTTCCTTGAATCAACCCTAATACTTCGGCTCCTTGAACGATTGCGTTCACCCAAGTAAACGGAAGTAAAAGAAGGGGAAAAAACCAAAAAAATAAATAACTATGTCTGCCCATGATTTTCTGTTTCATTTACTTCCTCCCCAAAATAAAAAATTCTTGCCTCTCACTATACAATGTTCTCTCTAAAAAAATTAGGGGGAAAATCTTTTTTTTTAGAGATAAGGGAATGAGAGTTTATTCATTTAACCTACAAATTATGTGATTACGTTTGCTTAATGTTTTTTTTCTTTTTAAAATATAACTATAATAAAGGTTTTTAAACAAGTATAAGGAGGTTTTAAGCTATGTTAACAAAATACCTGTCAAAAATTTTTTTGCTGCTGCTCTTGATTCCATACTTGTATCTCGGGTTATTACTTGATTTCCATTATCACTCGGTTTTTGGCTTTATTTTTCTGATTTTTCTTGCTATCCTTGGTGGATTTCTGATGAGGATCAAAGGACAAATTCGACTGCTCCTTGTTGGTAATATCATTTCCACTATTGTTTCTTACATATACGCCTTAAAATTTCCTGACTGGCAACTATTCTATCAACCTTTCAAACCGACTCAACTTGTACTTGTTTTCGCGCTCCTTTATTTAGTTCCCCAAGCATTTGGCGCTTTTTGGGCAACCTTTTTTACATATTCCAAACAAAGTTATGATCAGAAAATCTCACTTCCAGCAATTAGAAAAAATTCGCAAAAATAGACCTTACTATTGATAAAAGGAAAAAAGAAGGAAGCTGCAGCTTCCTTCTTTTTTCCTTTTATCCTTCATGAATATAAATTTTCTTGATTAGCAATTTATCAAAAACAGGAGAACTTGCTTCTTGTTCACCAATGATTTCAGCAATAACTAATTTTTCATGTTGCCTTTTTCGTAATTGATAACTGATTTTACCTGTTTCGTTTAGTTCATCCAGCATGGCAACGACACCGCCAAACCCTGTTTTTTTCGTAATAAATCCAAGTGAAACCATTCGTTCATCTAAATTTTTCGCTAGAATCGGCATTCCTGTAATAAGCACCTTTTGAAGGGTTTCCACCAACTCTTCCATTCCAGCTACAGTGGATGTTACTGGTGGTTCATTCGTTTCGATAGTTGGTTCAAATGTTGGTTTTACTTCGGCAATCACTTCTGACATTTGCTGTTTGATTCCTGTTTTTTGTCCGCGTAGGTCATCTAATTCTTGAACTAATGCTTCATACTGTTCTTGAGTCAGCATAACACCTGCCACTTTTTCTCTGTTAAAAATATATACGCCAGTCCCGGCTTCTCTTGCTTGAGCAAATACATCCATGGGAGATCGTTTGACTTCTGTAATTGAAGATGTTGGGACCTCTAATTTCTTTAATTCCAACGAAGTTCCCTCCTTTTTTATCAAAGTTATTATAGCATAGCGCAATAAATTTTGGTTTTATTCATCACAGATTCTGTCATTTTAAGGAAATCCATTCGTCAACATCCTTTAACAGTTGTTCTACGCCAAAAGAAGAATGATAAAAATAAGTTTTCTGATTTTTAGAATAAGTTAACGGTGAAAAATGATCGGTAATAATCAAATCTGCATAATGTGGTGGTTTACTTCTCGTACACACATGAATGGATGTCCGTTTACGATGACGAAGTGCTGTATCCAAAATTCTGGCTAACCTTCTGGCTTCTTCATGATCAAAACGAAAAAGAAGAACAATTTTTACAGATGGCGGATGCACTTCTAAAAAACCTCGTTCTTGCAATGTTTTCAACAAATTTAGACCCCAACTAACAGATGGATGCGTCAAGGCTTGTTGAATTGCTAAGCGGAATTGATGAAGTTTTTCTTTTGCATTGGGAAATGTATTCAAGGTTTGTTGATATTCAAATACTTCTTCATCTGACAAACGTTCTTGAATCCCAATCGAGTAGCGCAACCATTCTTGATAAAGAACTTGCGTGATCCTTTGCTTATTGAAAGTCTCAAAATCACTATTTAACCAAAAGAACGAATCCAATTTTTCTGTAACAATTGTCAATTTTCGATAATCTTTCGTTTGCTCTAATCGTTCCCAACGCTTTTTGGTAATCACATTACAACTTAATCGCACAATGCATAGATAATTTTTTTCTTTCACAGATAGCTTCTGCTCTTCTCGAAAGAGCAATTCTGGAAACAATTCAAAAAACATTGTTTGATTGTCACCTAAGATTTCAACTGAAGATAGTCGATTTCTTTGCTTTAACAAGCGAATAAAAATTTCTGAAAATGATTCTTCACCATCATCCACAAAAAAATGAGGAAAATCTTTCAAAAAACTAAATAGCAAATAGCGGACTTTTCTTTCTGACCCAAAAATCTGTCCTTTTTTATAAGAAAAAGAAAGGTGATACTCTCCTAACCATTTTCGTAATCGTTCTTGTGTTGGCCGATCATAGATTTCTTGGTACTTTTCTTCTAAAATTAGATCTTTCAACAAGCGAAATGATGCAGAATGAATCAAGAAATCAAAGAGCAAATAGGGCTCGCTATAGCCTAAATTATAAATCAGGCGTACCGTTTTTTTCTGATAAATCAGTTGCACAGGAAAGTCAATCGTCTCTAAACGTTTTAAATGTCGTTCAATTGTTTTTACATCGACACTTAATTTTTCTGCCAGATCTGCCTTTTTCCAAGTCAGATCTTTCATTTGATTCATCAGCAAAAATAAATTTTGTGAATTTTTCGATAACAATTTTTGCCATTTCATATGTTTTAGTCCAGCCAAGCTACGATCCTCTACTTCTCTGTATGCTTTTTTTGCAGGAATGTCACAAATTTTTGTGGAAAATCATTTTTTGGCTAAAACGGTTGCCTCCTTTTTTGCACACATCAATGGATTATTGAGAAGAGAAACCTGTCGTAATAAACTACGCGAAAGACATCAACATTTTTTTATTTTCTATTTATTTCATTAAAAACTCATTTATTTTTTATTTTCTATCGACAAAATGCACTATTTCAAGCAAAACTGCTTTGCTTGTAGGAACGTACGCCTTCCTTTACAATGAAAGAAACAAGATTATTATGAGAAGGTGATGTGAAAATGGATAAAAATAACGAAAATGCCATTCGTGAGATAAAAGAAAAAGTCGATCATTTAATCGCTGAAGTTCAAAAAGTCATTGTGGGCAAGCAACCAATCATTGAATTGATGTTTGTTGCTCTGTTTTCCGGTGGACATATTTTATTTGAAGATGTTCCTGGTGTCGGTAAAACATTACTTGTGAAGTCCTTGGCCAAAACAATCCAAGGCGATTTTAGTCGTGTTCAGTTTACACCAGACCTTTTGCCAGGAGATATCTTGGGCTTTTCTTTTTATAATTCAAAAACAAAAGATTTTGAATTCCGTCCTGGTCCGATTTTTACTACTATTTTATTAGCAGATGAAATCAACCGAACAACACCGCGAACACAAGCGGCGTTACTCGAAGCCATGGCAGAAAAGCATATTACTATTGACGATCAAACGTATCCTTTAGATAATCATTTTTTCGTTTTAGCAACTCAAAACTCTATTGAATACGAAGGAACTTATCCGTTACCCGAGGCTCAATTAGATCGATTTTTATTCCGGCTGCACATTGGTTATCCTACTTTCGATGAAGAACTCTCTTTATTATTAGACACCCAAGAACAGTCTCTTGCCACATTAAAAGTCATTCTCACCAATGAGTCCCTCACTAGGATCAAACAAACTGTCTCAACAACCTATCTTGACCCTTCAGTCGCACGTTATGCGTTGGAATTAGTCACTGCTACACGTAATCATCCAGTAATCAAGTTAGGTATCAGTCCACGTGGCAGCTTAGCTTTTATTCAGTCGGCTAAAGCCTACGCAGTAATCAAGGGGCGCTCTTACGTTACCCCAAGCGATTTTCAAGTGCTATTGCCTTTTGTTTTCAAGCATCGACTATTATTTCATGATCGTTCGTTGACTGATAATGAAATTGATTTACTCTTAAAAGACCTAATAAAACAAATTTCAGTTCCGGTAACATAGCGATGAAAAAACATTGGAATTACCTCATAAATAGTTGCATTTTTTTGATCTATTTCTTGTTCTTGATTTTTACAATTTTATTTAATCAACTATTCGGCTGGTTTTTAGTTATTCTTTTTACCTTATATATCGCATTCAGTTGGCTTTCTTTAAGTAGACGACTATCAAAAATCGAGTTGGTTCTCATTGTTCCTGCACTCGTTTATCGGGATAATTCAATAACGATCAATCTTCTTATTGCCGAGTCACAAGCCTTAACACTTTTCGTACCACGTCTAACTTTACATTTTCCAGAAGAGTTCCTACCGAAAACGCAAACTTTTTTATTGGTTTCAAAAAAAGAACAACAACTATCGATTACTTGGACTCCCCGGAAAAGAGGTATGTTTGAAACACTTCCCGTCCAATTCATCGCTTATGATTATCTAGGCTTATTTCGAAAAAGTAAACTAAAAAAGATAACATTCAAAACTACTGTTTTGCCAAATAATATACTACCTGAAGCACGAATATTAACGCACTTTTTGACAAGCAGACAACAAAAAAACAACTTCTTATCTTCTCAAAATCTAGCTGGGATTCGAGAACATCGTCAAGGTGACTCATTAAAGCAAATTGATTGGAAACGTTCCGCTTACTATCAACAATGGCTCTCTCGTGAATATGAGCCAACTGTTCAACAAAGTAAATTGACCCTTTGTTTTTGGGGAACACCAACAAATTTTGAAAAAATGCTTGACTTATACTTTTCTTTTTTAAGTTTCTATGACCAGAAAATTTATCCAAATCAACTGATTTTTGCTGAACAGAAGTACAACGGTACACATCCTTCTCCTGCTTTTTTTGCTCAGCTACATGCTATGGAAGATTTTCTGCAACAACCAAGTATGGTTGAACATAGTACTAAAGAAATACTCCTTTTTGTTCCAGAACTCTCTCCAACAGTCCACGCACAAGTTTCTACTTGGAAACGAGAGGCCGTCAACGTTACCCTCATTTACTATGAAAATAATGAACTGTTTCTACAAGATGATAATGAACAAAAGTTTCCAATTAAAAAACTTAGTTAGGAGGTGTCCATGTTGAATCTTTCAACAAAAAAATGGTGGCGAAGCTTTTACGCCTTTTTTCTCTTAAGTGCAGGCGTTCCAACTTTTTTAACTGCGAACGATCTCACCACAAGTTTACCGCTGATTGCTACTATTGCTGTCTTCTGTCTGATTATCCGGATGATATCTTCTAAGATTATTCGAGTGATTTTAGCTTTTTTCACTAGTTTGGTTAACTTGTTTGTTTATTTTCCTCCAGCAACAGTCAGAAGTAATTGGTTTTTGGAATTGTTAAATCAATCTCAAACTGAATTTAACGAATTAGTTGCCAGTGAATTCCATTACTTTCCAGAATTACCAGCATTCATTCTCATGCTATGCCTCGTTTATTTACTAACTACTTTAACCATTGATTATGATTTATGGGGCCTGCCATTTTTAGTACTAGTGCTTTATTTCATGATGTTAAGTATCTTTCGTGAATTTGATCTGTTAACTGAGTGTATTTTTATTGTTATTATTCTATTCAGTTATCTTTTCATTCGTCAGTTATCATTACTTCAAAAAAAGCATAACAGATGGCCATTTATCTTCATTACTATGATTGTTTTGCTCTGTTTGTTATGCATTAGTGTGTGGATTCCCACACGATTGCCTGAAGTCACACAAACAATTGAAGCAAGGAGTGCTCCAGTCAGAGAATTTTTCAACAAACAAGGTTTATATGCTAGAATACGTGCATTCCAAGAAGCAGGACGTTCAAGAACCGGATTCAGCGAAAATGATGAGACCCTTGGTGGACCAGTTTACGATCAGACAGACGTCGTTTTTACCGCAGTTCAAGAATCTGGTCATTATTATAAAATACAGAATAAAGGAGTCTATACCGGTACTGGTTGGACAGAAAATAGTCGAAGTTCTTCCCAAATAAACGAGTTGCCACATCAATTAGTCAATTATCCAGATGCAATCGTTACTGAGCCCACTACCCTTCAACTGACAATAAATGAGCAGACTTTCCTTCCCTACTCTTATGGAAATTTTAGTCTTACGGCATTTCCATCCTTGCCAGATAGTGCGTTATTTTTCTTATCAGATACTCAACGTTATGTTGTAGATAAATCGTCATCATTCACAGCGACTTTCACTGTTGCAAATCTTTCTTATACTTATGATATGTTAGTCAACAGTGTTTTAACTGACGTGGAACAAGCAGAATATCAAACAGACCTTCAGCTACCAGCAAACTTACCTAAACGAATAACTTCTCTTGCGAAAGAGATAACAAGTACAAAAACAACTTTACTCGATCAGGTTCTCGCAATCCAAGATTACTTAAAAAGTAGTGGGGAATTTCGTTATTCAAAAGTCGATACACCACACACGCCTGCAAATCACGACTATGTTGACCATTTTCTATTTGATTCTAAAATTGGTTATTGTGATAATTTTTCTTCAGCTATGGTTGTTTTACTACGTACACTTGATATACCTGCACGCTGGACAAAGGGTTTTACTATGGGTTACCAAACAGGTAATCACAGTAATGAGCTAAAGGAATATAACATTTTAAGTAGTAATGCTCACTCTTGGCCAGAAGTTTATTTTCCTGGATTTGGCTGGTTACCCTTTGAACCCACGCCGGCATTTGCAAATCCTGCAACCGCACAAAGTAGACAAGAAACGATCCCTACAGCTATTCCAGAGAGTCAACCATCACAATCAATAGCCGAAACGACAACTGCTTCCTCAACATCTGAGACAGAAACAACATCATCAACAGAAGACAATACTATTTTTTCTGATACAACAATCACTCATAAGTCTTTATGGAAATCTGTTGTCCTTTCTTTGCTCATAGTTGCATTGGTTCCATTTCTCATTCCTTCTTTGCGCCAAAAAGTTCGTTGGCACCTTTTGTATTATCAAGTTGTTTTGTTTGCTTCAGATAATCAAAAAAACTATCAACAGTTGCTGATACAAGTAGAGAAGCTATTTCCAAGACAACGTGCAGAAAACTTATTGGATTATAGTTATCGCGTCGAAAAGGCGATTCCAATGCAGCAAAGCTTCATCAAATTAACCAAAAACTATGAAACAACTATTTATGGGCAAAATCAAGAGATACAGTTTGATAAAGAAACTTATCTGACTGTTATCAAAACAATCAGTAAATCACTTCGTTTCTTTTCTAAACGCAGTTAATTTTTCATATTGCTAAAATCGCTTGTTTAAAAAATCAAAGCGAGGCTGGATTTTTTAAGTTCCAGCCTCGCTTTGTTATCTGACGTAATTATCAAATTTTTGATTACGCAACTTGCTTGTCGTAACGTTCCACGTTTTGTTTGATTGCACCAATCATTTTCGCATCGTTGATTCCTGTCACCGCTTGGATCAGTTCTTCAATATTTTTTGTTTGCTTCATTTCATAAAGTTCACAACTTTGTTCATCATTTGGATCATAATAGTTAAAAATAATACCCATCGTCGCAGTTAAATGTGGGGAAACAAGATCTCTTTCTTTTAATTCTAAGATTGGTCGAGTAAAGCGTTCTTGATTTCCCAATTTCCGTAGAGGTGTCCGCGCCACGCGGCTGATTGCATCGGAAATATATTTGTTTTGGAAACGTTGGATAATTTTTTCAATGTATTGTTCATGTTGCTTTTCATCAAAGCCCCACTTCGCAATCAATAGATTTCCTGTTTCCTGTAATACAGATTTTAATTGTGCGACAACCAACGCATCTTGCATTGCTTCATCTATTGTTTGATAACCTAGTAAAGCGCCCGTGTAAGCAGCCGTTGCATGTCCAGTATTCACGCTAAATAGTTTGCGTTCAATATAAGGTTCTAAATCTTCTACATAAAGGACACCTTCCAGCTCGATTGCTGTATTTTTTCGTTCATGATCTGCAATTACCCATTCTTTAAAAGGTTCAACTTGAACAAACAAAGGATCCTCATGTTTTTGTAACGGAACGATACGATCAACTGCTGCATTTGGAAAACCAATATACTTCTCTAAAAAATCAACTTGTGATAAAAGTTTACGGACTTCTGTTTCTAAAAATGCCGAACCACCAATCATATTTTCGCAAGCAACGATATCTAATGGTGTTGTATTCTGTACTTTTTCTCGTTGCTCAATCCCTTTAGCAATCAAGTCAGCGATAAAGGGCAAAATATTTGGTCCAATCGCAGTTGTCACTAAGTCTGCTTCACCAATCGCAGCAATTACGGCTTGAGGATTTTCTTGATTATTGATTCCAGAAACATGTTGGATTTCAATTTGTTTCTTTGTCTCATCCGCAAGTTCAATTACATATCCATTTCTTTCATTCAATGCGTCAATGATTTCCCGATTGACATCCACAAAAGTAATGTCAAAGTCATTTTCGGCTAATACTTCACCGATAAATCCGCGCCCGATATTTCCTGCTCCAAAATGTACTGCTTTCATCTTTCTCTCTCCTTATGCAATCGCTAAATTTTCACAAACTTCTTCTTTACTTAGTGCATCTGCTAACTGAACAACATTGTCTACATCGCTACAGTACAAGGCTATTTGTTGAACTAATGCTAAGTGCTCTTCTCCAACACCTGCGATACCAAACAACACAGTCGCAATTTTCTCCTCATCCTCTGTTCCAAAATTGACACCGTCAGGTACTTGAACAACACAGATACCAGATTTCTTAACATATTTTTTCGCTGAATCTGTTCCGTGAGGAATAGCAATAAAGTTTCCCATATAGACGGATAACATCTCGTCACGTTGAATCATCGAATCGATGTATGCGGTGTCCACGCATCCCGCCTCAACTAATTTTTCTCCACAGTAACGAATCGCTTCTTCTTTAGAAGCAAACGTTTGGTTTAATTCGATCATGCTGAAATCTAGTGCTTTCATTGTTTTCTCCTTCTTTAAGCAGATTTTTTAAGTTGTTGCGCAATGGTCTCGTAATGTTTGATTTGAACCATGCTTTCAACTGGTAAATGAAGTGCATTTGGTGCAAGCTCTTGAATTTCTTTTGTCAAATGTTCTCTAGCAAGTACCAATGAATGTTCATCATCAGCTAGTTCATCAATCTTGATTTTTTGTAATGGAATTTGAATATCATTTTTTTGAAGCACTTCTTTTAAGACATTGATGCCCATTGTTGCAGACCCTGCTCGTTGATCATGGACAATCACGATTTTTTGGATTTTACTCATATCTTGTGGTGCGACTTCATGTTGTAACTCGACCTTTGATTCTAGAGGTTCCGTTGTTTCTTTTTGGCTTAGTTGTTGGATTACCTCGTCATATCTTGGTGAATTCAAGAAATTTTCAACTGCAACAAACTGTGCATGTGGTGCTTTTTGTTTTGCTCTTTCTTGTAATTCCACTTGAGTAATGATCAACGTTCCTTCTTCATCTACCAACTGGCTGATTGCTTGATTTGTCACATTTTGTGGTAGGTCAGCTTTCTGAACCATTTTTCTTAAAATTGAAGCACCCATCGCACTTGAGCCCATACCTGCGTCACAGGCAAAAATAATTTTTTTAGTCGATGAAAATGCCTCTGGACGAACAGTCACACCTTTAGCAGTCTGTTTTGCTTGTTTCATTTCTTGAACAGATTGCTCAAAACTTTCTGATTCTTCTCGTGCATCGGCTTTTAAAATAACTACAGAAACCGCAAAAGAAACAATTGTTGCGACTGCAATACCTAATAAAACTGGTAGATAAGAACTAAGTGGTGCCATTGCCAAAATAGCAATGATTGATCCAGGAGAAGCTGGCGCACGTAGACCTGCATCTAATAATTGGAAAATGAAGCTTCCTGAAATCCCACCTGCGATTACCGATAAAAACAAAAGTGGTTTCATCATGACATATGGAAAATAAATTTCGTGAATTCCACCTAAGAAGTGGATAATGATTGCACCCGGTGCAGAAGATTTTGCTGCGCCTTTGCCAAAGAAAGTAAAAGCTAATAACACACCCAATCCAGGACCAGGGTTAGCTTCTAATAAGAATAAAATCGATTTACCTGCTGTTGCGACTTGCTCTGTTCCAAGTGGTGTTAAAATGCCATGATTGATTGCATTATTCAAAAATAAAATTTTCGCTGGTTCGATAAAAATATTTGTGAGTGGAATCAAATGTGCATTTAAAATTACCTCTACACCTTGAGCCATCGCTTGTGTCAAACCATCCACAACTGGGCCAATGCCGGTAAAACCAATTAGGGCTAAACCAAAACCAATCAATCCTGCTGAAAAGTTATTAACTAACATTTCAAATCCTGATTTGATCCGTGATTGAAATACCTGATCAAATTTTTTAATTGCATAACCACCCAAAGGTCCCGTAATCATCGCGCCAAGCATCATTGGAATATCCGTTCCCACAATGACCCCCATCGTCGCAATTGCTCCGACAACCGAACCTCGATCACCTGCGATTACTTTTCCACCAGTGTAACCAATCAATAGCGGGATCAAGTAAGTCAGCATTGGCCCAACCATTGTCGCAAATTGTTCATTCGGTAAATAGCCATCTGGAATAAACAAGGCTGTTAGTACACCCCATGCTATTAGCGCCCCAATATTGGGCATCACCATACTAGACAAGGTACTTCCTAATTTTTGAACACGTGCTTTCAGTGAGATTTTTTCTTTTGTATTCATCGTCTGCTCCATTTTTTCTGCTCCTTTTCTTCTTTATGGTTCAATTGTATCCGCTTACCTTTTAGAGAAATAGTCGTACTTTGGCACAAAAGTTTGTGCCAAAACATGGAGAACACAAAAAAGGAGCACGACAATTGTCGTACTCCTTCTCTTAATAAACGATGGACCCAAAGTAATTTCTTGGCAATAAGTCTTTTTCTAAAAATATGAAAAGCTATTTTTGTCAGTTACTCATTCTTTTTTTCCAAAATTGTTTGCACTTCTGACACTGTTTTCGCATCACTCAACGCAATCACTTGTTCAATTTCTGCACAAAAGAATGCCAGTTCTTGTAACATTGGTAACTGCTGTTCCTTTTTGAAAGTAACCGCAAATAAAATCGTTGCAATTTTTGGTTCTTCTTCTGTTCCAAAGTTAACACCATCTGGCACTTGAACAAGTGATATGCCCTCTTTGACTACTAGCTCTTCGTCACCATGAGGCAAAGCAACAAAATTACCAATATAAACACTCATTAATTCTTGACGTTTGATCATTGACTCGGTGTATCCTTCTTTTACCCAACCTTGATTTGTTAACCATGCTCCAATATTGGTCAATGCGTCCTGCCAATTACTGAAACTTTGATTCAAACGTATTCTTTCTGTGGCTAGTTCCATGTATTTCCCTCCTCACTTCTTTTTCTCATTCCTTTATTTTTTCATCTCATCAATCAAAATTTTTGCCAATAATTGATAGACGATTGCTTGATTACCTGACTGAAAAATTTCTAAGTTCAAATCATTCATGATCATCGCTGCACTGATTTTTCCTAGTAAGCGACTATCGGTTTCTTCAATTGGTGAAGGAGCAAGCATCAGCATCATTCGTTCAAGTGCAATTGGTTGCTTATCCATTCCTTCAATGGTGATTGGTTGTTTCAATTGAAAAATACAAAAGACTGGTGCAACTACTGCTGAACTAGATGTGTGAAACAAGCCCATATTTGTTTTTGGGATCCCAATAGGTGACTGTTGATAACGTCGCATTAATTTTTCTTGAACATCCTTTTCATCTCTGAGTAACTCTGTTGATAAGTAGGAAAGAACTTGACTTAAAATCTCACTTAGTTTGTTTTCGTTGCTAATTTCTTGAATAAAAAAACGAGAAAGTAACTGATTGATTTTTTCCATCACGATCAAGGTTTTCTCGTATTGATCCGCTAAAATTGGTTCCGATGTAGTCGTGTGTTCTGTTGGTAATGGATGAGCGCTTCTCGCTTTTTGGAAGGCTTGTTTCAAACGTTTGATCTCATCTTCTAACAACAAAGGTGACACCAACAAGTAATTACCTGTGTATCCCGGTAAAACGGAAGTCGAGATAACCACATCATACAATTTTTGAAGATCAACTTTTTTGATATCTGCAATTCGATAGAATTCTAGCTGACTAATCGAAGGAAAATATCGTTTCAAGCGCATTTCTAACATACTAGTTGAGGCCAAACCACTCGGAGAAAACGCTGCAATACGGATCGAACTTTCTTTTGGACTACGCTCAAGTGAACTGGCAAAATGTAAAACCATATAAGCAATTTCTTCATTGGATAACTGCTTCTCTTGAAAAACTTGGCTAACTGCTGACCGAACGGCGGTAGTCAGTTCGTCGTATTGAATCATGATTTTTTCAAGAATCGGATTCGTCAATGTTTCTTCTTGCAAAATCGCTCGAGAAAATACCCCAGACAAGTGTGTCAGCAACATTTTATAAAGACTTTCATCTTCATAAAAACGCACATCGGTTTCTTCACTAACTAATGTGATCAGTTGTTTTACTAGATAAGCAAGCTGTGTATCAAAATGTTCATCAAAGAAATCTTTATCAAATGAATTGGAAAAGTCATTTAACAAACTGGCAAAAAAGACGATTTCATTTACTGGATATAATTGTTGGCTTTCTTTTCCGATAATCGCAAAAAGTCGCTTAGCAATTTGTAAAAATTCTTTGTTTGCTAAACCCAAATAGGTTTCATTCGTCAAAAACTGATTTTTTTTCACCCGATCCATCGTCAACGTTAACATCAAGATCAAATGCGCTAATTTACGGTCACTCAACTCATTTTTTTTACCAATCAACTCTTCACTTATCATCTTTCTCACCAGAAAAAAGTTTTCTAACTGGATGAATCGAAAAAAATAATTTGGACTTTTTTGTTTCTTCACGAGATGAAACAATTCATACTCATTGATTTCCAATTCCAACACATTTGCTGCCAATAAACGTCGATATTTTTCTGGACCAATAATTTCATACCCTTGATTACGAACAATTTCTAATGGAAGGTGCTCAATACTTGCTTCAAGCTGCTTGATATCTGCGTAAAACGTAGTGTTACTGACTAAATAGGTTTCCAAAAAATACGCTAAACTTAACGGCTGTGCCGTTAATAAAATTTCTAATAAAATCGCATGTTGACGTTCCAATGTCGAAAGTTCTTCTCCAGCTTCATCATTGATTTCCGCCGATAATTTCGACTTAGCTTCAGTTGTTGCTTCAATCAAAAACGTACCACGCGTTACTTTCTTTAATTGAGCATCAACTGCTTTCAATGATAAAGCTAACTGATCTAACTCACGATAGACCGTTCGCTTGCTAACTTTCAAGACTGTCATCATTCGTTCCACGGACACTGGTGTGGAACTGTGTAACAACTCACTGATCAATTGCTTCTCCCTTGTGGACAAGTACATGTTCGACTCCTCCTTTCATCCATTGTTCATAGGCTGTTGTTAATACAAAATCTTCAACTAACACAACTTTTGATAGTTCAGCTAACTGAGGATTTTTGTAAAAGAGAGTGGTTGTAACAACATAGATTGTTTCTTTTTCACTTGCTAACCGTTCGATCGGTAGCTTACTGATGGAAAGTGAATGTCCTTGTTGCTTTGCTAATTGTGCTAAAATCGTCATCCCTATCGTTTGTGAGCCTCTGACATTTTCTGCGTATAAAAACACAACCTTTTCAGTCTTGTTTCTGTCTATTCCTCTGACAATTGCTGCTGTTTTCGCCACGTGAGAAGTTGTTAGAAGAAAGCTTTTAATCTCTGGTAAAGCATTCTCTACTTCCAAAAAATGAGCCAAAGGAAGAATTTGACTGCGTGGTGCTTGCTGCTGAGCAAGTGCCATTAGTTCTCTTTGGACAATAAGTAGTTGATCTGGTTGATTTTTCACTTGATAGATCGAAGTATAGTCAACACTTGCAGGTAAGTTTGCGACTTGTAGTTGTTTCTTCAATAATGCTGCACCCATCGCACTTGAGCCCATCCCCGAATCACAAGCAAAGATAATTTTTTTATTTATCACTGGTTGCATTTCCTCACATTCCTCATCATTTGGCTTTTCTTCTCCAGCAGCCAAAGATTCTTTTCTTAATAAAAACAATGCACAACTAAACGTCACTAAAATACTCACTAAAATGCCAAAACTGACGGCTAAAAGCTGATTCGTTGGCGTATTTGTCAATATAACGACTAATGAGCCTGGTGACACTGGCGCACTTAAACCTACATGCAATAACTGAAACAGAAAAGTTCCACTAGCACCGCCCAAAATGACTGCCAATAAAAGTTTGGGTTTGATTAGTACAAAAGGAAAATAAATTTCATGGATACCGCCAATAGCTTGGATCATTAGCGCACTTCCGGCATTCGTTTTTGTCTCTCTTCTTCCTTGAAGGAGAATTGCAAGCAACACCCCAATTCCAGGGCCCGGATTTGCTTCCATCAAAAACAAAATCGATGAGTTTTCCTGTTGAGCAAATTCAATACCAAGCGGAGTTAAAATGCCATGATTGATAATATTATTAAAAAACAAGACTTTGAGTGGTTCCAACAAAACATGGGCTAACGTAAGCATTTTCATTTCCGTCAACCACAAAATAGCTTGTGAGATCATCTGGCTGACCGAAGCAATAAGGGGTGTAAATACAATCATTCCCAACAAGCAACATACACCACCAACGATTCCTACAAGTAAATTATTAATCAACATCTCGTATCCAATCGTAAATTGTTTTTTGACTTTATTTTCAAATAAGTCATACACTTTTCCAGCCAATGTCCCCAGAATCATGGCACCAACAATTTGTGGTGCTGTTGAACCAACAATAATTCCTAAAGTAGCAATTGCGCCAACAATTGCTCCTCGCTGATTCCCAGTAGTTTTCCCACCCAAATAGCCAATCATAATCGGTAATAACAGATGAAGCATCCATTCGCTCACTTCATTCAGCCTATGGGCTAATTCTCCAGAAAAATAAGGTGTTATAAAAGAAAGAAAGCCCCATGCAATAAAAATACTTAAGTTTGGCATAATCAGTTGGCTCAATTGATGACCTATTTTTCGCAGTTCTAAGTTTTTTGTCGTTAAGTTTTCTATCAAATGATTTCCCCCTTGCTCCCTTTCACTTCAAGACAATCATCTGAAGAGTCACTATTAAAGTATAACAAAGAAAACAAAGCGTCCACAAAATTTTATGTGGTTCACATTCAAAACACTCTTTTTTGAAAAACTGCTTGACATATAGTTAGGTACCGAACTATAATCGAAACAAGAAAATGATTCGGTACCTAACTAATTATATTTATGAATGGAGGTTCTACTAATGAGTAAACTTTTACAAAAATCGAAAAAGAAAATCCATGAAAGCCAAACACTTTCATTAAAAGAAATTGAAAAAGTAAAAATTGAGCTTGAAGCCAAAGCACGATTATTTCAAACAAGTTTTGGATTAATCAAAAAAAGAGTGATAGCCTAAGCATCACTCCTTGATTTGCCAAACTTATTTGATTTTCAACGTCAGCGCATTCAAAGCAACCACAACTGTGCTGAGTGACATCAAGACAGCACCAACAGCAGGACTTAATAAAATACCAATTGGTGCTAAAATACCAGCTGCCAACGGAATAGCGATAATATTGTAACCCGCTCCCCACCAAAGGTTTTGGATCATTTTTCTTCTTGTTTGCTTTGCTAAATCCAAGAAATGCAAAATATCATTGGGATTGCTATTGGTTAAAACAACATCTGCTGAATCAATTGCAACATCTGTCCCAGCGCCAATAGCCATCCCGATCGTTGCACGAGCTAAACTTGGTGCATCATTGATCCCATCTCCAACCATAATGACTTTTTTGCCTTGTTGCAAATAGTTTTGTACGATTTTTTCTTTGTCATCAGGTAATAAACCGGCATAAAAATCGTCCATTCCTAAATAATGAGCGACTGCCTGCGCAGCACTTTCGTTATCACCAGTCAACATGACAGGGGTAATTTTGCGTTCTTTCAGTGTTTGGATAAATTGTTTTGCTTCTGGCTTCACGACATCACCTAACGCAATCATTGCAACCAACTGATCTGCTATAAGCAAGAAACTAATCGTGTTTCCTTGTTCTTGATAACGGTGGAGTAACTCAGGTTTGACAACCAAGTTAAGTCGCTTGATTTCTTTTTCATTCACAATCTTGACTTCTTGATTTTTCACCGTGCCAGCTAAACCAACACCTGTTAAATTTTTTAGGTTTTCAACTTTAGCAGGCGTAATTTTTTGCTCTTGCAGATAGTTCATGATCCCGATGGCTAATGGGTGATTCGCATTTGCCTCTAGTGCGCCAATCATTTCAAGTGCTTCCTGTTTTGTTACAGAATCAGTTAGCATTTCAACACCTGTGACCGTAAATTTTCCTTGTGTCAACGTTCCGGTTTTATCTAACATGATAACGTCCAAATCAGCAGCTTGTTCTAAGGCATTTCGGTTTTTCAAGAGCAAGCCATTTTTTGCAGCAATTGATGTGGAACGAGCTACCACTAAAGGAATTGCTAAACCAAGTGCGTGCGGACACGCAATAATAAAGACCGTCACCATTCGTTCTAACGCGGTAGGTAAATCGGCGACGACTAGCCAAACAATAAATGCCAAGATCCCTGCAGCCAACGCCACATAAAACAACCACTTAGCAACTTTGTCTGACAACGATTCTAATTTTGATTTTTCACTTTGTGCTTTACGAACCATTTCCATAACTTTCGCAAGGTACCCACTTTCGCCAGTACCAGTAACTTTGATTTCAATCGTGCCTTCACCATTGACCGATCCACCTATGACGCGGTCATCAACTTGTTTTTTTACTCCTTTTGATTCACCTGTAACAGCTGATTCGTCCACGATCGTATTTCCTTTGATAATGATACCATCTGTGGGCATCTTATCACCTGAGCGCACAACTAGACGGTCGCCTTCATGAACTTCTTTTAAAGAAACTGTTTCTTCCGTCCCATCTTCTTTGATTCGCTTCACTGATTCAGGTAATAACTCTGCTAGCTTTTGTAGCGCATTACTTGCATTTGAGACAGCATTCATCTCGATCCAATGACCCAATAACATAATGACGATCAAAGTAGCTAATTCCCAGAAAAAGTCCATCACATGTGCATGTGGGTTAACTAAGTTTGCGATAAAAGAGTACAAACTATAAATATATGCAACGGAGATCCCCATTGCAATCAAGGTCATCATTGCCGGACTCTTTTGTTCCAATTCCATTTTGGCCCCACTTAAAAATGGTTGGCCTCCATAGATAAAGAGAATCGTAGCTAAAACAAGTACGACCCACTCAGAACCGGGAAAGCTGATTTGAAAAGGCAATTCCAAGCCCATCATTGGTGACAAAAGAATAATAGGAATAGCTAACACAAGGGATAACCAAAATTTCTGCTTAAAATTCCCCATATGCATCGAGTGATCCATCCCACTCATACCATGTTCATGTTTCATTCCCTCATGCATCGAATGATCCATCCCACTCATATCATGTTCATGTTTCATTCCCTCATGCATCGAATGATCCATTCCACTCATATCATGTTCATGTTTCATTCCTTCGTGCTTCGACAATTCATTCTGTTTTTCTGATTCTTTCATCTCGATCCCTTCTTCACTTTAATTATTTTTTCATTTTTCGATTTAAACTTAACGAATTAAGCAACACACTAACTGAACTAAAAGCCATCGCACCACCAGCAATAATCGGATTCAACAAGCCAAATGCAGCAAAAGGAATTCCGATCGTGTTATAGACAAAAGCCCAAAAAAGATTCTGCCTGATTTTCTTCAACGTGGCACGAGATAAATCAATTGTTTGTACAACAGCCATTAAATTACTATTCATTAAAGTAACATCTGCTGTCTCCATTGCAATATCAGTTCCACTTCCCATTGCTAAGCCAACATCTGCTAAAGCAAGCGCTGGTGCATCATTGATTCCATCACCAACCATGCCGACTTTTTGATCTGCTTGTTGCAAACGTTGAACATAAGCAGCTTTTTCATCAGGTAATACCTCCGCAAAAATATGAGCTGAATCAAGTCCCACTTGTTTTCCAATCACGTTAGCAGCAAGCTTGTTATCCCCTGTCACCATATACACTTCGATTTTTTGTGCTTGTAGTTTTGCAATTGCTTGTTTCGCTTCTGTTTTCACTGCATCAGCAACTGCAATCAAGCCCAAAACTTGCTTCTCATCAGCCAAATACATAACCGTTTTTCCTTCTTGTTCTAAGTGTAGCGCTTGTTCTTCCAATGAAGCAACTGATAGGCTTAATTGTGCTAAATGTTTTTTTGTCCCAGCAAAATATACTTGTTGATTGATTTTCCCGCTGATTCCAGCACCTGGATGTGCAGTAAATTCACTCACTTCATAAGGAACGATCTCTTTTTCTTGGCTATAATCGTTGATTGCTTTTGCCAAAGGATGTTCGGAAGCTTGTTCCAGACTATGAAAGAGCTTGACAACTTCGGTTGAACCAATCACATCAGTTACTTGAGGAGTTCCCTGCGTAATCGTTCCTGTTTTGTCTAATAAAATACTCGTAAGTCCCGCAGCTTCTTCCAACGCTTCGCCACCTTTAATCAAAATACCATTTCGTGCACCAACGCCCGTCCCTACCATAATTGCTGTTGGTGTTGCTAATCCCAAAGCACAAGGACAAGCAATGACTAAAACAGAGACACTATGAATTAAAGCCAGTTGCCAGTCACCTGTAAGCCATCCAGTCAAAACCAACGTAACAAGAGCAACAACTAAAACTACTGGTACAAAAATACCAGAAATTCGATCGGCGATTTGTTGAATGGGTGCTTTACTTCCTTGAGCATCTTCTACCATTTGGATGATTTGAGCCAACACGGTTTGACTACCTACTTGGGAAACTTCGATCTGTACTAACCCAGTAGTATTCACTGTTCCTCCAAAAACGGTGTCGTCAAACTGTTTTTCTACTGGTAAGCTCTCTCCAGTCAGCATACTTTCATCAATCGCGCTACTTCCGGAAATGATTTTTCCATCTGTCGGTATTTGTTCACCAGGACGAATGACCAAGCGATCTCCAACCATAACGTCTTCAATCGCAATCGTTTCTTCAACACCATCAACTAATTTCTGTGCTGTCTTCATTTGTAGCGACATCAGTTGCTTGATAGCATCACCTGTCTTGCTTTTGGCTGTATGTTCTAAATATTTTCCTAATAAAATCAAGGTGATGATCATACTACTACTTTCAAAATACAAATCATTGGTCGTACTTGAAACAAATCCGTTATAAATGCTCAACAGAAAAGCAGCAGTCGTTCCAAGAGCGACTAAAACATCCATGTTTGGCGCCTTGGTTTTCAATGCGTGATAGGCACCTTGATAAAAACGTGCACCCACGAAAAACTGAACGGGTAATGCCAAAATCAATTGGACCGTTGGTTGATGGAAAAATTGAACAAGTATGCCATGATTTCCTAATAACATTGCAATCATTGCGGCCATCAATGGAAAAGTTAAGAGTGCACTTAACGATAAATCTCGTTTCATTTTTCGTAGATACGCTTTTTTTTCTTCAGCAATTTTTTGTTTATGGGCTTCGTCGTATAAGATTGCGCCGTACCCAATTTTTTCGACACTTTGGATCAATGCTTCGGCAGAAGTTTCAGCATATTTGACGCTTGCTTTTTCTGTTGCTAGATTGACTGTTGCCGAAATCACTCCTGGTTGTTCTTTTAATTCTTTTTCTACTCGTGCAGAGCAGTTTGCACAAGTCATTCCAGTAATCACCAAGGTAGTCATTTGAGATGTTTCAGTCATTCAATCACCTCTGCAGGGTAACCTAACGCAGTAATTTGTTCCTTGATCTGTTCTGAATGAATTTGACTCTCGTCAAATTTAACCGTTCCCTTTGCTTTTTTCAGATTTACTTTTACCTTTTGAATACCTGGCAACGCTTGAAGTGTTTCTTCCACCTTTGCTACACAATGATTACAGCTCATTCCTTGAATTGAAAATTGTTGTTTCATCCTAAATTCCTCCTTATGATTTACACGTACATTGTCCAGGGATACAATTGCAAGCAATTGTTGCCACTGGTTTTTTTTGTTGTAACTGTTCCATGATTTTATCGATATCAGCTTGCGTCAATGTTGCTTCTTCCACTAGATCAGCAATCGTCTCGCCAACTTTTTTTGCACAAATATGTGAAAATAAATTTTCTGTCGCACTACGAACAGTATCCATTTCAGAAACTGCTGGATGATAAATAAATTTTTTCCCTTCTTGCTGTGTCCACACAACTTCTTTTTTCACTAATCTTCCTAGTAATGTTTTGACAGTCGCTGCTTTCCAGTCCATCGAATCCGCCAAAATCTGGGTGATCTCTTGTGCAGTCGTTTGGTTTAATGTCCAAATCACTCGCATCACTTCCCACTCGGAATCGCTGATTTTAACAGGCATTTTAGTTTTTACCATTGCTTTCACCTCTTTCGTTTACACTTGTAATCTTTAAAGACAAACTTAGTTTACAACTGTAAACAAAAACTGTCAACTTTCTTTTCTTCTTTTTTTCTCTGTTAGTTCTTGCAAGAAAATTTTTTTATCTTTTTTACTTTTCAAAATGACTACTTGTATTTTATTTGATTGTTCCTGCAAAATTTTTTCTAGTTCTACTACTTGTTTATTGGGAAATTGCCAAATGTAAATCAGAAAGTCTAAGTATTCTCGATCAAATTTTTCTTGAAATGTTCTTGGCATGTCTGGTCTAGAGGCTGGATTGATTCTTCGTTTGAAGGAACGAGAAATTACTCGAAACAAGGACAATAGACGTGGCACTTTCAAGAGGATAAGTGTGTCCGCGTGGTTAAAACGTAAATCACTTGTGCCTAAATAATTGCCATCGATGATCCAGTGTTCATTTGTGCGGATAAACTTTTCTTGCTCTGATCGAAACCAAGCTTGAGCCTCTTCACTGTAGTTTGTTTGATGCCATAAAAAATCCAAAGGTAATAAATTGGCTTGTGTTACTTGTTGAAGTTCCCGAGCAAATGTTGACTTTCCTGAACCAGAGTTACCCATGACTAAATACTTCATTGATAGATCTTCCCTTTCTATTTTCTTGATTTTATTTCTGTGTATGAATATGTATACCTTTTACGATACACAAAAAAATAGGACCTGACAAACTAATCACTAGTTAGTCAGATCCTATGATGAATTCTAGTCTCAATTTTATTGCTGAATTATGCTTGTGGAATTGTTTCTGATACTGGAACTTCTTTGTTCTTATCACGACGTGCAATCGCAGGTAAGATCATTCCTAGTAAAATCAAGACAATTGGTGTAATGATATTTGAAATCAATTGGAACCACCATGCTTTTGGATCAGCTGCATACTCAATTTTTGGAACCATACCTAAGATACACGCAAATGCTGTAAACGCAAAGCACCATGCACCGAAGATATAACCAATTTTGGGATTTTTAACGAATTTGTACTCTGAAGTGAATTTTTTATATGCTTTATTCAACATCATATAAGCCAAGAATACCCATAGATAACGCATTGGCATTACAACTGAGTTTAAGTTAGTCAACCATTTTACTAATTCGTTCATATCTTTGATACCGAAAATTGGTAACAAGATAATGATACTTACTAAGATCCCTGTCAGGAAGTACCCGTTGACCAAAGTTCCTTTGCGATTACGTTTACGCAACCAGTTTGGCACAAACTCAGGGTCAGCATCAGCTAGCAAGATTTTTAGCGGTGCATCAATTGAGAAGGCTAAAGCAGAAATTTGCCCAACCATGTTCGTCAACGCGTAGATGATCATCAACGCATTTCCAATTCCATAGTAGTTACCTAAAATTTGGAAGGCACTGTAGGCACCATTTGCCATTAGGTCTTTGGGAATATTGTCACTTGCAAATAGCATACCCATTGCCACTGAACCTAATACCGCACAGACACCAACCATTGCTGCTAAGAAAATCATTCCTTTTGGAAACTCTTTTGCAGGATTTCTTGTTGAGTTTACGTAAGGAGAGATTTTTTCTGCTCCACCCACTGCGAAAACTAGCATTGAAACGGTTGTGAAGTAACTAAAATCAAATGTTGGGATATATGTTTTCACTTGATTCATATGTGGTGTAGCAAATTCCATTGTTGGGTTGATGAATGGTGCTGTCACTGCTAATAAAATGAATAGTAATGACATGACAAACATCGCAGTTCCCGCTAAACCACCGATCACTTTCAATGTTGATAATCCTTTAGTTGATAAGTATAAGAACGCTAAAAAGATTATTAATGAAATAATAGCAACTAATTGAACAGACATCGTATTGACGATATCCCCATTTCCTTGAACAGCCCAGCCAGCGGCAATCAAAATTGCTTGTGGTTTTTGTGCCAAGTAAGGAATATGCACAACCCAATAAGTCCATGCAGCGTAATAAGCTAGTCGTTTATTGGAAGTTGTATTTTCAACCCAAGAGCTTACGCCACCTTTACTGTCCTTAAATGTTGATCCTAATTGACCAACAATCAAAGCATAAGGAATAAAATAGATTGCAAGAATCAATAACCAAGAAGTAATAACGGAAATGCCTTGTTGTGCATAGTTATTCACAACATTTCCCATACCCCAGACCATATTGAATGCAATCAATGCAACTGTGAACCAGCGCAGTTGTTTGTCGTTCATTGTCTCTCTCCTTTGATATAAAGTATCTATTGCACCATGTAATAATAATCACTTTTTTTGGCTGTCGCAATAGTTTGTTATTTTAAGTGTGTATTCTTTTATTATAAACACATCATTTTAAAATTATTTTTTCATCATAAAACCAGAAAAATATTTTTATTTCAAAAAGCTTTCGTCTTATGATACTTGCAAGACAAAATTTTCTGAAAAATGAAAATACATTTTTGTCCGTTACGACTTCTTTTAGAATTACATGAAAAAAATCCAAGAGATCAGTAACAATGATCTCTTGGATTCGAACATGCGTTATTTTTACCATAATAACGGATTTTTTTCGTATATTTTATTTGTCAATATACATTCATTTCATTTTTTCACTCGTAAGCATCTCATTGCATTCAAAACAGCAATCACCGTTACCCCAACATCAGCGAAAACAGCATCACCCATTGAAGCAAACCCCAACGCACCAAGGAGTAAAACTAAAACTTTCACACCAATTGCAAAGACGATATTTTGCTTCACAATTCGCAATGTCTTACGAGCAACTCGCATCGCATCTGCAATTTTTGAAGGTTCATCGTTCATAATAACAACATCAGCTGCTTCAATTGCCGCATCGCTTCCTAGTCCGCCCATAGCGATTCCGACATCCGCTCTAGCTAAAACGGGTGCGTCATTGATTCCGTCACCTACAAAAGCTACTTTACCAGAGTTTTTTGCAAGAATCATTTCTAATTTGTCAACTTTATCTTGGGGAAGCAATTCACTATAAACCTGATCAATGCCTACTTTTTCACCTACAGAGTCAGCAATTTTTTTTGCATCCCCTGTCAACATAACTGTTTCTTTAACGCCAGCTTTTTTCAATTTATTCATAGCTTCTATCGCATCCACTTTTAGTGCATCTGCAATCAATAGAAAACCAACATATTTTTGGTCAATGGCAACGTAAAGTACTGTCCCGACTTCTTCACTCGCAGAAAATGCGATTTGTTTACGCGCCATCAATTTTTGATTACCAACTAGAATATCATGAGCCTCAATCACTGCTGAGATTCCTTCACCAGCAATTTCTTCTACTTGTTCACTCACTAATAAAGGACCTTGGTAAGCAGCCAAGACTGATTGGGCAATTGGATGCGTAGAATATTGTTCAGCACTTGCCACATACTGCATAAAGTCTGTTTCATCCATCGTTGTTTCAATTGTTTGAACAGAAAATTCACCTTTAGTTAACGTCCCTGTTTTGTCAAAGACAACAGTTTCTGTTTCTGCAAGTAATTCAAGATAGTTACTTCCTTTAACTAAAACCCCAATCTTACTTGCACCACCTATCCCACCGAAGAAACTCAATGGAACAGAAATCACTAAAGCACAAGGACAAGAAATAACCAAGAATGTCAATGCACGATAAACCCAGTCAGAGAACACAGCATCAGGAATCACTAATGGTGGTACAATTGCTAACAATAAAGCTAAGACAACTACGATTGGCGTATAGTAACGCGCAAATTTAGTAATAAAATTCTCAGCTGGTGCTTTCTTACTACTAGCGTTTTCAACTAATTCTAATAACTTACTGATTGTTGATTCACCATAAGTTTTCTCTACGCTCATGACAATAGGTTGATTTTTATTGATAAACCCACTGAGAATCATTTCGCCACTGGTTACTTTTCGTGGCACAGATTCCCCAGTTAAAGCAGAAGTATCGACCATGGATTCACCGTCAATAATCGTTCCATCTAGTGGGACTCTTTCACCTGGTTTAATCAAAACTTGTTGTCCTAGCTCGACTTCTTCTGGTGCCACATCCATCCAACCTTCAGCAGTTTTGACGCGTGCTATGTCAGGACGAATGGCCATGAGTTCGCGAATGGATCGTCGTGATTGTTTAACCGCAAAACCTTGGAAATATTCACCCACTTGGTAAAACAACATGACAGCAACTGCTTCAGGATATTCCCCAATAACCATTGCACCAATTGTCGCAATCGCCATCAAAAAGTTTTCATCAAAAATCTGACCCTTAGTTATATTCATGACAGCTTTTTTTATTACATCAAAACCGATTAACCCATAAATAAGGAGATAACCAATCAGACGAATAGCACCAGTCGGCGATAGCCAAATCAAAAGCCCCATTCCCACTGCGGAAACAAGAATCCGAATCAAATCATCCCAACTAGTATCATGTTCATGATCATGGTCATCTTGCTGATTATTTTTAAGCTCATTAATCGTCACATCTGGTTCGATTTCTTTAATCGCTTGCTTTGTTTTATCTTCAACGGTTGCTAAATCTGCTTCGTCTGCAACGATTCGCAACTTACTCGTAGTAAAGTTTACATTTGCTTCTTGCACACCTTCAATTGTCTGTACTTTTTTTTCAATTTTCATTGCGCAATTTGCACAATCTAAGCCATCTAAACGATATTCTTTATTCATTTTCTTTCCCTCCCTACAATACATATGAATATCTCTTCATAAGTTATTATAAATGAACGCACATTCATATGTCAACTGGAAGCCTTCTCTTTTTTTCTTTTATTTGACATTTTACGTTTCCTGTCAAAAAAAAGCGGACAAAACGAAAATCGTTTTGTCCGCTTTTCAATTTGTTACTCAAAATAATAGTGATTACTTGCGACAATCTCTGCTCCAAATGGCATCAACGCCAAACGAGCCAATTTAAATGATTGTTTGCCAAATGGAATACCTACAATTGTGATACACAAAATCAAACCACTTACAATATGCGTTAACGCCAAAGGAAGACCTGACACAATCAACCAAATCAAATTGACAATCAATGAAAAGCCACTTTGATGATAGATCACTTCTTTTCCAAATGGGGCAAAAGATAAAGAAGCAAGTTTGAAACATTGTAATCCGATTGGAATTCCAACAATTGTGATACACCATAATGCGCCCGCAATCAGCCAGCCAAGTCCCCCAACTAATCCTCCAAAAATAAACCATAAAATATTTCCTAAACAGCTCATACTATTCTCCTTTTATAAAGTTACTTAAATCTATTATCGCATAAAATACTAAAAAAGAAGCATGACAGTATCGTCATACTTCTTTTTTAAACTCTTTTTATTAAGTTGTATTCTTATTTAAGGTGTTCAAGAAGTAGCTCTGATAAATCAGTCTAAACACTCAAAAATTTGAAAAGCAATTTCTGACAATTTATTCTTGTTTACTGGAGTTGGACACTTTTTTTACAACCTTTATGGATAAATACGGTTCAACAAACGAGGGAATGGAATGGCCTCACGCACATGATCAATTCCTGAAATCCAAGTAACTGTACGTTCCAACCCTAAACCAAAACCTGAATGAGGTACAGAGCCGTATTTACGCAAGTCAAGGTACCAAGAATATTCGTTTTCATCTAAGCCATGCTCACGAATTTGTTCTAGTAAAAATTCGTAATCAGTTGCACGTTCACTACCACCAATGATTTCGCCGTAACCTTCTGGCGCGATCATGTCTGCACAAATCACAACATCTTCACGGGTAGGATGTGGTTTCATATAGAAAGGTTTGATTGCTTTTGGATAGTTTAAAATGAAAACTGGTTGCTCAAATGAATTCGCAATAAACGTTTCGTGTGGTGAACCGAAGTCTTCGCCCCACTCAATATCATCAAATCCATTTTTCTTCAATAATTCAATTGCATCATCATACGTGATACGTGGGAAAGGTAACTTAGTATAAGATTTCAAAACTTCTTTATCACGTTCAAGTACATCTAACGCATAGTCACAGTTATCTAAGACACTTTGAACTAAGAAAGCTACATATTTTTCTTGAACTTCTAAGCTTTCTTCTTGATGAGTAAAAGCCATTTCTGGCTCAATCATCCAAAACTCGATTAAGTGACGACGTGTTTTTGATTTTTCTGCACGGAATGTTGGTCCAAATGAAAAGACTTTTCCAAATGCCATTGCAGCAGCTTCCATGTATAATTGACCACTTTGAGAAAGATACGCTTTTTGATCAAAATAGTTTGTTTCAAATAAATCAGTTGTTCCTTCTGGTGCTGAACCAGTCAAAATCGGTGGATCAATTTTAACAAATTGATTCGCATTGAAAAATTCGTATGTGGCACGAATGATTTCATTTCTGATTTGCATGATTGCATGCTGACGTGATGAACGCAACCATAAATGACGGTGATCCATCAAAAAATCTGTCCCATGTTCTTTGGGTGTAATCGGATAATCATGGCTTTCACCAACTACCTCAATGTTAGTGATCCCAATTTCATACCCAAATTTTGAACGGCTATCTTCACGAATTTCACCAGTAACAGTAATAGCTGTTTCTTGGTGTAAGTTCTTAGCAGTTTGGAAAACTTCTTCTGGTACCTCACTTTTGACAACTACACCTTGGAAAAAGGCTGTTCCATCTCTTAATTGAAGAAAAGCAATTTTTCCGCTTGAGCGCTTGTTAGCAACCCATGCACCAATTGTCACAGTTTCTCCTACATGGTTTTTCGAATCAATAATTTGAATTTGTTCCACGAATGACTCTCCTTTTTTTCTTCCTGTTTTACTTTCAGGATTCATTTTGACTTTTACTCTCAATAAATTGAGCAATTCTCAACACGGCTTCTTCAAGCGTTCCAAGATTTGTCGCATAACTTAAGCGAACGTTCTCACTTGCACCAAATCCTTCACCCGTAACTAAAGCAACCCCTGTTTCTTCTAACAGATCTTCGACCCATTTCGTCACATTACTATACCCACAAATAGCTAAAGTTTCTTTCACGTTTGGAAATAAATAAAAAGCCCCTTGTGGTTTCGCAAGTTTGACACCTGGCAATGCTGCCACTAATGGATATAAACGGTTCAAACGTTCTTCAAATGCCTGACGCATTTCTTCCACCGTATCCTGCTCTCCTCTTAACGCTTCAACCGCAGCATACTGACTGACTGCTGTTGGATTGCTAGTGGATTGTGACGCAATCGTAATCATTCCATCAATGATTGTTTGATCACCAACTGCGTAACCAATTCGCCAACCAGTCATGGCATATGTTTTTGAAACACCGTTGATGATAATCGTTTGTTTGCGAATTGCTTCGCCTAGTGTGGCAATTGGAGTAAATTCATTGCCATTATAAACTAAACGACCATAAATATCATCTGCAACAATCAAAATATTATTTGCAACAGCCCATTTTCCAATTGTCAAAAGCTCATCTTTGGTGTAAATCATCCCTGTCGGATTAGATGGCGAATTGATAATCACAGCTTTTGTTTTGCCTGAACGGGCAGCCTCTAACTGCTCTACTGTCACTTTGAACGCATTTGTTTCTTCTCCGCGGACAAAGACTGGAACACCTTCAGCTAATTTGACTTGTTCCCCATAACTTACCCAGTAAGGAACGGGAATAATCACTTCGTCTAACGGATCAAGAATTGTTTGAAAAAGCGTGTATAGGGCAAACTTCGCTCCATCAGTAACGATGGTCTGTGAAGTCTGATAATCAAGCTGATACTGTTGCTTTAAATAATCAACAATTGCTTGACGTAACTCTGGAATTCCAGCAGTCGGCGTATAGTAGCTTGCTTTCCCATTTTTGATAGCTTGGATGGCAGCTTCCTGAATATTCTCAGGTGTTGCAAAATCTGGTTCACCGACTGTTAAACTCAAGATATCTCTACCTTGGGCTTTCAGTGCTTTTGCTTTAGCTGCCGCTGCAAGTGTCACAGAAGGCTCTAAACGTTGTGCTCTCTTAGATAGTTCCATCTTTTTCGTCCCTTCACAATTAGATATTTTGAATGGTTTTCACTTCGTCCCCTGATTCAAATGTAATCAGGTAATAATTTAATGAATTGTCTGTCCCTTTAGCAACAACTTCCCAAACAGGCTGATCTTCAAAAATTCCTAGTGTTGCTTTTTCAATCACAGCTTCTGGATGCGCTTCTTGGATTTTTTGTTTAGCTTCTTCTTCTGTTAAACCCTTGTTTTGTTCCAAAACTTTCACCTTATCACCAGATTTTGGAATGATGACCACAATTTTTTGATTTTTTTCATTCGTACCCATTAGAGAAAAATAAGTTTTCTCACGTGTGTACCAGTAAAACTTGTCCACATTTTCCAAATTTGCATATTTTTTTGCAAGAGCAGTCGCTTCTTTTTCCGCCTGTGCGTAAGGGCGATTTGATCGTAAATAAAAAATCGAACTAAAGACAATTACTGCTAATAAAAATACGATCAAACTAATCAATACACGATTAATGGTTCTTTCTCTTTTTGATTCTTTCTTCAAGGATCGTCGCTCCTTTATCTTCATTGCCTTTCATTATAACAGATGTTTCTCCCAAAATAGGAAGATTGTATTGACTTTATTCTTCTTTTTTTGTTAAGAATTCACTGATTTCTTGGTAAATTACTTCGATTGGTTCTTCTTGGACTTTTACCTTTTTTGGTAAGGAACGTAGCATTCTTCCACCATATCTTGCAGTGAGCAATCGACGATCCAAAATCAACAACACACCACGATCAGTTTCGGTACGGATCAGCCGCCCCAATGCTTGACGTAACTTTAAAGCTGCCTTAGGTACTGATTCCTGATAAAAAGGATTGATACCTTTAGATTCAAGATAGGCATTTCTAGCTTTTACCATTGGTCGTTTTGGATTGTCAAAAGGTAGTCGTGTCACCACAACAATTTGGAGTGCATCTCCAGGTAAATCTACCCCCTCCCAAAAACTGTCAGCACCAAAAAGAACACTCATTTCTGACAACATGAATCGCTTCAATAATTTTTCGCGACTTCCGCCAAATCCTTGTGCTAATATTTCTCTACCTTGTTCCAACATTCTCATATGCATCTTTTGATAGACCTGTTGCAAAATATCATGCGAGGTGAACAAGACTAAAATAGGTCGCTGTTCTCGCTTGATCAGCCCCGTTAATGTTTTGGTCAAATATTCGATATAATCCTGACTTGTTACTTGGTTTATTGCAGGTGCTTCTGTTGGCAAATAAATTCTTGCTTGGCTTTCATAATCATAGGGTGAAGCAATCACTTTCAAGGGCGTTCCTTCAATACCCAGTCGTTTTGAAAGATAGTTCCGATCTGGACCAATTTTCAAAGTACCGCCAATATAAAGAATATGTTGATATCTTGGATACCAAACAGTTGTAGGTAATAACGCTGCTTGAAAATCATGTAGATGAAACATCATTTGCTGTGGACCACTTCCAAGTACAACCCAATGAATCAACTGTTCACGCCAATCCTCCAACCACTGCTCCATAAATTGCTGTTGCGTGTCTAATTGGTCAAACAAAGCATACAAATTGGCTAAGTCCAAGCGCATTTGATTTGACCAGCTTTCTTGAATGATTTCCAAGCTTAATTTCAATTGTTCATGAAGCTGGTGGATTTCTCGATAAAATAATTGCAAATGGTCAATCGCAATCCCTGCCTCAAATGGTAACTCATCTAACAATTCTTTTGTTACCATGACCTCTTCTTGATGATGGTTTTCGTTTTGATTCAACAACTCCGTCAATCCTTCTGCAATCGTGAACTGAGCTTCACATAAAGAAACTAATTCCTGTCGGTAAATCTGTAACCAGCGAGTCACTTCATGGTTATCCGGCAAATAACTACTCATTCGGTCGAATAATTGTCCTTCCTCATTCAACTGTTGAACTTGTTTATAGAAATGTGCGACACTCAATCTTCGATCATTGATTTTTTCGGCAATCTCAGGCAAATGATGCGCTTCATCAATCAGTAAATAAGGACTTTCAGGTAGCAACGGCTCTTTGCGTAACGTTTCTTGGACTAAAAATGCATGATTGACAATCAAAAAATTACTTTGTTTTGCTTTTTCCAATAAAAAACGAACAAAATCTTGTTCATAAAATGGCTGATTCGGCGCTAAAAAATGAACTCCACGATGGGCAATATCGTGGAAAAAGAGATGGTTCAGATTCGTCAAATGTAATTCATCTAAATCACCTGTTTTAGTTTGTGTCAACCAAACTAAAACCGACATTTGATACAATGCATATTGTTTTTGACTAGGTGCTTCGTTTAACGTCGCTTTCAAACGTTGAAGATCAATATAATGACGAAAACTTTTGATGATAGTCGCTTGGATTGGCTGATCCAGTAATTGGTTCAGCAAAGGAATGTCTTTCTCGACAATTTGTTGCTGAAGAACTAAGGAAACAGTACTGATAATAGCAGGCTTCTCAGGTGTTGCTAAATAGCTTAGTGGCAACAAATAGCCAATCGTTTTCCCCATTCCCGTCGCAGCTTCGATCATCAAGTTTTTTTGTTCCTCTTTTTTAGTGAAGTGATCGTACACTGCATTCATCAAACGATTTTGTTCTTTGCGATACATCAATGTTTCGCCAAACATTCGCTCTTTTGCCTGTTTTTTTCTTGGATAAGTTTGCGTACCATAGTGAATCTGTGAAAACAGCTCTACTTGCTTTTTCTGTAATGCGATTCCATCAATGATTTCAATGGAATCATCTAATGGCTGGACTTGCTGTTTCATTTCTTCAACAACACGTGCGATGAATCGACTCGTATCCATCCCAGTGTATTTGCTTAGTCGGGCAACCTCTTCCAATGTAACTAATGGCAACTGACGCATGCGCTCTTCAATCAGCAAAAGGAGCTGACCAGTCACTTCCGCATCGCTGTCAGCCTGATGTGGATTTTCATGAATGAATCCTAAGCTTTCCGATAAATCGCTCAAACGAAAACTTGGTTCTGTTGGTAAAAAAATCTGCGCTAATTCAACCGTGTCGATCCCCGGAATCTTCAATTCTGGAAGACCACACCGCATTAATTCTTGATTTAAAAATTTATAATCAAAGTAAATATTATGTGCGACAAATACTGTTTCTGCTAAGAGATTGTAAATCGTCGGTGCGACATCTTCAAAATAAGGCGCATGTTGGACGCGTTGGTTCGAAATTCCTGTTAAATGTTGGATTTGTTTTGAAATCTTTCGCCCCGGATTAATGTCGATCGAAAAGCGTGAAGTGATTCGACCAGCTTCAATCATGACGCAGCCAAATTGAATGATCCGATCTTCTTTTGGGTTCGTCCCAGTCGTTTCAATATCGACGACCGCATAAGTTGTTGGTTTCAAAATAATTTCCTCTTCTCTTGCCGCTTCGTTTACTTTTTAGTACGGATGTTTCTTTTGAAATTATACTACAAAGAAGAGGCTGGGACAAAAGTGTTTCACCTTAAAAGACAGAATGAATGTTCAAAAATGATTCACGCTTTTTTCCCCCTCTCTTTCTCAACTAGCTACTGAACTTTTATAACAAAAAAGACTAAGAATTTTCGTCCTAACATCCTGCTCTTATTTTTTCCATAAAAATTGGTTACTTGCTTGTTGAATGAAGAAAAAAAACAAATACGACAAAATAAAAAAGCTTGGAATAATTATCAAAAAGATAACTACTCCAAGCTTTTGTTTAATTTATAGGTTAATTAAGCTTTAACAACGTTAGTTGCTTGAGGTCCACGTTGACCTTCTTCAACATCAAAAGTTACTGCTTGGCCTTCTTCTAAAGTTTTGAATCCGTCGCCTTGGATAGCTGAGAAATGAACGAATACGTCGTTTCCGTTTTCTGCAGTGATAAATCCAAATCCTTTTTCTGAGTTAAACCATTTAACTGTACCTGTTTCCATAATAAAAATCCTCCTTGTGTTTCAAACACATATTTTGCAATTACTTGTATGGTGAATATCTGGAAGATGTTTATTTGAAACAAGCTACCATAATTACCGAACAGAAACTACGACTATTAATATACCACACATCTATTAGAATAGCTAGAATTTTAGAACATTTATTTAAAAAAAATCAATTTTTTCACAATTCCCACCTTAAGTAGAATTCGAACGATTTTCTTTGAAGTTTTTTGATTATTAAGAAAGGAAACGGATACGCAAAAAAAAAGAACAAGAAACCAGCGCAACGTCTGACTTCTTGTTCTTAGCAAAAATAGGAGAAATAACAGAGCAAGCTTTTTATACTACCTAGAAACTGCCTGCGCTCCTGCATAATCTTTATGCGCCATTTCTACTCTTATTTCACCAGTTTAATCAAAATATTTCTTTATTTACTAAAGTAGTAAAACTCTTTTGAATACTTGATTGTTGTTTTGGCAGAGCTGAACATTTTGTGCCGCAACCTTTATTCACGTTGTTCCTCAAATAGCCTTCCTTAATATCTCAAAATCGCCACCAAACTCTTTTCATCAGGCGATTCTTTTTGATCCAAGATAAAGACTTGTCCGCCTGTCTCAATGACATCGTCAGCTAATTGATTCAAAACTTGACGTCGATCATATTCTGTTTCTGGATCTTCACCAAAGCCATCAACTAAATTAGAAGTTGCAATAAACAAATGCGAAATTTTACCTTCTTTCGCCGCTGGAACAATATCCACTAATTGATCAATGAATTTTTTATCCAATAATTTATTATAACTTTCAGCTTCTTTATCCGCCAATTCTTTTGACAAACGTTGTGCACCAACCTCAATATCTTTTAACGATAATTGAGCTGGTGACGCTGAGACAGCAACATCTGAACGATAATCTGGGTTTTTGGCTACTTTTTTGAAAACAGCCTGATTTTCTGGTAAGGCAAATAAATAAATCGGCCATTTTTCTGGATTTTCAAATGTATCACGTAAATAATTATCTACCGCTTGGTAATAGTTAATCCAATCGATTTTGACTTCTTCATCTTTTGTGCTAACTCCATGGAATGTCATGCCTTCTTTTGAAGTCCCAGCTTTTCCACTCGTAATAAAGTTTAGATTCCCACCTGTTAATTCGTCGCCTAAAGCTGTTACGATGTCTACCGGTGCATCTTCTGGTAATTCGATTTCTTTGACCATCTTGTTGTTTACTTTATACAACTTCATGGAATCACGATTCAACCCTAATAAATAATAAGAATAGTTGAATTGCGCGTTTTTGATGATTGCCAATAAATAAGGTAAATCACTAACATAATATTGATCATCAACTGGAATACTTAGACGGTAAATATACGATTGCTCTTCATTTAAGACAACTGCCACGCTCTCTGTGCCACTACGCCAAAATGAAGCATCATTTAGGATTTCTTCAATCTTTTCTTTAAATGGAGTCCACTCATGTTTTGAGTATTTTTTTTCAAAACGTTTTTTGGCTTCTTTCGCAAAATTTTTAAATTTGATTTGATCTTTTTCAACATCTTGATGTGAAACGTGTGTGTTCAACATAATTGTGACGAACGGACCTTTTGCACCTTCTGAAGCTAACTGAGACAACAATTCTTTATCGATTTTTGTCATAAACGTATCCCTCCTAAAAAAATCATTCCTACAATTAAAGTCTACCACAACAATTTTTTTCAACCCAATAAAACGAATTAACTCCAGCAAACGGTTTCGCTTTTTTCAATCATTCATGTTTTATTCACATTTAAACCATTCTTTCCTCTCATCTTCACAGCAAATGATTCAAAATTAACTGTTACAGTGAAATCATCAAATAGAAAAATTTCAAAAATAGCTTGATAATTAACTTAAACGAGGTGAAAACGATGCAATTACTAATTATTTTTAGTTTATTAAGTATGATGAGCTTATTCGCATTTGTCGCTAGTCGTGTTGTTGAACTTGAACCACAACCAGCTAAAGTACGCGTAAAAAACGATTAATTCTATTCCTATTTAACTCTTCGTCTCCTGATTCGATCACATCTAAAGTTTTTTTCAGAAACATTGAAAGTCCCCACACTCTCTGATAAAATTTTAATTTGTACGAAAAGAAATCAATAAGGAGACCGAATATGTCCATAAAAAAAACACGGTTAGTTGTTCTGTTTGCTAGCCTCATCTTATGTGTTGCTTCCCTTTTCCCCACATTAACTGTTAGGGCTGATGACACGTTTTCTGTTGGCGCAAAAGCAGCTTTTGCAATTGATGCCGAAACCGGCAAGATTTTGTATAACCAAGATGGTGATACGCCAATGGGAATTGCCTCAGTCACAAAAATTATTGGTCTTTACATCATTCTTGACCAAGTTAAAAATGGAAAACTTGCTTGGGATGATGAAGTATCCATTTCAGATTATGCCGAGGAACTAAGTGTAACACCGGATCTATCAAATGTTCCATTGCACAAAGAAAACACGTATACTGTCAAAGAACTTTTTGATTCTGCTGCAATTCAGTCTGCTAATGCCTCAATTGTTGCACTTGCTGAAAAAATAGCTGGTAGCGAACCTAAATTTGTTGAGATGATGCAATCACAATTAAAAAAATGGGGAATCACAGACGCTACTCTAGTCAATGCTTCTGGACTAAATAATAGCTATTTAGGTGACAATCTCTACCCTGGCAGCTCCGAAACAGACGAAAATCAACTTTCTGCTCGTGATGTTGCTATTGTTGCTCGCCATTTGATTCTAGATTACCCAGAGATTTTAGAGGTCACAAGTACTGCGACTCAAATGTTTGGTGAGGACACTGTTTCACCAGTTGAAATGGTGAACTGGAACTGGATGCTTCCGGGATTCATCAATCACAAAGAAGGCGTTGATGGACTAAAAACAGGAACAACTGATTTTGCTGGTGCCTGTTTTGTTGGTACGATCAAGAAAGATGATCGTCGTGTAATCACTGTTGTGTTGAATGCAGATGGTCACGAAGAAAATCCAAGTGCTCGCTTTACTGCTACTGCGAACTTGATGGACTACTGCTACGACAACTGGTCCGAAAAAGAATTAGGAAAAGCTGGAGCAAGTATCCCAGACATGAAAACGATCGATGTTCTTGACGGAAAAGAACAATCTGTTCCAGTCGCACTTAAGTCACCAGTTAAAGTTTGGGTCCGTAATGATATGGATACAGGAAAGTTGAACATTACACCTACACTTTCAAAAGATTCATTGACAGATAAACAAATTCAAGCACCTGCAGAAAAAGGAACAAAAGTCGGAACTGCTATAATTACTTTAGCAGATGATAAGCTTGGCTATTTAGACGAAAAAGATGCACCAGCTACCGACATCGTCACAACTGCTAAAGTCGAAAAAGCCAATATTTTTGTTCTTGGTTGGCGTCATGTTGCTGAATTTTTTACAAATCTTTTTTGATCCTGAGTAAACTTCCACTCATTTAGCGTGAGAAGCGTTTGTCACATGACAAAGGCTCTCACGCTTTTTTGTTTCTCACTTTCTTTCCATTTTTTGGTTTTATTAAAAGCTTTTTTATAGAAATTTCGTTATACTTAATGAATGAAAAAGGAGTTGAACGTATGAATTTAACCAGAGATCTTGCTTTTATGGCTCTCTATTTTTTAGGCATTGTTGGTGTTTATTATTGGCGGAAAAAACAAAAAGATCCCGCACTTTTTTTCTATGGTAGTACATGGTCTTTTGGCGTATTGCTGACTTATCTGATTGTATTAGAAATTTCCTATCATTCACTTTTTTTTATGATTCCCTTGTTTTTCTTTAGTATTTTTGCCTTTTTTTATTTTACGGAGAAAAGGCGCCTACTAAATGGGTGGCTATTTAATTTATTTCTCATCAGTTTTGGCATTTACTTAGTCATGCTATTGTTTGAAACAGAGAATGTTTTCATTGGTGGACTACTTGCCTTGATTGCTATTCCCCTTCTTTTAATCCTGTTATTTGGATTATATATACTGATTGTTGTTTTATTTTGGAATGGGATAGTGGTACTAAAAAAAGAATCGCATTCACTGGCAAATTTATTGACGTTATTACTTGGCATTTTCTTAACCATCTTTTTGTTAACTGAACTTTTCTTAATTCAATATCTGCCACAATGGGCAAATGTTCTATTCAGTGTTGTGCCAATGATTTTATTCTACTTGTTCGTCGTATTTTATAATTTCTTGACAATTTCTGTTCTGTACCAATTTAATCGCCCACGGTTCAACCAAGATTTCATCATCGTTTTGGGTGCGGGGCTTTTAGGTGGCGAAAAAGTATCCCCTTTACTCGGACAACGAATTGATAAAGCAATCGCCTTTTACCGAGCACAAGAGCGAGCGACACTTAATCCACCAAAGCTATTGATGTCTGGTGGACAAGGGATTGATGAGAAATTGCCTGAAGCCGTTGCAATGAAAGATTATGCGTTAAAAAAAGGCATTCCAGAAGATCAGATTCTTGTTGAAACAAATTCAACGACTACTTTAGAAAATATGCGTTTTTCTAAGGAAATCATGGATCGTCTAATGAACGGCCCTTATCAAGCAATTTTCAGTTCAAATAACTATCATATATTTCGTGCAGGAATGTATGCACGAGAAGCACAACTAAAGGCAAACGGAATCGGTTCAAAAACAGCTTTGTATTATTTGCCAAATGCTTTTCTTAGAGAATATATTGCTGTTTTAATGATGAATAAAAAGCGGCATTTAATTGCATGTTCGTTGATTTTCCTATTTGATTTGTTACTTGTGTTAGTCACGCTGTTTAATTAAGTCGTGAAAGAAGTACCTAGCTCCAATAAATAAAAAGCAAGTCTA
>NZ_JAFLWA010000019.1 GCF_017316125.1 Enterococcus sp. DIV0660C | reverse complement strand
GTTAAAGCAATCGATATGGCTGAGTCAAAAGGTCTAATCCACAAAAACAAAGCTAACCGCGACAAATCTCGTTTAAGCAAAAAAATCGCTAAATAGTAAAAGAATCGGCTGAGGCCGATTTTTTTATTTGCTGATTTGACAAACAAGGGAGGGACAAAACAAACATGTTTTGTCCCTCCCTTGTTTCTTTGCCTCGTTTACTTGTTGAAGAGGACAAATAACGTAGCTTTCACGCACTTTTTGCTCCACAAACCTTCTTATGTTGAACCAAGCTTCTGTCTACTGCCTAACTAATTGTCCGGCTTGCAAAACAAATAGTTGGAAACTTAATTCTTTATCGATCTGCCCCGTTTTGATCTGATAATCTAATTCCACCAATTGATCAAATAATCGTACCAACAATCCTTCGTCAAAACGACGAACTTCTTGCATCGCTAGTTTGACTCGATACGGGTGAACCTTTAACGTTTCTGCAATATTTGCTTGCTGATAGCCGATTTTGATCAAGAATTTTGTTTGTAATAATAAGCGTAATTGCGCCAATAAAATAGCATTTATTTTGATTGTTTCCTCACCTTGTAAGACCAGATCTTCATACAATCGTAATGCTTGTTCTGTATTTCCAGTCAGCACGTATTGTGTCATATCAAAAAGATTATGCTCCAGTGTTTTAGGCACAAGCTGTTCCACTTCTTTGGACGTGATTTTCTTTTGATCTTGTGCAAAAAGCATTAATTTTTGTAATTCTCGCATCAACTTCGATAAATCCAAATCCGTTAATCGTAAAAACAAATCAATCGCGTAACGATCCATCGCGATTTCTGAATTATTTAACGTGTTTGTCAAATATTGACGAACTTCTTTTTCATTTAGTTGCTTCACATCAATGATGATTGCAGTCTTTTTCAGCTGCTTTGTTACTTTTTTTCGTTCATCTAGCTTTTCGTATGGTGCAAAGAAAACCAACACAGTTGATTCTAATGGTGCCTTTAAATAATCGACTAATAAATCTGTATTTTGCTCACTCCCATTATTCACTTTCTCACCAGTTAAAAAATAAGGATTTTCTACGAATACTAATCGTTGTTCTCCAAAAAATGGTAGAGTTTCCGCCTCTGCGACTACTTCATCCAAACTAGTATTTTCCATATCAAAACTCAAAAAGTTTAAATCATCTTTACTGTCAACTTGTATTTTTTTTAAAATTTCTTCTCGCACTTGATCTTG
This sequence comes from Enterococcus sp. DIV0660C, assembly GCF_017316125.1. Taxonomy (GTDB): domain Bacteria; phylum Bacillota; class Bacilli; order Lactobacillales; family Enterococcaceae; genus Enterococcus_B. The sequence goes on along the minus strand of NZ_JAFLWA010000019.1, from coordinate 187,212 downwards.
TAAAAATTTTTCCGTTCCTAAAACTAGGTAACAAGGTTGTAATTTTTCTTTGCGAATTTTTTGTAAGTCTGCCTGCACGCTCAAATTATTCACCACTTTCAAAACTTATCCTACCATTTCAAGAATTGAATTACCAGCTTTCCATCGTTTGTATTTTCTCTGTTTCATCGAGTGGTTTCCAAAGAAAACGAACCATTCCTTCTTCATCTGTTCTATGGTAGGCAATACGCTGTTTCGTTAAATTTGTTAGCACTTCTTGGTGTGGATGTCCATATAAATTGTTTGCTCCACAAGAAATGATGGCTAATTTTGCTTGAAGTTGTGTCATCAATAAAGGGCTAGTTGAAGTTTTGCTACCATGGTGTCCTAATTTAACAACATCTGCTTTTAAAAAAGGATATCGCTTCCCTACTTTTTCCTCTGTCGTCTGATTTAAATCCCCTAAAAATAAAAATTTCCGACGATTGATTTCTGCTAAAAGAACAACAGAGTCCTCATTTTTTCCCTTTCCTTGCTTCAAAGGTGCTAATACATGCAGTTCAAAATAACTAGTGATTTCTTGCCCTGCACTGATTTCTTGAACAGTGATTCCTTGCTTCTTCAGTCGATTCAGCTGATTTTTGACTTCTTTCGTCTCCCCAGCTCCTTTACCAATAAAAATAGTTTCAATGGTAAAATGTTTTGCTAAATTAGCCAGTTCGCCTACATGATCCGTATCATCATGAGTCAAAATCAATTGATGAATGGTTCTGATTCCTTGGCCTTTTAAGAACGGCACGAGATTATAATCAGAATAAGCTTGCTTTGGACGCTCTTGCCACTTTTCTTTCTTAAAAGATAACTTCCCTCCTGTATCAATCAAAACATTTTCTCGTCCATTAGGTGCCTTTAAAAGGATACTGTCTCCCTGACCAACATCAATAAAAGTTACTGAGGTTGTCAAATCAAACTTCGTCCCATGATACAAAGCAAACGGGACAAAAAATGAAAGGATCATTCGCTTAAACAAATCATATTTTCGAAAGGAAATGGTGTGAAGAAATAAAAGATAGCCAATAGCTAACCACAAAAAAACAATAGCCGGGCGTCCAATGATCAAATTTCCAAAGGTCAGTTGCTTCGTCAATTGCTCCAAATAACCTAGCCCATCATCTAAAACAAATAAAAAACTGCTTGGTAGATAATTATGTAAAACGAAAATACTAACCACAAGTGGTAATAATAGATATTCAAATAACGGTAAAAAGAGTAGTGTCAGAAACATCCCAAAAATTGGCCATTGAAAAAAATGCCAACTGGTTAGTGGCATCGTGACTATGCTAAAAATAGTCAACTTCATCAAATACTGGAAGATGCCTTGCTTTCTTTCATATAACGGCAAAATAATAAACAAAAAACTGAACCAAAGACTTAATTGACCTCCAATTTGATAAAGTGTCAAAGGTTCAAGCAACAACAATAGCCACATAACAACTGCGAAACTATCCATTGCAGACAATTGTACCCTAAAACACTTTCCTACTAAACGAAGTAAAAATAAGAAACTCGCACGTAAAATTGATACTGAGCCTCCAGCTAGTACAACATAACATAGTGTGACAACAAACATGAAACAAGTATTTTTTTGAACGGTCCCTCCCAGTCGTCTAAAAACATAATACATCCAGCCTAAATAGACTTGGATGTGTAGTCCTGATAAACTAAATAAATGAAGCAAGCCCGTATCTTGGTATACTTCTTGGGAGTCACTAAAAATCGCATCTTTGTAACCAAATAGTAAAGCATTGATATATACCCCTAATTTCTCTGGAAAATGCTTTTTGACATACAGAATTCCCGTCGCTCTTTTTCGTTGTAAAAAATTATGCCAAGTATGATGTATTATGATTCTCTTTATTTTTTGAATCGTAAATTTTCCCATTATTCGTTGGCTCTTAAAATAAGCAGTTTGATCAAAATTATAAAGATTTCGTGCTCGTTCAGGTTCTTTGAATTCACCGTTTACCCATAAAATAAAAGCTTTGCCTCTAAGGTTTTGAATCTTGATCAGTTCCTCTTCAGACTGGGCTCGATAACTCAACTGAATTTTTTGCTGTTTTTCATCCATTAAAGTTCCAATAAATGTAATCAAATCACCCGATTCACGCATTGTATCAGTATTGATCATAAAGCTACTGGAGGTGGACTCTCTTGATTGAATCGTTGGTTTTTCTAAAAACAAACAGGAAGAAAAAACCAGAGCGCCACAAACTAAACTTAAAAACAAAATCGAACGATCTTCTTTTAGACAAATCCAGAAAAAAAGGCTGACAAAAATCAAACGATATTGCCAGCTTTCTGTATAGTAACTTAAACTAATCAAGCCAGAAATCACCGCAGGAAAAATCAAGCGATTTTGGACAAGACAAAATTTTAAACTAAACGCGTTCACCTGATAGCTCTTTTTGTAATTTAGAGAAATAGGCCGAATCTAGTGATACTTGGTGGATCGATGCACCCATTTGATCAATCAATGAAAGTGCATAAGCATCATTTCGGTAATCATGTAGATAATTGATTTTAGTAATACCAGCTTGTAACAATGCTTTCGTACAAGCCAAACATGGGAAATGGGTAACATAAATCTCTGAACCTTCAGTGGGGATTCCTAGTTTTGCACATTGAAGTAAAGCATTCATTTCTGCGTGAATCGTTCGCAGGCAATGTCCATCAACAATGTAACAGCCTTCATCAATACAGTGAACATCGCCGCTTACAGCGCCATTATATCCACCAGCAATGATGCGTTTTTCTCTAACCAAAGTCGCTCCGACTTCTAATCGCGTACACGTACTGCGCAAAGATAATAATACAGATTGGGCCATAAAATATTGGTCCCAAGGAATTCGATCATTGCTCATTTTCTTCACCTCTGTGAGTTAGTCTATTGTTATTGTAACGAAGTTTCTTAGTTTTTCAACCGTCTTTTCCCCAATTCCCGATATTTCTTCTAGCTCTTCTACTGATTTGAAATACCCATTCTCTTCACGATAGTTGACGATGTCTTGTGCCTTCTTTGCTCCTATCCCTGATAATTCTTGCAATTCCGAAATATCTGCCGTATTGATATTGATTTTTGACTCCGTAACAGTTGGTGTTTGGTTCTGTGGCTGATCCGGACTAGCCTCACCGATTTTCGGAACATAAATCAATTGTTGGTCCACCAACTTCGCAGCAGAATTGAGTTGACTAGTATCTGCATCTTCTGTCAATCCACCAGCTTTAGTTAATAAATCTTGTACACGTTGGCCTTGTGTCACAGAATAAACACCTGGGTATTTAACACTTCCTTTGATATCCACATATATTTGTTCAACTGTGTTACTCTGTTCTTCGGCTGTCGTCTCAGTAGTTAGAATCGTTTGGTCTATCGTTGCTGCTGAAGGTGTTTTTACTGTATTTGCTTGAAAAAAATAAATTCCTCCACCCAAACAAATCAATATCAATCCGAAAAAAAGACTGACCACTCGTTTAGGTGATTCGACAAAGTTATGATAGATCTGAGTTAATTGTGCTTTCAACGATGCAACTACTTGTGCCAACATTTAGAAATCACTCCTTTCAACTGTTTTTTGTGTTGCCTTTTTGCTAGTTGGTATTTCCCTATTCATAATTACTTACGTCAAAATGAAACTTTATTTTTTTATTTCGTAATTTTTTCCAACTCTCATCGTTCTTCATGAATTTGTTTTTCCAAAAAAAAAAACGAAAAGTCCGGAACAAGTTGTCCGAACTTTTCGTTTAGTGTCTAAATCAGCTCATCTTTTTTAGATAATCTAACGCATCTTGTACCGTTTTAACAGGAACGATTTTCATCTTACTGTCCAGTTTTTCAGCAGCAGCTTTCGCTTCTTCATAATTTGATTTGAGCTCTGGATACTTTTTCTTAATTGCAGGATCAAGCGTATCATCTGGTGCAAAGAAAATATCCATGCCTGCTTGATTTGCACTGGCAACCTTTTTATCAATTCCGCCAATTCGCCCAACTTCTCCAGAACTGTTGATTGTACCCGTTCCAGCAATTGCTTTTCCTTGTCGAAGATTACTTCCTGTCACCTGATCGTAGATTTCTAAGGTAAACATCAGTCCTGCTGAGGGGCCGCCAATTGAGCCCGCGTTAATCTTCACTTTTGTATCAGATGAAATTTCTGTATGGTCTGTCAGAGTAATCCCAATTCCTGGTTTTTTATCTGTAGATAACTTTATCAAGTCACCTGTTGCTTCTTTTTCTTCTCCATCATGTAAGAAAGTCACCGTTACACTTTGGCCAACTTCTTGACTTTTGATGTACTTCATAAATTCTTCAGAGCTTTTAAAAGTTTTGCCATCTACTTTTGTTACGGTATCTCCAACAGCTAATTTACCATAAAAATTCGATTTTTTTTCGACGCCCATCACATACACACCTTCAAACTTCATCGTATACGATTGATTTGCCAATTTAAGTGCTTGCTCGATTGCCGCATTTTGTGAAGATTCCATATAATACTTTTGCATCTGATTGTACTCTTCACTCGTTGCTCCGCCCGTTAATTCTTCTTTACTAATGATATCTTCAAAATCAGTGAATTTTGCCTTGACTGCTAATAGCCCTGTCGCTTGACGAATCCCTACAGAAGTTAAGGAAAACGAACCTGATGACTCATCTGCTTTTCCATTAACTGTAATCAGTTCTTTTAAATTGATTGTTGCTCCTGGTGCTTCAATATAAAATGGCAATGGGACTATTACAAAGGCTGCCACTGCTAGCCCAATTAGTATGATAAGAACACTTTTGATCCATGGTTTAAACTTCATTTTGATCCTGCTTTCTAGCTAAAGCTTCGTTGATTACTGGTGGTAAATAACTACTTACATCACCATTAAAATAAAGGACTTCTTTTAATAAACTTGAACTAATATGGCTATACTCAGGTTTTGCTAAAAGAAAAACTGTTTCTAAGTCACTGTTTAAGTGGTGATTCATTTGAGCAATACCTCGCTCATACTCAAAATCTTTCACATTTCTAATTCCGCGAAGTAAGGCTTTGACACCTAACTCCTTTGCTGTTTCTGCCGTTAACTGATGTTCTTGGTGAATCACACGAACATTCGGCAAATGCGCGACAGCTTTCGTAATCAATGCCACTCGTTCTTCTGCAGAAAATAAACTTTTCTTTGAGGTGTTAACAAATACGCCAACAATGACTTCATCAAATAGTTCAGCACCCCGTTCAATTGTATCAAGATGTCCCATAGTCAATGGATCAAAACTCCCAGGAAATAATGCACGTGTCATGCTTTCGCCTCATTTCGATAAATAGTTACAGCAGTAATTCCATAATTTTGCTGTCTGATTTGTGTTAAACTTTCAATCTTTTCGGGAAGTTCAACCGTTTTATCCGTTTCACATACAATGATCGCATCTGGCTTGATCAAGTGAAGTTGAAGCATTTTTTCGATTTGATCCACAATTTTTTGTTTTGCGTAAGGAGGATCTAAAAAAAGAAAATCAAATTGTTCCTTTTGGTTTGCTAATTGTTCAATTGCACGATCAGCATCCAGTTTCAATGTAGTAAATTTTTCTGGTTCTTTGGTGATAGCAATATTTTCTTTGATAATCTTCAACGCTTGATAATTTTTATCTACACAAACAGCGTGTGAACAACCTCGTGAAATCGCTTCGATTGCTAAACCACCACTACCAGCAAATAAATCTAATACTCGTTCACCATCAAAGTATGGACCAATCATATTAAAAATGGATTCTTTGACTTTATCAGTTGTCGGTCTGGTATTTGCACCAGCCAAACTTTTTAATCGGCGTCCACCGTACTCTCCTGAAATAACTCGCATATACTCACTCCTTGTTTCTCGCTTTTATTAGTATACCAAAACCTGACAAAAAAAGGACTGCAAGTCACCAAACAATTTCTTAGTAACTTACAGTCTTCATTCTTTTTATCTGTGAATGTCTGACTTAAATATTTTCAGCTAAACGAATTTCTGTACTTAGTTCTTCGATTTCAAAGCCGTCTTCTTTGATTGCGTCTTTTGAACCAATCTTTTCTGCAAAATTCATTTCGATATCTGGACGATAAGAAGGTTCGACTCGTCGAACAAAATGAAGTTTTTTGATTCTTTCTTGTGTTTGTTCAAATGTTTCTTCATTTAAGTAAAGAACAACATATTTCATTCTTCTTGAAACGTAGTGCAGTAACCCAAATTTCTTCAGGTTTTTTAATTGTTTCAAGCTATACACCCAAACAATTATTCCACGGCGCTTAGTTATTTCAAAGTTCGTTTTATCAACTTGCATGACAGTTTCCTCCACATCCAGCATGTTTACTTGTTTCAAAAAATGGACTACCTGCATCAATTTTGATTTCACTGGAAATCCCACGTGCAAGATGTTGTCCTATCTCATCCAAGATTCCTTGTAATTGTGTTTCATTTACCCGAAACTCTGACACTTCATCCGTTAAGTCTAGTTTTCTTTTCGCCGCTCTGACTGCGCGTTGTTTTTCTCGAAAATCAGGCGCATATTTTCCATAATCAGCAATTTGCTCAAAGCTAGCTTTTTTCGCTAAAAAATCTTTTTTTAGCTCTTCCACTTCTTCAGAGTGATTCATGTTTTGTTTGCTTATAAGATATGCACGAAATGTTTCACTTTCACGAATGCGCTGAACCAATTGGTGACATTGATCTTCTAAGCAAAATAATTCTTCATTAATGATCACTGCTATCACTACTTTCTTCCTGCTCTTCTTGCAATAAGACTAACACATTTTCTTTTGAAAAGGCAATTGCTAATGTGTCAGCAGATTCACTCATAAAACGTTCGTGCGTATAGGGATCACTGTACCACTGCAAAAAAGAAAATGTCGGGTCAATCATCGGATGTGTAAACAAGCCAGTCGTTTGTTTCAACTGATTTTTTTCCAAAATATCGATCAATTCATCGCTAGTCAAAGAGAAACGTTTCATTATTTTAGAAGAAGCTGCTGCTGTCTGCCATTCCTCTAATCGTTCTTGCGTTAAATAATCTTCTGGTTTAGTCAAGAAACTTGATAAAACAAGTTTTGTTTTCTCTTCGAAAAGTAATTTCTGCTGATAAGCAGGTAAATAATCTTCTTCTCTTAATTGATTAAGTAAATTGGCGCTCTTTTGCTCTTTTACCCGATTGATTTTATCCCAGTCTGCTTCTTTATCTAGTTGATAGGTTGGTAGATTGCTACCAAAAACTTGATAAGGAAGTAACTTCAACAAGCTTTCTTTATCCAAATAAGTTACTGCAAACAGACCATTTGTTGTTTGATCAAAAAACATAATTGCAAAAGTATCATTATCAAAGGCAATCAAAGGGCGATAATTCATGTCTTCTTCCATCAATTCGATCCCGATTTCTTCTTTTTGATAATCAAATGTAAAATTCGTATAAATAGTTGTAAAAGCTGTTAAATCTTGCATCGTCATTCCAAAAGAAAATGGTGTAATCTGTTCGTTTGCGCTTTTTAGCACTTTAATAGTTTTCACCTTGTCCTCTTGGACATTCGCTTCCAAGAGAAGCTGATTTTTAGCATCTTGATAATATCTGATTTCAAAACCAAATCCACTGGCTAGTCGATCATCTGCACGGCCAAAATCCGCTTCAAGTTTGCTAACCGGTTGGTCTATGTACGTGGAAAAACCGGTCGCTTGAAGCTCTTGGTATTTCCACGTTGTCATTTGATTTTCTTCTATTTGTTGGGTTCGATCATTTTTGATTTCTGTCTTAGGTGGAAAGAAAACAGGCTCCATGTAAAATGCTACAACTACCAGAAAAAAGATGGCAGTAAACAATCCTACTCTTTTCACTTTTTTAATTCCACCCTTCGCCAAATTTATTTTTCAGTCACTTCGATTAATAAATCACCTGAGTGGATGACTTCACCAGCACTTACGTAGACATGTTCGACTTTACCGTCAAAGCGCGCTTCAATCGTTGTTTCCATCTTCATTGCTTCTGTAATCAATAACGTATCACCTTTTTTGACGACGTCTCCTTTTTTCACCAATACTTCTAAAACAGATCCAGACATCGTTGCCCCGATTTGCTCTTTATTTGTTGGTTCAGCACGACGTTTCGCTTGAACTGAGCTGACAATTGAATTGTCTTTGACTAGTATCTCACGACGTTGTCCGTTCAAGTTGAAGAACAATACTCGATTTCCATCAATATCAGGTTCACCAATTTCATCTAGACGAATAATCAAAATTTTCCCACGCTCAATTTGAACATTTACTGTTTCACCCAATCGAATACCTTGGAAGAATGTCGGTGTATCCAACAATGTAACATCCCCAAATTGATTGTAAGACGTTTGATAATCTAAAAAGACTTGTGGATACATCAAATAGCTCAATACTTCATCTTTACGAGGAGTATACCCGATTTTTTCTGTCAACTCTGCTTTTACTTTTTCAAAATCGATTGGTTCAGCTAATAATCCTGGACGCTTCGTAAATGCCGGGCGTCCTTTCAAGATGATTGCTTGTAATTTCTCTGGGAATCCACCAACCGGTTGGCCAAGTTCTCCTTGGAAGAACGTTACGACTGACTCAGGGAAACTTAAGTTTTCACCATTTTCATAAATAGCTTCTTCCGTCAAATCATTTTGGACCATAAATAACGCCATGTCTCCTACTACTTTAGAAGAAGGAGTCACTTTTACGATGTCACCAAACATCAAGTTAACTGTATGATACATTTTCTTGATTTCGTCCCAACGATGACCAAGGCCAACAGCTTTTGCTTGTTGTTGAAGATTTGAATATTGTCCGCCCGGCATTTCATGCATATAAACTTCTGTTTCAGGAGCATTCAATCCATTCTCAAAAGGTTTATAGTACATTCTGACATCTTCCCAATAGTGATTCAATTCTTGGGCATGTTCAATGTTGATTTCTGGTAAACGTGGACCGTTTACCAAAGCATAATATAAACTACTCATACTTGGTTGACTCGTATTGCCACTCATTGCACTCATTGCCACATCCACGATGTCCACACCTGCTTTTGAAGCAGCAGAATAAGTGATGATTCCGTTTCCGCTAGTATCATGTGTATGCAAATGGATTGGTAAATCTGTTGTTGCTTTTAATTCACTAATTAAGCGATAAGCTGCTTGTGGTTTTAATAACCCAGCCATATCTTTGATTGCAATGATATGGGCACCTAGTTGCTCTAACTCTTTCGCCATGTCTTTATAGTATTGCACATTATATTTTGCACGACTTGGATCATTGATATCACCAGTATAACAAATTGCTGCTTCAGCCACTTTTCCTGCATCACGCACTGCTTGGATACTTTTTTCCATTTGTGGTGTCCAGTTCAAGCTATCAAAAATACGGAAAACATCAATCCCTTGTGCTGCTGCTTCTTGGACAAACTCCACTAGAACGTTATCAGGGTAGTTAGAATAACCAACTGCATTTGATCCTCTAAAGAGCATTTGTAACAATGTATTAGGCATCAACGCACGGATTTTTCTAAGTCGTTGCCATGGATCTTCATTTAAGAATCGATAAGCAACATCAAAGGTTGCACCACCCCACATCTCACTTGAAAATAATTCAGGTAACGCCTCACCAGTTAAGCGAGCAATTTTCTTGAATTCTTGGGTTCTTACACGCGTAGCTAACAGACTTTGATGGGCATCCCTAAATGTTGTATCTGTTAACAGAAGATTCTCTTGATTCGTGATCCAATCAACTAAAGCATCCGCACCTTTATCATCTAAAACATTTTTGGCTGTCACATAGTCTTCACGTAGGTCCAATGACGTTGGTATTCTTGGCTCATCATAAAATGGTTTTTCCAGTTTTTCGATTCCAGGGAATCCATTAACGGTGATTTCACCAATATATTTCATGGTTTTATTTCCTCTGTCACGCAAACGTGGAAATTCAAATAACTGAGGCGTATTATCAATGAACGTCGTTTTGGCATGCCCTGATTGAAATTCAGGGTGAGTAATCACATTAAGCATAAATGGAATATTCGTTTTAACCCCGCGAATTCTAAATTCTTTCAAACAACGTTCCATTTTTTGGATTGCTGTATCAAAATCTGCCGCGTGGGTACACACTTTTACTAGCAATGAATCGAAGTAAGGTGTCACCACATAACCAGCATAAGCATTGCCGACATCTAAACGAACACCAAACCCACCCGGTGAGCGATAAGTATCGATTTTTCCTGTATCTGGTAAAAAGTGGTTTAACGGATCTTCCGTTGTGATTCGGCATTGGATAGCTGAGCCATTCAATTGAAGATCATTTTGTTGTGGCAGTCCAATTTCTTTATGGAGGTCTTTTCCTTGTGCAATCAACAACTGGGTGGTCACAATATCTACGTCAGTAATCATTTCGGTAATCGTGTGTTCAACTTGGACACGTGGGTTGACTTCAATAAAGTAGAAGTTATCTCCCTCTACTAAAAATTCAACAGTTCCTGCATTCACATACCCAACATGTTTCATTAACTGAACGGCTGCTTCACAAATTTTTTGGCGCTGTTCTTCACTTAAAGATACACATGGAGCAACTTCGACGACTTTTTGATGGCGGCGTTGCACAGAGCAATCACGTTCAAAAAGATGAATCACATTTCCGTGAGTATCCCCTAAAATTTGGACTTCAATATGTTTGGGATTACCAATATATTTTTCTGCGTAGACCTCATCACTACCAAAAGCAGCTTTTGCTTCACTTTTAGCACGCTCATAACCTTCACGAGCACTTTTTTCATCATAAGCCACACGCATTCCACGTCCGCCACCGCCAAGAGCAGCTTTGATCATGATTGGATAACCATAAGTGTCTGCAAATTGTAACGCCTCTTCAACCGTTGCGACTGGTCCATCAGTACCAGGGATTGAAGCAATCCCTGCTTCGATTGCGGCCGTCTTTGCTTTGATCTTGTCACCAAAAATATCTAAATGATGAAGCTTAGGACCCACAAAAGTAATGCCCTCTTCTTCACAGCGACGAGCAAAACTCAAATTTTCTGATAACAACCCATACCCAGGATGAATGGCATCCGCACCACATTCTTTTGCAATTTCAATGATTCCTTCAATATCAAGATACGCATCAATTGGTTTTTTTCCTTTACCAACTAAATAAGCTTCATCTGCTTTAAAGCGATGGACAGAATATTCATCTTCTTGTGCGTAAATCCCAACAGTTTTAATTCCTAATTCTGTACAAGCACGAAATACTCGCACAGCAATCTCTCCACGGTTAGCAACTAAAACCTTTTTCATCGAACCACTCCTACATCTTTTTTAGTATAATCCTAGATTTTTCCGTTTTTCATCTGCACTAATATTAAGTACAAATCCGACACACACCGAGAGCATCAGCAAACTTGATCCTCCCTGACTTAAAAATGGGAAAGTAATCCCAGTTAAAGGAATAACACCAGTAATCCCACCCAAATTGATGAACACTTGGATTAAGAACATTCCACCAACCCCTATACATAACAACGAATTAAATGGATCACTTGAGCGAATCCCAACTAGAATAATGCGAGCAATCATGAAAAAGAGCAAAGCTAAAATCAAGACTGCCATAATCAAGCCAAGTTCTTCTACAACGATAGCGAAAATAAAGTCTGTTTGTGCTTCTTGTAAGAAGCCTTTTTTCTGAATACTGTTTCCTAAACCGCGACCAAATAAACCACCGTTGAAAATCGCATAGTAACCATTGACCATCTGATGCCCTTTATCAAGTTCATCAGCAAATGGATTTTGAAAAATCGAGAATCGACTATAAATATATTGCAAACGTGCCGGCAAAATTTTCCCATGGGTGACATTCATCAACCAAATAACGAAAATACTTAAACCGACTCCACCGATTCCCACAATCCAAGTATAATAATAGTTTACACCACTTGCTAAAAGCATTACTAAAACAATCAAGAAGATAACTGTTGCATTCCCAAAATCAGGTAAGATTGCGACAATCACTGTCAGACCAAGAACCAACGCTAAAGGTCGTTTGATTGAGCCAACAAAATCTTTTTGCACACCATTTTGACGATTTGCCAACGTCAATGACAAATACCAGATAGCAATGATTTTTAAATACTCAGCCGGCTGAATGGAAAAACCTGCAATGGTTAGCCAACCTTTGGCTCCATTTACTTCTTTCCCAAAAAATAGCACGATGATCAACAAGAGACCTAAAACAACAAAAGCAATCATGATCAGACGCTGATTTTTCAAAACATCGGTCTTCATCTTATATAAAAGTGCAATTGCCACTAAACTCAATACCCAAAAGACGCTCTGGTTAATCACTGACGACATGGGGTTTTGACCATTTTCTAATAATAAATACGAAGTAGAACTATACACCATAATCAAGCCTAGTGCGCATAAAATCAAATAGGGAATTAAAATCGTATAGTCCATTAAATGCCGTTTTTTTACTTTTTTAGGCAAGTTTATTCCTCCCTGCCACTTTCATTTTTTTCATAGTTTTCCTGATAAACATCATTATATAATTGATTCAGTTCACGTTCTAGTTCACTCAAAATTAGCTGTCCTTCGTCTTTTTCAATGATTCCCACACGAATAGCAAAGCTAACTTGTTGAGAAAAACCATACATCTGCGTATCCACCACTTCTTCAAATGCTTTGCATTGTGAAATACACAGACTGTTTTTTTGATTACGAATCAAACGTTTGATCCGATTTGCATCTTCTTTTAACACGTGAACAGCGAATTCTTTGGTTAGAGAATCCATCTATGTCTACCCCCTATTCTAATTTACTCATTATAACATACTTGATTTTTTAACGAACAGTAAAATCAAGGGATTCCTCGCTTTTTTTATCTATTTTTTTCTTAAAGTAGATACAGATTTTTTTCAGCTTACAAACTTTTTCAAAAATTTTTTTCAAAAATAAAAATCAGTTTTATCAAACAAACTTTCCTATGTTCTTTTTTACATTGTTTCATTCAAAACTTTTAAAAATGCTTCACCATATTTATCTAATTTACTTTGTCCAACCCCTTTGATTTGTAACATTTCTAGTCGATTTGTTGGACGTACTTGACTTAATTCTTTCAATGTCGAATCAGAGAAAACCACATAAGGAGGCACTCCAGCATCAGCGGCCAAGTCTGTTCGCAACTCACGAAGCTGTTCAAACAAGGTGTCATTTTCTGCTAATTGTCGAACTTTTTTCGCCTCTTTTCGATAAACTTTCTGTTCATTTTTCAACACTTGGATTCCTTTATCAGTTACTTTAAGTACTGGAAACTCACCTGTCACAGATAACAGGTAACCACTTGAAATCAAATATTCAATGAGTTGTAAAATATCTTTTTGAGATTGCTTCTTCAATAGTCCATAGGTCGACAACTGTTGAAATCCTAACGTTTTTACTTTCTGTTCTTTAGAACCCGCCAATACCTTCATCAAAAGCTGTTTTCCGTAAGCTTCGCCCATTCTTTTAAGACAAGATAGCACCATTTGTGCTTCAGTCGTTACTTCAATTAGCTCACGATCATCTAGGCAGTTTCCACATCGATTACAAGGCGTACTTTTTTCGCCAAAATAAGTTAAGATATATTGTTGCAAACAAGACTCAATATACGCATATTCAGTCATTGCTTTTAATTTCTCGTATTCTTTTTGTTTTTGGTTTTCGTCACGTTGTGATTGTTGGATAAAAAATTTTTGAACTTGAATATCTTGAGCAGCAAACAACAAAATGGCCTCACTTGCCAATCCATCTCGTCCTGCTCGTCCTGCTTCTTGATAGTAGGCTTCTAAAGATCCAGGAATTTGATAATGGATCACAAAGCGAACGTTACTTTTATTGATTCCCATACCAAAAGCATTAGTTGCTACAATCAACTGAATACGGTCAAATAAAAACGCTTCTTGCATTTCAGTTCGCTCCCGTTCATTTAATCCACCATGATAGCGTCCAACTGAAAAACCAAACTTTTGTAACAAATAATACACACGATCCACTTCTTTTCGTGTTGCCGCATAAATAATTCCAGATTGATTTTTATTTATTTTTAAATATTCAAGCAAATATTGTTCCTTTTTTTGATCTTTGATTACTTGAAAAGTTAAATTTTCTCGAGCAAAACCAGTTTGAATATGATTGTTGTCAGGGATTTTTAAAAGTCTTTTGATATCTGTAGCCACTTGAGTAGTTGCTGTAGCTGTTAAGGCTACGATTGCTGGACGACTCGGTAACTGGGCCAAAACCTCAGCCATTTGCAAATAGCTTGGACGAAAATCGTGTCCCCATTGTGAAATACAATGGGCTTCATCGATTGCAATCAGTTCAACTTTCCAATCGCTCATTGCCTGCTGAAAATCAGGCATAATAAAACGTTCCGGCGCAACATAGAGTAATTTACACTGATTGCGATTCAATAAATAAAATCTTTCAGCTGTCTCTTTTCCTGTTAAAGAACTGTTGATAAATGTCGCAGGAATCCCTAGCTGGTTCGCTGCATCGACCTGATCTTTCATCAAAGAAATCAAGGGCGACACAACGATTGTTAGTCCATCCATCATAATTGCTGGTAGCTGATAACAAATTGATTTCCCACTACCAGTTGGCATAATGCCTAAGACATCTTGTTGGTCAAAAATTTTTTGAATGATTTCTTGCTGACCAGGACGAAATTGTTCATAACCAAAATATTTTTTTAATATTTCATACATATTGTGACTCCTTTCTTTTTTAGTTTACTTCGAGATACAGCACAGTACAAGCACCCCTTGTGGAACAAAGAGAAAATATGAAACATTTACGGAGAGATTTCAAGGTTTTTAAAAAACTTTTAAAAGTTTTTATCTGTTTTGACGAGACTTTTCTTCTTTTTCTTTTTCACTTCTCCACAGATGAAAAAAGACCAGCTCATTTTGAACGAGCTGGCCTTAAGATTATTCATTCATCAATGAATTATTTTTTCTTTTTAGATGCTTTTTCACGAGCATTTTTGTTTAAGATATGTTTTCTCAAACGAATTGATTCTGGCGTTACTTCGCAGTACTCATCATCATTCAAGAATTCAAGTGATTCTTCAAGTGTTAATTGCTTAGGCTTTTTGATGACAGAAGTTTGATCCTTATTAGCAGAACGAACATTAGTCATTTGCTTTGCTTTAGTAATGTTGACTGTTAAGTCATTATCACGACTGTTTTCGCCAATAATCATACCTTCATAAACATCTGTACCTGGTTCTACAAAGACTGTTCCGCGTTCTTCAATACTCATGATTGAGTAAGTAGTTGCTTTACCAGTATCAATAGAAACTAATGCACCTTGGTGACGTCCACCAATTTGACCAGCTAACATTGGTAAATATTGATCGAATGTATGGTTCATGATACCATATCCACGAGTCATTGAAAGGAACTCGGTTGAATAACCAATCAAGCCACGAGCTGGTGTTAAGAAAGTCAAACGAATTTGACCATTTCCAGTATGAACCATGTCTTGCATTTCACCTTTACGCAAGCTTAATGATTCAATCACGCTACCCATGTATTCTTCTGGTGTGTCGATTTGTACACGTTCAAAAGGTTCACATTTCACACCATCAATTTCTTTTTCGATAACTTCTGGACGTGATACTTGTAATTCATAGCCTTCACGACGCATGGTTTCAATCAAGATTGACAAATGTAATTCCCCACGTCCTGAAACAGTCCAAGCGTCAGGTGAATTTGTTGGTTCAACACGTAGAGACACGTCTGTTTGCAATTCAGCCATTAGGCGTTCTTCGATTTTTCTAGCTGTTACATATTTACCTTCGCGACCTGCGAATGGTGAATTATTAACTAAGAATGTCATTTGTAAAGTTGGTTCATCAATGTGTAAAATTGGTAAAGCATCTTGATGGTCAACTGGTGTAACAGTTTCTCCAACGAAGATATCTTCCATACCAGATACAGCAATCAAATCTCCAGCTTTTGCTTCTTCGATTTCTAGACGTTTTAGTCCAAAGAAACCAAATAATTTTGTTACGCGGAATTTTTTAACTGTTCCATCAAGTTTCATCAAAGCTACTTGGTCACCAACCTTGATTGTTCCACGGAATACACGACCAATACCGATACGTCCAACATAATCATTGTAATCAAGCAATGAGACTTGGAATTGTAAAGGTTCGTCGCTATTATCAACTGGTGCAGGAATTTTTTCAATAATTGTATCAAAAATTGGCGCCATTGTTTCTTCTTGATCTGCAGGATCATCAGACAAGCTTGAAGTTCCGTTTAATGCAGAGGCATAAATAACTGGGAAATCTAATTGATCGTCATCCGCACCTAATTCGATGAAAAGTTCAAGTACTTCATCAACAACGTGTTCAGGGCGAGCAGATGGTTTGTCAATTTTGTTCACAACAACGATTGGTGTAATGTGTTGTTCTAAAGCTTTTTTCAAAACAAAACGTGTTTGAGGCATTGTCCCTTCGTAAGCATCAACAACTAAAACTACACCATCAACCATTTTCATGATACGTTCAACTTCACCACCGAAGTCCGCGTGTCCAGGTGTATCCATGATGTTTACGCGAATACCTTTATAATCAACAGCTGTATTTTTAGCTAAGATTGTAATCCCACGTTCTTTTTCTAAAGCATTTGAATCCATCGCACGTTCTTGTAATTGTGTATGTGCGTCTAATGTATCTGATTGTTTCAATAACTCATCAACTAATGTTGTTTTTCCGTGATCGACGTGGGCAATAATTGCTACGTTACGGATATCGTTTCTATAATTCAATGTAACTAACTCCTTCTTTTATCAGTTTATTTCTGACAGGGCAATTTACTCGACTGCTTATTATAGCAAACTTTTTTCATGAAATATAGTGAAATGTTTTCATTTTTTCGCGAAACTTAATAAACTGTCAACTTTTTTTCATTTTCATCACGAAAAATCCCACTTTCCAGTTTTTTAAGCTTCATTTGCCTCCGATCACATCTCTTCACATCTCTAATAATGAATGGATTTGCTTGAACGCTTTTGATGTTGCAGCGACAAACAATTCGCGTCCATGAAAAGCTAACTGATCTCCGTTCATATTACTATAGAAGAAATCGAATTCCTTTAGCAAAACACAGCCAGCTGCATAATCCCATGGACTCAAGTTTGACAAATAACCAATATGATTTCCTTTGAGCATCGCAATCATTTCCAACCCCGCACACCCAGTGATTCTGACACCCATACTTTCTTCGCCAATCGTTCGAATATTAAATTTATTATGGGCAAATAAATAGCCATTCATTCCTAGTAATCCAGCCTCTAACGCCTTATCTTCAGGCTTTGGAAGTTGCAAATCATTTTGATAGATGCCTATCCCTTGTCCGCCCCAGTACAATTCATCTTT
The DNA here is from genome assembly GCF_017316125.1 of Enterococcus sp. DIV0660C. GTDB lineage: Bacteria > Bacillota > Bacilli > Lactobacillales > Enterococcaceae > Enterococcus_B. Next base: position 169,758 of record NZ_JAFLWA010000019.1, on the reverse strand, counting down.
CATCACGTCATAAATAAAGCCTAATTGCCCTACGCCATTTTCATACATAGCCAGCATGATGCAAAAATTTTCGCCTTCCATCACAAAATTAAGTGTTCCGTCAATGGGGTCAATAATAAATACCCGTCCAGTTAAATCGGTTAGTTCATTGTAGCCATCTTCTTCAGCCAGTATTTTTGCTTCTGGATCAAATGCCATGATCTTTTGAACTAGAAATTGTTGAACTTTTCGATCCATATTCGTGACTAAGTCTTTTCGATTTGTTTTTTCAAAGACTGTTAGTTGTTGCCGTTCACTCGCTTTGACTTTTTCGCCTGCTTCAAGCAACCAACTTTTGATTTCGTGAATTATTGGTTCCATTTAGTTCACCCATTCATCTTCAGAGTTTTTTTCTGATTTTTTTTCGCCATTTGGACTGTTCGATAAAGCGAATAACCCGACACTTTTTCAAACTCTCGACCTAATCGTTTTTCTTCCCCAATGGATTTCACTACTGTTTTAAACTGCTGATAAGCAGCTAAAAAATTTTCATTATTAATCCCAACTTCATTCGCTTTTTCTAAGGCTTCCCACATATTCATCACGGTCACCATTTCATCCGTTGTCCAATCTAAATCAATTGGATATTGGTAATCTTGCATGCACTCATTCCTCCATTTTCTACTCCACCTTAGTTTATCACAGCTCATGTATTTTCAACAGAATCCTGCCAATCAAAAAAAGAAAACCACACATCTCTTTTAACAAAAGAGTGTGTGGTTTTCTAAATACATATTCAACTAATTACTTCACCACTAAATAACCAATACCATCTTTTTCTAATGGTGCAATCGTATGGCTACCAACGGTTGTTTCTGGAATTTCAGTAAAAATATGGGCATAATTATCACGGACAGCACTTCCGACATTTAAGTCTTGTGTTTCGTTAAAGTCGCCTACTTCAAGTGTGACACTTAATTTATATTCTCCTGGTTCTAACCCAGCTAGCACAGTATCTTCAACAATTGCCTGATATCCATTGAAAACACCGTTATTGTACCAATCATGGTTTGCACAGGCAAATGTTCCTACCTCTGTCCCATCGGCCGCTGTTAGATGAAGTGTCTTCTTCACAGCATCTTTATTCGTTAAGTCCAAACTACCATTATCGATTGATCCTTCTAAAACCAATCCATAATTTTGCCAGTAGCCTAGTTTGAAGAAATTGATTGTTTGATCTAAATGACTAACGATTTGCGAAACATACTCACTTTCCTTGCCATTAATTACTTGGTTCACGTCGATCTTAGTACCTTCTGCTTGTGGTTCAATCGTGATTGTCCAACGACCGTCATCTCCAACGGTGCCTGTTCCAAGTAACACGCCATCTACATAGGCATTAATTGTTGCTCCTGGTGTCCCAATTCCGGTTAACTGTTTATCCTTGTCATTCACAACATTGAAAACAGGTGCGTCGATTTTTTCTTCATGCGTAACTACTTGTGAGACTTTGTCACTTTCTTTCCCATCGATTACTTGGTTCACATCAATTTTTGTACCTTCATTTTGTGGTTTCACTGTGATTGTCCACTTTCCTGTTGAATCTACTGTCCCCGTACCAATCAGCGTACCGTCTACATAGGCATTCACTGTTGCTCCTGGTGTTCCTGTTCCAGATAATGTTTTATCTTGATCGGTAACTGGATTAAAGACTGGTGCATCAACAACAATCCCATCATCTACAAATGAACCACCTTGAATTTTCCCATAATTTGTAAATGGTGATGATTCAAAATGTGGATCAGTTGATGAATAGTTCGTTGTGTGTATTCCTGCGTGAGTATAGCCTAAAATATTGAAAGAGGATTTTACTGGACCCGCAATAACTTCTTGAGGATCAGCTTCCTCTACGCGATCTACCCACCACAAATTATAGCCGGTTGGTGAGTCTAAGGTAACATGTGCAGTAGTTGCATAACCTCCCAAAACTGGACCTTCAGCGTGATGATTCGTAATTGAATAATTTGAACCATTTTCAAACGTAATTTCTTTTCCAGCAATAATCGTACTATGATTCCCATTTGATTCTGCTTCAATCGTTGCTCCGCTTCGAACAAAGAAGTTACCTGAAGTAACAAGGATACTTTCATAAACAGTATCCTCTGTATGAATTTTCAAGTGACTACCATCTTTCAATTCTAGCGTACTTCCGGAAGCTAAATTGATTCCTCGTTGATCAGCAGAATTGATTTCCATTGTACCTTCATTGACCATAGCAAATTTTGATCCGCCTAAAATCGAAGTTTTTTCCGCTTTGATCGTCACGCTCGCATCTTTTCCAACTGTTAATGTACCTTCAGCATAGCCCATGCTCAAAGCAGATAATCCTGATGTATCTTCTAAGTTAACAGTCGCTCCTGGTAATACTTCCAACTCTTTTCCTTGGAAAACTTCCTCTGTCGTAGAAACACTTGATACTTTACCCTCTAAAGTCAGTTTTCCTTCTGGTAAGTAAATCATTTGTCTTCCTGAATGGTCGACATTTTTATATGTAATATTTGCTGTGTGTGAACTCCAAAGTAACCCGTATATGTCCGTATTGATAATTTTTACATCTTCCATTAAGCCAACTGTATCTGCTTTTGTAAAATAAAGTTGGTGTAAATCAGCATCAATTGTATGTCCATTCCCGTGAATATTTTTTGTCAAATTGGTAATTGATTCAGTTGCTTCTAATGTGATATCAGCTGTTAAATTAATATCTGTTACATTTACATCTTTAATCGCTGTTTTGAATTCTTCCCATGTTCCAACGTCTACACTGCTTTTTACTTGTTTGACTTCGATAGCTGGCTGGCTTGTCTCAGCTTTGACCGAATCCGCATGACCTAATAACGCTACTGAAAATAAAACACCTGATAAAGATAAAATAATCGACGACTTTTTCATAACAAAACCCCTATACATTTATTTTTTAAAAAAACGGTTATAACAATAATACTTTTAAAAAAATAAAATAATTATTACCGCTTACAAAAACTAGTATAACACCCTTAAATTACAACGTCAACATTAAAAGATAACAAAATTTTAAAATATATAAGTTATTTTATATGAAATTTAAAATAAAAAAATAAATATAACGTCCATTAAAATAACCTAATAATCAAATAGTTGCTGTTTTATTTATCAAATTGATCCATTTAGCAATAAAAAAAATACCTGATACACAATTTATATCGGGCATTTTATCTCAAGAATAGTAGTGATTTACAAGTGTAGAATAATTGCTTTTGCATCATTTAAAACCTTATTTTTAGCATTTGTCCATTGCCCATCAATCCCAATAACGAAATCATCACTTGTCTTACTAATGATATTAGCATCATCTTGAACGCTAATTCGCCAAGTTTTGACCAATTTTTTTGCTTCATATAGTGAAATGGAAGTCACTGGACAACGATTTTCTAAAAAAACTGTTTCTATCTGGTAATTGTATGCACCCATACGTGGCAATTTTTTATTCAAACTAGAGATTCTTTCTAAATAATATCTTTGTTTATAGCTTGATACCTTTCCATAATAGTTCATAATAACACCTCAAATCTTATTACTAAATAAAATGACACTCGTACCCACGATTGCGATCAAACCAAAGAAAAACAATTGTAAATAGACTTTTCGGATTATTTTTTTACTTACTTGCTGGATTTTTTCAATCGAGTTCTTTGATGAAAATTGTTTGTTAGCTGTTGATTTTTGAGACATTTCTACTATTTTTGCTTTGACTAAAATCCGTTTCGTTGTCTCTGATGCTTTGTCGCATGTCAGCAATGTCAAAGTTTTTGCTGGATTTTCTTCGATATAGTTCACTTCTTGTTCATCAATTATTTTTTTCTCAGTAATCACATAATGATAGCTCTTCCCTAAGTAGTCCAAATCAATTTTCTGACCCTTTTTTGCATTTGCTAATTTGCCAAACAACAATCCTTTTTCACTTAAATGATGTCCCAAAAAAATCATATTGTCTTTCAACGGGTCTCGCCTAGGATACATTGTTGCCGCACCAATTAGCATAGCATTTTGACTAATTCCAGGAAAAACCGGGACAGCTAATGCCAACTGAGGAATTGATAATACACCAATCGCCTCTAGTTCTTCACTTTTTGCTGTAAATACATCACTAACCGTTGCTGACTTTACTTCTTCAAATGGAATCGTCTTGCCATTTTCAAGATTATCGACCATCTGATACTTAGCCGTTACGATGTGTTGGGTAAAAATCGAATTTTCAACGTACTGATAGCTAATTAACGCTAATCCCACATAAAAAAAAAGCAAAAAATAACTCTTTTTATTCCCTCTCATCTGATTTACCTCCAAAAATGAGCGTACCTGATAAGCTTTCAAAAAGATTTCCTAGCTTAGTTGACGATAATGCGCCGCTTCCAAAATTAGCAATTTTCTTTTTACTGATCCCATTCGTTGGTGCAAAACTAGTCACCGGTTGCGTGGCTTTCTTCTTTTTGATATTTTTTTCATAAAAACCAATACTCGTTTCTTTCGCATGGTCTTCCTCACGTATAATTTCTTTTTCTGCATGATACAATTTTGGAACACTGGGCTTTTCTCCATTCATCAGCATAACCGAGCTAAACAAAAAAACGATTAAATATTTTTTCATAGGCTATTTCTCATTCCATAAATTTTTGATACCAAATTCCCGAAGACTTTCCAATCTTTTGAACTTGGTGGGCTGTTCCAAATCAAGTAGTCACTTTCGACTATTTCAGGCAATACATCAGATAAATAAATATCTGTTTGAGGTGAGTACTGATTGTCAACTTTGAGGGTAACGAACGGTAAATGAACAATGTTATTGGCAATATAGTTGTTGTATTGTTCCCCTAAAGTAAAATCAATCGTGATCGTGATTGCTTTTTTTTGATTTTGATAGGCTTGACTATTGACAAGAATCAAAAGTATTTCTAATAATACTTGCTGATTTTCAGTTTGATCACCAATTAGCGAGATTGTTTCTTTCTTACCCAAAAAGTGTAAAATTTGTCCCATTTCTTGAGTAAAACTATCAAAGAAGAAATCTAAAATAACATAAAAATGCCCATCTAGTAGACTATCTTTGTAATAAAAAAACTTGAACAATAATTCAGATAACTGATGATTCAAACATTCATCTGAGGACTTGATCCCCACTGTGCTCAATAATTCTTGCGTCAAATCTGCCAATTTATTTTCTTTCCCTACGTTACGTTCTTTTTCTTGGCAAAGATACTGATTGATTCGGAGATAATTGATCAAGGTAACCACATCGGTTGTTTGGGTCTTGTCCTTTTTTTCAGTAAAGTGGTGATAGCTCTTAGTGATTGGCTCCACGTAACATTCATCTGTTGAAACAAGCAACCTGTCAGTTACACTGTTTTGTCCGTTCTCCACTCGAAAAAAAGAAACCAAACAATAATACAAAAGTTTCGTTTTTTTTAATCTTCCCAATGGTTCGATGATTCTTAATTTTTGTAATTCATCAATAAAAGCTGATGCCTTTTCCCACTCCTGCGCAGAAAAAGGATTCTCGTAATTTTTAAAAATATAAAAGTAAATCTGTGCTAAAAAAATGCGCAACTTACTTTCATTGACCTGTCCAACCAAAAAATTCATTTGATGCATATCTAAAAAAGATTCCAGTTTATTTTTGATGACATAAGAATAAGAAACACTAACATAATGATAGTAACTGTAGTTTTCCATAATTTCTTTGGTGTTCATACCATTTTTTAAGAAGTAATCTAAAAGGCTAAATAAATAAGATTCTCTACCATATTTCCAAATCAAACGATTGATTGAATCTAAACAGTTTTTCTTATAAATATATTTACTTTTATTTTTGGAGATAAAGAAGTAGTCATCTAACTCCATTGTTTTAAAGTCTTCGATCAATAAGCCTAAAAGTTTATTTGCCCGAAAATAAGTTAAGTCAAATTGTTTTTCAATATCTTTGACTGCAAAAGCATCCGTATCTAAATTATCAATATAAGAGAATAACATCAGCTTGGCCAACGTCTCTTTTTCAAATAGTTCCTTCATATGATTCCTCATTAAAATAGCTACTACTTAGCTGGCGCTATCTTCTTTCTGTAGTTCATTCATTAATTTTTTGATTTTCTGATTTTTCTTGTGAATGTAAATAAAGATAATAATAAAAAGAAGCAATAAAATGCCACAAATCAAAAGAATCAGATAAAGCGTCGTATGATCCTTTTTCTCAGCAACTGCTGTTCGATTCAAATCAGTGGCAGTTTTTTCCGAAATAGTAAAATTTTGTGTGAATTTCCATTTGTTGCCCTTTGATTCCGCAGTCAAAGTTGCTGTATATTTCCCAGGACTTAAATTTTTCCCGTCCGTGCGAATATCGAAATTATAAACGGAGTTAGGTGCTTGCTGTCCATTTTCAATTTTAGTGGTGTATAATACTTCTTTCTCATTCATTTTGCGAATGCTACCATTGACGTTCAATTTATTGATAAACATCCCACTGGTATTTTTCAAAGGGAATTTGATACTGTTTCGTCCATTCACTTGTTCTACTTTGATTTTTCCGGGTTCAATAATAGGTTTCGTTACTTCTTTTTCACCGTGTAAAATCAATGCGATCGTATAACCATATTGATTTTGAACTGCCATACTGCTTTTATTCTTTCCACTGTCTTCATTTTCTTTTTCAAGTTCTTCGACAATGTTAATTCCACCCGCTACAACACCATCAAAATTTTTTTCCGGCGCAGTAATCGTATACGTTAATTCCTTGGTTTCTTTTGCTTTTAAAGCAAGTTTTTCTGTCTGGACTTTTACCAACTGTTTCATATCATTGGTTAAGTTAACTGATTCAAATTGCTGGCTATTTTTGTACTCTACAACGCCGTTACTATTTGTTGACGCATGATCAACGTTCGTATCAATCACAATTGGATGGTCGGCATTATTCGTAACTTGAACAACTAACTCGGTTGTTTCTTTTGGTTCCAGTTGTAAGTCGTAATAAGACAATGTTTGATTTACTTGTTTCTCTGAAGGTAATGGATTTACTTGGAAATCAACAGAGGCAGCTGATACAAATTGGAATGAGTAGAAAGAGCAGACTGAAATAGCAACGAATAAAAAAGCTTGGATTTTATTTTTCATTTTTTTCTCCTTTAAAAAAATAGGAATAGATAGCCTGATGACTGTCTATTCCTACATCTTTACGAATGACTAGTTGTTTGCAACGCCATCTGTTAATACCCAATTAAGTGTAGTTGTATATTGACCAGCCACTTTGACTGTTGCACCAGGAACGCTTAGAGACGCTGTTCCTTTAGCAAAATCTTCAATTGCTAAACCATTCCCTTCACCTGTTTGAGCATCCATGATGACTGCAGCTTCATTGGTTGTTTTCAAAGCAACACCTGTTTTTTCATGTGCAATTGCTGTTGAGTTTGCATCAATCGAAGGTGAAACTAATGTAATTTCTGCATTTGTTAATTCATGTGTACCATTTTTGAATTGACCATTTTCTGAAACTTGTAATGCCCAACCTGCTTCTGTCCCACGTATGTCTTGAACAGTGCTGACAGTATCTGTTTCAGAAGTGTAAACTTCATCAGCTGCTGAAATTGCATGCATACCGAAGTCAAGATCCGCGGCACTCACTAATGTCAACGCGCCACTATCAGGTGTTTTGAACCCAACTTCACCTGTTGTATTTTTTTGGTCGACTTCAGCAGCATAAACAGTTGCACCCGCTGTTGCTGATAATAACGTTGCTGATAATACTAATCCCATAATTACTTTTTTCATTTTAAAATTCCTCTTTTCGTTTTTTGAATAAATAAATGACCCCCACCATTAGCAGGAAATATCCGCTCATCGTGATAGGTGCTGAATCAACAGCTCCAGTTTTTGGAAGTACGCCTGATGTAACATGATATGAACCTGATTGTGTAGTGTCAGGAACAAGTTGTCTTGTTTCATTATTAACTGTGTTATTTGTTGTTTGATCGTTATGATTATTTATTTGATTGCTTGAATCTTCGCCTGAATCACTTATATTACTATCCCCTGTTTCATAGAAACCAACGGCTGCTTTCGTTGTACTCGAATCAGCAACTTGTTCCGCCTCAATCCGAGTAGCAAAGCCAAAGAATAAGATGAAGGATAGTAACGCGGCGAAGCATTTGTTTCTTTTTTTCATAGCTTTCTATCCCCTTATTCATTTGGTACCACATCGTTTAAATCCCATTCGATGGTCGCATCATACGTATCGACAACAGCTTTTCCACCGGGAACAAATAATTGAAGAGTATCTGCTTTTGACTGCCAGTCTTGAGACACATTCTGTTCCTCATGGTCGCTTGTTGTTTGATTATGAATCACAACACTTTCATCTGTTGTGATTGCTTGTTTTCCTTGACTTGGATTCATGTAATAGAGTGTAGCACCAAGTTTTTTACTTGTTGTTGTGCCAATAAATGCTTGATTTAATTTTGCAGTTAAACTCCAAGTAGAACCATTTTTACGTAAATCTTTGATGAGTAAGTTCTTATCCAAAGATTTTAACGAATAAGTTTCGTCTTTTGCTGAAATAGTGTGCTCACCAAATTGCAGTTTTGTTGGCGCATCAACAAAGAGAAGTTTGCCTTGATAAATATATGTGACTGTTTGAGCTTTATCAGTAAATTTGCCTTCTTTATTATCTGGTTCTTTGAGTAAAGTATAATTATCGATTGTTTTTGCTTGAGACGTATACGGATCATCAACCTTACCGTTCAAAACATCTTTTTCAGCGATGTCATTCCCATCTTCATCCACATATTCAACAGTGACAGGTGCACCATCTTTTCTTTCTAAGATTGTCACCGTTGCTGTCTTAGTTGAAATATGTCCAGTAGAATTCGTAACAGAGTATGTTACTTTGTATTTTCCGGGTGTATCCGCTTGGACTTGGCTATCATCGACCGTTACTTGGCTACTGATATCGCCGTCATTCGTATCTTTAGCAACAATATTTTTTAATAATTTTTCTTTGATATTCGCAGCTGTCAAGTCTCCAACATAAAATGTTTTGTCTTCAACACTCAAGTTAGCAAAAACAGTACTGTCGCCTGTTGTTAAGAACTGGTTATTCAAATCAAAATGTTTACCACCAGCGATATTTCCTCCGTTGGCTGTAGCCATATAGATATAAGATTGGCTTGGGTACGTGATGCTATCATTATTGGCATGAGCACTGACACTAGCTTCGTAACTACCATCACGTTTGATGTAGCCTCCAGAAGTTTTTTCTGACTGTAAATCAATCCAAATTTCATTGTTGTCTGGTTTGGTAGCATCTCGATACACTTTATAATATTGCTTAGGAATCACCGCTTGTGTTATTGTATCTCGAACAACAATGTTTGCTATATCTTCATCTGTAATAGTAACTTTTCCGTTTCCTATTGGTTCGATGTACCAAGCAAAACGATAAAAACAATCAGCGGGTAAAATGTTTTCACCAGAATAGTTGACCTGAATAAAATTTTGAATCACATCTGACGTACGGGTAAAATTACCAGTTGGTAGTCCACCTACATTAGAACCATCTTTGCCAACAAAATTCCCAGGAGTTCCATCTGAAATTCCCCAGTAAGAGTTAACATAATCGTAAATCGGTGGTGTATTCGTATCCACAGTTAACTTAGGTGTTCCAACAATTGTCGGAATGTCTTGTCCGTTTGATGTCGTCGTTGCTGAGACATTATATGTTGTCCCAGTATTTCCAATTACTTTGGTATGGAAATCAGCTGAAATCGTCGTATCACCAACAATGTCATTTTTAACAACAAATGTGATCGTTCCAGCATTTTTGTCAATGGTTACATCAAAATAGCTTGAAATATTTTCATCTGTTAAGTCAATTGCGCTATAATCAATTGCTTCTGTCGGAATAGAAATAACTATTGTTGTACCTGCAGGAATCGAATCACCATCTTTGTTAGTCAAAGTAACCGTTCCAGTATAAGTTGTATTTAACGTATAAACACTAGAATTCGCTTTATAAGAAACAGAGCCTGTAGCAATTTTTGGAGTTATTCTGGGGAGAACATCTTTTTTGATTGCATCATCTGCTTTTGTTTCATTTTCCGTTGCACTCGTCGCTGTTTCCGCTATAATAGAACTTGAAATATTTTTTTCTTTCGACTCTTTTACGGAAGTACTCGTCTGATCACTTGAATTTTCAGAGGTTTGAGTGGTCTTTGTTTTGGTTGCTTTCGATGAAAGAGTTGTTTGATCGGTTGTTTCTGCGTGAACAATTGTTACAAGATTATTTGCTACTGATAAAGTTAGAAACACGCTACTTAATAAAACAAACTTCTTATATGTTGAACTTTTCACTTTTCACACCTCCCTTCAATTGTATTGCACTTAAATAACATATGGTTGTTATTTACTTACAAACACATTGTACTAATCTTCAAAAAAATTTTCCTCTTTAATAGTTGAAAATTTTTTTTAATTTCAAAGAATAACTCAGACACCTAACATAATTATGGGCTTCCTACCAGTGAATCTCTTAACTTATGCACCCATAAAGAAGAATGCTAAAATACCAGCAATCACAACTAAATAAGTCAAATTTTTACCAAAGTAACTAATCCCTCGCTCTTTATTCGTCTGTTGACGACTTGTTTTTTTATTTAGGCTCAAATTATTTTGTACTTGCATATTGTTCACCTTCCAAATCTTTGTATTGTACAGAATGTACTGTTTTATTCCATTTATTTTGTGGCTTGAACCACGTGAAGAAACCTACGATTTGCGCAATCATATACGTTAATGAATTATAAATAAAGCAGTAAACCAAGCGAATAAAAAACAGAATTTTTTTCCACCAAGTATTTTTCAGTTGGAAATACTCCTTACCTTCTTCAATAAAGTAAACGGTTGGTATGATCAAAAAGTTGAAAGCTTCCATTGTTAACCAGAATGTGATAACAGAAAACAAATTAGGTAAATATTTCAACAAACGAATATCAATGATTCCTAACGCTAAAATAATTAAGTAAGCTACTGGGCGTACCATTGAATAAGAATAAAACAAGGTTTCAATCTTACTCATCAATTCATTGAAGTGCTTTGATTTAAATAAAGAAATGAATTGTTTAAATGTTGTTGAAAATGCTACATACCAGTGACCTTGTGCCCAACGTGTTCGTTGATGATGACTCGCCAAAAAACTATTTGGTTTTTCATCATGGACAACTGCAAATTGATTCCAACCACTTCTTAACCCATTCATTGACAACTCCACTTGCAATTCGAAATCTTCTGTATAACTTCTTGGATTCCACCCGCGTTCCAGCAAATAAGTTGTATCCAAAATAAATCCTGTTCCACCAATCGCTGCATTCCAACCCAAAACATAGTTTGCAAATTGAACAGCACGATTTGTAATAAAGTAAACAGCGGAATAACCAGAGGCAGTAATTGACGTGAAAACATTTTTCATACCCAAATAGCCTTGGATCACCACAAATTCTGGATGTGCTAGACTTTGTGAATTCATTTCCGTCAAATAATTTGGTTCTACGATGTTATCTGCATCGATAAACGCAATATAATCATATTCTTGCCAGCTTTCATTGTTGATAAAACTTGCAATCGCATGAGGTTTCCCTCTTGGCTCATCCGGTTTCGACGTATTTTCAAATACTTTTGCCTTGCCGATACTTCTAACGATTTCCGCTGTATTATCCGTACAATTATCAGCAATCACAACAATATCAAACAAGTTTGGATCATATTCTTGCCGAACCAACGCTTCGACGGTTTCCTTGATTACCGCTGCTTCATTATGTGCAGGAATCAAAAATAAAAACTTCTTTTGTGGATCAACTATTTCATAATCTCTTTTTGGCGTGACCAAACCAAAAACAGATAATGCCGTAAAAAATAATAAATTTGCAAAAACGAGCACAATCAATGCTGTGCAAACCCAAGATAACGGTTCAAACAAATAATTTGGTAATGTAAACAACTAAAATTCCTCCTTGTCCTTCTATTAAATAGTAGCACCCTCTCGAAGAGACGACTTCTCATTATTTGAAAAATTTTTTCTATAATATTGAGAGATCATTTCACGAAATTTAGTATAGCAAGTGAGATTTTTCCTTTCCTCTTTAAAATTCAAAAAATAAACAGGGATTATTTCAGTTTTATGGAATAAGTTCCACAACCATTCCTAAAATCAAATAGAAGAACTACTGAAAACTCAATTATTTTCAGTAGTTCTTCTATTTTTTTCTTCAAAAATTTTTCTTTCCAGTAAGTTGTAGTTCTCCGGAAAATTGCTTTGATCCCAATAATAATATCGTTGTTCTTTTGGCATTTTTTGTTTCATAAGTGAATAGTTGATTAACAGTAAATCACATTCTGCAGTGGAAATTTCCTCAACGATCAAGACCGTGACAAAGCCAAAATTTCCCAAAAAAGATTTAAGATCTTTGATACACGTATTTCCTAACTCTTTTGATAAACCAACTGTAATAACTGGTGCACGATACTTACGGTAATGAAGGGTCAATAACACACAGAGTAATAGTAATGATTTGTTTTCCTTGACAGTCTGAAGCTCGCCTTCATTAATCACCTTTTCTCTCAGCGTAAATAAGTATTTCTGGTAGCTCGCTGGCAATAATAATCGAATCAGCTGGACGAATTCTTTGGTGTTATTCCCGACCAACTTATTCGCAACTTCTGAAAAAAGCAACACATCATACACAAATTCACTCTTGCTAATGAGTTCAAATTGATTTTTTTCAAGTAAATGAAGATATGTTTTTATAAATAATGCTACTTTTTTATTCTCACTCACTCGTTGTTTGGCAAATTCTCTTTTCTGGTCCGATGTAATCTGTTCATTTAAAATAAATAAATTGAGAAACGTACTCAAAAATTTTTTCTCTGCACTTCTAACCTTCTTGGGTAAATGGTGCCACAATTCCGTATAGGGATGACTTTGCTCACGAAAAAGTGTTTGTACATCTTGACTCAATACAAAGTCTGTCAAATATTTCTTCGATACATAGCGACTTTCCAACACATTTAATAATAAAATCAGTTGCTGTTTTGTAATAAATGAGAGTTCTTGATTCACAATCGCTTGGTATCTCTTCTCATTGTCAAGATAGTTAAATAAGTTTTCTTGCCCCCGGTACCCCCACCACAATGAAAAATAGAGAAATGTCCGGTAAGTGATTTCTTGACTGTCATTGGTTACTTTGAAAGTTAAGTTCATTTGATAAACAGCTAACAAACTTTTTAACAACTGAATTTTCCGATGAAAAGTTGAGATACTAATCAAATGTTTTTGTACATAGTTTAATTCATTTTTATTTGGGTGGCGCATTTTGTAGACTAAATAAGTGAATGTAACACTTTCTTTTTTTAACAAAAATAAACGATAGCTATCAATCGTGAACAAATGTCCTTCTTCTTTGCGAAACACTTTCCCTGTTTTTAAAATAAATTGAGAATCGCCGTATTCTTGCATTTCGTCTTGAATTATTTCTTTTGCTAGCGTTTGAATTCCTTGGTAAGAAAGATTAAATTGTTTTGCTATATCTTTTAATGAAATTTTTTGTTCTTGCATGACCAAGTACTTAAATAAATGAAGTTTATTTCGACTATTTGATTCAAAAAACAAGGTCTCAAACATCCCGTCAACTAAATGGTTCATTCTGTTCACCCATATTCCTTAACTTTTCTAAACCTATTTCTTGTTTATGTATACAATAACATCCAGCTCTGTTTTGATTGCTTATCCTATTTCTTTTGTTGATTGCCACAACAAAGAAAAAACTCTTTACTAAAAAAACACAATATTATCATTATAATAACATTTTAACTAATTTTATTTCATAAATAAACAAAAAAAGTAACACTGCCTGAAACTTCACTAACGGGCAGTGTCACTTTAAGAAAATCTAATAATTCGAACTAGTTTAATAATACCACACTTATTTTATAATACAAATATTTTGCTAATGAAGTAGCAAAATATTTCTTAAAGAAAGAGATGAAATGAATTCAATGATAAAAAAACATCTACTATCCCAAAAAATATATTCACTCATTCTTAACTTTACTTATCTTTTACTCGTAGCTAGACAGCAATGTTAAGATTTCTAACGGATGGTCCGTTTGCAGTAGTTGATTCATACGTTCAGGTTGTTTTTCCAAATAATGGATGACAGAGAACAACTTTTTGAATTCTGGATGTTTCAAATCATTTTTTTTGACTGCCAGCAACAGAACAACACAAATTTGTTCGCCATGCCAAGTAATTGGCTGCTTCATCGTCGCAATCGAAATCGTTGAATGCTTGACATAAAATGGATTGCCGTGAGGAAGTGTTACCAGCGAAGCAACCCGTGTGCTTGAATGACGATCTCGTTCTAGAACGGATTCAATGAATTCCGGGTATACATATTGATTTTCAACTAGAACATCACCCATAAAAGACAAGATTTCCGTTGGATCTGTCAAATCTAAATGTGAGAAAATCAAAAACGGATTCGTAAAACTTGCCAAATCAAATGTTTTTGTTCGTTTGTTTGGTACATGTTCTAACATGTATTTCGTTAACCTCGATAAATCTGTTTCTGTAATCATCGGTGAAATCTCAATTACAGGAATGCTTTCATGTTGAAAGGGTAATGTTGTCAAAATAAAATCAACCGGTGGAAATGCTTCGAGCTTCAGCTCAGGACTATATTCAATTAAATCCAGAATCGTCAATTCAGGAAGTTCACGATTCAGCCTTGCCTCAAGAAAAGTTGCCATTGCTTTTGAATATTCACTAACTAAAATCGTTTGATATCTCCGACTTTTTTGATGTTGGTGACGCTCAATTGCTGCTTGGAAATGGATCGTCAAATAAGCAATTTCATCTTGTGGCACATAAAAGGGTTCTTTCTCAAAATAATCTTCCAAAATCAATTGAAGAACTAAGAATAATTGCGTATACGTGCTAAACACATTTTTCGTTAAAGGATTTGAGATTGTTAATCCATAATTCAAACGAAAATAAGTAGAAGATAAGTGAGAACTCAAATTTTGGACTAAAAGTTGATCTTCCTTCAATGAATAATCTAAAAATTGTTCAACTTGATCAATCAAGTGAATAGCTAGTTCATCTGCTTCACCTTGAAAACGCGCAGCAGACTGCGACTTAGAAAATAAGTTAGCAATTCTTAACGCTAAATAGTTGATTTCATCCGGTGAAAATTCAATGGGATACACGTTTGCTAACTTGGCTAAGACTTGGCTACTGATTTTTTGCGCTTGTGTATGATTGACTGCTTCATTTTCATCTTCACTTAATTTGACTTTTTGTAGTTGCTTCATGCGTTCCAACATAAAGTAAATATGGATCTCAACCGTAGACAAGCCTGCAGGTTCCTCTAACTGATTTTCATAAAAAACATCTCGCAAGGTGTGTTGGATTACTTTTAGCGTATCTTTCGCAAAAAATTCCTTCAAGGATGGACTTTGTGGATCTGTCTTTTGCATATTACGCAAGGTCTTCACCAATAATTGTCTTTTTTCTTGCTCATCACCCGTGATAAATGTCCCCAGTTTAGTTTTTGACACTAACGCCAAATGATGTTGTTGAAAAAAACTTTGCAAATCTGTTAATTCTTTTCTAATTGTACGGCGACCAACGAATAATTTTTCCGCTAATTCTTCAAGACTTAGGCCATCTTTTGCAACTAACAAATGAAAAATCAATAATTGGCGTAACTGACTTCTTTCCAACTCAGTTTCATCATTTTCGTTCAACAGACGTTTGACTTGATCTTTTTCATGGGGTAAGCCAACCAGTAGGATACCTGTTCCTTTTTTTCTTTCAATAATCAAAGGTAACTGATGCGCCTTCAACCAGTCTTCGATTTTATTTAAATCACTATGGATCGTGCGCTCAGAAACTTGAAAGCACGTTGCTAATTCTTTGGTTGTTAAATAACTATTACTTTTTATTAATTGGTAAATTAAAGATTGTTGGCGTTGATTCATTAAGAAAAGAAGCTCCTTCCTGAATAAAAAATCGACTATGATAACACATCTATTATGTCTCATCACAGTCGATTTTTCATCTTATGTTACATTTCGCTTAATAATTGATTAACAGCCGCTTTATTTGGTGCTTCCATCAACGCTTGACGAAAGTCGTCATCCATTAGTTTACGTGAAAGACGTTGGAGAATTTTTAAGTGCATATCTCCTTGGCTATTTTCCGGAACAGCGATCATGAAAATCAAATGTGCCGGTTCCCCATCAAGCGATTGCCAATCGATTCCTTGCTGACTTCTCGCAAAAGCAAGTGTTGGTTTTGTCACATAGGTTGATTTACCATGAGGGATTGCGATGCCCATTCCAATACCAGTTGTACTTTCATTTTCCCGAGTATAGATTGCTTGTTTAAACCCAGCTGCATCTGTAATGTGACCTGTTTTCCCTAAACGTTGGACTAGATCTTCAATAACGGTGTCTTTTGTCGTTTCAGTTGTGTCTAGAACAATCGTATCATCTGTCATGATTTCTGTAATTGAATCAAAGTTTGTTGAAGCAACTGGCGTTTTCATTTCTTCGCCTTCTACTTCGTCCAGACGCATTGCGCCATTTGATGTCGCAACAACTGGTGTTGCTTGTAAAGTTGGTTTCAAGATTCTTAACATTAAAACTGTTACTGCGATACCAGCAATCACTGCCACAAAGAACATTGCCACATGATCCACTGCACCCAACACAGCCACGATTGGTCCACCATGTGCAACATGGTCAGTTACACCTGAAAGCATTGCAATTACACTACCAGTCATTGCACCGATTACAATACTTGGAATAACACGTAGTGGATCAGTTGAAGCAAATGGAATCGCTCCTTCCGTGATACCAAATAATCCCATTGCTAGCGAAGCTTTTCCTGCTTCACGTTCAGTTTTTGTAAATTTCGTTTTCAAGATCAATGAAGCTAAACCTAACGCTAAAGGAGGAATACAAATCGCAACTGCAATTGGTCCCATGATGGAATAGTTTCCTTCAGCAATCAAGCCTGAGCCGAATAAGAACGCAACTTTGTTAAATGGTCCGCCCATGTCAAAGGCAATCATCGCACCAAGAATCATTGCTAAAACAACTTCACTGCCACCTTGCATACCTGCTAAGAATTGTGTCAATGAATTAAATAAAAGTGCAACTGGTTCACCAATAACATAGATGAAGACAAAGCCAACTGCCAACGAACCTAAAATAGGAATGACGATAATCGGCATAATAGATTGTAATGCTTTTGGTACAGGAATTTTTTTGATTCCTAAAGCAATAAATCCAGCTAAAAACCCTGTGATGATTCCGCCTAAGAAACCAGCGTTTGCATCACTTCCATATAGTGCACCATTAGCTGCCAACATTCCGCCAACAAACCCTGGGACTAAGCCCGGACGATCCGCGATACTTTGAGCAATAAACGCTGATAAAATGGGAACCATCAAGCCCATAGCGATACCGCCAATACTATTCATTGTCGCCCAGATCGTACCTTCTGGAATTTTGATTCCTTCTGGCGTTGCTGTTCCACCTAAAGTCAATGAAATTGCAATCAACAGCCCACCAGTCACCACGAACGGTACCATATAAGAAACACCATTCATCAAACTTTTATATACTTTTTTCCCTAATCCTTCTGTTTCGCCAGTGTTTTCAGCAGAAGCATCTGTCAGAGCGCTTTCAAAAACAGGCGCTTTTCCTGCTAAGATATCTTCAACCAATGTATTCGCATGATGGATACCATCTTGAACGCCGACATTGATTAGTGGTTTGCCTCCAAAACGTGATTTGTCCACTTTTGTATCTGCAGCAATAATGACGCCCGCTGCTTCTTTGATGTCACTTGCTGTAAGTTCATTCTCCACACCAATCGATCCGTGTGTTTCGACTTTTACTTCAACACCAAGTTCTTTCCCAGCTTTTTCTAAATTTTCAGCAGCCATATATGTATGGGCAATTCCAACTGGACAAGATGTGATTGCAACAATTTTTTTCATCTTTCTTCCACCTTTCTTTCTACTCACTTAGTATATAAAAACGGTTTCTTTTTATTAAGGACAAATTGATTCCGAAATAACGGAAATTTTTGTCATAAAGAAGTTACTCAAAAAATAAAAAAACTGTAGCAGATCACTTAATCGTCATCCCTACAGTTTTTTGATAAAATTTTACAAATACTTTGATCGTCAAACGCTGCCTATAATGAAACTGGTGTAGCTGTTTCTTTTAAGACAGTATTCAATGCTTCGATATTTTCTCGACCTGTTTGTTTTAACCATTTACGTGCAGCCGCTTCCCCCTCAGTGATGAAAGGTTCCACACCATTTGCCCAAGTTGCTCGACCACATAGGACACCATTAAATGTTGATCCTGCCGTTTTGGCAAAGCGTAATGTTTCTTGGAACAACTCGGCAGAGACTCCTGCACTCAAAAAGATAAAAGGTAACGAAGTTGCTTCTGTCTGTTCTTTGAAATAAGTTGCTGCTTCTGTCTGTGTATAAACGACTTCCCCAGCTGCATATCCTTCCACGTAATTCATATTAACTGGAACTTCTACTTTCAAGACATCCACTTGATAACGTTCACGAGAAAATTCCTTCATCATCTCAATCACTTTATGTGGTTTGACCTTGGCATACTCCAAAGATGTACTATCTGCATTCTCTGCATCATAAGAAACTAATTCCAAGAAAAATGGCAGTTCTTCTGCTTCGCATTCTGATCCGATTCGTTCAATAAATGCTTGTTTTCGTTGATTGATCTCGGTAGCTTCATCCACGTCGTAATATAATAAAAATTTACATGCATCCGCACCTTGTTCTTTTAACCGTTTGACTGACCAATCTGCTAAGAGATCTGGTAATCGTCCTGGAGTCGAAGCATCATAGCCTGTTTTTTCATAAGCCAAGAGTAACCCAGCACTTTCTGCACGTGCTTGAGCCGCTGGCAAGCCATATTCAGGATCCAGCAAAATAGCAGAAGCGTACGGAGTCAATTCTTCCGAAACGATTTTTTTAAAGTCTTCGATTTGCTCATCTGTTGCAGGTGTTTCTTGATATTTGGCAATCATTTTTTTCAACGCACCACGTTGGTCAATGGCTAATGCACTAATAATTTTATGTTCGTCCGTTAGTTGTGCGAGATATCCTTGTTTTCCTTTAGTTTCGATCATTGATTTTGCACCATCCTTGTTAAGTTTCATCAGCAGCCACTTTTACGACTACTGTGTTTTACCAAAATAAGTAATTAGACTTTCGAGACTTTGATTTGATTATATAAATGAGGAAAATTCACCAAGTTCACTTGACCAGTTACTGCTTCTTGGGCATTTAACATCCCTAAAACGTTAGCTATTTTTAATAATTCTTCTGCATTTTTCCCCTGTTGTAACGCATAAGTGATACCAGCAACGGTCGCATCTCCCGAACCAACTGGATTCACAACATCGATTTTGGGAATACTCACCTGATAAAAAGTATTTCCATGCTTGGCAAAAGCGCCTTGCGCGCCCAGTGAAACAATGATCCATTCGATTCCAGCAAAGCGTTCATTCCTCAATGCTTCTTTTAAAATCATTGGCTCATTGGTCACGTCCAACGCTAATAGTTCTGATAGCTCTTCCAGATTCGGTTTGATCACTGTTGGTTTTGACTCGCTTTCCAAAACAGCTTGCAAAGCTTGTCCTGAGCAATCTAATACGACTGGTTTCTTCTTTTGCTGACAAATCGACAACATTTCACGATAAAAATCAACAGGTAATCCTGCTGGTAAACTTCCGGAGAAACTCAGAATAGTCGCATCATCTACTAGCTGTTCAAAATGAACTAAAAAGTCTTCTGCTTCTGCAGCCGAGATGACCGGTCCTTGTTCTAAAATTTCTGTTTGTTTTCCTTCATGCAAAATGGCAATACAATTGCGCGTCTTTCCACTAATCGATGAAAACGCGTGTTTGATTCCTGCGTCAGTCAACTCATGTTGGATGGCCTCGCCTAGTTCTCCACCCAATAAACCACTTGCTAAGACATCAGCGCCTAATTGTTCTAAAACTCGCGTGACATTCAATCCTTTTCCACCAGCTGTCTTTCGCACTTTCGAGACACGATTGACTGTATCTAATTGGAAGTGTTCCAATGGATAAGAGATATCAATCGAGGGATTCATCGTGATCGTGACAATCATTTTCTTACCTCCACATTAATCGTGATACTCACCACGATCCCATTTTTCTAAAAACTCATCAAAGAAATGTTCATCTGCTTGCTCTGGGTGATTTTTTTCAACATGATCGATTTTTGCAATTAAGCGTTTGTTCTCAGGTGTTTCTTGGTATTCTGCTTGAATAAAAGCTTCAATGATATCACAAATCAAAAATTCTCCGGTAATTTTCCCTCCAAAACCAATCACATTCGCATTCAATTCTTCCTTCGCATAAATCGCACTTGTCATATCACGAACTAAAGCGGAACGAACGCCCGGAACTTTATTGACAGCATTATTAATCCCTACACCCGTCCCACATATACATACGCCTAAATCTGCTTCATGACTGACAACTGCTTCACCAACTTTTTTGCCATAAATCGGGTAATGTGTCCGTGTGAAATCATAGGTGCCCATATCAATGACTTCGTGTCCTTTTCCTTTTAAAAAATCTGAAACGGCAATTTTTACATCCGTAACAATGTGGTCACAACCAATAGCTATTTTCATGAGTACTTACCATCCTTTTCTTTTTAAGCCATTTTATTTAACATGTCTACGCGGATTTGGTGGCGTCCACCATCATAATCAGCTGCTAAAAATTCTTTGACAATATTTTTGGCTAATCCTTCACCAACGATCTCAGAGCCAATCGTAATCATTCGCGCATTATTATGTTCGCGTGTCATGTAAGCTGAACGTTCATCGGATACTTCCGCTGCTACCATGCCTTTGACTTTTGTCGCCGTCATAAAGCTCCCTGCGCCATAGCCATCAAACGCAATCCCAAGACTTCCTTCTTCAGCTAAAACCTCCATTGCTACAGCTAATGTTGATTCGATAAAATCACTCGAAGCGGTTTCACTTTTATCAACTACTTCAAAACCTTCTTTAAGCAAGTATTCTTTGATGGGTTCTTTCAATTTCATTCCTTGTTTATCTGATCCAATAATGATCTTCATTTTTACTCCTCCTCTAATCAATTAAAAATTTGAGTATACTGCTCATATTGCGTTTTTATTGTCTCTGAGATTGTGTGATCCGTAAAAAAACCATCGACTTCATTTAGTGAATAAAAATTATAAAAGTCGCTATGACCAAATTTATGTGCATCTCCTACTAAATATTTTTTGTGCGCTTTTTCCAAGACTAACTGCTGGAATTTTCCTTCCTCAATACTGAAAGTATAGACATGCTCGTTCAAAATCCCATTCACGCCGACAAATGCTTTTTCAATACTCAATTTTTGAATCGTCTCATTTGCCATGGAACCAACAAATGCACCTGTTTTCTTTCGAAAAGAACCACCTACTAAATACAACTCGAGGTCGTCTTTTTTCTCTAACAAATTAAAAACTGGCAAGCTGTTGGTAACGATTCGTAATGGTCCTTCTTGAATAAATCGGGTCATCAATTCGATTGTTGTTCCAGATCCTAAAAAAATCGTGTCCCCTGCCGAAATTTTTTTGGCAGCATTTTTAGCTATATACTTTTTTTCTTCTATACTGATTGCTTTTTTCTCAGTATGAGATAGCTCGATCCCTGTCAGTGGCTGTTCTTTTATCGTTATCGCAGATTCGGCATATCCCTTACTCTGTGCACCACCATGCACACGTTCGATTTTTCCTTGTTGGGCAAGCTCATCTAAATCACGACGAATTGTCATCTCTGATACTGGTAAATTTTTTTGGATCATTTTCACCGTAATGACACCAAACTGCTCACACAATTCTAAAATGGAACGTTGCCGTTCACTTTTCAACATAGGCACCACCTTTCCAACGACATAATAAAACATTTACAAACAAATATCAACACAAAAAAGCAAAAAAATGTTTATTTTCTTTTAAAAATACGCTTGACTTTCTTATGTAAGCGGTTATACTTTAGGTGTAATTGAGTTATCCAAACATTTTTAAACAAAGGAGGAGGAAATATGTCAACAACCACTACATTCTTTTTCCCCGAAACAACTTATGTTTCAAATAAACAAACTCAAACAGAAGTGTTCGAGGAAGTTTATCTAGATTTAGTAGAAAAGGGATTAGTTACTGAAGACTTTTTCGATAATTTAGTAGAAAGAGAGGCCAATTATCCAACGGGATTAGACTTATCACTCATCGATTCATCTTTGCCGGATATCGCAATCCCCCATACCGAGAGTGAATTCGTCAAAACAACTCGAATCGTCCCAATTAAATTAACGCATCCAATTTTATTTCATCATATGATTCGTCCATCAGACACTTTGGATGCTTCCTTTTTATTTATGATTTTAAATGAAAATGGTGCTGAACAAGCAGGGATGTTAGCGGACATCATGGACTTCATCAACTCTGTTGACAAAAAAGAGTTGACGAAATTTTTCTCATGCGAGGAACCAAAAGAAATCTATACTTTTTTAGAAAAGAATTTTAATTAGAGGAGTGTTTTAAAATGGTAAAAATTTTAGCTGCTTGTGGTGCTGGGGTTAATTCAAGTCATCAAATCAAATCTGCTTTAGAAAATGAACTAAGTAAACGTGGGTATCAAGTTTCTTGTGACGCTGTCATGATCAAAGATATCAATCAAGAAATGTTGTCTCATTATGATATTTTTGCACAAATCGCAAATACCGATCTTGGCTTCCCAGTCAACATCCCCGTTGTCGATGCAGGCGCAATTTTATATCGCATTCCTGCAATGGCTGAACCTGTTTATTCACAAATGGAACAAGCAATCCAATCTATCCAAAAATAAGAAAAGAGGAATTTCAAATGATTAAGATTTTAGC
This sequence comes from Enterococcus sp. DIV0660C, assembly GCF_017316125.1. GTDB lineage: Bacteria > Bacillota > Bacilli > Lactobacillales > Enterococcaceae > Enterococcus_B. The sequence goes on along the minus strand of NZ_JAFLWA010000019.1, from coordinate 146,663 downwards.
TGCTTGTGGCGCTGGGGTTAACTCAAGTCATCAAATCAAATCTGCTTTAGAAAATGAACTAAGCAAACGCGGATATCAAGTTTCTTGTGACGCTGTCATGATCAAAGATATCAATCAAGAAATGTTGTCTCATTATGATATTTTTGCACAAATCGCAAATACCGATCTTGGCTTCCCAATCAACATCCCCGTTGTCGATGCAGGCGCAATTTTATATCGCATTCCTGCAATGGCTGAACCTGTTTATTCACAAATGGAACAAGCAATCCAATCTATCCAAAAATGATACCTAAAAAAGAGTTTCAACTTGATATAAAGGAGAAAAGAGAATGAATGCAATTATTGATATCGCAAATACGATTTTCCAGCCTCTAATCAATTTAGGGGCTGCACCTTTGATGACCATTGTTTTGACACTGATTGCGCTATGCTTTAAAGTCAAGCCCACTCGCGCACTTGAAGGTGGGTTGAAATTAGGGATTGCCTTAACAGGGATCGGTGCAATCATTGGCATTTTAACCACCGCGTTTTCAGGTGCGATGGCTGATTTTGTTGAACGTACCGGCATTTCATTGAATATCACAGATGTAGGTTGGGCGCCTCTAGCAACTATTACTTGGGGTTCCCCTTATACTTTGTATTTCTTATTGATTATGGTTATTGTCAATGTCGTTATGTTATTTTTAAATAAAACAAATACATTAGATGTTGATATTTTTGATATTTGGCACTTGTCAATTGTTGGTCTATTCGCAATTTTCTGTGGAGCAAATCTATTGATTGCTACATTATTAGTTATTTTTATTGGCGTCTTAAAAATCATCAATTCTGATTTGATGAAACCAACCTTCAATGATTTGTTGAATGCACCGGATACAAACCCAATGACAACTACACATATGAATTATATGATGAATCCAATCATCATGGTTTTCGATAAGATTTTTGATAAAGTCTTCCCATGGTTAGATAAATACGATTTTGACGCTGCTAAATTAAATAGTAAAATCGGTTTCTGGGGATCAAAATTCGCTATCGGGATTTACTTAGGTATCTTCGTTGGCTTACTAGCTGGGCAAACACCAACTGAAATCTTCTCACTAGCATTCACTGCTGCAGTCTGTTTAGAACTATTTTCATTGATTGGCGCATGGTTCATTGCTGCTGTTGAACCTTTATCACAAGGAATAACCGACTTTGCTTCTAACAAATTAAAAGGTCGCACCATCAATATTGGTTTAGATTGGCCCTTTATTGCTGGTCGCGCAGAAATTTGGGCAGCTGCAAATGTATTAGCACCAATCATGTTGCTTGAAGCAATTGTCTTACCAGGAAATAAATTATTACCTTTAGGTGGTATTATCGCTATGGGAGTTACCCCAGCCTTATTAGTTGTGACACGCGGGAAATTGATTCGTATGATCGTCATTGGTGCAATCGAATTACCTCTATTCCTATGGTCAGGTACGTTGATTGCTCCATTTGTTACCGAAACTGCCAAAAAGGTTGGCGCATTCCCCGCTGGCCTAAGCGCTGATTCATTGATTTCCCACACTACGATGGAAGGCCCTGTAGAAAAATTCTTAGGCTATCTAGTTGGTAATGCTTCTCAAGGTCAAATCGAATTTATTCTCTATGCGATTCTAGCACTTGTCGCTTATCTATTGATTTTTGTTTGGTATGCACGTCAAATGAAAAAGAGAAATGCTGTTTACGCTGCCGAAAAAGCTGCTATGTAAAAGACAGATACTATAAAAAAGGAGAAGAACTCAATCTTGAGTTCTTCTCCTTTTATGATGTTTAGCAACTTAACAACCGCCTTTTTATCTTTCATCTAGTAAAAAAGATTTGCAAAAAAAGTTAAATAATCACCTGAACTTCTTTTTCCAGTTTTTGATACGTATCATAATCATCCTTATTCATCACAACTGCTGTAATATCTTTTAATCGATAGTAAGAATAAAAATCTTGTTTGCCCACCTTGGATGAATCAATCAATAAGTAGCGCTCGATCGAATTATCTAGAGCGATGGCTTGGGTTTGTCCTTCTTCGATTGTCGCAGTCATCACTTCATCATCTTTCACTGCATTGCTACTAAAGAATGCCTTATGAAAATGCATATCTTGTAACGTTTTGTTGGAAATTTCGCCAAAAAATGATTTGGTCAACTCCCGCATTTCTCCACCAACTAAGTATACTTTTAAATTTCCTTCTTTTTTACTCAACGTATTGAATACCGGCAAACAATTCGTTACCACGCGTAAACGTTCAAATTCCATAATTTCTGCCAATAATTCAATAGTCGTCCCAGGTCCCAGAAAAATCGTTTCCTCTTCTTTAATTAGTTGTACAGCCTTTTGCGCGATTTCCTTTTTCTCTTCACTATTAATAATTTGTTTGTCACGATGTGAAAGCTCCGCATGCTGGTAAACATTTAGACTCCGCGCGCCACCATGAACACGTTTGAGACGTCCGGCTTCTTCCAATTCTGTTAAATCTCGGCGGACAGTCATGTCAGAAACCGAGAGACGTTCGACAATCTCACTCACTTTAATCGTGCCCTTTTGATCTACTAAAGCTACAATCGCATTCCAACGTTCTTCTTTCAACATTTCAATCGCTCCGTTTACTATAATCTTTCTTCATTCTACGATAAAAAAAGTGTTATGTATAACAAAACTCTCTAATTTCCTTCTGTAATAAAAAAAGATGTACGACAGTTGTTGTCGTACATCTTAAAATTCATGAACCAATTTTTTAGATATGAATTGGTAACCCTAAAGCTAATTCCGCTGTATCCATTGTAATTTCACCAAGAGATGGATGTGGATGGATCGTTAAGGCAATATCTTCAGCATTCATGCCTGATTCAATTGCTAAAGCAAGTTCAGAAACCATGTCACTTGCTCCTACACCACCAATTTGTGCCCCAATAATCACGTGATCTTCGATTGTTGTTACCAATCGTAAGAATCCTTCTGTTTTGCCTAATGAAATAGCACGTCCATTACCTGCAAATGGGAATTTGAATGATTTAGCTTCAATACCAGCCTCTTTCGCTTCTGCGATTGTCATTCCAACACTTGCAAGTTCAGGATCAGTAAATGCAACAGCAGGCATTGCTTTGTAATCAACAGCTACTTTTTTACCAGAAATAGCTTCCGCTGCAATTTTTGCTTCATAACTTGCTTTGTGAGCAAGTGCTGCACCAGGAACAATATCCCCAATTGCAAAAATATTTGCAACATTTGTTCGACCTTGTTTGTCAACTGGGATCAAGCCGCGTTCACCAATTTCAACACCAGCTTGTTCCAATCCAAGATCATCCGTATTTGGACGACGACCAACTGTAACCATAACAAAGTCCGCTTCAACTAATTGTTCTTTACCATCTACTTCATATTTCACTGTCACACTGTCACCGTTATCAATTGCTTCTTTCGCCATTGCTGAAGTGACTACTGTAACATTTTTCTTTTTGAAATCATCGGTAACTAATTTAACCATGTCTTTTTCATACGTTGGTAAAATTGAAGGTGATCCTTCCAAAATTGTGACTTCTGATCCGAGGTTTGCATACGCCCCACCTAGTTCAGCACCGATGACACCGCCACCGATAATCACAAATTTCTTAGGAACTTCTTTCAAGTTTAACCCACCTGTCGAATCTAACACACGCCCACCAAACTTAAATCCTGGAATTTCGATTGGACGAGAACCAGTTGCAACGATGGCATTGTTAAATGAGTATGTTTGTGCAGAATCGGGATGAATAACACGCAAGGTGTGGTCATCTACAAAGAAAGCTTCTCCTTCGATGATTTCTACTTTATGTTTTTTAAGCAACATACCTACACCACTTGTCAGACTTTTGACAACTTGATTGTCTTTCCAATCTTGTGTCTTTGTAAAGTCTAACTCCACATCTTTACTTGTCACACCAAATAAAGATGAATCTAATGACTCTTGATAATGATGTCCGGCAGAAATCAAGGCTTTAGAAGGAATGCACCCTACATTCAAACACACTCCACCGATATACTCACGTTCAATAATGGCAACTTTTTGTCCCATTTCTGCGGCACGGATGGCAGCTACATAGCCGCCAGGTCCAGCACCGATTACAACTGTATCTAACTCAATGGCAAAATCTCCTACTACCATTTTCCACTCATCCTTCCATCAATAATAATTCTGGATCTGCTAATAAACGTTTGATGTTATTCATTGCTTTCTGTGCAGTTGCACCGTCAACGATTCGATGATCAAAGCTTAATGATAACTTCATCACGCGTCCAACAACGATTTCCCCTTCGCTATTCACAACTGGTTGTTGTGCAATTGTCCCAACACCTAAAATAGCTACTTCAGGATAATTGATAACTGGTGTGAACCAACCACCGCCAACAGAACCAATATTACTGATTGTAATGGAGCCGTCACGCATATCTTGGGCAGAAAGTTTACCATCATGCGCTAATGCTGCTTTTTCATTGATTTCATCAGCAATTGCAAACATACTCTTCATGTTTGCATCTTTGATGTTTGGTACATACAATCCGTGATCCGTATCAGTTGCAATACCGATATTGTAGTAATGTTTGTACACGATTTCTTGTGTTTTGTCATCGATTGACGCATTCAATACTGGGAATTTCTTCGCAGTTGCTGTCAATGCTTTGACAACATATGGTAAGAAAGTTAATTTCGTGCCGTTTTCAGCAGCAACATCTTTAAATTTCTTACGATGATCCCAAAGTTTTGAAACCTCAACATCATCATGTAAAGTGACATGCGGTGCTGTATGTTTACTATTAACCATCGCTTTAGCAATTGCTTTACGTGTTGGTGTTAATGCTTCACGAGTTTCACGTTCTGTTTGACCAGACTTGAACGCAGTTGGTTCTGTTTTTGGTGCTGCAGCTGGTGCCTCTGGCGTTGCTTTTGCAGCTGTTGGTGCTGCTTCTGGTGCAGTTGCTTGAACAGACGCGTCACCTGAAGCAAATTGATCGATATCTTCTTTCGTGATACGGCCACCTTTGCCAGTAGCAGTTACTTGTGAGATATCTACATCTTTTTCGCGAGCATATTGACGAACAGAAGGCATTGCAAGAATGCGTTTTGATTCATCTGCTGTCGCAACAACCGTTGACGTAGCCGTTTTCGTTTCTTGAGGAGCTGCCGCAACTGGTGTTTGTGCACTTGGTGCTGAAGATTGACTTGTGTTATGTCCTGGTGCATCGATTTCTACCAATACATCACCAACATTTGCTACAGTACCTTCTGGAACTAATACGTTTTTGACTGTTCCAGTAACAGGTGACGGAATTTCTTCAACTGATTTGTCATTTTGAACTTCCAGTAATGTATCATCTTCGTTGATTGTATCGCCTGCTTTAACGAACCATTTTACGATTTCGCCTTCCGCGATCCCTTCACCGATATCTGGTAATTTAAATTCAAAAATACCTTCACCAGAACCTTCTGCTGTTGGAATTGCAGCAGGAGATTCAGGCGTTTGTTCTTTAGCTGGTGCAGCTGGTGCGTCATCTTCATAACCAGGTGCGTCGATTTCTACCAACACATCACCAACATTTGCTACAGTACCTTCTGGAACTAATACATTTTTAACCGTCCCCGTGATAGGAGATGGAATCTCTTCAACTGATTTGTCATTTTGAACTTCTAATAGTGTATCGTCTTCATTGATCGTGTCGCCTGCTTTAACGAACCATTTTACGATTTCGCCTTCTGCAATTCCTTCACCGATATCCGGTAATTTAAATTGATAAGCCATGAATTTTCCCCTTCTTTTCTTAGAATTCTGCGATTTCTTTGACTTTTGCTTCAATGTCAGAAGCGTTTGGTAACCAAGCATTTTCTGCTTGACCAAATGGGAAGACAGTATCAGGTGCAGAAACACGTCCGATTGGTGCTTCTAAAGAAAGAATCGCGCGTTCTGAAATTTCAGAAATCACTTGTGCAGCAACGCCTGCTTGTCTTTGTGCTTCTTGAACAACAACTACACGACCTGTTTTTTCGACAGATTGAATAATTGTTTCAATGTCAAGAGGAGCAACTGTTCGTAAATCGATAATTTCAACCGAGATATTTTCTTGTGCTAATTTATCTGCAGCTTTGATTGCTTCACGAACCATTGCACCATAAGTGATGATTGAAATATCTGATCCTTCACGAGTTACTGCCGCTTTATCCAAAGGTACTTCATACGCTTCATCTGGCACTTCCTCACGGAAAGAACGATAAAGTTTCATATGTTCTAAGAAAACAACTGGATCGTTACTTCTGATGGAAGAAATCAATAAACCTTTTGCATCATAAGGATTTGATGGAATTACTACACGAATACCAGGTGATTGTGCAATCAATCCTTCCAAATTATCTGAGTGTAATTCTGGTGTATGCACACCGCCACCAAATGGTGAACGAATTGTGATTGGTAAGTTTCTTGTTCCACCCATACGGTAACGAGTACGTGCCATTTGTGCAACAACTTCGTCCATTGCTTCAAAAATGAAACCAAAAAATTGAATTTCAGGAACTGGACGGAAACCTTCTAAAGCTAAACCAAATCCAAGACCTGCAATCCCTGATTCTGCTAAAGGTGTATCGAACACACGATCTTCACCAAATTTTTCTTGCAATCCTTCTGTTGCACGGAAGACCCCTCCGTTTTTACCAACATCTTCACCAAAAATGACGACATTTTCATCATGTTCTAGTTCAAGTGCTAAAGCATCAGTGATTGCTTGAATCATTGTTTTTTGTGCCATGATTATTTCGACTCCTTCGCTTCATAGATTGCAATTTGTTCTTTGATTGTTTGTGGTGCTTCTTCAAACATATTCTTCAAGAAATCTGAAACTTTTTGTTTTGGTACTTTATCCGCTTCTGCAATCGCTGCTTTGATTTCTTCTTTTGTTTGTTCAATAACTTGTTCTTCTTTTTCTTCAGACCATAATCCTTTTTCAACTAGATAGTTGCGGAAACGAATCAACGGATCTTTCTTTTGCCACTCGCCATCCATCTCTTTTGAACGGTAACGTGTTGGATCATCTCCTGATAACGTATGTGGACCATAACGATACGTCAATGTTTCAATCAACACAGGACCTTTTCCGCTAATTGCCCAATCTCGAGCCATTTTTGAAACAGTGTAGACAGCTAATGGGTCCATTCCGTCAACTTGAATACCAGGAATTCCAGCCGCAACAGCTTTTTGTGCTAATGTTTTAGCAGCGGTTTGTTTTTCACGAGGTGTGGAAATTGCAAAACCGTTATTTTGAATATAGAAAACAGCATTTGCATGATAAGCACCTGCAAAGTTAATTGCTTCGTAGAAATCACCTTGTGAAGAACCGCCATCACCAGTGTAAGTGAAGACAACATTTTTCTTGTTACGTTTTTTCAAGCCTAGTGCTACACCAGCAGCTTGAACGTATTGTGCACCAATAATAATTTGTGGTGGTAGAGCTTTCAATTCTTCTGGATATAAATTACCAGCAACATGCCCACGAGACCATAAAAACGCTTGCGTTAATGGTAAGCCGTGTTGAACAAGTTGGGGAACATCACGATAACCAGGTAATAAAACATCTTCTTTATCAAAAGCAAATGCACTTGCAAGTTGGCTTGCTTCTTGCCCAGCTGTAGGCGCAAAGAATCCAAGACGTCCTTGACGGTTCAATGCTGTTGAACGTTGATCCAAGACACGTGACCAAACCATTTTTGTCATTAATTCAACTAATTCATCATCTGATAAATCAGGGATCAAATCTTCATTTACAACTTTTCCATCTTGATCAAGCGCTTGATAAACTGGAAAATCTGAATTGACTTCATCAAGTAAAGCCTGGAAGTCGATTGGTGCTTTTTTGTTTGCCATTTGTCACACATTCCTCTCTCGTCTATAAGAAATTCTCTTCTAGCTACGATTGAAACAGTAATATAATCTGTATCACTATTTAACCGGCTTCATACATAAATTATCATGTATCATGGAGAAACACAAGTTATAAGCCCATAAATTCACGATAATTTTTTGTAAAAATAATCCTTGCTACATCAACGATAGTGAATTGAATCACAAACAAGAAAGCGGTTTACATTTTACCTAAAAAAATCCTCCGTATTTTAATAGCAAAACATCGAGCTGTTTCTATTTATAAACCTTATTGTTACAACTTTTATATAAGTTTATTCTTGAAAATTTCTAGACTCGTGCATGATTTTACAAACAACTAATGAAGCTGTTATACCTTACCTCTGTAAAAAATTTCATCAACAAAAAAACAGCATAGAAAAATTTCTATGCTGTTACAATTTTCTTTATTTTTTTAACATCTCCGCTGCTTGGTTCATCAATTCACTAAATTTGGGTAATTCTTCTTCGGATAACCGACTAAAATTCAAACGTAGCCCATTTACTTCTTCTCCAAATAGTTGTGCCGGAGCAATTCCCAATCCTCGCGCAATTAATTCATCTGCTATTTCTGTTGATAATTGCTTGCCTTCCCAAGTCAACCAAGCATAGTAGCCACCTCTGATTGGATGCAATTTAAAAAAAGATTGTTGCTTCGACCAATCAATTAATTGTCGACTTCGCTTAGCTAGCTGTTTTCGCACCAACGACATTTTTGAAAGAAACGCTTCATCAAACACACTTGTTGCGAACATTTGCGAAACAATACTTAACGAAAATTCCATCATTTCTTGAGCATTGGCCAATCGAGCTATTAATGTTTCTGGACCTAATACCCAACCGATTTTCGTCGTTCGACCTAAAACACGTGACAAGGAACCAATATATAAGACATTATCTGGATCAAGCAAGCGAAGCGGTTGGGTCTCATTCATCTCTGAAAAAGAAAAGTCCGTAAAAACATCATCTTCAATGATTGGTAATTGGTAGCGACGACACAATTGCACAAGCGCCTCACGTCTTTTTTGGCTCATGACTTTTCCTGTTGGATTCTGAAAATTAGGATTGACTAAGACGGCTTTCACCTGATTTTTTAAAATCGATGATTCTAGCTGTTTTAACTCAATCCCTTCCTCATCCATCGTCACTCCAAAAAGGCGAATTCCCGCTGCTTTAAACAAAGGAAGACGATAGAAAAAAGAAGGGGATTCAACCGCGATTGCATCTCCTGATGACAAAATGGTTTGCAAAATCAAAAAAATAGCTTGCTGACCACCACCAGTGACTAAAAGCTGGTCCGCAGAAAAGTTCAACTGAAGTTCTTCTTTTAAGTATCCCGTGATTTTTTCTTTCAAAGGCAAGTAGCCATAGCGATTCATCCTTTTTTCTTCCATTAAGATATCTTCTAATGAATAAGCAGGAAATTGAAAATCAGGTAATAGCTCATTCGGCATTTCACTCGAATATAAATCAAGAAATGTACTCGTTTGTCTCTTACCACGATTGATTTTTTCTTCATAATGATTGATTGATTGCTCATATCGATGAGCAATCAATTGACGCCAATCAATTCTTGGAATAGAAAACTTGCCCCATTCCATTTGATTGACATAGCGACCACTGCCTTGTTTGCTTGTTAGGATTCCAAGCGCGCGTAACTCTTCCAACGCGTGAACTACGGTGGAACGATTCACCCCAAAAGCCTCTGCTAACTTCCGTTCCGAGGCTAGTCGCTCCCCTGGATTTAATTCTCCTTGCTCGATTTTCTGCATGATTTGATCCATCATTTGTCGATATGCAGGTCCTTGTGCCTTATCAATTTTTTGCCACATGAGATTTCCTCACTTACTTTTTATCTTAAAAAAATAGATAAATTTACGAAAAAATAAACTTTATTCAAAATCAGTTGGTCGGTTTTCTTCTGTATTAAAGTAATACGCCATTGCGTCTAAAATACGTTGGCTGGCTTGACCATCACCATACGGATTTGAAGCATGTGCCATTTCTTGATGGGCTTCTTTGTTTTCAAGTAAACGAGTTGTTTCTTCGTAAACAGTTGTTTCATCTGTTCCAACCATTTTCAAAGTCCCCGCCTTAACACCTTCTGGACGTTCTGTTGTATCACGCAAGACAAGTACCGGTACTCCAAGTGACGGCGCTTCTTCTTGGACACCACCAGAATCCGTCAAAATCAAATAACTTCGAGCTGCGAAATTATGAAAATCGACAACATCTAAAGGCTCAATCAATGATACATTACCCAAAGCCCCTAGAATATCCATTGCTTCTTCACGTACTTTCGGATTACGATGCATTGGAAAAATAAACTTCACTTCTGGATGTTCATTGGCAACGCGGGCAATCGCTTGGAACACTTGACGCATTGGTTGTCCAATATTTTCGCGGCGGTGCATCGTCACTAAGACTTGTTTGTCCTCTTTGGATACCGATAGATGTTCGCTCTGATACTCTTCATCAACCGTGTATTTCATTGCATCAATTGCAGTATTCCCAGTTACAAAAATAGCGTCTGTTGGATGATTTTCTTTTTCTAAGTTTTCTTTACTTTGACTTGTTGGTGCAAAATAAATATCACTTAAGACATCTGTCAATTGACGATTCATCTCTTCAGGAAATGGTGACCACTTATTCCAAGTTCGCAAACCTGCTTCCACGTGACCGACTTTGATTTGTTGATAGAAAGCTGCGGTTGCACTCGCATAAGTCGTTGTAGTATCTCCATGCACCAAAACAATGTCAGGTTGTTCTTCCAATAAAACAGGTGTTAAGTCATCAAGAATTCTCGAAGTAATCCCAGCTAATGTTTGTCCACCTTTCATCAAATTCAAATCATAATCAGGATCAATCTCAAATACTTCTAATACCTGGTCAAGCATTTCACGATGTTGTGCCGTAACAGCAACTTTTCCTATAAAGCGTTCATCTTTCGCAAGAGCTTTAACTAACGGTGCCATTTTAATTGCTTCTGGTCTAGTACCAAAAACAGATAATACTTTTATTTTTTTCATAATTTCAAGTCTCCTTTTCATTCCATCTTCTATTGTAGCTGAATTTTTGACAAAAAAGAAATAAAAATAACGAATTTTTTCGTAGCCTCTTTTCTAACCAATAAAAAAGAGCGCCAGACAAAGATTCATCTGACACTCTTCCTACTATTATTTGAGATTAAAAACACTTTGCTACTTTAAATTGTATCTCCATTAAAAATAGAGTTTTTCACAATTACATAATCGACTTTACGAATCGCTTCTAAGTCACGACCGCCTGCATAAGAAATTGAAGATTGTAAATCCTGTTGCATTTCAACTAATGTATCTTTTAGTGAACCTTTATGTTGAATCCAGATTTTCTTTCCTTCAACATTTTTCTTTTCACCTTTTTGGAATTCCGAAGCGGAGCCAAAATATTCTTTATAAACAACTCCGTTTTCGACTTTCGTTTCGCCTGGTGATTCTTCATGTCCAGCAAATAATGAACCAATCATAACCATCGTTGCACCAAAACGAACTGATTTTGCCACATCGCCGTGTGTCCGAATCCCTCCATCTGCGATAATTGGTTTACGAGCAGCTTTTGCACACCATCTTAATGCGGCTAACTGCCAGCCACCTGTTCCGAAACCTGTTTTGATTTTCGTGATACAAACTTTTCCTGGTCCGATGCCAACTTTGGTTGCATCAGCCCCAGCATTTTCTAATTCACGAACAGCTTCAGGCGTTCCCACATTTCCTGCAATCACAAATGTTTCGGGAAGATGTTTTTTTATATGTTGAATCATGTTAATTACTGAATTGGAATGCCCGTGAGCAATATCAATTGTGATGTAATCTGGTACTAGATTTTTTTGTGCTAATTCTTCAACGAAAGCATATTCGTTTTCTTTTACGCCTACGCTGATTGATGAGATATATCCTTCTTGTTTCATCTTTTTAATAAACGGGATACGTGCTTCTTCATCGAAACGATGCATAATATAAAAATAACCATTTTTTGCTAAAAATTCTGCGATTGATTCATCGATAATTGTTTGCATGTTCGCAGGTACTACTGGCATTTTAAATGAGTGCTTACCTAAAGTCACTGTTGTGTCACACTCTGATCGGCTATTTACGATACATTTATTCGGAATTAGTTGGATATCTTCGTAGTCAAATACTTTCATCAAATTGTCCTCCTAATGTTCAGTTCAGTAAAACACGAACATTCTTCGTTTTATTCGGGCTTTTTTCAGCGCCCTATGTAATTTAACTCAACTAAATAAAAAAATCAAGCCAAAACCATGAACATTTTACGAATAATTCGTTTTTTTAGTCTTTTTTCAATAAACGAGTCCGTTAAAAAGAGAAATGTTCGGAAAAAAGCAAAAAAAGGGATTGCTACTTTTGTAGCAATCCTTTTTTGTTTCCTATCGAATAACTGATACCGTTCGCCAAATTCTATGGCAAAATATTTCCTGCAGCCATGTACAAATCGTACCAATCTTCTCTTGTCAACACAACATCAGAAGCTTTTGCAATTTCTTCAATACGGCTAACATTCATGGTACCAGCAATCACTTGCATATTTGCTGGATGACGTAAGATCCAGGCTGAAGCTAAACCAGTTGGCGTCGTGTTATATTTTTCAGCCATTTCGCTCAGTTTTTGATTTAATTCTGGGAATTTTTCATTGCCGATAAAGACACCTTCAAAGAATCCATATTGATAAGGAGACCATGCTTGAATTGTCATGTCATGCACTCGTGAATAATCTAGTACACTGCCATCATGATCGATACTTGCAGGGTCTGTCATGTTTATATGAATTCCTTGATCAACCATTTCTGAATGCTTTAAGCCAAACTGCAATTGGTTAGCCACTAAAGGTTGACGTACTGATTTTTTCAATAGTTCAATTTGCATCGGTTTTTGATTGCTTACACCAAAATAGCGGACTTTCCCCGCTTTTTCTAATTCGTCAAAAGCTGCAGCAACCTCGTCAGGTTCGACTAATGTATCTGGTCGATGTAGCAATAAAGCATCTACATAATCCATTTTTAAACGTTTCAAGCTGCCCTCAACAGATGCGATGATGTGTTCTTTTGAAAAATCAAACATCACTCCTGGAACGATTCCACATTTTGTTTGAATAAATAAATCTTCACGCTTTAAAGAGGTCTTTGCCAAAGCATCTGCAAAAATTGATTCGCACTCACCATTTCCATAGATATCTGCATGATCAAAGAAATTGATTCCATTGTCATAAGCAGTTTCGATTGCCTTAACTGGATCTTTCGCACTATTGATGCGCATACAGCCAAGAATGACTGCGGAAACTGCGTGATTTACTGTTCCAAATTGAACCTGTTTCATTAAAAAACTCCTCCTTCTTTACACAATAAAAGTGTAGCACAACTTTTATGAAAAGGCTTTATCAAATCAAAAATATTTTTATCTTTTAGTCAATGATTTTCCTTCGACTACTTCCAACGCCTTGTTTCCAATATCATGACGATAGAACGTTTCAGTCGTGTCTTTTCTTTCAAGAACTTCATAAATCATTTTTTGTGCTTGCTCTAACGTTTTCGCTTTGGCTTCAACTAAATAGATCCGTCCACCATTTCCAACTAAACATCCTTCTTTTTCTGCCACACCTGCATAATACACCTGAACATGTGATTCATCAGAAAAATCTGGCAAACTCATCTCTGTTTCATACGTTGCTGGGTAACCTTCAGCAGCGACAACAACACCCACATGAAACTCATCTTGTGACCATTCTAATTCGATTGAGCGATTTTCTAGTAAATCATCTATCACTTGTGCAAAATCATTCACCAATCTTGGTAAAACAACTTGTGTTTCTGGGTCACCAAATCGAGCATTGAATTCAATCACTTTTGGGCCGTCAACAGTTGCAATCAACCCAGCATACAAGATCCCCGTGAAGGAACGGTCTTGTTCAACCATCCCTTGCGCCGCTGGTTTCAAAATCGTTTCAATAGCTTCATCAACCATCTTTTGTGAAATTTGTGGAACTGGTGAGTACGCACCCATTCCCCCGGTATTCGGCCCTTTATCCAAGTCGTATGCTCGTTTATGGTCTTGCGAAATTACCATGGGATAAACTTCTGTACCACGAACAAACGCTAAAAGCGAAAATTCTTCGCCAGCCAAAAACTCTTCAACTACAATTTGATTTCCACTTTCACCAAATCGATGACTCTTTAGCATATCTTTAGCAGCTTGTATTGCTTCTTCAATGGTCATTGCAACAACAACACCTTTACCAGCAGCTAACCCATCTGCTTTCACAACGATTGGTGCACCTTTTTCGTTGATATAAGCTATAGCCATTTCATAATCATTAAATGTTTGCGATTCAGCTGTCGGAATCTGACACTCTTTCATCAATTGTTTAGCAAAACTTTTGGATCCCTCAATCAACGCTGCGCGCTTTGTTGGTCCAAAAATTTTCAAATCTGCTGCTATAAAATCATCGACAATTCCATTTAACAAAGGAACTTCTGGTCCAACGAATGTCCAAGAAACACACTGCTCTTTTGCAAATGAGATGAGCGCATCATGATCTGTTTCTGCAATTGCGACTGGTTGAATATCATCTTTTTTCATTCCAGGGTTCCCCGGTGCGCAGTAGACTGTTTCAACTAACGGACTGTCCACCAGTTTTTTCCCAATTGCATGTTCACGACCGCCTGCACCAATAATCAAAATTTTCATGCGTTACTCCTTTTCCACTGAAGATTAATGTCTAAAATGACGTACATTCGTAAAGACCATCGCAATACCATGACGATTAGCCATATCAATGGAAGCTTGGTCTTTGATACTGCCACCCGGCTGAATGATTGCCTTGATTCCATGCGTAGCAGCGTATTCAACTGAATCATCCATTGGGAAAAACGCGTCACTTGCCAGTACTGCACCTTTTAGTTTTTCGACAGCTTGTTCAATCGCTATCTTGACGGATCCCACACGATTCATTTGCCCAGCCCCTACACCGACAGTTTGGTGTTCATTCGCAACAACAATAGCATTAGATTTAACATGCTTCACGGCTTTCCAAGCAAATGCCAACGCCGCTGTTTGTTCTGCAGTTGGTTGCTGTTCTGTTACTACAGTCCAGTCTTCTTCGTGTTCCATTGCAAGATCTTGACTTTGAACTAATAACCCACCTAAAACAGATACTGTTTCATCCGATATGCTAGCTGTTTTTTGTTCAAAACTGATCGTTAAAATACGCAGATTTTTCTTTTTCTTCAAAACTTCTAATGCAGCTTCAGTGAATCCTGGAGCAATAATGATTTCTAAAAATAGTTCATGCATTTTTTCAGCAGTAGCCACATCTACTTCACGATTCAAAACGATAATTCCACCAAAAATTGAAACTGGATCTGCTTCAAACGCATAATTCCAAGCTTCAAAAATCGTTGGTGCCGTTCCAATACCACATGGATTCATATGTTTCAACGCGACGACTGTTGGCTCCTCATACTCACGGGCAATTCTTAGCGCTGCATCTGCATCACGAATATTGTTGAATGAAAGTTCTTTTCCATGTAGTTGTTTTGCCGCAGCAATCGAATAGTCTGCCGGCAAAGCAGATTGATAAAAAGCTGCTTCCTGATGGCTATTTTCGCCGTAACGTAAATCTTGTTTTCGCTCATAAGTCAACGTTAATTTTTCTGGTTCTTTTTCGTCCACCATCTCTGTCAAATATTGAGCAATTAACGCATCATAAGCAGCCGTATGACGAAAGACTTTTGCAGCTAGACGTTTCCGAGTTGCTAACTGTGTTTCTCCATGGGCTTCTAACTCTTGGAGAACGAATGAATAATCTGACGGATCAACGATCACTGTGACAAATTCATGATTTTTAGCACCACTTCGCAACATACTTGGACCACCAATATCAATATTTTCAATTGCTTCTTGCTCCGTTACTTCTGGTTTTAAAATGGTTTCCTTAAATGGATAAAGATTTACACAAACAAAATCGATTGGTAAAATCTCACCGCGTTTCATATCTTCCATATGTTCAACGACATCTCGACGCCCTAAAAGTCCTCCGTGAATCTTCGGATGCAAAGTTTTCACTCTGCCATCCATCATTTCTGGAAAACCAGTGACCTCATCAATAGAAATCGTTTTAATACCTGCTTGATCCAATGCTTTTTTTGTTCCACCTGTTGAAATAATTTCGATATTATTAGCAATCAAACCTTTAGCAAAGTCAACGATTCCTGTTTTGTCTGATACACTAATCAACGCTCTTGTCATTTTAAATAGCCTCCATTTTTGATCATTTCTTCGACGATTTCTGGATAAATTCGATGCTCAACTGCATGGATTTTTTGTTCAAGAATTTCCAATGTATCTGTTGGTTCAATCTCGACTTTTTCTTGACGAATGATTGGTCCTGTATCGACACCTGCATCAATCAAATGAACAGTCACACCTGTAGTTGCTACTCCTGCTTCATATGCATCACGAATTCCGTGCAATCCCGGAAAATCCGGCAATAACGATGGATGGATGTTCACTATTTTATTTTCAAATGCGGTGAGCAAAGTGGGTCCTACAATTCGCATGTAGCCTGCCAAAATAACCAAATCAATTTTCCGTTCATGCAACTGTCGGAGTATCTCCTGCTCGTACGCTACTTTATTTGCAAAATCTTTTGGTGAAAATTGGCTAGCAGGCACTTTCAACGTTTCTGCTCTTTGTAGCACGTATGCGTCTGGCTGGTCACAGAATAGCCAGTCAACTGTGACAGCTAGCTTTTTTTCTCTTAAATTCGTTACCAAAGCTTGGAAGTTACTTCCATTACCCGAAGCAAAAATAGCTAGTCTCATGCCATTTCTCCAGTAAAAATAATTTTCTGTGTGTCTTCTGCTACGATTTCACCGATTTGGTAAACGGCATCTCCTTGCTCTGCAAAATTAGCCGTGACTTCAGCTACTTGTTCTGGTGAAACAGCAACGACCATTCCAATACCCATATTAAAAATTTCATACATTTCTGCCAAAGAGAGCTTCCCATAGCTTTGTAGACAATCAAAAATTGGTAAAATCGGCCAGCTTCCTAATTGGATATTTGCACTGACCCCAGCTGGTAGCATGCGAGGAATGTTCTCTACAAAACCACCACCGGTGATATGTGCACAGCCTTTCAATTGATTTTTTTTGATCAATGGTAAAAGACTTGCAACATAAATTCTCGTTGGAACTAATAGACTATCAGCTAATGTTTCATTTAATTCTGGCAAAAGACTATCCGTTGTCAGTTGATGTTCTTCAAAGAAAATTTTTCTTACTAGTGAATACCCATTTGAATGAATCCCACTTGAAGGTAGTCCTAATAAAATATCACCTGGTTCAATCGACTCTCCAGTAATCAGTTGTGACTTTTCGGCAATTCCAACGGCAAATCCGGCTAAGTCATAGTCCTCACCTTGATACATCCCTGGCATTTCAGCAGTTTCTCCACCAATTAGCGCCATATTTGCTTGAACGCACCCATTTGCTACGCCTGCAACTACTTGTTCCAATTTTTCCGGTTCATTCTTTCCTGTAGCTAAGTAATCTAAGAAATAAAGAGGCTCTGCACCTTGGGCTAAAATATCGTTCACACACATTGCAACACAATCAATCCCAATCGTATCATGTTGATTTGCTTCAATTGCTACTGCTAATTTTGTCCCAACGCCATCCGTTCCCGAAACTAAAACAGGTTCTTTCACATCAAGCAAAGAAAGATCAAAACAACCACCAAAACCTCCTAGTGCACCCATTACACCAAGACGTTCCGTTTTATTTACATGTTTTTTGATTCGTTCAACAACTTCATAACCAGCTTCCACATCCACGCCAGCTTTTGCATATGCATTTTTCATGCGATGATTCACTCCTTTATTATTAGAAAAACGAAACTTTTTCTTTTAGAGATGCTTGGTATTTCTCCTCATAATCATATAAAGGAGTTGGATAGTCACCATTAAAATAAGCCATACATAGTCCTGAATAAGGCGCCTCTTCTTGTAATCCAATGGCAGTAATCAGACCTTCCTCACTAAGGAATTCTAAAGAGTCTGCCCCAATACATTGTCGAATTTCTTCGATACTATGATTAGCAGCAATCAGTTCTTTTCTCGTTTGAATATCAATTCCGTAAAAACAAGGATATTTTAGGGGTGGCGATGCGATCCGTACATGTACTTCTTTGGCACCAGCTTCTTTTAATAATCGGACGATTCGCCGACTTGTCGTACCTCGGACGATGGAGTCATCTACCATCACAATTTTTTTACCTTCCACTACTCCACGAACAGCTGATAATTTCATACGCACCCCTTGTTCACGTAACTCTGGTGTGGGTTGAATGAATGTCCGCGCAATATATTGATTCTTTACCAAACCAATTTCATAAGGAATCCCACTAGCTTCAGCATACCCACTAGCAGCTGACAAAGAAGAATTAGGAACTCCTACCACCATATCTGCTTCAATAGGCGCCTCTTTAGCTAAATTTTTCCCCATGTTTTTTCGAGCAGTATGGACATTGACCCCATTGATGTTCGAGTCTGGTCGTGCAAAGTAGATATACTCCATTGAGCAAATTGCTAGCTGTGTATCTTGTGTGTACGTTTCGATTTTCAACCCTTCATCGCTGATTATCACTACTTCTCCGGGGTGCACATCACGAATAAAATCTGCACCCACTACTTCTAAAGCACAGGTTTCAGAAGTAACAACATAAGCACCATTTTTCATCTGGCCAATCGCTAGCGGACGGAACCCGTTCGGATCAAGTGCCGCAATCATCGCGTCTTCTGTCATTAGTAAGTAAGCAAAGCCACCTTTTACTTTGTTCAAAGATGTTTTTAATTTTGCTAAAAATGTTTCCTCGTCGCTTCGGCGTATCAAATGCATTAAAATTTCTGTATCCGAATTTGAATGAAAAATTGCGCCATCTTGCTCTAATTCTCTTCGTAAAGAACGAGCATTGGTTAAATTACCATTGTGTGCTAAACCAACCGAAACATCATAAAATTTGAATAAGAACGGCTGAATATTATCGACACTTCCATTTCCTGCAGTCGCGTAACGCACATGACCAATTGCTGCATTTCCTGTTAATTGAGTCAATTTTCGTTGATCTTTGAATACTTCTGATAATAACCCAAGATCACGATGCCCGTTTAGTTTACCCTCGTCATTTGAAACAATCCCCGCGCCTTCTTGACCACGATGTTGCAGGCTATGCAAGCCAAAGTAAGTAACACTTGCTGCATCCTGATGCCCCCAGACACCAAAAATTCCACACTCTTCATTTAAACTTTTTACTTCATAAGACATGGAATAGCTTCCTCCCAGCTTGCTTTAGCCCTTTGAGTTGTTAGATTGATTTCGCCATCAACTGCTTGCATTCTCAACTGAGAATCAGCTGTTACTTCACCAAGATAATAGGCATGTTCTCCTACCAGTTGTTCAAAAGCCACCTGCTTTTCTGGGTTGATTGAGACCACAAATCGTGATTGTGTCTCCGAGAAAAGTTCTGCAACAGTTAACTCAGTCTGAATGTTGACACCTAACTCATTTGTAAAAGCAGCCTCTGCAATGGCAACCGCCAAGCCACCTTCAGAGCAATCATGAGAGCTTGCTACCAAACCTTGTCGAATAGCAGCTAGCATTAAGTCTTGATTTTTCTTTTCAACTGCCAAATCAAAATTAGTTAGCTGACCTTGAATTGTTCCTGTCAAAAGCTTTTGAAGCTCACTTCCATTAAAGTCATTGCCTGTTTGACCAATGACATATATCCGATCACCCGCTTGCTTAAATTCCTGTGTAGTAATTTGTTCATGGGATTCAATCAAACCTACCATACCAATCATCGGAGTTGGATAGATTGCCTTGCCATCTGTTTCATTGTAAAGTGACACATTTCCAGAAATCACTGGTGTTTCAAAGGTACGACAAGCTTCTGCTATTCCATCTGCTGAATGCCAAAGTTCCCAAAAAACTTCAGGTTTATCTGGAGAACCATAATTCAAGCAGTCGGTAATTGCTAAAGGTTTTCCACCGCTGGCAACAATATTTCGCGCTGCTTCAGCAACTGCAATCTGTCCACCGATTTCTGGATTTAAATAAAGGTATCTTGCATTACAATCAGTTGTCATTGCCAAAGATTTTTTCGTTCCGCGGATTCGTAAAACAGCTGCATCACTTCCTGGACGAACAACAGTATTTGTTTGAACTTGAGAGTCGTATGTTTCGTAAATGGATTTCTTTGAAGCAATCGTTGGTTGAGCTAGTAACGCTAAAAATGTTTCATTTGGTTCTCCAATAACAGGTAGATATGCGGGCATTTCTCGAAACTCTGCCATTCTTGCTGGTTCTTTTCTTGGCTTATCGTAAACTGGTGCATCCTCTGCCAAAGCATCAACCGGCAGGTTAGCCACTTCATTTCCATGATGATATAAACGATATTGGCCATCATCCGTTACCTTACCAATTGTTACAGCATCCAAATCATATTTTTTGAATAACGCTTTTACTTCTTCCTCTGCACCAGCTTTGACACAAATTAACATGCGTTCTTGAGATTCAGATAACATCATTTCATAAGGAGACATACCTGTTTCTCGTTGAGGCACATCATCTAGTGTTAAAATCAGACCTGATCCTGCTTTAGAAGCCATTTCTGAACTCGATGACACCAATCCCGCAGCCCCCATGTCTTGAATACCTACTAAAATTTCTGCATGATTCAAGATCAACTCAAGGCAGGCTTCTAACAACAATTTTTCCATGAAAGGATCGCCAACTTGAACAGCAGAACGTTGTTGTTCTTCTTCTTGACTAAATTCCTCCGAAGCAAACGTTGCACCATGTATACCGTCACGTCCCGTTTTAGCTCCAACATACATAATGGAATTACCGACACCCGATGCCTGACCTTTTTGAATATCTTTATGGTCAATCAATCCAACACACATCGCATTTACTAAAGGGTTTCCTTCATAACAAGCATCAAAAGCAATCTCGCCGCCAACTGTTGGGATACCAATACAATTACCATACCCCCCAATTCCAGCAACTACTTCATCAAGTAAATATTTTGTGCGAGAATTATTCAATTCACCAAAGCGTAAAGAATCCAGCAATGCAATTGGTCGTGCCCCCATACTGAAAATATCACGAATAATCCCGC
The DNA here is from genome assembly GCF_017316125.1 of Enterococcus sp. DIV0660C. Lineage (GTDB taxonomy): Bacteria > Bacillota > Bacilli > Lactobacillales > Enterococcaceae > Enterococcus_B. The sequence continues at coordinate 125,488 of NZ_JAFLWA010000019.1, read as the reverse complement.
CAACTCCAGTCGCTGCGCCTTCATACGGTTCGACAGCAGAAGGATGATTATGACTTTCTGCTTTAAAAACAACTGCTTGCCCATCACCGATGTCCACAATCCCCGCTCCCTCACCAGGCCCCTGCAAAACTTTTGGACCAGTAATTGGGAATTTTCGTAGAACAGGTTTAGAATTCTTATAAGAACAATGTTCACTCCACATAACAGAAAACAGACCTGTTTCAGTATAATTAGGCATTCTACCCAAGATATCTTCTTCAATCATGCGGTATTCTTCATCAGATAGACCCCATTCACTGTAGATTTTCTGCTCTTTGATTTCTTGTGCTGTTGGCTCCATCATTGTTTTCATCTAAACAGTCACCTTCCCGAAATTTTTGATCATTGATTGAAAGAAACGTTTTCCGTCTTCTGAACCTAACAACTGTTCCATCGCACGTTCAGGATGGGGCATCATTCCCAGAACATTTCCAGCTTGATTCGTAATTCCTGCGATACGTTCCACACTGCCATTGATATTTTCTTCTTCATACGTAAAAACAATTTGATGATTTTCCTTTAGCTCACGCAATGTTTCTTCATCACAAAAATAATTTCCTTCACCATGAGCGACTGGCAACTGAATCACTTCATCCTCATGATATTCTGAGGTAAACGCAGTTTGATTATTCACAACTCTTAACGGAACTGTCTTACAAATAAATTGTAAAGATTCATTTCTACGTAAAACCCCAGGGAGTAACCCAGCTTCAGTTAAAATTTGAAACCCATTACATGTTCCAAATACTGGTTTGCCCTCTTCAGCAAAGCGAATCACTTCCTTCATAATCGTCGAGAAGCGAGCAATTGCGCCACAACGAAGATAATCACCGTAAGAAAAACCACCAGGGAGTAGCACGCCATCAAATCCTGAAAGGGAGTCTTCGTCGTAACGAACATACGCTGCTTCCACACCTATAATTTCTTGCACAGCCCACAGCATATCTGCATCACAGTTTGATCCGGGAAAAACAATCACTGCAAACTTCATGCTAAACTACCTCCATTTCCTCAATTTCGTAACGATATGTTTCCATATTGACATTTGCTAATAATTTGTCACAAATTTGTTCAATCGTGTCTTCAACAGGTGTCTGCGATGGTGCAACTTGAATTTCAAAGTATTTCCCTATACGAATTTCTTCGATTTCTTCATAGCCCATACGATGCACTGCATGTTTTACAGCTTCTCCTTGTGGATCTAATACAGAATCTTTATACGTCACATAAACTTTTACAAAATACATTTGATTTCCTCCTTTAAAAGTAAGTTTTTTTACGAGCAATAGTTACTAGAATGAATAATTGTTCAAACGACTTAACACTTCTTGATAAACTGGAACCAGATTGCCAATTTTTCGACGATACACATCTTTATCCATGTGTTCACGAGATTCGGTATCCCATAAACGACAAGTATCAGGAGAAATCTCATCAGCAAGTAAGATTTGTCCATCTGCTAACCGACCAAACTCAAGTTTAAAATCAATCAATTGCAAGTGAATTCCTGTAAATAATTCCTGTAAAGCATCGTTGACTTGTAATGCCATTGATTTGATCTCTTGAATTTCAGCTGGTGTTGCAAGCTGTAGGAAGGCAATATGCGCTTCATTGATAAACGGATCATCTAACGAATCATCTTTGTAATAAAATTCAATGATTGGTTCAGGTAAGATAGTTCCTTCTGGTACCGCTAATCGTTTAGAAAAGCTTCCTGCTGCAAAATTTCTAACAACCACTTCTAAAGGAATTACTTCAACTTTTTTTACTAATTGTTCGGTTTTTGACAAAATATCAATAAAATGATTGTCAATCCCTTTTCTTGTTAAGTATTGGAAAATTCGACTAGTGATCTGATTATTTAATTCGCCTTTTCCTTGAATTTTGTCTTTCATAATCCCATTCAATGCTGTTGCTTGGTCAAGATATTCGACCCAAATCACTTGTTCATCTGTTGTTGCAAACATTTTTTTAGCTTTTCCTTCATATAGCAATCCCGCTTTTTTCACAAGTCTCTCTCCTCATAGCCTTACATTTAATTAACAAACAGTCATTTTTGTTCGTTTTTTCACTTTTGATTTTAACAACACTTTTTATGTAAATCAACAAAATACTGTACATTAAAAGCATTAGAATCATCTAATGTTCGTTTTTAAGTGAATACTAGATGAAATCATTGTTAATCGAAACGTTTACATCAAAAAAACTTAATGGTATAGTAAATGTGTAATTATCACGCATGTTTATTCAAGGAGGCACTAGCATATGGAAGATTCAACTTATACTGCACAACAATTCCTAACTGAACTAACACCAGAAGAACGTGCTCGCTTATATAATGATTTATTAGGTATCAAAGACGTTTATCTGTGTAATAAAGATACAAGCTTTTATACTTTCCGAAAAATTCGCCGTGCAACAAAACGTCACGCTGAATGTCGTAAAAAAACTGCACACTATCAAACGAATTCCAATCATGAATTGTTAATTAATCAAATACATGAACAAAAAGTTTTCAAAAATCAATATCGTATCCAAGTTGTTTTCAATACACAGGAATACAATTATGATTTCATTGATTATTTACTCAACCTGCTTCACTCACTTCACTTTACAAATACGCAGGCACTTGCGTAAGTGATCTTCATATATTCTACTAACAAAAAAACAAAAGAGGCTTGCCCAACTAGTGGCAAACCTCTTTTTTTATTGCACAAAAAAACGCTGCAGCATTTTTTGCTACAGCATTTCATCATCTTACGCTAAACCAACACGTTCAAAAATCGTGTCGACATTTTTTAAATGGTAGTGATAGTCAAACGCATCATCAATGTCTTCCGCTGATAAAACAGAAGTGATTTTCGCATCATTTTCCAGTAAAGGACGAAATGCTCTTTGTTCATCCCATGCTTGCGCAGTTTTTGGTTGAACTAGATCGTACGCTTCTTCGCGAGTCATTCCTTTATCAATTAATTTCAACAATACTCGTTGACTATAAATCAGACCAAATGTAGCATCCATATTACGTTTCATATTTTCTGGGAAGACCGTCAGATTCTTCACGATGTTTCCAAAACGATTCAACATGTAATCTAAAAGAATCGTTGTATCAGGTAAAATGATTCGTTCAGCAGATGAATGAGAAATATCTCTTTCATGCCATAAAGAAACATTTTCGTACGCAGTAACCATATGACCACGAATCACTCTCGCCAAACCAGACATATTTTCTGACCCAATTGGATTGCGTTTGTGTGGCATGGCAGAAGATCCCTTTTGCCCTTTAGCAAAAAATTCTTCCACTTCACGCGTTTCTGATTTTTGTAACCCGCGAATTTCTGTTGCAAAACGTTCAATACTTGTCGCAATCAATGCCATTGTTGCAAAGTATTCAGCGTGTAAATCGCGTGGTAAAACTTGCGTTGAGATTTCTTGTGGGCGAATGCCTAAGTTCTCACAAACATACTCTTCAATAAATGGTGGGATGTTCGCAAACGTTCCTACTGCACCAGAGATTTTACCAGCTTCTACACCTTTAGCTGCATGTTCAAATCGTTCAATATTCCGTTTCATTTCAGAATACCAAGTAGCTAGTTTTAAGCCAAATGTTGTTGGTTCAGCGTGAACACCATGTGTTCGGCCCATCATAACGGTATATTTATGTTCTTTTGCTTTTTCACCAATAATCGCTGTAAAACGTTTCAAGTCTTCTCGTAAAATATCATTTGCCTGTTTGATTAAATAACCATAAGCAGTGTCGACAACATCTGTACTTGTTAATCCATAATGTACCCATTTACGTTCTTCACCAAGTGTTTCAGATACCGCTCGTGTGAAAGCTACAACATCATGACGTGTTGATTTTTCAATCTCTAAAATTCGATTGATATCAAATGAAGCATGTTCCCGAATTTTTTTCACATCTTCTTTAGGAATATCCCCAAGTTCAGCCCAAGCTTCATCTGCTAGAATCTCAACCTCCAACCAAGCTTGATATTTATTTGTTTCTGTCCAGATATTTCCCATCTCAGGTCGTGTATAACGTTCTAACATTTAACTTTCTCCTTTAGTCCCAAATGTTGGTTTGATAGATTTCTTCTAGCGTTTCATGCGTATCTTCAGTCAAAATGGTGATATGCCCCATTTTCCGTCCTTTTTGCGCTTGACTTTTTCCATAAAAATGAAATTGCCAATCTGGTTTTTTCTCAATCAAACGATAACTTTCTAACAACTGTTCGCCCAACACATTGACCATAACGGCGTCGCTTAGTAATCGAATCTTACTTAATGGCCAACCACAAATACCACGAATGTGTGCATCAAATTGACTCATTGAACAAGCTTCAATTGAATAGTGTCCGGAATTATGTGGTCTTGGCGCTAGCTCATTGACATATAAACCACCAGTCTTAGTCAAAAACATTTCAACACCTAAAACACCTGATAAGTTCACTGCTTCTGCAACTACCTTTGCGATTCGCTCAGCTTCCTCAACTACTTCATCAGGTACACGAGCTGGTGCAATTGTTTCATGCAAGATATTATTTCGGTGAACATTTTCCACCACAGGGAATGTTGTATACTCTCCTTGACCATTACCAGCCACCATGACAGAAATTTCTTTTTCAAATGGAATCCATGCTTCTAATACACACGTTCCTTTACGTAATAGGTCCATTGCAGGTGCTAAGTCAGCACGACTATACAATACACATTGACCTTTTCCATCATACCCACCGCGCGTTGTTTTTAAGACACAAGGATAACCAATTCCATCAATTGCATCTTGGATATCCGTTGGGCTCACAATTGTTGCATAAGGTGCAATCACAATATTATTTGTTTCTAAAAATGATTTTTCTAATAGTCGGTCTTGAGTAATTGCCAACAAGTCCGTGCCTTGAGGAATAAATGATTTTGGTAAAATAGCATTAAGTGCTTCCACACTTACATTCTCGAATTCATAGGTAATGACATCTGTTCGTCTAGCAAGTTCTTCTAATGCAAAAGTATCATCATAGGAACTTTCAATATGCCAATCAGCCACTTGAGCTGCTGGGCAACCACTCACAGGATCTAATACGCCTACTTTAAAGCCCATTTCTTTTGCACTAATTGTCATCATTCGACCTAATTGACCGCCGCCGACAATCCCAATTGTTGATCCAGGCAGTAATGGTTTAACCAAGTTGATCACTACTTTCTATAACAGTTTCAGCCATCATTGAACGTTTTTCAGCCAATTTAGCTTCCAATTCTAAATCATACATTGAAAGCATCTGTATCGCAAGTAGTCCAGCGTTAATTGCACCAGCTTTTCCAATTGCCGTTGTTGCTACTGGTACACCACCTGGCATTTGGACAATAGATAATAATGAATCTAAACCATTTAATGTTCGTGATTGAACAGGAACACCAATCACAGGTAACGTTGTCTGCGCAGCAACCATTCCGGGTAGATGAGCTGCACCACCTGCACCTGCAATAATCACTTTGATTCCTCTTCCTCTTGCTTCTTTCGCAAATTGAAACATTAAATCTGGCGTACGGTGGGCTGATACAACTTTTTTCTCATATGAAATACCAAATTCATCTAACATATCACAAGCAAATTTCATTGTTTCCCAATCTGAAATACTTCCCATAATGACTGACACTTCCACGATCTTTTTCCCCTCTCTGCTACAATACATTCATATTTTAACAAGTGACTTTTCTAACGTCAAACAAAAATCGAATATTATATACATATAAAGGATAAATGTTCGTGTTTGTTTTTGAACAAAAAATAAAAGCAGCAAAAAATATTTTTTTGCTACTTTTATTTTTATTTTTATTTTTCGAATGCCTCTTCAATAATTGCTTCATCTTTTTGGATGCCATTAAAAACCAAATTCAACAAAATCGCTGTAACGCTACTCATAACAATTCCATTACCAGTAAACATTTGGATCGTTTCAGGGAGCTGTCCAAATAAAGACGGCATAATGTTGAAGCCTAATCCAAAACCAATTGAAACAGCAACAATCAATAAATTCTTATCATTAGCAAAATCGACATCTAATAACATACGAATTCCTTGCACTGCTACCATTCCAAACATCACTAACATCCCACCACCAAGTACAGGTTCAGGAATGATTTGAGCAATTGCACCAATTTTTGGAAACAAACCTAAGATAATCAAGAATGCAGCTGAAAAGTAAATTGGCTTTCTTGTCTTGATCCCAGATAATTGAACTAACCCAACATTTTGAGAAAAACCAGTATAAGGAAATGTATTGAAGATCCCACCTAAAATGACTGCTAGTCCTTCAGCACGATAACCTTTTTTCAGCTCTTCTTCGCCAACTTTTTTGCCAGTAATATCACCAAGCGCAAAATAAACACCTGTTGATTCAACCATACTTACGATTGAGATAATAATCATTAGCAAAATCGACCAGATATCAAAGGTTGGTTTTCCAAAATAAAATGGTTGTGGTACATGAAATAACGGTGCTTGCCCAATTGCATCTAAGTCAATCATTCCCATCAAGCCAGCCAATAAGCTCCCGCCAACTAAGCCAATCAATACAGCAATAGAACGAATAAATCCTTTACCAAGCATTTGGACACCAACGATCAAGCCAATCGTCACAAAGGCCAACAATAAATTGGTTTTATCACCAAAATTTGTGGCAGCAGCGCTACCGCCACCCATTTTTTCAATAGCTACAGGAATCAAAGTCAAGCCAATAACTGTAATAACAGTTCCTGTTACAAGCGGTGGAAACAACTTTTTGATTTTAGAAAAGAACCCTGCAGCTAAAACCACAAAAATTCCTGATGCGATGATCGAACCATAAATTGCGCCAACGCCTTTATCCGTACCAATTAAAATCAATGGAGCCACTGCTTGAATTGCACAACCCAAAACAACGGGTAGACCAATTCCAAAGAAACGATTGACAGTCAGTTGTAGTAAAGTAGCTAATCCACACATAAAAATGTCAATTGAAATCAAGTAAGTCATTTGTTCTTGATTAAAACCAAGACCAGTTCCTATTAGTAACGGTACAGCAACTGCACCTGCATACATTGCTAATAGATGTTGTAATCCTAAGACTGCTGCTTTTCCATTTTGCGTTTCTTTTTTCAATGTTATGCGTCCTCCTCAAGAAACTCAACTTGACCATTTGATAAGGAAGCGATTCGCGCTAAGGAAACCACACGCAAGCCCATTTGTTCAAGTAATTCTCGTCCATCTTGGAAAGATTTTTCAATGACAATTCCGATTCCTTCAACTTCTGCTCCGGCTTGTTGACACAACTCAATCAATCCTTTAGCAGCTTGACCATTTGCTAAGAAATCATCAATAATCAAAACTTTATCATTTTCTGATAAAAATTTTCGTGAAATTGAAATCGTACTTGTTACTTGTTTGGTGAAAGAATAGACAGAAGCTGTCAAGAGTTCTTCGTCCATTGTTAAACTTTTTGCTTTTCTGGCAAAAATCATTGGCACACCCAACTCTTTTGCAGCATATAAAGCAGGAGCAATCCCAGAAGCTTCAATCGTTACCACCTTAGTAATTCCTTGGTCTTTAAATACTTCTGCAAAACGTTGACCCATTTGTTCCATCAAAACTGGATCTACTTGGTGGGTCACAAAGCTATCAACTTTTAACACACCTTCACCCAATACACGCCCATCATTTTTGATGCGTTCAACTAATTCTTTCACTTTTTTTGCCCCTTTTCTTTAATTTTTTGTTCAATTAATAGCTTCTTCATCCACACTTCTATCATAAAATTCTGATATAGAAAAACACCCTTCTACTTTTTAAAATAAGCAAAAAAGGGTGTGTTGTCCACTCTTTTACTTATAGTCCAATTTTTACGGTATTGGCTAGAAACTGTCATCCATATTATGACGATATATAAGTAGGTATGTAGAACTGACAAGTCAGTAATATACAATAGCTTGATAAGATGTTTGAAGCCAGAGGATTTGTTTTTTTAAACAGGTTCCTCAAATAAATCAACCATTTTTTCTAAAAGTTTTCCATTTAAACAAAATTTGATTGATTAAAGATTGAAAATAGTCTAACACTACTTACTGAAACTGACAATGTGCTTTCAATAAAAATTTTCTAAAATCTAATCTTTTTTCATCATTTTCATGGTTTGTTCGGTTTTTTAGTCACTTTCATCTAAAAAACAAGGAAAACAAGATGCAATTTTATTTACTTCGTGTCAGATTGTAAACAAAGTGTTATCCTTTAGATTTTGTCTTTTTTATTCGTTAAAATAAGAATATAAATAATTGATCAAGATCATCCGAATTGGAATAAATGTATTTAACTACTTAATTTTCTAAAATACGGTAAGCACAAGGAATTAAGATTGTGAAAACGAACGGTTTCTACAAGAGACGTCTGAAACTCTATAGTACAGACGCAAAAATCCTCAACGACATTTAGTTTATGAAAACATCGTTAAGGATTTAAATGAAGGATTGTTATTTCAAAAATTGCGAAAGATTACAATGTTACTAGACAGACAGTTTATCGAATAAAACAGGATATTGTAATTTAATAGTTATCTATACCATACTGAATTTTTAACTTGATTTTTATTAAAAATAATAAAAAAACTATCAATATGAATTAAGTTAAATCACATTTCTGCTCAAAAGCAGAAATGTAACCTTTAAAAATGATAGCTTCTTGTTCAACATTCTTTTTGGAAATGCCCGTAAGTCTCTTAACATCTAAAGCTAAAAGACTACTATTCGTTTCAAGAATGCCCACCGACTCATCAAAATATATCGAATTTACTATATTTTATTCTAATAATTTAATCTGTTTTTTTTTTGCGAGTGATAACTGAAACAGTTGACCACCCCCATACACTGCATTCGCATCAGTAAATAAAAAAACCACCCTTTGGAATAAGGGCGGTTTCAGGCTGTAAACAAAAAAATCGGTTTCTTAAAAAAACAACCTAATCTGTCGATTATTACATTGAAAAAAGACAAACCACATTTTTGTCTAAGATTTGTCTACAGTTTGACGCGAAGAAAATTAGTTTGCTTTGCGTCAGACAAGTTCTCTTTTAATCTTGATAATTTTCTTTTTCAAGTTGACGATACTTATCCATTTTCGCACTGAATAATTCACCGTTAGTCGGTGGTGTATAAGTGATAGCATTGGCTCCAGCTTCTATTGTTTCCAAGATACTTTCCTCGGTTGGACCACCAGTTGCAATAATTGGTAGTTCTGGATACTTTTCTCGGAAATAACGAACAGTTTCTGCAGTTTCCTTACCAGCACTAATGTTAATGATTGAAATGCCTGCTTCTAGCTTTTCATCAAGCTCTGTATATTTAGAAGTCACCGTGCTAACCACAGGAATATCAACGATTCGACAAACTTCTTGAACTGTTTCTAATGGTGTTGGTCCGTTTAAGACAACTCCTAAAGATCCTTGCGCTTCAGCAAACATACTCATATAAGCAGAACGAGCTCCCTGAGTTAAACCGCCTCCCACACCAGAAAATACCGGAATGTCCGCAGCTTCGATAATACTTTTTGTAATTGCTGGATGCGGTGTAAAAGGATAAACGGCGATTACTGCATTCGCATTTGTATTTCTAATAATCGCAATATCCGTTGTAAAAATAATTGATCGAATTTTTTTACCAAAAACTTTAATTCCACTTGCTTGTAAAATGACTTCTGGCACACGAACAATGTCTTTTCTTAATTCTGTCATGATTTCAGGAACAAATTCTGCCATTCTGCCACTTCCTCTCCGCGTTATCTACGATCGTATTGATCAAGGTGATAGGTTTCAATTACTTGAATAATCTTTTGTGCATATGTGGGATCTGTTGCATACCCTGCATCTTGCAGTGCTTGTGAAGCTTCTTGGTAGTTGTTTGCTGTGATCACTCTTTCGTACAAAGCTGGATTCCAATCAACACCTTGAATAAATAGTTGAGTATGGTCATCCATGGATTCTTCCCACGAATGGTATACGCGAAAGTCACCTTGAATCGTAATCCACGCTTCATTGACATATTCTTTTGTTTCGAGACTTACCTTTTCTTGATCACCATAAGCTTTGATTCCAAACAAATTTTTATATTCACTTGCTAACGTACTTTTTCCCCAGTTTGATTCAAGAATTGCTTGTCCCAAAATAATACTTGGCAAGATACCATAAGCATTTTGTAATTCTTGTGCATGCGGAACAAGTTGTTGGATAAACTCTTGATGAGATTGTGCTTCTTGCTCTGCTGAATGATCAGCAAGTGGTGTCATCAATCCTCTTAAAGAAGCAAAAAAGGCAAATAAGATGAGAAAACTGCCAGCCAATAAAACGATGAAGCGTACTTTTTTCCGTCGACGACTTTTGAATTTTTTAATTGCCATCTATGTTCCTACTTTTCATTTAATTCGTTCAAATACTCTTCTAACGTCAACTGATTTTTCGTGATATATTCAGCACTTTCTTTCCCTACATAACGAAGGTGCCAAGGTTCATAAGTGATTTTTGTAATATCCTCACGATTTTTTGGGTATCGTACAATAAAGCCATATTTAGCACAATTTTCTGCAATCCATTTTGCTCCTGGTTGATCACCATAACTTGCTTCCAAAACGGTCGAAGGATAATTATTGTACCAGTCCTCATCCACTACATCGACAGCTAAACCTGTGTGGTGTTCACTATAGCCTGGCTCAGTAATCGTTTCTTTCGTGATTTTTGTTGCTGCTTCTTCGGTAATTCCTTGTTGTGCCATTACTTCTTGGACATGTTGTGCGAATACTTGCTCTTGTGATGTTACTGAACGAAATGCTGAAACCATAACAAGTGGATAACCAGCATCTTGAGCTGCTTGGGCAAATTCTTGATAATCAGATTCAATTCTCTTATCAATCAAATAACCATTTGATAATGCTGTCAATTGACTTGATTCATCGACTTCGGTTTCCAACTTATTTTCTGGTCCAACCAATACTAACTTCCAGTCATCTGGACTAACATCAGGTAGTTCTGCTGTCGTTTTTGTTTTTTGTTTACTTTTTTTTGTTGTTGATGAACTTTCAGTCGTATCGGTAATACTGGCAAGCCCTTTTTTAGGACTTTTAGCAGCTTTTTTTACTTCTGTTTGTCTTGTCGCCTCAACTTCGCCAGCATTATGGTCTGACATAAAAATGTAGCCCATCGCGCCAATCATAATAATGACTGAAGCAAAACCTAAAATTTTCTTCACTTAAAAAATCCTTTCATTCCCCTTAATACTCAGCGTTCCCTTCGTGGACGTAGGTTTCTTCCAGATTTTCATTCACCCAGTCTAAAAGTTCCACTTTCTCGCCTTCGATTTGTTGTTGAACATCCGCTGGCAATCGGAAATTCAAAATATCGTCATAGCCCCATTCATCATAGTGAATACTCACTTTCAAGTCAAGGTATCTGCTAGGATGTTGTTCATTTTTTAACGGGATCAATTCAACGTCAGCAACACCACTGTGTAACCACTTCTGGGCAATTCGTGTCTTGATTTGTTTGTACTCTGCAACAGCAATCGTTCTTTTTTCTGGAAAGATAATTGTTTGTCTTAGAATTTTTTGCGTTAACATCCATTCATAATCCGTAAAAAGATTTTTTACTTTTTGCATCGCTTCAGATGGTAAATTCTTTTCTCCATTTTTCCATGCGTCCCATTCTTTTTTATCGATTAGTAGGTACTCGTCTAAGAAAAATTGCTCTGATTCAAATTGTTCTAATAATACACTTATAATAAGGTCAATATATACTTGATGCATCCGAATCCCCTCCTCTTTTTATTTTACTTAAATTCAGAAAAAAAATCATCTTTTTCACTGCACCTTCAACTTTTTTTATCGATTAGACACTTTTTTTTAACATCAAAGCAAACTTTGCTATACTTGATAAGTAGGCTGTACCTATTTAAATTTCAAAAAAGGAGATATCTCTCATGAAAAAATATCAATGGGGAATTATCGGCTTAGGAACGATTGCGAAGGAATTCGCTGAAAATTTCAATCAAAATTCAAGCAAATTAACTGCAGTTGCTTCTCGTTCACTAACCAAAGCTCAAGCGTTTGCAACAGATTATGGGATTGAAAAAGCTTATGGAAGTTATCAAGATCTTCTGGCAGATGACGAGATTGATATCATTTATATAGCGGTGCCAAATCGTCAACACATTTCACATATTTTAGCAGCATTAGAAGCAGGAAAACATGTTTTATGCGAAAAAGCAATTACAATGAATACTGCAGAGTTAGTTGAAGCAATGAAGCTAGCAGAGGAAAAAGGGTTGATTCTTGCCGAAGCAATGACCATTTTTAACATGCCTCTTTATCAACGTCTTCGTTCGCTAGTAGATAGCAAAAAATTAGGTAAGTTAAAAATGATCCAGGCTCCTTTTGGTAGTGCAAAAGAACCAGATCCTACTAATCGTTTTTTCAATCCAGATCTAGCCGGAGGCGCTTTGCTTGATATTGGCACTTACGCGGTTTCGTTTGCACGCTTCTTTTTAACCGCTCAACCAGAAGTAATTGCTTCGACGATGATTCCGTTTGAAACAGGCGTTGATGAACAATCCGTTACGATTTTACAAAATGATCAGGACGAATTAGCAACTGTTAGCTTAACGTTCAGAGCAAAAATGCCTAAAGTCGGTATCGTTGCTTATGAAAATGGCTATATTACCATTACTGATTATCCACGTGCAGATCGTGCCGAAATCACTTATGTCGATGGTACAAAAGAATTGATCGAAAGTGGGAGTACTTCACAAGCTTTAAATTATGAAATTGCGAACATGATACAGATGATTGAAGGTGAATTACCTAATCGCTCACTTTATTTAACCAAAGATGTCATTGACATTTTGGATCAAATGCAAGTGCATTGGCAAAAAGCTTAACCTTAACAATTTATAAAAAAGGTCGAGACAAAATTGTCTCGACCTTTTTTATATGTTACTTTGTTGTTTTTGCTGGGCAAATTCTGCTTTGATTTCAATAAAACTTTTAAATGATTGCAAAAACTGAAACAATTCTGCACGGTTCTCAAACTCAGATCGTTTTTGTGGTAAAGGCATTTGCCGATATTCAGCATAGACTTCGTGGATTCTTTTCATAATGAGCGTACCATCGTTTTCTTCAGCGAATGTTTCAGCTGTGTAAATAAGTAGGCCATAAATTTGCTCACTATATGGATTAGGTGACTCAATTCGCTCTAAATTTTGGATCATATTATTTAGTACATTTAATTGTGCTCGTCTCATCGAAAAATACGTTTCATAATACCCTTCTTGTCTAACCCAATCGTTTTCATGATGATTTCGAGCCTCTAACTGACTTGTTCGAATAAATGTTAATAATTGTTGGCAATCTTCTTCGATATGCCGCTCTTTCTTTTCTTTTAATAATGAATCAGCCATTTCTTGTAACAACTGGCGAAACTCAACCTCAATCACTAATTGATTTTCTTGGAGCCGCTTTTCGGTATTAGGCATGTAAATATTTGCTATTAAAGCTAAGCCTACACCTATTACCATCAATCCTAATGCATTTAAAATCAGCGATATCGCCATGCTTTGCTCAACTAAATACTGTGTAACTAAAACAGAGTTCACTACGATTCCCTCAGTTAACTTGAATTGAACCGCTAGTGGAATAAAAAGAAGCAAAAATAAACCGAAGCCAATTGGAGAAAACCCAAGGAACGTAAAGCTAAAAAAAGCAACGACCGTCGCTAAAATAAAAGCAATAAAACGATCGACACCCGTCATTATCGTCGACCTTCTCGTATTGCCAACACTCAAAACAGCAATAATCCCAGCTGAAGGCCAATAAAGTAAAGGCAAGCTGCTTGCAATCAGCATGGCGAGTGTTGCACTAATTACCGTTTTTATTGTTCGCATACCAATTCGCATACATTTCCTCCTTTTTTCATCCAATTATACTAAACCTCTACGCTAAAAACTAGCAAACACACTAAAGATTCGTTATGATTAAAAAAAGGGATTAAAGGAGAAAAAGTTATGCAAGTCGGTCGTTTCCGCCTCGGTATGCGGACTATAAAAAGTGCACTAGCTGTTTTCATCTGTATGTTAGTTTTCCACTTCTTTCAGCGAGGTAATCCTTTGATTGCTGCGCTGTCAGCCGTTTTTTCTTTACGCCAAGATTTAACATCTACGGTTTCATTTGGTCGCTCTCGAGTCATCGGAAATTCTATTGGCGGCGTTTTAGCCATCATCTTCTTCTTCATTAAACACTACTTTCACAATGATTTTTTAGTTGAATTATTTTTACTACCTGTATTGGTTATCGTAACCATCGTGGTTTCAGATGGTATTGACAACAATTCTGGAATCATTTCGGCTATTTCTACTTTGCTAATGATTTCTTTAAGTATTCCACAAGGCGAATCCACGCTCTACGCATTACAACGAGTATTCGATACCTTTATTGGAACCTTCATCGCTCTAGGAATCAATTTTATTCTACGGCCACCAGAAGATGAGAAGAAACAGGAATTAGCTGAGGACTTAGTCGAGTTACAAAAAAAAGAGCGCACTTTACGCAAAAATTTAGCAGAAATTGAAAAACAAATCGAGAAACAAAAAAAATAAGTAATTACCCACAAAAAGACCACTGCAAAATGTTCAATCATTTTACAGTGGTCTTTTGATTAATTAACTATACTTCGTCATTATTTGTCGGTTTTGAGTCGGCTTCATACAAATTTACTTGACTTGAAGTCCCTTTTGTTGAAAGGTTTTCAATAATTTCTTTTAAATCCAAACCCGTTGTTGCTTTCAATGTTTCTTGCGTGGATGCTAATAGATTTGTTGCATATCCTGTTACTCGATTTGCTCCACCATTTTCACCAGATCCACTTCCTGTATCAACAACAGAAATTTTTTCAATATTTCCTAGTGGTTGTGCTGCTTCACGCATCAATTGTGGTAACATTTCGATCACCATGCTTAACACAGCAGCCTCACCGTATTCTTTAAAGGCATCAGCAATTTTTTGTTTTGCTTCGGCTTCAGCTTTCCCTTTTGCTAAGATTGCTTCAGCTTCGGCTTGCCCAGCCAAACGTGTTTGACTCGCTTGCGCCTCTGCTAAAGCTTCCACTCTAAAGCGTTCCGCCTCTGCTTCCGTTACTTCTTTGACTTTCTGTGCTTGTGCTTCTTGTTCTTTCGCATAACGATCTGCATCTGCTTTTTTCTTCACTTCAGAATCGTATTGTTTTTCTCGACGTATGATTTCTTTTTCTTCTAATTCAATTTGTTTTTGTCTTTCAACGACTTTCATTTGCATTTCTTGCTCAATAACTTGTTGTTGTGCACGGGCACTTTCTAAGTTATATGCTTGGTCTGCTTTCGCTTTAGCAACATCTTGTTCTTGTTTGTAGGTTGCTAATTTTAATTCTTTTTCTTTTACTGATTCAGCGATTTCTGTTTGTCGTTGTAATTCTGCAGCTTGTGATTCTTTTTCAGCTTGCGCTTTTTTGATTCGTGTTTCTTTCAACGCTTCGGCTTCAGCGATCTCTGCATCTCGCTTCACTTGAGCAATTCTTGGTTTCCCTAATGAATCAAGATACCCGTTCTTGTCGCGAACTTCTTTGATCGTAAACGACACAATGATCAGACCCATTTTTGCTAAATCAACAGAAGCAACTTCTTGAACACTTTGACTGAATTTATCCCGATTTTGATAAATTTCTTCCACTGTCATCGAACCCAAGATTGAACGTAAATGACCTTCAAGAACTTCTCTCGCTTCATTTTCTAGTTCATCGGTTGTTTTTCCTAAAAATTGTTCTGCTGCCGTGGCAATTTCCTCCACGGATGAACCGATTTTTATGATCGATGTCCCATCACACATAACGGGTACACCTTGTTCTGTGTAAACTTCTGGTGTAGAGACATCCAACTTACTAGAAAGTAAACTAATCCGGTTAGAACGTTGAAAAACGGGTAGAACAAATGCCCCACCACCCCGGACTATTTTGATTTTATTATTACTTTCGTCAGTATGGACATTTTTCTTGCCTAAATAACTACCACTGATAATTAACGCTTCATCGGGTTTTGCTGTTTGATACTTTGATACGAAAACGATTAAAAGCATCAATAGAATAAAGATAACAATTGCAACTGATAAAAAAGCTCCTGATATAACCATTCAACACACTCCCTTAAGATTTTAGCATTCCGTCATAAGGTATGACGTAACATACTCTGTCTTTCACTTCGATAATCAACACTTTTGTTCCTCTTTGAGCCATTGTTTCTTGTTCTGTATAAAAACAAGCTGGCCGATTGATTGACCCTGTTACACTTTGAAGTTGGATTTCGCCCATTCCTGTGATTGGAATCGGTGTAACCACTTGTGCAATTTGTCCCTCTAATGTTTTTTCGGACGAAGATAGTGTTGCTTCTGCATTCTTCATTGGCATCAAAATATAAAAATTGAGTAAAAATACCAACACGCTTGAAATGGCAGCACTAATCACAAAGATCAAAACTGATGACCATTCAGTTAAGCTTTCGCCTAAATAGCCGAATAGGCTGGTAAATGCTAACCAAGGTACTAACAGCATTGGATCTAGTGGGCCATCAAAATCAAAAATATCGCCAAAAACAACTAAAAGAACTGCGATCCCGGCACAAATAAGTAGCGTATACCAATAAATCGTTTCTAATGCAATCCCCCCAAACATAAAGCGCCTCCTTTTATCTCCTATCATACCAATTATCAATAACTGTGTACACCATATTTTATGACTGAAAAGCGGTACTTTATGACTTCAAGACAGCCCTTTACATTTTTTACTGTCACTAGTAATAAATTTTACTGTTCTAAACAATCTATTTCACCTATACTGAAAAGCGAGGTGAAAAAATGAAAAATATGAACAAACTTTTAGGTACACTACTTACCTTATTGATCGTAGGAGTTGCTAGCTGGCTGGGATTGGATTTAACTTCTGCCAATGATCCATCAGCACCTTCTTCTACTACGCAAGAACAGGTAACCCAACAGCATACACAAAACGGATTACCAACTAAAGAAGATCTAGCCCCTACTGGAAATAATTCTGGTCCAAAAGAATTCGGTCATGCGACTTTTTCAGCAGATGAGTTAAAAGACAACCAGAATGGTTGGATCACCTACCATTCTCTTGATCATCTTAATCGTCCTACAGGTGCGGACGCACTAATCAAGAAAAAAATGATCAATACTGGTACTAGTGCCAATCGAGAAATTCGTCCACCGGGTTTTGTTTCTGGTCCAAAATATGATCATTCGAGAGGACACTTGATTGCTAAACAATTTGGTGGAAGTGGTGATGAAAAAAAGAACTTAGTCACCCTTTATCAATTTCCCGTTAATGATCCGTACATGAATTATTATGAATTAGAAATTCGACAAGCACTTAACAAAGGAGAAACCGTTCGCTATCGTGTCACACCAAACTACACAAAAAATGAATTGATTCCAGAAAGTATAACACTTGAAGCCCAAGGACTAAGTCCAAATACAACGATCAACTTCAAAGTTGAAATTCCAAATCAGAAGTAGGTGATTCTATGTTTGAAATTCTGCACGATCAAACGTTAACTAAAACGATCGCATGGCTTCAAGAAGAAAAAGTCGAAACGATTGGTGAATTAGTGCTTTTCCCATCGACGGACTATCTGAAAAAAAGTCTAGCTGCAACACCATCTGCTTTAACGATAACTCCCACTGAATATCAGCAGATGCTCGACCATTACGAATTAGTTGCTCGCACAATTGATGGTGATTATCTCTTAGCAAGTGAGCAAGAAGTAATCATGATTCCACATTCTCATATCAAAGAAGATATTTCGTATTACTACAATACATTTTCTTCTCTCATAATAAAGTATGCGCATTCTAAAAATTCGATCGAAACTTTTTTCAAAAAATAAATGTTCCAAATGAAAACTACACAAAAAAAGGTGAAGCAAAACGTAAATACGCTTTGTTTCACCTTTTGATTTTTCTTAAAAGATTTTTTATACGTGGTAACGTTCCACACCATCTAAATAAGTTGCTTCAAGTGACATATCAGGATTCAATACGATAAAGTCTGCATCGCGTCCTTGAGCGATTTTCCCACAAGAATCATCAATCTTACAGCTGATTGCTGGCACTAAACTAGCCATCATAACTGCTTGTTCTGGTGTTGCGATTCCCCAGTCAACAACGTTTTTGATTGCTTCTTTTAGCTGTAAAATACTACCAGCTAAGTTGCCTGATTCTAAACGAGCTGTCCCTTCTGCTACAACTACGGGGAATTCTCCTAGATTGTAATTTCCATCTGGCATTCCGCCTGCCATCATACAGTCAGTAATCAACGCAACGTGGTCGTGACCTGCTTTTTCCATCAAAATTTCAGCAGCATTTGGATGAACATGATGTCCATCACAAATTAGTTCTGAGAAGACATGTTCTAAGGATAACAATGCACCCACCATACCCGGTTCACGGTGATTCAATCCGCGCATTCCGTTGTAAGCATGAACGAAAACACTAGCGCCTGCTTCTACTGCTTTTTGAGCCTCATCAATTGTTGCGTTACTATGGCCTAACGAAACAACAACCCCTTCATCTGTTACTTGTTTAACAAAATCTTCTACACCATGGCGTTCAGGTGCTAAAGCGATTTTTTTAATTAATCCACCTGAAGCTTCTTGCCATTCATGGAAAGTATTCAAGTCTGGATCACCAAAGTAGCTAGGGTTTTGGGCACCTTTATGTTCTTCTGTGAAGAAAGGACCTTCAAAATAAATTCCTTTGATTTTGGCTCCTGGCGCTTCTTGGTACATTTTTCCGATTGTTTCTGCTACATCTTTCAAGCGTTCTTTACTTGAAGTCAAGGTTGTTGGTAAGAAAGAAGTTACTCCACAAGATAATAATCCCTCAGACATAACTTTGATACCTTCAGCATCATTATCCATTACGTCGTGATTCATGTAACCATGAATGTGTGTATCAACCAAACCAGGTGCAATCCATTTACCACTTTGATCAATTACTTTTGCTTCTCCATCTGGCAATTCTTGTGAATATACACCAAATAGTCCATCCGTAATTTCTAGGTAACCGGCATTTTTTACACCTGACGATAAAAAGAATTTGTCAGCATAAATAAAAGTTCTCATTCTAACTCGCTCCTTTGATTTTCTACCCTTAAGGTACTCTTATTTCTATCAAAAGTCAATAATGGTCTACACCATTTATGAGTTTTTTGAAATCTTCCGGACAGCTTGCGCCAATTCTTCATAAAAAGCTGCTTTTTGTGGTTCATTTTTCTTTTTATAAATCAAACTTTTTAGTGCAAACAAATCATTTAAAAAGTAATAACTGTTTTTTTCTTGGGTCCAACGAATGCCTCGATTAACATGCTCAAGTGCCGCATCAATTTCTCCTTGCTGAAATAAAAATGTGCCATAGTTATAAAAGATTTGTGACAGTTCACTTTTGACACGTGTCTCAATTGATTGTTGAAAAAGTTGGATACTTTTACTCAAATAATAGCGTGCTTCCGTTGGCCTTCCTGCAACTCCATAGATTTTACCAATTGCACTAATCAACTGAACTTCCGTATCAGAAACATACACACGGTCACTATGACTTGAATAAGTCAATGCTTCTTTTAAGTAGCAGACTGCTTGGGAAATATTTTTTGCTAAATAAAATTCACATACACCTAAATAGTAATAGTAACGTTGGTAATCAGCATCTGAATAAAGGTTGCTTTTGACTTCATCATTTTTCAAAAGCTGTGCTAATTTGCGATAGTCACGCCTTTGAAAGTAAAAATCTAATAAGTCTAACTGTTGTAAATTTTTACGAATATCTCCATGGGACAATGTCATCACATGATCAATGGTCACACCCAGCCGTTGACAAATTTGTGCCATTACCAGAACATTTGGCAATTCTTCATTATTTTCAATTCTGCTTAAAACACTTTGAGAACAAATACCTTGAGAAAGCATTTTTTGTGTCATGTTTCGTTCTTTTCTTATTGTCTTGATAATTGTCCCAAAGGAATCGACAAACGTTTCCATTATGTATCCTCCCAAAAATATGCGCGTTCGCATGATATCAGTATTTTACTTTACGAATGAGTAAACTTCAAGAAAAGGGCTGTTTCATCTTTTCTTGGGAAAGAAAATTACTCACCCATCTTTTGCTAACTTTTTTCACAACAAAGAAAAAGCTGCGACATTTTCAATGCCACAGACTTTTCTATACTGTTTGGCTAGCAAAACAATTTACTAAGAATTGTCATTATTTTTGTTGATAAGTCGTCAAAAATTCTCGCATTTTCCCAGCCATGACCTTCAAATCATCTAATTTTGGTAAATAAACGATTCGGAAATGGTCTGGTTGATGCCAATTGAATCCGCCACCGTGAACAAGCAAAATATGGTGTTCATGCAAGAAATCAAGTACAAACTTTTCATCATCAAAAATATTAAAACGTTTTGTATCAATTTTTGGAAAAATATAAAATGCTGCTTTAGGCTTCACTGCTGATAAACCCGGAATATCATTGATTGCATTGTAGACATATTCTCTTTGTTCGTAAATCCGACCACCAGGTAGCAATAATTCATCTACGCTTTGATAACCACCCAAAGCAGTTTGAACGATTTGCTGAGACAAGACATTGGAACACAAGCGCATTGAAGATAGCATATTTAAGCCTTCAATATACCCTTGAACTCGCGATTTGTCTCCACTAAGTACCATCCATCCTACGCGAAAACCTGCTACTCGATGGGATTTTGAAAGACCATTTAACGTCACAACAAATAAATCTGGCGCTAAAGTCGCAATGGGGATATGTTCTAATCCATCCATCACTAAACGATCGTAAATTTCATCTGAATAAATGATTAAATCATTTTGACGAGCAATCTCGACAATCTCTTCTAACAGCTCTTTGGGATAAAGAGCGCCAGTTGGGTTATTTGGATTGATAATCACGATTGCTTTCGTGCGGCTAGTGATTTTGGCTTTGATGTCTGCAATATCCGGATACCATTCCGCTTCTTCATCACAAATATAGTGCACTGGATTTCCTCCTGCAAGTGCAATGGATGCTGTCCATAAAGGATAATCTGGCATTGGTACTAACACTTCATCACCATTATCTAACAATCCTTGCATACACATAGAAATCAATTCACTGACACCATTACCTGTATAAATGTCATTAATCGTGACATTAGGAAATTTTTTTAATTGACAATATTGTTGAATCGCTTTTCTTGCAGAAAAAATTCCTTTTGAATCAGAATACCCCTCTGACTCACGCACATTCATAATCAAGTCACGAATTACTTCATTGGGTGCTTCAAAACCAAATGGTGCAGGATTTCCTGTGTTCAATTTCAAGATGCTGATTCCTTCTTCTTGCATGCGGTCTGCTTCTTCAAGAACTGGGCCACGTACATCATAGCTGACACCTTCTAATTTGTTGGACTTTTCAAATTCTCTCATCTTCTTCGATCCCTCATTTCAAAAAGTTAGAAACTTCTGACTATATCATCGATAGTTATTTACCAAGTTATCCAATATCATACTCTATCACGTATAAATATACCAGCAAATTTCAAGAAATCCACTTTATAAACTTTGATTTTTTTAGTCATTCTTCTTTTTATTTTGTTGATAATCATTCCACAAATTAGCGCCCCAATCCATTGCCACACCGCAAATAACTCCAAGCATTAAGCCAAATAAAAGATTTCCTTTTGCTAGCCCAATTAAAAGTCCGGCTATCATTCCTAGTCCAGAAAACTCACCATCATATTTTTTCATTTGCTTTCCACTACTTTCTATCTTGACATCTGATGCAATCATCGCTATGATTATTTTGTTATTTATTTTGCAGACGTGATGGAACGGCAGACATGCAAGATTGAGGGTCTTGTGAGCATTTGCTCGTGTGGGTTCAAATCCCATCGTCTGCATCACTGAGAGATGGATCTTCGTGGATCCATCTTTTTTATTATATAGCAAAAGCAACAAGAAAAGGTCGCGCCAGCATATTGGTGCGTTCTTTTCTTGTTGCTTTTTTCAACTATTTTCTTTAGCTTCGTAATCCTCGACCCTTTTCGATTAAATACCAGCAGACACTATAAAGGACAGCAATAAACACAATCAAAATGAAAATTGAAAAGATGATCGGCACGTCAATCGTTCCAAGGAATCCGTAACGAAACCCTGATATCATATACACAATCGGATTGATTTTTGAAACAGCTTGCCAAACAGGTGGTAACATCGAAATTGAATAAAAGACACCACCGAGATAAGTCAAGGGTTGCAGCACAAACGTCGGCACGATTGAAACATCATCATAAGACTTAGCAAAAATACCATTAAGTAAACCTGCCAATGAAAATAAAATAGCTGTCATCAGTAACGTGAGTACGACCATGGTCCATGAATAAACATGTAGTGGAACAAAAAAGAGCGAAATAATTGTTACCAATGTCCCAACTAAGACACTACGACCCAAACCACCAATGACAAATCCCCATATAATCACATGTGTAGGCACAGGCGCTACTAATAATTCCTCAATATTTTTTTGGAACTTTTGCGAAAAGAAAGAAGAAGAAACATTCGCATAAGAACTAGTGATTGCAGACATCATGATCAGACCTGGCACAATGAATTCCATGTAAGAAAATCCACCCATCTCACCAATTCGTCCACCAATCATTTTCCCAAAAATAATAAAATATAAAGAAGTCGTGATAACTGGTGGTACCAACGTCTGAACCCAGATACGCAAATAGCGATTTGTCTCTTTGACTGCTAAACTTTTAAGCGCAGTTAAATATAAATTAAACATTTTTTTCCTCCACATGACCATTTTCTTCTGTAATTTTCAAGAACAATTCTTCTAGACGATTGGATTTATTCCGCATTGAGAGTACCTTGATACCATTTTTTGTCAATTGTTCAAAGATTCCATTCACCCCTTGATTACGCTCGACCTCAACTGCAAGTGTTTGATCATCTTCCCAAAAATGCTTGTAGCCTAACAATTCAAATGAATTGGTATGTGGTTCTAAATCAAAAATAAAAGTTTCATATTGTAATTTTGATAACAAATTTTTCATACTAGTATTTTCAATCAATTCTCCTGCTTGAATGATTCCAATATTTCGGCAAAGCATTTCTGCTTCTTCCAGATAGTGGGTCGTCAAGATAATTGTCGTTCCATGTTCATTTAATTCTCGCAAAAATGTCCACATTTCTCGTCTTAGTTCAATGTCAACTCCGGCTGTTGGCTCATCAAGAATAAGTAAACGAGGTTCATGCATCAACGCGCGCGCAATCATTAATCGTCGTTTCATTCCTCCAGAAAGCATCCGCGCACGAACATTTCGTTTTTCCCATAAGTTTGATTGTTTTAAATATTTTTCACTTCGTTTCAAGGCTTCTTGCCTCGAAACACCATAGTATCCCGCTTGATTGACAACGATTTGTTGCACCGTTTCAAACGGATTGAAATTAAACTCTTGAGGGACTAATCCTATTTGTTGTTTGGCGCGCACTAAGTCAGTATCAAGGTCATAACCAAAAACACTTACTTTTCCAGAAGTTTTATTGACTAATGAAGTAATAATACCAATCGTCGTAGACTTACCGGCACCATTTGGCCCTAGTAGGGCATAAAAATCTCCTTCTTCTACAGCTAGGTCAATACCTCTTAAGGCTTCAACACCTGTTGCATATACTTTTTTTAATTTGTTTATTTCTAACGCATAAGTCATGAATTTTCTCCCTGTAAATTGAATTTTCTTCTCTCAAAAGAAGTGCATGTGATTCAGTGATCGTTTCGTTTAGTTGGATCAAACGAGTACAATCAACGAACAAAATAATTTTAGCTTGCTATGATTACGCATCTATTTATGCGTTAGTTAGAAAAGAGGTCCTGCATTGCTTTTAATAACTCTGAAGTCTCTTCTTTTTTCAAAAAATAATAATGCCACTTACGATCCTTCTCAACTGAAACGATTCCTACAGACTCTAAAACTTTCATGTGGTGTGAAAGAGTTGGTTGTGTAAAATCAAAATGATCTAGAACTTCACATGCGCACATTGGCCCCATTGAAAGTAGTTCAATAATTTTAATTCGATTAGGTTCGGCTAATGCTTTAAACATTTTTGACATTTGCTCATGATTCATTTCCTTTTCTCCTTTGCTAACAACTACTTTAACCAAACATCGCTAAATCATATACATTGATAACCATCTATGTATTATCTCTGTTTTTTTCTTTTACGTCAATCTCATTGATTCAAAAAGAACTAAAAAAGTTACAAGAAACATCGAAATGTTTCTTGTAACTTTTTAATCAAACTTATTTTGTTTCGCGGTGCAAAGTAACTTTGCGTTCGCGTGGGCAATATTTTTGTTTTTCCAAACGATCTGGATTGTTACGTTTGTTTTTGCTTGTTAGGTAGTTACGTTCTTTACAAGAAGTACATTCTAATGTGATGTTTACGCGCATGATTTTCCCTCCCATACTACTAGAATCCTCTAAGATGACTCTCAGACTTGATAATTTTACCATGATTGTTATGAGAAATCTACCCTTTTATGTCAATTTGTTAAGTAGTTTTACTTGACGTTTTTTCATTTCAACTATTATTTATTGATTAAATCCAGTTTATTTTAGTCATTTTTTTATTTTGACAAGTAGTTTCACTTGAAAAAACTATTTCAAAAGAAACAGCCAAACCAGTTTAAAACTGATTTGACTGTTTCCAAAATAAGTTATTTTGCTAGATACATATCATAATATGCGTCTGTGATTTCTTTAGCTATTGTTAAATTCATGTGGTCCTTTTCATCTGTTAAGTTTGGTAAAACCACGCTGATTGCGATTTCCGGATTATCCGTTGGGCCATAAGCTACGATATTACTATTGACGGTAGTGATGTCAGGATGCCCTTCTGCAATCGTCTCTGCCGTACCAGTCTTTGCTGATAGATCCATTTTTGCACCAGCTAATGGTTTTGCAGTGGTGTAACCATCTGTTCCATGAACTACTTGATGGAAACCTTCGCGAAGAATTGCCATATTTTCTGGTGAAATAGTGACTTCATTTTTAACAGTTGTTTCGATTTTTTTCTTTTGTTCACCTAAGTTCCCATTCTCATCATTTCCGTAAATCCCAGAAACGATATGCGGTTGGATTCTTTTCCCACCGTTGGCAACAGTTGAAGCATATTGTGCTAATTGGATTGGTGTATACGTATCAAACTGACCAAATGCTAAATCGGTAAAGTTACCAGATGTGTACCACTCACCATCATTATCTTTGTTGAATTTTTTCATGAAGTCAACTGAACGAGAAATCCCAGCTGATTCATTTGGCAAATCAATCCCTGTCGTTGTTCCCAATCCGAATTCTTTAAATGAAGTTCGTAATTCATCGTAAGCTTTTGCTTCTTCGTCAAGACCAGGAAGCCCCATATTTGGTGTGTATTCCAATCCTAACATTTTTAAAGCTACTTTGATCATATACGTATTTGATGACAACTCTAGTGCTTTTACTGCATTTAGTGCAACTTGACCACTTCTATTAAAGACAGAACTTTTTTCAGCCGAACCTTGTAATTGAATTGGTTCGTCGATTAAGACTTGGTTTCCACTAATTACACCTGTCTTCCAGCCAGCTGCCAATGTTCCTGCTTTGACTACAGATCCTGGAGTAAACGCGTTGGTGATCGTTCCCAGTGCATTCTCAGTGATTTCTCCTGAATTTTCTTCATGGCTAAAGCCAGCCAATGCTAATACTTCCCCAGTTTGTGGATTCATTGCAACGGCATATGCACCTGGAGAATATTTGGCTTTGCCATTATCAACTAAAGCTTGGAAGTTTCGTTTTAAAATTTCATCGACTTTATTCTGAAATTCTGCATCAATCGATAATTTTAAATTGGAGCCTTTTTCGCCTGCAAAAATTTCTTTTTGACTTGAAACATTTCCTTCGTTATCTAATTTTACTTCATATTGTGTTTTTGTTCCTTGTAGCACATCTTCATATTGTTTTTCTAAATAACTTTGACCAACACGATCATTTCGTGAATAGCCTTTTGCTAAATAAGCATCGATTTCGTCGGCAGGGAGTCCTTGTTTCTCTGTTGTTACACTACCCAAGATACTTTTCATTGAATCGGCAGCTAAGTATTCACGCGTCCAATCGACACCCGTTGAAACTCCAGGCAATTCTGAAGCATTTTCGGCAACTACCGCTAATTCACGATCTGTTACACCAGAATTTTTGATATACACTGTATTTAACTCGTACGCGCTGTTCATCCGCTTAAAGATGGTTGCCATCTTCAATTGTTCTTCATCGAAATTGATTTCTTCATCGGTTACTTTCTCCACTGTTGCTGCATATTGTTTGCTATTATCTAGTTGCTTTTCAGCAGAAGAAAGACGCTTCGTTGCTTCCGCTAAATGATCAGCGTCTGCTAACCAAAAGTCTTTTTTGTCACGAGCCGTCAGGGAGTCATCAACTGGAACATCAATTAGTTCATTCAATTTTTTCGTTAATTTCAATAAGTCCGTGGACGTCATCTGTGAACCTCGAGTAAAGGTAATTGCCTGATTTGCTTGATTTTTGACTAAGGCTTTGCCAGTAGCATCATAAATCATGCCACGAGGTGAACTTTCTTGAACGGTAATTGTTGAAGAAGATTTAACTTTAGCTTCCATCGTTTCACCATCAACGATTTGTAAATAACCCAATCTAGCAATCAATGCTACGAATAACGTAAATATAATAAAGAAAAGAACATTTAAACGAAAAGGGACATGGGAACGCCGATAAGGTTTATTCCTCGGTTCTTGTGTTCCCTTTTTTAACTTGTCAAACCAAGAATTATTTTTTATTTTTTTCATAAAATCTTTCATTATTTCCTATCCTTCCCGCATACTTACATTCACGAAAAATTATAACCAAAAAAGTATGAATAACAAAGAAAAAATCATCAGTTGATGAAATTCTTTAACGAAATTCAAGATACCAGAATTCTTTTGTTTCACAACAGGCGAAACATAGTCAAGAAACCTTGACTAAAAACTCATAATTTTAAGTGTTTTTTTGAAAACAACGTTTCCTATCCTTGTGAAACATCTTCAAAAAAATCAACACTGTGGAAAACTTTCTCCACACAAATTTCCTTCTTCACAAAAAAAAATCAATTTTTTTTACATCACCTATTTAAAATACTGCTGAATAGCTTCACGTGTTTGAGCCACTTTTTCGCTTAAATATTCATTTTTTGCCATGTAAAAATAAAAAATGATATCAACTGTCGCAAACTGTGCCAACAGCGAGTTTGTAGCCGCACTTCGATTCGTGATTTCTTTAGGTCGAGAAGTTTGAACAGTCACATCTGCTAATTTACTTAATGGATTGCTTCCAAATTGAGTTAATACGATTACTTCGATGTTCAATGATTTGGCTAATTCCCCCAGAGCGACAACATCCGCACTTTTTCCCGAATTTGAAACGAGCCAAAGGACTTTTTTTTGTTCGTTGCTGACTAATTGAGGCAGTAACACATGGATATCTTTTTCAAAGATAATTGGTTTACCCACTCGCGACCACTTTTGTAAAATGTCTTCGACAACCAAAGAAGAAGCGCCCACACCATAAAGAAAAACGGTTTCTGCTTCTTCTAAGCTCTGGACAACTGTTCGAATAGTCTCTTCTTCCAAAATGTCGACTGTTTCTTTGATCGCCACTTGTGCATTGTTTCCCAGTTTATTTTTGATCGAATAAAAAGATTCATTTGGTTCAATGTCACTAAAGCCTTCAACTAGTCCTGTTTGTAATTCTGTCGAAACAGTGATTTTGAAATCTGTTAGACTTTGAAAGCCAATTTTTTTCGAAAAACGGACAACTGTCGGTGCACTTGATCCAGCTGCTTCTGCTAAATCATTTGCAGTCATTGTTGGAACTTTTTCTACATGATCGATAATATAATTTGCCAGTTTCCTTTCCGCAGAGGAATATTCTTCCATCATACTTTCGATACGACTAATTACACTCATAAGTCACCATCCATTTAATTAGAGTCACTTTAGTATAACATACGAAAATTTTTTTCATTTGATTCTATCAATAAAAAATTAGTTAATTTATTCGTAAAATTCAAAATAAAAAAGCTAGGACACTTACGCATCCTAGCCTACCTTTGCAAAATATTTAGCCTTCGCGACTGTAGTTTTTTACTTCAGCAGCCATTGCATCAATAAAGATATTTAAGTCTTCGACAGAAGTTTCTTTACTTCCATAACGACGAACGTTAACAGTTGCGTCATCCATTTCTTTGTCTCCAACAACTAATTGATAAGGAATTTTTTGTGTTTGTGAAGCACGAATCTTGTAACCCATTTTTTCATTACGATCATCAACTTCCACGCGTAAGCCTTTCATTTGAAGACGTTCTTTGATTTCATACGCATAATCCCCATGTGCTTCGACAGAAACAGGGATAATTGTTGCTTGAATTGGTGCTAGCCAAGTTGGAAATGCACCTTTGTAAACTTCTGTTAGATAAGCAACAAAACGTTCCATCGTTGAAACGATTCCACGGTGAATAACTACGGGACGATGTGTATTTTCACCATCTTCACCTACATAAGTTAAATCAAAACGTTCTGGCAACAAGAAATCTAATTGAATAGTTGACAATGTTTCTTCTGTTCCCAAAGCTGTTTTTACTTGAACATCTAGTTTTGGTCCGTAGAATGCTGCTTCGCCTTCTGCTTCAAAATATTCAAGTTCTAATTCATCCATTGCAGCTTTCAACATTTCTTGTGCCTTTTCCCACATTGCATCGTCATCAAAATATTTATCTGTATTGTTTGGATCGCGATAACTTAGACGGAAACGATAGTCCGTGATGTTAAAGTCCGCATAGACAGCTACCATCAATTCAAGCGTGCGTTTGAATTCATCTTTGATTTGATCTGGACGTACAAAAGTATGACCATCATTCAATGTCATTTCACGTACACGTTGTAATCCTGAAAGTGCCCCAGATTTTTCATAGCGGTGCATCATCCCTAATTCAGCAATACGAATTGGTAATTCGCGATAAGAATGGATATTGTTTTTATAAACCATCATGTGGTGAGGACAGTTCATCGGACGTAATACTAGCATTTCGCCATCGCCCATATCCATTGGTGGGAACATGTCTTCTTGATAGTGATCCCAGTGTCCAGATGTTTTATAAAGTTCTACATCACCCATAATCGGTGTGTACACATGTTGGTAACCTAAACTAATTTCTTTGTCTACAATATAACGTTCAATCGTACGTCTGATTGTTGCACCTTTTGGTAACCAGAATGGTAACCCTGAACCAACTTCAGGTGAAACCATAAATAAACCAAGTTCTTTCCCTAATTTACGATGATCTCTTTCTTTTGCTTCTTCACGCAAGCGAATAAATTCTTTCAATTCTTTTTTGTCAAAGAATGCAGTTCCATAGACACGTTGCATCATATGATTATCTGAATTTCCGCGCCAGTAAGCACCTGCTACTGATAATAACTTGAATACTTGGATACGTCCTGTTGACGGAACGTGTGGGCCACGGCATAAATCAATGAATTCTCCTTGTTGATAAGCAGTAATCACTTCATCATCTGGCAATTCAGTGATCAATTCTACTTTATAAGGATCACTTGCAAAAATTTCTAGTGCTTCTTGTTTGGATAGCACACGGCGTTCGATTGGCAAGTTTTCTTTAACGATTTTCATCATTTCAGCTTCAATTGCTGGTAAATCTTCCGCTGTAACCGGGTTTTCACCATTGTCAGTATCGTAATAAAATCCTGATTCGATCGCTGGTCCCACACCAAAATGGATAGTAGGATATAAACGGCGCATTGCTTGAGCCATCAAATGAGCAGCAGAATGACGAACTAATCCAAGTGCGTCTTCGTGATCAGGGGTCACAATTTCAATTGTTGCATCTTCTTCGATTGGACGGTCTAAGTCAACTAATTGACCGTTCACTTTACCTGCTAATGCTTTTTTAGCTAAACTTTTTGAGATGCTTTCAGCAATTGCCAAGGTTGTAATTCCAGCCTCGAACTCTTTGACTGCGCCATCTGGAAAAGTAATTTTTAACATAGAAATTCCTCCTTTGAATTTTGATTGACTCGATTCGACAAAAAAAGTCCTAGTATCTAAACAGATACTAGGACGAAAATTTCGTGGTTCCACCTAATTTTGAACACAAAAATGTGTTCCTCGAGCGTGTTAACGGTTCGACCGCCTTTGTTTCAACAAAGGTTTCGAAAGTGGTCATCCTTTGGTTTTCTTCTGGAAAAGTTTCAGCCTAGCTTTTCCTCTCTAATAGAAGACTCTCAAATTCAGTTGTCTTTCTCATCAATCAATTATGTGTTTATTTAACCACTAATATTTAGAAAAAGCAAGTGTGAAATCAGACTTATTTTTTCCATTCTCCATTTACACCATAAGTACCTTTTTTCATTTCATTGATAATGACATGGATATGCTCTTTTGGTGCATCTGTATTTTTATGAACTGCTTCAGTAATATCTTTCATCATATTTTCTAGTTGTTCTGGGCTACGACCTTCGACTAATTCAACATGAACAAACGGCATCTCCTTCACCCCCCTTCACAATAGTTCATTTCTTTCTTAAGATAAAAACAAAAATAGACATCATACAGCTTATGAACCTTCTACATTTGATTTTCAATGTAAATATCAATTTTTTAACTAGCTGACGTTGTTCTTTTCGTACTTTATATTAGCACAAAAACAAGATAGATTTTAATTGTTTCGATACATTTCTACGTAACAGATAAAACTTTCTAAATATAAAAAAACAAGCAAGGTACATTGAATTTCAGTTTCACTTTTCGGAATAAACATATGTTGAAAACTAAAAATACAGCCGTACTTGATGGTCATCCATTTTTACTGATCTTTTGAAAAAAGTAAAATAGACTAGCTATCATACCAAAATTGAAAGCAAAAAAATAATGAGTTGTATACAAACAAAGCAACATCAGTAAAACAAAAATGAGTTAAGATAAAGCTTTTTCTTTACCTTACTTTTAGCTACTATTGAATACATCGCTTTTCTCATTAATTTTTATATCTTTCCTCCTTTTGTATTTCAGTTTAGAAACATTGGTTTTGATCCATTCGTTGACATAGTTTTGTCGTTTCTTGATTATAGTTTCTCGATTATAACAAAAGGATTAGTTAGCTACAAACTAACCAATCCTCATTTATTCTTCATCAATCAAAACACTTGCAGCAACTATTCTACATTTCCACCATCCTCAGATAGAAATTCCAGTTGCTCTTCAATCAGGTCAACTGTTTTCTCCAAAGCATGAATACTAGCCCCTGCTAAAATAAAAAGTTTTGATTTTCTTATCGTTTGATATATCCTACGATCATTTCTAGTTTCACTTTATTTTTTGAAACAATTAAATAATAAAATAAAGCCATTACTTACTAAAAAAATTCTGAATCCTTTGTAAAGGTTTCTCAAAAATCGATTTGTTGTCTTCTATCGTATTCAACTACTTTTTAGCACGTAGCGCACTTAAAATCGAAACGGTATCAACCACTTCTTGTAACATAGCTCCTAATAGTGCAGGAATTACGCCAAAGCTTGCAATCAGCATTAGTGCAATACAAATAAAAATACCAATCAAGACTGATTGACGTGCAATGCGCATCGTTTCTTTGGCAATCAGGACAGCTTCAGGAACCCGCGTCAAATCATCTTTTAAAATGACCACATCTGCACTTTCACTAGCTGCAGTTGCTCCATGTGCCCCCATTGCAATACCAACATCTGCTGCACTTAGCGCAGGTGCATCATTAACACCGTCGCCAACCATCGTCACTGGTCTTTGTTTCTCAGGAACATCCGCTAAAATTTGCCATTTGTCTTGAGGTAAACATTGCGCATGGACTGTCGTGATTCCGACTTTTTCGGCAATTGTTTGCGCCACCGTTTGGTTATCGCCGGTTAGCATCATCACCTGTTCCAAATGAAAATCTTTCAATTGATTAATGGCGTTCGTTGCCTCGGGACGAATCACATCTGCAAAGTGGATCGTACCAACAAATTCTCGATCAAAAGCAACATAAATAATGGTTTCTGCAGAAGCAATTTCTGTTACACCCAACCATTTTGCTCTGCCCACTTGGATAAAGTGATTATCAATCATTGCTTCAATTCCTTGGCCAACAATTTCTTTTAATTCTGAAGTTGGCAACAGTTTTTGATTTTTTGCGTAACTAACTAATGAACGGGCTAAAATGTGGCTTGATTCTTGTTCTGCACTAGCTGCATACACTAATAGTTCTTCTTTTGTCCATTTCCCAGTTGGTCGAACTGCTGTCACTTCCAGTTGTCCTTTGGTTATCGTGCCAGTTTTATCAAAAGCAATCGTTTTAGTCACTGCTAGCTTTTCAAGCGTAGTACCATTTTTAACAACGATCCCATTTTTACTCGAACGACTCATTCCGGCAACAAGTGCGACTGGAGCAGCCAAAATCAACGGACAAGGCGAAGCAACAACTAAGACTTCTACAAATCGATGCGGATCACCTGAGAGCCACCAAGCAATTCCGCCAATGAGATAAGCTACCAATGTAAATGGGACTGCATAGCGATCTGCCATTCGGACAAATTTTGCTGGTTTTTCTTTTGATTCTTGAACCAGATTAAGGATCAATTGATATTGGCTATCTGCTGCACGTTTTTCGACTCTCATTTCTAGCGAACGATCACCATTGATTGAACCAGACAATAACGTATCGCCAATCGTTTTAGTGATTGGTTGTGATTCACCTGTTAATGAAGATTCGTCTATTTCTGAACTTCCTTTGATCACTCGGCCATCCACAGGGACTGTTTCTCCTGGCTTAACAACTAATTTGTCGTTGATTTCAATTTGATCAACTGGGAATTCTTGCCAGTTTCCATTGATCCACTTATGTGCTATTTGAGGTGTATTGTCAAGCAGTGCTTGTAGCTCTTTACTTGCCTTTTGATTGGCGTAATCCTCTAGACTATCCCCACCAGTTAACATGATTAAAATCATCAAGCTCGCCCAGTATTCTCTCACTATCAGTGTTGCTACAATCGCTGTAATTGCTAGAACATCCACACCATATTTCCCAGAGCGTAACGTTTTGATCATTTCAAGAAACATCAAAAAGGCTAGAATACCACCAGTAATTGCGATCAAAAAGAATGCTAGTTGAGACTGATGAAAAACAAACTCGCTGATCAACGCTACTCCACCAATCAATAATGTGAAAAGAAATTTTTTTAAATGTGTCATTTTTTCCAACCTTCTTTCACTTTCAAGCATAGGCGTTCTTTTCTCCTTTTTAAACTGATACGTGCTAAATGAAAACAACTATCATTCTTGTTTATCCTTTCACTTTTTTTAAGTTATTTTGACTAACCTATCGTCAAACTTTTTACTAACTTTTAAAAAATACCTTTTTTCCCATAATTGTGCTATACTTTTAGTTCGTTATTTAAGGCGGAAGGAGCAAATAAGCCATGAATGAAAGACAAATGGAACAAGCACATGTGGACGAAACCGTTCAATTGATCCAGCTTGAACAAAAATTATTAAACAGTAAGCAACACGAATTGACCCAAGAAATGAATACCTCGACAAAAGAAACAGCGAATCATCGCATCCGAGCTGGTTCTAACGAGGCATTTTACGAGTCTGCTGTTGAATACCGCCAACATGAACAAGAATTACTATTAAAATATCATACTCTCGATGCACAACAACATCGTTTGCAAACGCTAGATGTCATGCAAGGAAATCCTTATTTTGCCCGTATTGATTTTAAAGAAGAAAATGAAGCAGAAACTCTTTATTTAGGGATTGCTTCTTTACGTGATTTGACCGAAGAAACAATTGTCATCGATTGGCGTGCACCAATCGCCAATCTTTATTATGAAGGCGAAATCGGACCTGCCTACTACGAAACGGATGTCGAACGCATGACCGTTGAGTTATTACTTAAACGACAATTTAAAATCCAAGACGGCGAACTTCTCTCAATGGTAGACACTTCTGAAGTAATCAATGATGACTTCTTACTTGAAATTTTAGATGAAGCATCAAGTACTCATATGAAGAACATCGTTTCAACAATCCAAAAAGCACAAAATGCAATCATTCGTGATACTACTAGCAAGGTAATGCTGATTGAAGGAATCGCAGGAAGTGGAAAAACCTCTGCGTTACTTCAACGAATTGCGTTTTTACTTTACCATAATCGGAAGTGGTTAGATGCGGAACACGTATTGCTATTTTCACCCAATCATTTATTCTCTGACTATATTTCAACTGTCTTACCTTCTCTTGGTGAAAGCGGCGTTCCAACCAAAACATTTAGAAACTATATGCAAGAACTGCTACAAGACTATTCACTAGTTGAAGAAGACCAACAAGAACATGGATTTTTATATGGAAAGAACGATCCAATCCATGACTTAAAGAACGGTTTGACACTAGTTGAACACATCCACACCTATGTAAAAGCAATCACAAATTATGGACCTTTATTCCGTGATATGAAAATCAATGGACGAACGATTCTTGCAAAAGATGCTATTCGAAAATGGTACCAAGAAACGAATAATTTGTTACCATTACACCAACGTCTTTCTTTACTTCAAACAAAACTACTTAAAAAATTAGGTGGTTTGCAAAAGGACGAAACACGTCAGCAATGGGTCAAAGATTTAGCTGAGGAACAATTACAAGAATTATACGCGACTGATCCCAACCTTGAGTACACAGAACAAAAAGAGAAATCCTTACGCAAAAAACTGGCGAACCAAATCGTACGTAAAAAATTTCGTCGTGTTCATCGCGGTATCACAAACTATCAATTTGTGAATATGCCTAAACAATACCTGCATTTTTTACAAAGTGTTCCGGAAAACACACTTGTTTCTCATGGTATTTCTAACGAACAATGGACACAACAAATTGCAGGGATTCGTCTGAATTTCCGTCAAAAACAAATGAAACAAGAAGATGCTGTTTTATTCTTCTTGCTTATGCGTCGCACATTCCCAGTTACAATCACTCAAAAAGCACGCTATGTTTTTATTGATGAAATGCAAGATTTTGCACCATCTCAGGTTGCTCTACTTCAAGCACTTTATCCAAAAGCAAACTTAACTTTTTGTGGCGATCTCAATCAAAATGTCTTTGGTAACGAGACTATTGTCGGTTCTCTCCCACAACTTTTTGAAAATCAAGAGGTCACACGCTTCCAATTAACAACTAGTTACCGTTCGACTAAAGAAATCACTGATTTTGCGAACCATTTCTTATCAAAAGAAGACCGTGTCGAAACAACTGCTCGAAAAGGTGATAAGCCCGTCATCATTGAAGCGTCAACTGCTGAAAAACAACTTCATTGGTTTGAGGAAACACTTGAACAAACTCAAGTCAAAGCGAAACATTGGCGGACGGCAATCATTGCTAAAACACAAGAGGAATGCCAACAGTTATATGAGCAATTCCCTGAAAACTTGAAGCAACAAGTTCAATTGATTCTTGATGAGGAAGACTTCATGAAACGTTCAATTATTTTGCTACCTGCCTTCTTGGCAAAAGGACTTGAATTTGATCGCGTCTTCTTATGGAATATCAACGAAGAACAATTCCACACAGAACAAGACAAACTCATCTTATATACGATGTGTACACGCGCAATGCATGAATTGACACTGGTTACTTCATTCAATAAGAGTCCATTATTGAATGCGATTGAGCCGCTGACTTATAGCAATGAAGTGATATAATTTATTTTATAAAAAAGAGGTGTGACCAATTGGTCACACCTTTTTTTTGTCACTAAATGTTTTGCACCATAACCGCTTTTATGCTGTACAGATTACCTCTACACATAGTATTCTGCAACGAAAATTTTTGTATTTATTCAGGTATCTGCAAATCTGTTTCCGGATACTTTAAACTAACTAAAGACACGATCATTCGTAATTCTTCAATGTTTTCTGGAAATTCAGGATCAAATACTTTACTATGACGCCCCACTCCACCATTATCAATCAAACGATAAATCCGATTCCAGTCAATAAATTGTTCGATTGTTTGAAAATGACTGATTGGATATCCTCCGCTGTCCAAAATTTCGGTCAAACGAAACACGAGATAGGCACTGTCGATGATTTTCTTTTTAGATGAAGTAACAGTCGGATCTTGTTCAATCAAAATTTTTTCTGGTTGATGTTTCAAACTCCATTCTAACAACAAAAAGAAAGCTTCCATGCGGTACGCATCGTTAAACAGCTGGAAAGATGTTTCAGTATTTTTAAACAATAGTGGAATCAAATAATTCTTTTGATAAATGAGCATAGGTACTCGATCAATCGAACATTCCAAATAACGATTCAAATAACCTATCCCAGTATAGTTTCCTAAACGATAGCCTTCTACACCAAATCGTGCATACTTATGTGCAATAGCTGAACAATCAGCAATATTTACCGCTAATTCTTCTACTTTTTCGTAACCGCTTAATATTCTATCGAAAGGTTCCAAAATTATTTTTGCTTCCATCATTATTCCTCGCCCAAGTTCCAATATACTCTGTATCATTCCAAAATAATACCTGTAACCCTATGATACCACAGGTGAAATGGAATAAAAAACAAAAATAAACTAGTAAAATCTTTCTTTTATCAAAAAAGAAGCATGGCATCAACTCGCCATACTTCTTTGATTTGAAGAAGTTTCAACAAACTAGAAAAACTCCTAGTCGTCCAACTCCACATTATGGAAAATATTTTGAACATCTTCAAGTTCATCTAACGCATCGATCATTTTTTCAAATTGTACTAAATCATCACCCGTTAAAGTAATTTCAGTTTGTGGTAACATTTGAATTTCTGCAATAGAAAACTCTGTAATGCCTTTTTCTTTCAATGCTTCTTGGATAGCGTGGAAATCAGGCACTTCACCATAAACGATAATTTGTCCTTCTTCTTCGATGACATCACGAACATCGATATCTTTTTCCATTAAATATTCAAGAATTTCATCCGCATCCTCGCCAGCAAAACCAAAAATAGCTGTGTTATCAAACATATAAGAAACGGCACCAGAGACACCCATGTTTCCACCGTTCTTACCAAAAGCTGCACGAACATCTGCAGCAGTTCGGTTTACATTGTTTGTCAATGTATCAACAATCACCATTGAGCCATTTGGCCCAAATCCTTCATAGCGCAATTCAGAATATGTTTCATCTCCTGAACCTTTTGCTTTTTCAATGGCGCGGTCAATAATATGTTTAGGCACATTATAGGTTTTCGCACGATCAATAACGAAATGTAACTTTTGGTTAGCGTGTGGGTCAGGTTCACCTGATTTCGCTGCCGCATAAATTTCAATCCCGAATTTTGCATAAATTCGACTGTTGTTTGCATCTTTAGCAGTTTTCTTTGCCACAATATTAGCCCATTTACGACCCATATTTTCACTTCGCTTTCTCTTTTTCTAGTTCCGTAACGCAAAAACGTCCTGTTTCATTATACTTGTGAATCCAAGTTCTGTGAAGCTTTTTTTCATTATTCCCAATTTATCAAACGATCAACAAATTGTTTTCACTTCTTCTTCGTCTGAATTGGCATTCGCCCAAAATTTTGTTCAGTCAACTGACTGTTCGCTAAGCAATAAATTTGATCGCTACGAATTAATAGTTTTGCTTCTGTCGCTTCTTTTCTGCCTATTCGTGAATATATAGGAGTCGTTTCTTGTTTTGTTTCTTTCAGAAACTGTCTTCCCACTTCAGTAAATCCCAATACGTGAAGATAATTTTTTTCTTGCTGCGCTAAAATTTCAGACTCTGTTATGTTTAATAACACGTAGCAAGCCAATCGTTGGATTCTTGTCCAAGTATAACGCTTTGTTTTAACCAAAGACACAAAAGAATGAAAATTCGTCGCCTGCTTTGCGACTTCTTGTAATCGAATCTCTAACCCTTCCGTCATTTGATAAATTTCCTTCAGTTTTGTTGCATTCGTCGATAATAATTTATAACGTAGATACGGCCAAAGTTCATCCCAAGTTTGCGTTGATTTCGTTAGTAAATCTTGAGCTGTTACTTCTGGGACAACATGTTGAATTTCAGCTTTCTTAGCAACAGCTTCCCGAATGGCAGTTGCACTTGCAATCGTCTCATCAGAAATTTCTTTTTCGTGATACTCAGCACTTTTTCTTTTGATTGGATGAAGTGCCATCGGTCGTTCATACCTTGCATTTTCCTTGGCATAGCTCAAACCTAAAATATGGTTGGGCGAAGAAAAATCAAGTTGCGCATCTTGCAGTAGGGTGCGAAAAACCTCTGTCATTTTTTGCGGATAGCTGATTTTTTGATCGGCTAAATTTTGAAATGCCTGATCAATTTCATGTTGGTTGTTCCAAACAAATTTTCCAAATGACTCGTAGTCAAACTGCGTCGTGTTTTCTGTTCCAAAACATAAGGAGTCACAGCCTACATCTTGTAACAACCTCACTGCACCTTTTGCAAAATAATCGGCTGATTGAACTGCCCATTCAACAGGTAATTCAATAACTAGATCAACACCATTTTGTAATGCTTCATTTGCACGCTGCCATTTGTCAAGAATAGCTGGTTCGCCTCGCTGCAAAAAATTGCCACTCATCACCGCAATGACGACCTCTGCACCTGTCTGTTTTCTTGCCATTTCTGCATGATAGCGATGACCGTTGTGAAATGGATTATACTCTACGATCAAGCCACAACTTTTCATTAGATTCCTCCTTCTTCTTTTAGTAGAAAAATGAGAAAAAAGAGCAGCGACAATTTGTCACGGCTCCTTTTCAGTTCATTCTTTATAGGCTACAAAGAACCAGCGTTTTGTTTCTTCGTTTGGTGTTTCATCTGTAAAATCACCATAGGCCTCAACTTTTGAAAAACCACTATTTTCTAACATCCGTAAATAGCTTTCCATTGAATACGTGCGTTCTTGATGAAGCTCGTCTTCGCGGATAAATTTTTCAGGCTGATCCAAATCCTCTACAAAAAAGGTTAAGAAATGTTCAATACTATGTGGTTCTTTTCCTGGATAACTGTCCCATAAAAAAGCAAATTTTTCACTTTGATAGTGGTAGCTATATTCTGGAAAAACCGTATCTACTTGATAAACAGAATGTACATCAAATAAAAAGCGTCCGTTTTCTTCCAAAGCTTGATAGACTTCATCAAAAACTTGTTGAACTTCTTGCCCATTTTCCATATAACATAATGAATCTGAATAACAAGTAATCGCTTCGTATTGTCCTACTTCTGAAAGATCTAACATGTTTCCTTCAACAAATTGGATTGCTGTTTCTTGCTCAAAAGCGCGTTGACTTGCCATCATCAACATATCTTCTGACAGATCCAGTCCAGTCACATTGTAACCAGCTTTAGCAAATTCAACAGCTAATGCACCCGTACCACAAGCAAGCTCTAAAATATTCTTTGTTTGCTCAGGTAAGTGTCTCTTTGAAAATGCCAGCCATTGTTGATAGAGCGTTTCATCCATTACTTCATCATAAATAAAAGCGAATGTTTCATAAGCCATATTAATCCAACCATTCAGAAATGTTTACAAGTGGGGCATCTGACCATAATTTTTCTAAATTATAAAATTCTCTTTCAGGTGCGTGGAAGACATGGACAATCAAATCACCTAGGTCAATCAGAATCCATTTTCCGCCTTCTTTTCCTTCAATGCGTTTCACTTCGTAGTTATTTTCTTCTTCTTTATCAATAATTTCTTCTGTGATTGCGTTCATTTGACGTTCACTATTTGCTGAGCAAATCATGAAATAATCTGCCAATAAAGAAACTTCTCTCACATCAAGTGCTAGAATATCTTCTGCACGTTTTGAATCTGCTGCTTTTACCGCAATTTGTAATTGTTCTTTGCTATCTATGATAATTTCCTCCTTAACATTTGATGACAAATTTATTTTTTCGCCACCCAATGATTGTATGTTTCGATTGTTTTTGGATAAATTTGTTGTTCTTGTTCAATTAAATGAGCTAATGTGTGCTTGGTTTCAAAAGCAACTGCTTCATCTAAGTCAACTAATGCGATTTCTCGCGCGTCTTCTACCCCAGGGAATTTTCTACCTGGTTCGATGTAATCAGCGACGTAAATGATTTTATCCAGTAAGGTCATTTTTGCTGCCCCAGTTGTATGCACTCGAATAGCATTTAGAATCTCGGGATCTGTAATGCCCAATTCACGTTCAACAAATGAAGCACCCACAAGTCCATGCCAAATCGCATTGCCATAATTTAACAAATCAGGATCAAATCCATCACGTTTGATAACTAGTACAAACTCATCATCTGGACGTTCTTTTGCATAATCATGGGTCAATGCTGCAATACTGGCTTTTTCTGGCGAACAACCATACTTTTCAGCCAATGCTATTGCCATTTTCTCTACACCCAAAACATGTTGAAAACGACGTTCACTCATTCGCATTTGGACTTTTTGCATCAATGTTTCGCGAGTATCCGCAGTATAATGACTACTATAATCCATATTGATACAAGCCTTCTTTCTGAATGTAATCAACTACTTTGTCAGGAACTAAGTAGCGAATCGAGCAACCTTGACGAACTTTTTGACGAATCTTGGTCGAACTAATGTCAATTTCAGGCACGTCGACCCAAATCACAGGATACGGCGTTTCGACTCCATAACCAGCACGCTTGATCCCCACAAAGTGGACGAGCTGAACTAATTCATCGATTTTGTACCATTTTGGTAGATACTCAACCATGTCTCCGCCAATGATGAAATAATAATCTGTATCTGGATTATTCTGCGTCAAGGCTTTCATTGTGTCATAAGTATAACTTTTACCACCACGACTTAATTCAACGGTTTCAATTGCCAAAAACGGATTGTCTTCGATTGCTAGCTCAAGCATGTTCAATCGATGTGTTGCCGAAATCGTTTTTTTCTCATCAATATGTGGTGGTTGATAGGAAGGCATTAAAAATACGCGATCCAGTCCTAAATTCTGTCCAACTTGTTCAGCCATAACTAGATGTGCCAGATGGACAGGGTTAAATGTTCCACCCAAGATTCCAACTTGCCGTTTTTTCTCAAAGACTTGTGGCATTTCTTTTGGAAAAACTTGTGAACGAACAAATAGATTAGCCTGCGTACTCATTAACGACCACTCCTTAGATTGCTTTTACTTCTCGTGAAATGCGTTGATATTTTTCTTTACTTGATGGTTTGTACAGTACCAATACGCGTCCAATGATTTGAACAATCTCACATTGAACTTCTTCTTCTAAAATTCGCGCAACATCTTCAGCGATTTCATCCGTGTTTTGTAACAAAGTAACTTTGATTAGTTCACGTTTTTCTAATGCTTCATTGATTTGAACAAGCATTGCTGAGTTGATTCCACCTTTTCCAATTTGAAAAATAGGCTGTAGGTGATGTGCTTGACTACGTAAAAAACGTTTTTGTTTTCCTCTTAATTCCATTTTTTTCCTTCTTCCTTAAATTAAAGCTTTACGCTTGATTACATCGACACCTTTAGGCGCCCATCCAGCAACAACAGCTGGCTGTGACACAGTGATCCATCCAAGTCCAGCAAAAACGATATCTGTTTTTTCTTTCACTGAAAATTCAAAACGAACGAGTTCAGGAAATTCTTCTACCTCGTCAGGACGTGGAGGCTGTAAAAGTCCACCCACATGTTTTGCGTAAAATTCATCTGCTTTTTCGAGTTTTGTTCGATGGATATTCACATCATTTGAAACATACGCAATAAATGAGCCACGATCACCATTTACAAAATCAAAACGTGCCAAACCACCTAAAAAGAGCGTTTGACCATCATTCAATTGATAAACTTTCGGTTTGATTTCTTTTGTTGGTGCAATGATGCGTAAATCTTTTTTACCTAAATAATGCGCCATTTGATGACGATGAATAATTCCCGGCGTGTCAATTAGCGCTTGACCGTCATCTAAAGGAATTTCAATTTTATCTAAAGTCGTCCCGGGAAATTGTGAAGTAGTAATCACGTCTTGAACACCCACCGTATTCTTGATGATTTGATTGATCAGTGTTGATTTACCGACATTCGTTACACCAACGACATAGACATCTCTACCTTCACGATATTCTTCGATTTTGGCCAGTAAATCTTCCATTTCATGTGCTTTTTTTGCACTCGTTAGCAGTACTTCGGCAGGTCTGAGCCCTACTTCGTGCGCACGTTCCGTCATCCATTGAATCATTTTAGGTTTCTTCAGTGATTTTGGTAAGATATCGACTTTATTACCTACTAATAACACTGGGTTATCACCAACA
Organism: Enterococcus sp. DIV0660C; assembly: GCF_017316125.1. Classification (GTDB taxonomy): domain Bacteria; phylum Bacillota; class Bacilli; order Lactobacillales; family Enterococcaceae; genus Enterococcus_B. Next base: position 82,874 of record NZ_JAFLWA010000019.1, on the reverse strand, counting down.
AAACGATGTAATCCCGGAATCAATGAACCATTGAAATCAAAAATATCGACAACGTTAACGATCAATGCATCCTTTTGACCTAATTCATTTAACAAACGTAAAAAATCATCATCTGTTAAAGAAACATCTTGGATTTCATTGTAGTGTCGTAATCTGAAACAACGTTGGCAATAAACTTCGCCTGATTCCAACCCTTTTTCTAAGGCAGATTGCGGTGTATATCCTAGTTCTCCTGGTCTATCTGTTTGAATAATCGAGCCGCACCCGATACAGTGTAATTCTTCACTCATTCAATTCCACCTCGCCAGCCCATATCAGGATTATTTACTAATAAATGAGCCATGATTCTTTTTTCAAAAAAACGATTGATTTGTGTTTTCCAGCTATCCGTCTCGATAATTGGTTTGACCAAAATACTACGAATCCCGGCGCGATTTGCACCACGGATATCCGTCATGATTTGATCGCCAATCATCACGAGTTCTTCATCAGCAAGGTTCAACTTTTTCTTTGCTTGATTGATTCCTACAGCAAATGGTTTCATTGCACGAGCAATATAAAGCAAATCAAACTTTTCGATAGCTCGTTCAATTCGCTTCGAGTTATTATTTGAAACAACTACCACAGGAATGCCAGCATTCTTCATCTCTAAAATCCAATTTAACAATTCTTCTGTTCCATCTGGATTATTCCAAGCAATCAATGTGTTATCCAAATCAGTTAACACGGCTTTGATACCTAAATTTTTCAACTGTGCAGGGGTAATTTGATAGATGGCTTCTACCATCCATGTTGGTTTATAGTTTGAAAACATCTTGTCTCCTCATTTGCAAAAAATGAAGGAGCACACCAGGTACTCCTCAGCCCCTAATTATACTGCATAATCTAAAAAAAAACTACCTTTACCATCCAATCCACTCCGCACATTTTTGTATCCGTTCTCAACTGCTTGTTTTATTTTCTTTTGTGTTTTACTCTTTTGCAAAAAGAAAAACGATCACCACACGGCAATCGTTTTTCTTTTATAAAACTTTTTCAAGAAACTGCCGTGTTCTCTCTTTCTTCGTTTCCTCGAAAAGTTCTTTTGGCGTCCCTTCTTCAATCATCCTTCCATCATCCATGAATAAAACACGATCGCCAACTTCTCGCGCAAAGCCCATTTCATGGGTCACGATTACCATGGTCATACCTTCCTTTGCTAATTCCTGCATAACTGATAGAACTTCTCCAACCATTTCTGGATCTAATGCAGACGTTGGTTCATCAAACAACATTACTTTAGGTTCCATCGCAAGAGCTCTGGCGATTGCGATTCTTTGTTGTTGTCCGCCTGATAATGCTTGCGGATATTCATGTGCTTTTGCTACCAAACCAACTTTGTCAAGAAGGACTAACGCTTTTTCTTCTGCCTCTGCGCGACTGATTTTTTTTACTTTCGTCGGTGCCAGCAAAATATTTTCTAACACTGTTAAATTTGGAAATAAATTGAATTGTTGAAAAACCATTCCCATCTGTTCCCTCATTTGGTAAATATCTGTTTTTTTGTTGGTGATTTCTTGACCATCAAACAAGATTATTCCACTGGTCGGCTCTTCTAACAGATTTAAGCAGCGTAAAAACGTACTTTTTCCAGAGCCAGACGGGCCAATCACTACCACGACCTCTCCTTGAGTGATTTCTAATGTGATGCCTTTTAAAATTTCTTTTTGTCCAAATGTTTTGGTTAAGTGATTCACTTGAATAAGTGCTTCCATTGACGTCCTTCCTTTCATCGGTATCCTTTACCTAATTTGATTTCCCAAACATGCAGCAATCTCGACATCAAAAAGGTTAGAACAAAATAAATAATTGCGGCTACGTAGAGAGGTTCTAAAGGAAGATACGAATTCGAGATAACAATTTGAGCACTATTTAATAACTCGTAGATTCCAATTGTCGAAAGTAGGGAAGAATCTTTGATCAACGTGATAAATTCATTACCCATTGGAGGCAAGATATTTCTTAATGCTTGTGGTAAAATCACATATTGCATTGTTTGCATTGGTCTAAGTCCCAACGAGCTAGCGGCCTCGTCTTGCCCAAAATTGACAGCCATGATTCCACCACGAACAATTTCAGCGACATAAGCACCCGAATTCATTGATAAGACAATCATTCCCGGTATTAACCGACTAAAGTCAACATCTAGCACACCTAGAGTCAATGTTGGTGCATGAACCACACCTTGTAACAATCCGAAACCAATTAAAATTTGGATCAGCATTGGTGTCCCACGTAATACTTCGATATAAGCATTGGCAAACCATCGTAAAGGACGAATCTTTGAAAGCTTAAATAATGCCATGACAACACCAATTACTGTTCCAAAAACAATCGTAATAACGGAGATAATTAATGTAATTAATGCACCTGACAGGAAATAGGGATAGTATATCGATAGAAATGAAAAATTCACGTAATCAAACTCCTTTATTTTTCCGCTTTTTTAGCTAACTCTGTATTTTTTTTAATAAATTCATCCATTTTTCCTGAGCTTTGTAATTCTTTGATAACTTGATTAACTTTCTTTTGTAATTCTTCTTCACCTTTTGGTAATGCAATTGCGTAGGCTTCTTCATCGCTCGAAACTAAATCAACATCTGCTAACATCAATTCTGGATTGTTTTCAATATAAGAATTTGCAACGGTTTCCTCTAACACCAATCCATCAATTGATCCTTGTTTTAATTCAATGATTAGATTAGGCACTTTAGCTACAGAAACTAGTTGTGCGTCTGCCACTTGTTCTTTCACAACATCTTCTTGAACTGATCCTTTTTGCGCGCCCACTTTTTTCTTTGCAAAACTTTTTAGACTAGTTAATTCATTTACGTTTTCTTTATTAATCACCATTTTTTGAGGTGGAGCAAAATAATTATCTGAGAAGTCAAATGTTTGTTGACGTTCTTCTGTTGCCGAAATACCAGAAATCGCTAAATTGACTTTTCCTTGTTGTAAGGCTGCTAATACCGCATTGAATTCCATATCCATCACCTCGACTTTGACACCCAATTCTTTCGCGATTTCATTCGCCAAATCAATATCCACACCGACGATTTTATCTTTTCCATCAATCATCGTATGAAATTCAAATGGAGCAAAATCTGCAGAAGTTCCCACCACTAATTTTCCAGAGTCTTGGATGCTTTGAATCACTTCTTTTTTTGAATCATTACTTGTTTCTTTTCCTTCTGAGCTACATGCACCTAAAAGGACCACCATTGAAACCATCGCAAACCAAATTATTTTTTTCATCTATACTCTCCTCTAATATTTATACACACAACATTCAGTTAATGAGTTATTATACATAATATCAGATTTTTTATTCATTTCAAGAGTAATTTTTGAAAAAATATGCGAAAATTTCATTTATCATGAGTTTTTCCTTGTTTTTGACTAAAAATCATTCGCCTCTAACTTCATTCCAAATGATTCCAAGCAAATTCAAAATCAGATCGAAGCAAAGAAAAACAAATTGCTTTGTTTTTTTCAATACAACAAAAAGAGGCTGGGAGAAATCCCAACCTCTTATCATCAGTCGTTTAGTACTTACGGAATCTTTCATAACGGTTTTCAAGTAAAGTAGTTACATCCGTTTGCGATAATTCAGTTAACTTTTCAATTATTGCTTTTTTCATTATGTGTGCTACTTTAGGCCAAGGAAGTGGTTCCCCATTAAAAGTTTCTGGAATCACCTTGTCCACAATTCCTAATTCATGTAATTCAGGCGCAGTGATTTTCATCAGCTCAGCCGCTTCAGCCGCTCGGCTTCCATCTTTCCACAAAATAGATGCAAATCCTTCTGGTGAAAGAATCGCATAAATCGTTTGCTCAAGCATCCAAACTTCATCAGCAACACCAAGAGCAAGCGCTCCACCACTGCCGCCTTCACCAATGATGATTGCTAGAACTGGTACTTTCAAATCAGACATTTCTAAAAGATTTTTGGCGATTGCTTCACCTTCGCCACGTTCTTCCGCTCCTACCCCACAATAAGCTCCAGCAGTATTAATCAGCGTGATGACTGGACGTTTAAATTTTTCTGCCTGTTTCATCAATCTCAACGCTTTGCGGTACCCTTCTGGATGTGGTGAACCGAAGTTTCGTTGGATATTTTCTTGTAGATCTCGCCCCTTTTGGATGCCAATCACTGTGATTGGTTTGCCAGCTAAACGAGCAATCCCCCCAACGATTGCTTCATCATCACCAAACAAACGATCACCATGAAACTCCTGAAATCCATCAAAAATTTCTTCAAAAAAATCTAAACTCGTCCAACGTTCTTTTGCTCTAGCTAGTTGAACAACCTCATGAGCTGTTTTATTCATGATCCAACCAACCTTTCTGTGTATGCAACTCAAGCAACTGATGAATGGTTTGCTTCAATTCTGTTCGTGGAACGATCTGATCAACAAAACCATGGGCTAACAAAAATTCTGCCTTTTGAAAATCTTCCGGTAATTCCTGTTTAATCGTTTGTTCAATTACCCGACGACCAGCAAAACCAATCAAGCTTTGCGGCTCAGCTAAAATCACATCACCCTCCATCGCAAAACTAGCGGTTACACCACCAGTTGTTGGATCAGTCAAAATCGTTAGATAAAAAAGCCCTGCATTACTGTGACGTTTCACCGCTGCGGAAATTTTTGCCATTTGCATTAAAGAAAAAATACCTTCTTGCATTCTGGCACCGCCAGAGGCAGTAAACAAGACCACAGGTAAATTTGCTGTTAACGCCCGTTCAAATAATCTAGTTATTTTTTCGCCAACAATCGTTCCCATGCTTCCCATGATAAAGTTTGAATCCATCACGCCAATTGCCAAAGGAATGTCATTGATCGTTGCTTTACCAGTCAAAATGGCTTCATGCAATCCAGTTTTTTCTTGCATCACTTCGATTTTGTCCTGGTACCCAGGAAAATTCAAAGGATCTTCTGTTGCTAATTCAGTATCCCATTCTTCAAAGCTTTTTTCATCAATCGTTAACGCTAATCGTTGCCAAGCACTGATACGAAACGTGTAACCACAGTTCGGACAAACACGTTCTTCACCAATATCTTTTGTGTAAATGATGTGTTTACAATTCGGACACTTTGCCCACATGTTGTCAGGAACAGTTGGTGGACTTGTAGGCTGAGCTCCACGATTTGGGTTAATGCGAATATATTTTTTCTTCTTAAACAGAGCCATCTACTCGCCTCCAATCTCCGTTTCAGGTGTCCAATTTGGTAAAAATTCTTCTTGTAAAAATGCCGTCGTGTAATCACCAGCAATCACTGCTGGATGACTAATCAAGTCCATTTGAAATTCGGCATTTGTCACAACACCATCTGTCACGATTTCACTTAACGCACGTTGCATTTTCATCAACGCCTCAAAGCGTGTATCGCCATGAACAATGACTTTAGCAATCATTGAATCATAGTATGGAGGTATTTTATAGCCTGAATAAACTGCACTATCGACACGTAAACCCATTCCTCCAGCAGGAAGTAATAAGTTTTCAATGGTTCCAGGTGAAGGGGCAAAATGAAAAGCTGGATTTTCTGCATTGATTCGACATTCAATCGCATGACCTTGAAACTTGATGTCGCTTTGTTCTAACCCCAATGGTTCGCCTGCTGCGATTTCAATTTGCTTTTTCACTAAGTCAACATTCGTTACCATTTCTGTCACTGGATGTTCTACTTGAATTCGCGTATTCATTTCCATAAAGTAAAAGGCACCAGATTCATCCATCAGAAATTCAATGGTTCCAGCATTTTCGTAATTTACAGCTTTCGCTGCACGAACAGCCGCAGCGCCTAAATCTGCACGTTTTGCAGCAGAAATCACAACAGATGGTGATTCTTCAAGAACTTTTTGATTATTTCTTTGTAACGAACAATCACGCTCACCCAAATGAATGACATTTCCATAATGATCACCCAATATTTGAACTTCAATGTGTCTTGCTGGATAAATAATTTTTTCCAAATACATTTCGTCATTTCCAAACGCAGCAGCAGCTTCTTGTTGCGCAGAAGCAAAGTGTTGTGGTAGGTCTTCTTTGGTCATTACCTTCCGAATTCCTTTACCACCGCCACCAGCAGCGGCCTTTAGCATAACTGGGTAACCAATCTTATCCGCAACAGACAAAGCTTCTTCCACAGTAGAAAGTACACCTTCGCTTCCCGGGATCACCGGGACTTTCGCTTCTTGCATCAAGCGACGGGCATTAATCTTATTCCCCATTGCATCAATTGTTTCACTTTTAGGCCCAATAAAAACAATATTGCACTCTTCACACATTGATGCAAAACGACTATTTTCAGATAAAAAACCAAAACCTGGGTGAATCGCTTCGGCCTTAGTAACGATTGCCGCACTCAAAACCTGTTGAACATTCAAATAAGAATCAACAGCTTTCGCTGGTCCAATGCAAATCGCTTCATCTGCTAATTGGGTATGCAATGCGTCAGCATCTGCTTCTGAATATACAGCAACGGTTTGAATACCTAATTCACGACAGGCACGAATAATCCGCACGGCAATTTCACCGCGGTTAGCTATCAAAACTTTTGAAAACATATTTCACCTATCCAATCATAAAGGTTAATTCAGCTTCGGCAACTTTTTTGCCATCCACTTTTGCGACACCCTTCCCGATTCCTGCGGAAGATTTTACTTTGATAATTTCAACTTCCAAATATAAAGTATCTCCTGGTGTCACTTTGCGACGGAATTTTGCTTTATCCAATCCGCCAAAATAAGCTGTCTTTCCTTTAAATTGTTCTAAAGACAATAAGGCAACCGCTCCAGCTTGTGCCATTGCTTCAACAATCAGCACACCTGGCATAACTGGTTCTTCCGGAAAATGCCCTTGAAAAAAAGGTTCATTGATTGTGACATTTTTCTTAGCGATAACTCTTTCGCCTGCAACCATTTCTTCCACTCGATCAATCAGCAACATTGGGTAACGATGTGGAATGATTTCTTTGATTTCTTGAATATTCATCTTCTACCTCTTTCTTATTTTGGCTGAATTTTAACGAGTGGTTGACCAAATTCAACAACTTCTTCATTTTCAACCAGAATTTCAACAATTTCTCCGTCAAATTCACTGGTAATCTCATTCATTAGTTTCATTGCTTCAATAATACAGATGATTTCACCTTTTACTACTTGGTCACCAACTTTTTTGTAAGCTGGTTTGTCCGGTGAAGGTTGTAAATATACAACACCAACAATGGGTGATTTTACTTCGATACCTTCAATTTCTTGCTTCGTGTCCGCTACGACAGACTGTTCCTTGAACGGTTCATCTGGTTTGATTTCTGGTTTAGCTGATACAGATTGGACTGCAGGTGCTTCCATTGTTTGAGGCGCTGTTGCTGCTCCACGACTCGTATTGTTTTTATTCATATAAAGTTCAAATTGACCTTCGCGCAAATCAAATTCAGTCAAAGAAGATTGATCAAATTGCGTTACTAATTCTTTAATTTCACTGATATTCAAACTTATTCCTCCCAGCGTTTCATACAAAGGACCGCATTATGCCCACCGAAACCTAGTGAGTTACTCATTGCATAAGTAATTTCAGCAGGTTTACTGTCATTTTTTACGACTGTTAAATCAATCTCTGGATCTTGATTCACTACGTTGATAGTTGGTGGTATAAATTGGTGCTCTAACGCTAACAACGTTGCTAATGCTTCGATTCCCCCTGCAGCGCCTAGTAAATGACCTGTCATTGATTTCGTGCTGCTAACATAGGTTTCTCGGAAGTTTTCACCAAGTGCTAGCTGAATTGCTTTTGCTTCTGCTTGGTCATTTGCGGGTGTACTTGTTCCGTGGGCGTTGATATAGCCCACTTCTTCTGGCTGGATTCCTGCTTCGTCCATTGCCAATTTCATTGCTTTTGAAGCGCCTGATCCGTCTGGTGTTGGTGCTGTCATATGATAGGCATCACAATTTGAACCGTAACCAACGATTTCACCATAGATTTTTGCACCACGTGCTTTTGCATGTTCCAAGGACTCGATCACTAAGATTCCAGCGCCTTCTCCCATAACAAAACCATTACGCTCTTCATCAAATGGAATGGAACCACGTGTTGGATCCGTAGCAGTTGATAAAGCAGTCAACGCAGCAAAACCTGCGATTCCCATTTCACAGATTGTCGCTTCTGTTCCGCCAGCTAAGATAACGTCTGAGTATCCATGTTTGATGTTACGGTAAGCCTCACCAATTGAGTTTGTTCCACTAGCACAAGCTGTAACGATTGATGTACAAATTCCCTTAGCGCCTACTCGTAAGGCAATATTTCCAGCAGCCATGTTAGCGATCGACATAGGAACAAACATTGGGGATACGCGCTTAGCACCTTTTTCATGCAAACGAATTACTTGATTTTCAATTGTTGGTAAACCACCAATTCCAGAGCCAACGATAACGCCGAAACGGTCTTGATTGATTTTTTCTTTTTCTAATCCACTCATTTCAATCGCTTCAAGAGCGGCATAGATTCCATAAATCGAAAACATGTCCATACGTTTGCTGTCTTTTTTAATAAAGTATTTATCATAAGGGAAATCTTTTACTTCACCAGCTAACGTAATTCCTGTTTCAGTTGCATCAAATTTTGTAATTGGTGCAATTCCATTCGTTCCGTTTTTTAAACTATCTAAAAAGCTATCGGCATCGTTTCCGATTGGCGAAGTAACACCATAGCCTGTAATTACTACTCGATTCATCAATCATCTTCCTTTCTATTATCCGTGCATGACCAAACCGCCATCAACATTGATCACTTGACCTGTGATGTACGCATTTTCTGCTAAGAAAACTGCAGCTTTGGCAATATCTTCCACATGACCAAAGCGTTGCAGTGGAATTTGTTTTGTGACTTGTTCTTTCACCTTTTCTGATAGAACATCCGTCATGTCCGTTGCAATAAAGCCCGGCGCAATGGCGTTGCATGTGATTCCACGCGTCGCTACTTCTCTTGCAACTGATTTTGTTAAGCCAACAACTCCAGCTTTACTAGCTGCATAGTTTGCTTGTCCGACATTTCCGATTAAACCAGAAACACTTGCCAAATTGATGATTGCACCTTCACGTTTCTTCATCATTTGTTTTAAAACATGTTGGGTCATGTTGAATGTACCAGTCAAATTGATATCCAAACATTTTTTGAAATCTTCAGCGTCCATACGAAGTAATAATTTGTCATTCGTGATTCCGGCGTTATTGACCAAAATGTCAACAGAACCCAGCTTCTCTTGTGCTTCCTTGATCATCTCACCTGCTTTAGTAAAATCAGAGATATCACCAGATACCCCAATACAGGTAACACCTAAAGCTGAAATTTCAGCCAATTTCTCTGAAGAAATCGCGCTGCGACCATTTAAGACAACATTGGCACCCGCTTTAGCAAACGCAATTGCGATTGCTTCCCCGATACCTCTTGTACTTCCTGTGACAAAAACGTTTTTTCCTCTAACGTTCATAATTACCTCCCTGATAATCGTTGATAAGTTTCTTCAAATGTTTGTTGATTCTCAACACGGTAAACAGGAATCGTTTTATCGATTTTTTTCATAAAACCACTCAAGACTTTCCCTGGTCCGACTTCAATCATTTGGTCAATTCCCAATGATTTTAATTTTTCAATACTTTCATAAAAGCGAACAGGAGACATCACTTGACGCTCTAACAAGTTTGGAATTGTCTCTTTTGTCATGATCTCAGTGGTGGTATTACTAATCACTGGGATCTTTGGTTCGTTAACCGAGATCGTTTTTAATTCCTTCGCTAGTTTTTGCGCTGCTGGCGCTAGAATGCCTGTATGAAAGGGTCCACTAACATTTAACGGAATCATTCGTTTAGCGCCTTGTTCTTGTAACAAATCCGTCGCCGCATCAACAGCCACTACTTCTCCACCAATAACGATTTGTTGTGGTGTATTATAATTTGCAGGTGAAACAATCCCATACTGACTTGCTTCTTGGCAACAATCTTCAATTACTTCAATCGGTGTATTCATCACAGCGACCATTTTGCCGCTGCCGGTTGGCGCCGCCTCCGTCATATAAGCACCGCGTTTAGCCACTAATGCCACGGCTTCCTCAAACGATAGCGCTTCACTCGCAACCAATGCGGAATACTCTCCTAAGCTAAGCCCTAATGCCGCATCTGGAGTGATTCCTTGTTCTTGTAATAAACGATGATAGGCAACACTTACCGTTAAAATCGCCGGCTGTGTGTAAGTTGTTTGATTTAGCTGCTGATTCTCAGTAAAACACAAATCTGCCATGTCATAACCAAGAATTTGACTTGCTTCATCAAATGTTTGCTTTACTACAGGTTCATGATATAAATCTTGACCCATGCCTTGATATTGAGCGCCTTGCCCACTAAATAAAAATGCTGTCTTCATTATATTCTCCAATAATTTAGGATAGACGATTAAGTATCCATTTATTCAAAAAGGCCAAGACATTTCATATCGGAAATGTCCCAGCCCCCAACCTTATTACATGATTATGCAGTTTGTTTTTCAACGTAAGTAACTAAATCTTGTACAGTTTTAATGCCATCTTCTGTTTCAATTTTCACATCAAATTCATCTTCGATTTCGTTGATGATTTGGAATAAGTCCAAGCTATCAGCTTCTAAATCTTCTTGAATATCTGTCGTTAATTTAATTTCTTCTGTTTCTTTCCCTAATTCTTCTGCAATAATTTCTTGAATTTTTTCGAATACCATACGATATATTCCTCCGATATTGTTTACAATTTTATAGTTTTATTTTTATCATTTATCAGTTTATAGCTCCATGAGGATACTTCCCCATGTTAAACCTCCGCCATAACCTGTAAATACCACTTTCTGATTACTGCCTAATTGAAGCGTCCCAGCGGAAACTGCCTCATCTAATAAAATAGGAATACTTGCAGCAGAAGTATTACCATACTTGTCCATATTTGCTAGAAACTGCTCTTGTGGAATTTTGACTTTCCGAGCGATTTTCTCAATGATTCGTTGATTTGCTTGATGCAAAAGTAGATAATCAACTGAATTTTCTTGCGTTATTTCTTTTAGATTCTTCGCGACATCACGAACTGCAAAGTCAAAAATATCACGTCCAACCATCTGTAAGTAGTAAGAACCTTCTGACTTTTCAGAATAAAATGGACTTTGATTTTTATGATATCCTGCTGTTAATGAAGAACCTCTTGTGCCATCTGTTGCTAGATGCTCCACTAATAATTTTTTTGTGGCGCCAGCTTCTAATAACACACCACCTGCTCCATCACCGAATAATACAGCTGTCGAGCGGTCTGTCCAGTCAAGTAACTTAGACAACGTTTCTCCACCAATCACAAGCCCTTTTTTTGAGCCACAGCGAATCATTTTTTCAGCAATACTTAGCGCATACACAAAACCAGTACAAGCAGCACTCAAATCAAAAGCAATTGCTTTGGTTGCTCCCAATCGTCCTTGGACTTGTGCAGCCACTGAAGGCATTGCATAATCGGGAGAAATCGTAGCAACTACGATGAAATCTAATTCTTCTGGCTGCGTTTTTTGCTTTTCTAGTAATTTTTGCGCAACTAGGAAACAAAGATCTGATGTTGTTTGATTTGTTACACAACGTCTTTCTCTAATCCCAGTTCGTGAACTGATCCATTTGTCTGATGTCTCCATCATTTGTGAAAGTTCATCGTTTGTCACGATTCTTTCAGGAAGTGCACTTGCAGTTGCCATAATTGTTCCAAATTGTTCCATTAGCGTTCCTCACTTATACTCTCGCAAGAAATCATGCAAGTTTTTCAGTGCATTTAACAAAGCATGCTGTTCTTGGTCACCCATTCCGTCCAGAATATTTTTGACCATCTCTCGATGAAAATGTTGGTGCACGCGATATAATAGCTTACCCTTTTTCGTTAAGCCTAGTTTCACCACACGCCGATCATCTTCACTGCGAATACGCTCAACATACCCTTTTTTCACTAATTTGTTGATGGCAGTGGTCAAGGTCCCAACAGTGATCGATAACTCCTTTGCTACTTCTGAAGTTGTTTTTTTCTTATACATACCGATTGCCTCGATTGTATGCATCTCAGTAATCGATAGATCGTTGAATTGTGATTTTTTCAACTCAGACTCTTCGATCGTCAAGATATCATTGAACACACTTACGAGATAATCATTAACTGTTTTCAAATCTGGTTCCATGTTCCACCATCCACTAATTAGTTTGATTATCAAATCTTTTGATGTTCAAACTATATCTTAACTTTTTTCAAAAATCAACCGTATTCAGTGATTTTTTTTGATTCTCAGTTTATTTTAAGGAAAAACTCATTTACAAATATTGATAAAATAGATATTCAACAACGATAGATTAAAAAAACATTTCAAAAAAATATTTTGATTATCAAAGCTTTTTCTTCTGTTCATTTTCCAAAAAAGAAGTTTTCTTGTTTGTTTTTTTCAAATTTGTTATAGTTTTTTTGATTGAAAGACAAAAGGAGTAATTATGCTTAAAGAAAAAGTCAAAAATCTACCTCTTCTTCCTGGCGTTTATTTAATGAAAGATAAACACGGTTCAGTGATTTATGTAGGTAAAGCTAAACAGTTAAAAAAACGTGTAAGTAGTTACTTTCAACAAAACAAGCAACATTCAAATAAGGTACTAAGAATGATACATACCATTGTCGATTTTGATTTTGTCGTCGTAGATACTGAACTAGATGCGTTACTCTTAGAATGCGAACTAATTCAACACTATCATCCCATCTATAATCGACAAATGAACTATTTTACTAATTATAATTATCTGCAATTAACTGACACTGGTTTTGTTTTGTCGGATGATCCCACTTCTCAAAGTTTTGGTCCTTTTCGTTCCTATAAAAAAATACCTACTATCTTACGTATTTTAGAAGAAACTTACCAAATGCCTTGGCTGAAAGAAATTAGTTTGCTCGCTTTGCGAACACAGCTACCAACAATTAGTCAACTATCCTTTCAACAAAAGAAAAGAGAAATCCAAGGACTTCTACAAGGTAAAAATAAAAAAATTTTGTCTTATCTTAAACAACGACAAGAACATTTTATTGAACTTCTCAATTTCGAACGTGCAAGTAATATTCAAAATGAGATTGAACTAATGACTTCCTTCATCCGACAAATCAGAAACCAAAAAACATTTTTGCAGACATCTCGTCTTACTTTGGCTTTACCCGTTGCGGCAAATCCACAGCTAACAAAATATTATTTGATTTCCTACGGTCAATTAATAACGACATCTAAACTGGCTAGTGACATCCTGCCAGATTTTCGTTTCACCGCTGGAAGTGATACTTTAGCAAAAAAACAACAATTGACAAAGGCGGAAGTTGATCCTGTTCAAATTTTGCTCAGCTACCAGCGTAAGATTAGCAAAGAACAGCCGAAAATAAATAATCAATGAGTATCTAGCAGCCACTCAAAAGCACAACATAAAAAGACCGAGATGAACAATCATCCCGGTCTTTTTATGTTGTGTACAAGCTTACGCTAAATTAGCAAAACTATTGGATTAAGTCGTAGATTTCCATCGCAACGATATCAATATTATCAAACTCGTATTGTTGATGTGTATCTGTTTCAGTTAATTCAAATGTAGCAGTTGCTTTATCATAAGTTACTGTACATTTTTCAACGCCTTCTTTTTCAAAGCGACGAACTTGCAACTCGTTGTCTGCTGATTCGACCATAGCCTCCAGTCGTTTAATAATTGCGACTAATTGTGAATGTGTCATAGGAGGTCCTCCTTTTCTTATTTCTGTTATATTGTAACAAAGTCATGGCTGTCTTGCATTGATTTTCGCGAAAAAAACAAGTTTTTTACGATTTTTTTTCTGGGACATTTCCATTCGGCCACCAAAGTTTAATCAACGCTTGTGTCCCATCGTTTTCAAACCCTTTACCAGCCAACTGTTCGTACAAAATGAGTGCTTGTTTAGTAGCAGGTAATTCAAGTGATTGATTTTCTGCTTCATCTAAAGCAATTTTTAAATCTTTGATAAAATGTTTAACAAAAAATCCAGGAGAATAGTCTTCACGTAAAATACGTGGTGCATAATTGCTCAAAGACCAGTTTGCTGCACTACCACCAGAAAGCGTTTCAATCACTTTTTTCAAATCAAGTTGATTTTTCTCTGCGTAAGCTAACATTTCGGTCATACCTGTCATTGTACCAGCAATCATGATTTGGTTAGCCATTTTTGTATGCTGACCTTTTCCTGCATCACCATGTAACGTGAAAGTTGAGCCAAACTCTCTAAAAATCGGCAAAACTTTTTCATAAATATCTTCTCGTCCACCAACCATAATTGTTAACGTAGCATTTTTTGCCCCCAAATCGCCACCTGAGACGGGAGCATCTAATGCAGCTGCTCCCTTTTCAGAAGCTGTCTGAGCAATTTTCTCTGCCAAAGTTGGTGTACTAGTTGTTAAATCAACCACAATTTTTTCTGAAACATTTGCTGAAAAAATGCCATTTTGTCCGTAATAAATTTCCTCAACATCCGTTGGATAACCAACCATTGTAAAAATCACTTGACCTTGTTCAGCCACTAACTGTGGTGTATCTGCCCAAACAGCTCCCTTAGCCACTAAAGGATCTGCTTTTGCTTTCGTTCGATTATAAACGACCACTTCATATCCCGCTCGTAATAAGTGTTCAACAATAGAACTACCCATCACACCTGTTCCAATAAATCCGAGTTTCATGTTCTAACCTCCTAAAAAAAACCTTGACTCTAGTATACGCTAGAATCAAGGTTTGTTAAGAATAAATTGCTTTATTTATCGTTTAAATGAATTTAATTTAATTTTGATTCGCTCGATGGAAGCTTCTTCTTCTTTTCGACGCATTTCTTCTTCATGATAAATAATCATGTCTTGGTAAAATTCAATCATGGCTTCACCAAAATGCGTAGATGAAATTTCATAAAGTTTTGCAGCTAAAACCGCTTCATCACCAGGAATATCATCTATTATATATTGAATAAGTGCTTGTGCAAAATCTTCGTCTGTTTCAAAAGTCTTCCCTAGTGATGCGTGATCGAACAGGCGGTTCAAATAAGCGTTACCTTCGACCACACACGGTGTACCAGCAGCCATAGCTTCTGTATACGTGAGTCCTTGTGTTTCCGAGGTGGACGCACTGACAAAATAATCTGCTGCTTTATAATAAAGAGCCACTGCATTGTTATCGACTTCACCGGTAAACTGAACGACTTCTTGTAAATCTAATTCTTCTATTAAATCCTGTAATTCTTCCATATAAGGACCTTTTCCCACAATCACTAAGCGCGCATTTGGATAAGACGCAATGACTTCTGGAAAGCCTTGAATAATTGCTTGAATGTTTTTCTCATAAGAGAGTCGACTAAGCGAAAGCACCATCAATTGGTCATCAGTTAATCCTAATGACGACCGTAATGCGCTGACCTCCTGAGCGGTAATATCTGCTCGCTTAAATTTTTCGATATCAATCCCTGTTGGAATCACTCGTAAAGGTGCAACTACACCATACCCACGCAATGTATCGATCACTCGTTCGCTTGGACAAACAACGCCTGTCGTATGGTTAGCAAAAATACGCGAAAAATATTTGACGTGTGACTGTCTGATCACTTTACCATTTGCAATATAATGAAGATAATCTTCATACATTGTATGGTATGTATGAATAACTGGAATTTTCAATCTTTTTGCTACCATTTTCCCCAAAATTCCCGCTCCAAATTCAGTATGCGTATGGATCAAATCTAGTTCCAACTCCTTGGCAACTAAATAAGCATACCACATGCCTCTCACAACGATTCGCCGATCTTTGAAAGAAACAAACGGAACACTGGGCATTCTAATAACATCTTTTTCTAATTTATCCGCATTCGGATCTGTTGTAGTGAAAATATAGACTTCATGACCATTTTTTTCAAGCTCATCTTTTAATGTCTTGATTGACGTAGAAACTCCGCTAACTTGCGGAAAATAGGTATCGGTAAAAAAGCCAACTTTCATGTTTTTTTGCCTCCAAACTACCTTTTCATTGATTTACTTTTTTTAACCTCTAAAGGTGTTCCTTGTTCCTCCAACACCGTTTCATAAACTTTTTGAAGTTCTTGGCCAATTCGCCCGATGCTTCGCTCCTCAGCTGTTTTATAGCCAGCTTGCACTAAACTTGGAATCTCTTTTTCAGTTATTTGTCTGATTTTCTCAATAAATTCTTGATTCGTTCGTCCCATATAACAGTTTTTACCATCTTGTAACCAGCCTTCATAAACTGGAATATCTCTAACTAAAACATTTTGTTGACTTGCTAACGCCTCTAAAACAACGATTCCTTCCGTTTCTTCATAGGAAGGAAAGAAAAACAAATCTGCACCAGAATAAGCACCTTCAATGACATCTCCACGAATATAACCAGGAAATATAACATTTTTTGGATGATCTTCTTTGACGATTTTTCGAATATTTTTAGGGATCGAGTACATCGGTACATGACCAAACCAAATAAATGTGTACTCAGGCATTTCTCTAGCAATTTCAACGAAGTCAATGATTCCCTTTCGTTCAAAAAATAAGCCAACACAAATCACTACTTTTTGATTTGGAGATAAATCGAAATATTCTCTAAATTTTTGTTCTTTCGTAAGATCCGGTTGATATTTATCTAAATCAATCCCATTGGAAATCGCACGAATGGGAACTTCAATTCCGTAGCTTTCCAATAACCTTTTAGAATATGGCGTAGGTGTAATCAAATAGTCTGCCTTTTGGTACAAACTCACTAGATATTTTTTGACGACAGGAGATAATTGGTTAGATCCAATAAACGAATTGCGAAAGTCTTCTTCTGTCGAATGTGCATGATAAACAACCTTTTTGCCATCTCTTCGTGCTTTGTTAACCATATTATGACTATTGATACCATAAGTATTAATGTGCAAAATGTCATAGTCGTCATTGGTATCTAAGGTATAGGGAATCCCTACATCTGACAAAGCACGCTTTTGATGATCAAGCGCACGTCCAATCCCAGATTTTGCAAGTATTTTTTCACTTTCAAAATATAATAATACTTTCACCTTACGTCCCCCTTCTCCTCTATAGTATAACATAGCCATGAAACTGTCACTCAAACTTAAGCCCTATTTTTCAACAACTTTAAAAGTAAGCGATTCAATTGAAAAAACTAATTCGATTTTGAGAAAACAAAAAAGTGTTAGAAATCTCACTAAATTAGCGAAATTTCTAACACTTAACAATCAAACTTATTTTACGTATTCATTTACAAGCTCAACGACTTCTTCCATTGTATCGCAGTCTTTCAACGCGCGATCAGCAAGTTCAGCCATTTTCGTTGTATCTAAACGTTTCATCAAGCTACGTGTTTTGAGGATAGATGTTGCACTCATTGAGAACTCATCTAAGCCCATACCAACTAATAGAGGCACGGCTGTTTGATCTCCAGCCATTTCTCCACACATTCCAGCCCATTTGCCTTCAGCATGTGCTGCGTCAATTACGTTTTTAATTAAACGTAAGATTGATGGATTGTAAGGTTGATATAGATATGAAACACGTTCGTTCATGCGGTCAGCAGCCATAGTATATTGGATCAAGTCATTTGTACCTACTGAGAAGAAGTCAACTTCCTTAGCAAACTTGTCAGCAATAACAGCTGCAGCAGGAATTTCAATCATAATTCCGACTTGGATCGTATCAGATACTTCCACGCCTTCATTGATTAATTTTTGTTTTTCATCTTCAAAGATTCCTTTTGCTGCACGGAATTCTTTCAAAGTAGCTACCATTGGGAACATGATACGCAAGTTACCATGAACAGAGGCGCGTAATAATGCACGCATTTGTGTGCGGAACATATCGTCACCTTGTTCAGACAAGCTGATACGTAGTGCACGATACCCTAAGAATGGGTTCATTTCGTGTGGTAATTGTAAGTAAGGCAGTTCTTTGTCCCCACCGATGTCCATTGTACGAACAACAACAGGTTTACCTTCCATACCTTCTAAGACAGCTTTATAAGCTTCATATTGGTCATCTTCTGTAGGGAAGTCTGGAGAATCCATGTATAAGAATTCTGTACGATAAAGACCAACAGCTTCTCCACCGTTGTTATGAACACCAACTAAATCTTTTGGCGTTCCGATATTTGCAGCCAATTCAAAATGCTTGCCATCAGCTGTAACTGTTTCAGCATTTTTTAATTTTTCCCATTCTGCTTTTTGTGCAGCATAAGATTCGCCTGCTTTAGTAAATTCAGCCTTTTGTTCGTCTGTTGGTTCGATGATGACGTCACCTTCGATACCATTAACAGCCAACATTTGGCCTTCTTTTACTTTAGCAGTGATTTCTTTTGTTCCAACGATTGCTGGAATTTCTAAAGAACGAGCCATAATCGCAGAGTGAGAAGTACGTCCACCAATATCAGTCACAAAAGCTTTAACGAATGTACGATCTAATTGAGCTGTGTCACTTGGTGTCAAATCATGGGCAACAACGACAACTTCTTCATTGATCATTGAAGGATTTGGCAAGTTCACACCTAATAGATGCGCTAAAATACGTTTTGCAACGTCACGAATATCAGCAGCACGTTCTTGCATATAAGCGTTGTCATCCATAGCTTCAAACATGCCAATATACATATCAGTTACTTCTTTAAGAGCTGATTCAGCATTCACACTGTTATCTTTAATATTTTGCTTGATTTGACCAATCATTTCTGGGTCTGCTAGAACCATCAAATGAGCATCAAATACTTGCGCTTCTGCTTCACCTAAGCTTTGCGCTGCTTTTTCACGAATTTGTTGCAATTCTTCAGTAGATTTTGATAATGCCGCATCTAAACGAGTTTCTTCAGCATCTGTATCTTCTACTGTTGTCTTACTGAATGATAAATCCGGTTGAACTAGCAGGTAAGCTTTTGCAACGGCTACACCGTCACTAGCGGCAATCCCTTTTAGCATTTCAACCATTATTCAGATAAGCCTTCTTTCTTCATTGTTTCTACGATAGCTGCCATAGCGTCTGCTTCGTCAGCACCTTCAGCTGTAATTGTAACGTCAGAACCTTGACCTACACCTAAAGACATAACGCCCATGATAGATTTCAAGTTTACTGATTTACCTTTATACTCTAAGTTTACATCAGAGTTAAATTTGCTTGCTGTTTGTACTAATAATGTAGCTGGACGTGCGTGGATCCCAGTTTCTGCTACTACGTGAAATTCTTTCTTTTCCATATTGATCGGTCTCCTTTAAGTGAGTGTTGTTTTTATGTGAGGGTTTTCTTTTTTAGCAATCCAGAAGATTTCTAATAAAGCTTTACCCTTTCATTTGTAAAGATTACCATTTTTTGTCGACAGATACAACAGTTTTCATTCAAATTCAGCGAAAAGTATTTTATTTAAACTTCTTTTCTTTTCGTTATTGGATTTACTCTTTCGCATTCGTCCATTGATTGCGTTTCCAACAATTACCAAGTATTTTATCTTCTTTTTTTTTGACAAATCACACAAATTTTTTACTCCCTACCTTCTTAATAAAAAGAACAAAACTTGTTATGTAGCTTCAAACATCCTTTCTACTAGACATGCCTTTATTACGCTAATTTAAATACAGAATTGATTCGAGTAAAAATAGTTGATTCTCTTCTTTTTTTTAGTATAATAAATTCAAAGGTCAGAAATGGTCAATAGACTTTCCTTACCTTCTCAACTAACTAATAATTGGAAAAAAGATAAGTGTTTTCTTTTTACCTCTTGAAATATGCGTTGTAAAATAAAGATGCAACCCATTTTGTGAAAGGACGTGAACAACACATGCTTTGTCAAAATTGTGGCAAAAATGAAGCAACGATTCATTTATACGCAACAGTTAACGGACATCGTGCGCAATTAGATTATTGCCAGAGCTGTTATCAAAAAATCAAAAATCAAAAAAATGGAGGTCTGACAAACATGGCCCAAAACGATCCATTTGGATTTGGTAGTCTTGACGATCTATTCCGTTCAATGTCTAATCAAATGCAACAACAAGGAAATAGTTATGAACAAACACCACCTACTCAATTCGGTGGTGGAAATAATTTCAACGGTGGACAACCCCCACAAGGAAATCCTGAAGGTTTACTTGGAGAATATGGCATTAATATTACCGAGCAAGCTCGCCAAGGTGACATCGATCCAGTCATCGGTCGTGATGAAGAAATTAAACGCGTGGTTGAGATCCTCAACCGCCGAACAAAAAATAATCCTGTTTTAATTGGTGAACCTGGTGTTGGTAAAACAGCAGTTGTTGAGGGATTAGCGCAAAAAATCGTTGATGGTGATGTTCCTCAAAAACTGATGGACAAAGAAGTCATTCGTCTGGATGTCGTTTCTTTAGTTCAAGGAACTGGCATTCGCGGTCAATTTGAAGAACGCATGCAAAAATTGATTGAAGAGATCACACAAGCAGAAAATGTCATCTTATTTATTGATGAAGTTCATGAGATCGTCGGTGCAGGTGCTGCTGGCGATGGAAACATGGATGCTGGAAATATTTTAAAACCTGCTTTGGCTCGTGGCGAGCTTCAAATGGTGGGTGCTACGACTTTGAATGAATATCGAATTATTGAAAAAGATGCTGCACTCGAACGTCGGATGCAACCTGTCCGCGTCGATGAACCAACTGTTGATGAAACAATCAGTATTTTAAAAGGTCTACAAAAACGTTATGAAGACTATCATCATGTAAAATATACTGATGAAGCAATCAAAGCTGCTGCTGTTTTATCTAATCGTTACGTGCAAGATCGCTTTTTACCTGATAAAGCAATTGATTTATTAGATGAAACTGGTTCAAAGAAAAACTTAACTATTCAAATCGTTGATCCAAAAACGATTGATAAAAAATTACAAGAAGCTGAAAAACAAAAAACACAGGCTTCTAATGAAGAGGACTTTGAAAAAGCAGCTTATTACCGTGATCAAATCAATAAACTGCAAAAAATGAAAGAAAAACAAATCACTGATGAAGAAACACCCGTCATCACAGAAAAAGATATGGAAAAAATCGTTGAACAACGCACAGGCATTCCCGTTGGCGAATTAAAAGAAAAAGAACAAACACAGCTTAAAAATCTTGCAACGGATTTGAAAGCACACGTTATCGGTCAAGACAATGCGGTTGAACGCGTTGCAAAAGCGATTCGACGTAATCGTGTCGGCTTAAGTAAAAAAGACCGCCCAATTGGTTCATTCTTATTTGTTGGACCTACTGGTGTTGGAAAAACAGAACTTGCTAAACAGTTAGCTTTCGAGTTATTTGGTTCTGAGGATTCAATGATTCGTTTCGACATGTCTGAATACATGGAAAAACACAGCGTATCAAAATTGATTGGTTCCCCTCCTGGCTATATTGGTTATGAAGAAGCAGGTCAATTAACTGAAAAAGTCCGCCGCAATCCATATAGCCTAATCTTGCTTGATGAAGTTGAAAAGGCACATCCAGATGTCTTACACATGTTCTTGCAAATTTTGGATGATGGTCGTTTGACAGATGCACAAGGTCGGACAGTCAGCTTCAAAGATACGATCATCATTATGACAAGTAATGCTGGCACAGGTAAAGTGGAAGCAAATGTTGGTTTTGGTGCAGCGAGAGAAGGCGTTACTCGTTCTGTCTTGAATCAATTAAACAATTATTTCACACCAGAATTCTTGAACCGTTTTGACGGTATCATTGAATTCAGTGCTTTATCAAAAGAAGATTTGATGTCAATCGTTACTTTAATGCTGAACGATGTGAATGATATGTTAGCAGTACAACAACTTCATATTGAAGTACCAGAAAATGTCAAAGAAAAATTAGTTGATCTAGGATATGATCCATCCATGGGCGCACGTCCACTTCGTCGCACAATCCAAGAACAAATTGAAGACGGAATCGCGGAATTTTATCTAGATCATCCAACCATTCATGACTTGAAAGCCAAACTAGATAAAGAAAACCGAATCGTTATTACATCGAAACCTGAACGTTTGGCAAAAGAATCAAACTCTGAAACTGCCGAATAGTCAGCAACTAAAAATTTTTGCAGTATTCACTCGAAAAAGAAGTCGAGCTTTCTTCCATTTGTTTTACAAATTTCTTAGAAAGTTCGGCTTTTCTTCTTCATTTATTTTCAAATAACAATGCAAATTACTTTTCATTTTATGAGAAAAAAATTATAATTAGGTAAATAATTCTGTTACTTATGTACTTATGCGTAAAGAAGAGAGGTGAGCGCCATGAAATTAGTAAACGTGACGAATAGCCATTCACGCCTTGTATTAAATCAATTAGAAAATACCGACGCACATATGGTCAAAGTTTATAGCATGGGAAATACCACAGTTGTCTATACTGAAGCACCTGGACACAATGAAATTTTGCTAGTGAATCATAAGCGAAATATCCGCCAAAATGAAATTCAAGAAGTACAAAAATACTTCTTGAATAAACTCCATGACGCAGACTATCGCAAAGAAGACATCACAGTTATCGAACTTGAAGGTATGGTTGAGATTTCTATTCCAAAACAACCATTGGGACAAGAATTAGCATATAATTAAAAAATAAGCCTGATCTACTTGAATTGTTCATCAATTCTTATTGATCAGGCTTATTTTTTCTGTTTTTCTTAATTTGAGATAATCATGTTTTTCTATATTACCATTCATGTATACATATAATGGTAGCTAGTCGATTCTTTTCTCACTGATTTTCTTTTACAACATTCGGCTTATCTCTTGATTTTTTTGTTTCTTTGAAGCTTTGTTCTTTTTGACTTTTCATATCCTTTTGATTGTTAACTTCTGGCTTTCGAGTTACTCCGCTAACTATTTTTTTGATTTCGCTACTGATTGCCTGATTTTGATCCCAATTTTCAATATCCAATAGTCGGCACAGTCTTAACATCTCCGTTTTTTTCTTCAATTTTCGTTCTCGTTTTTGCCACTCTGTCTCCATTATTTTCCACCTCACTTTCCTTTTTTAAGTTTATATACGCAAAAAAGAAAAAATTTTTTTCTTTTTAAATTTTTTTTGAGAAATCGTATAAAAAAATCAATACTCTTATTCCTAGTAAAAAATCAAGAAATATTTTTTACTATTGTGATTGTGTGAGTTCCAATTTATTTTATAGTAATTGATTCTATCTCGTCGGTTTATTCGATTAAACCAAAATAAAAAGGTTGGAATTTAAATTCATCCCAACCTTGTGTAACAAAATTTTAATGTCCTTGGTATCAATCTCACACTTATTAATCATTGCTTATTTTTTGGTAACTACTAACCAGATTTCACTAGCCAAATTCTCTTGATCATTTGTCCAGCCAATCATAGGGGCCAACCTTCTTGTTTCTGCTAATCTTCCCTCATCAAAATGATAAGAAGCATTTACTACTTGGTGAGAATATAGGTCACCTAATTGGTGCATCTCTTCCCGCTGTTTTTTGGTGATTGATTGTGCCAATTCAACAATTCTTTGGTTTTTCTCCCTCAAAACTGGATGGATACACGCTTAGACACACCTACCAGTTGCTTTTCAATTTTGAATTCCATCGAAATTCCTCCTCTTACTTCAATATAAAATGAAAGTTTAGGAAAAGATTTTTGGATTTCTATTTTTCTAATCTCTGAAGGCAAATAACCACTCCACTTTCGAAAAGCTCTTGAAAAACCTTCAACTGTCTGATACCCATAACAAAATGCAACTTCAGTAACTCTCCCCCCTGAAATCAAGTCTTGATTTACTAATGCCAGTCTTCGATTTTTGATGTATTCCGCTAAAGTCATGCCAACAACAAATGAAAAAGTTCGTTTTAAATGAGAGTCAGAAACCTCATCTGTTGAGCAATTTCAGTCAACAAAAGTTCGCCTGTTAAGTTTTCTTCGATATAATCAATTAGTTTGTTTAAGTTTTGAAACATCTTTTCCTCCTAACTTCATTAACAGGTTACTCTTTTGTCAGTGACTATACTTGATTTTAGCTAGACATTTTTAGTCGATTTTTCATGAATGAAGTAGTTTAATACATTTAAATATCAAATTTATTGCTTATTTTTGATATGTTGATTGATTTTTTTTATTGCCCACTCATAGTGACTAGAAGTCGAAGAGACGCAATAACTACCTAATGTCGAATTTCCTGTCCAGCTTAACTGATTTTTTACAAATAATTCTTCATTTGTAAAAGAATTGATTACCGTCATCACTTCATGATGACTCTGCTTCAACAAATCTTTTGCTTGCTCCAGAGAAGTGGTTTGGTGCTTTTCAACAAATGCCTCATTCATTTCGCCATACGTTCGCCAGTTATACGGTGATGGTAGAAATGAAACTTCTTGACCAGCTTGATTTTTTTTCACCCAATTTACGAGCAATTGATGCCATTCACATAAATGAATAAGAACGTCTCGGATATTTTTATCTCGACGCCAATGTTGTTCTTTTTTCTTGGACAAAAATGCTTCGTCAAAAGTAAATGGTGCCTTCTGTTCCTCTTCGGTCAACGTATTTACCAACTCCATCAATGCAACAAATTGTTCCTCCGCAAGGAACATCAGATCTGTCTTCTTTTTCGGCCTCGCCATTCTTAATCACTCCTTGAAGTCTATTCTTGATAAAATCATAACAAAAAAGTGCGCTATTTGTCGCTTGTTAACTAATGAATTCAACCTTTAAAGAATAGAAAAGAGAAGGAGATTTTTTTATCTCCCCCTCTAATACTGTTTTTTATTTCTTATACTTTTTTGACAAAACTCCTTATTGATTCATCCCAATAAAAATACCTAAAACAAAGGGAACTAACCATGCGATCCAAACAAATAAACTAAATCGATGAAATGTCTGCTTGGCTTTGTCGTCTTTTTTGATCAAAATAATTGTTGCCCAAATTGCATGGAAAGCCATTAATAATAATGCAATTAATCCTGTTACGCTATGTAAGTTAAAAGTAAAACCACGACCAAAAATTTTACTCATAATCGTTGTTCCAGCAGTATCAAAAACAAAACCAAACCAGAAAATCAACGCGTGCCAGTTCAACAATATACCTGTTTTTCTTTCGGCAAATACTCCAATCGTATAAAATGTTAAGGCTAAAACCATACAACTAATTGCGGCAATTAATAAAGTTGACATCTACATTTCTCCTTCTTCCTACATTTCATTAAGTATTTCTTTTTTTATTGCTAATAACACCATCAACAATGCCACTGCGACTCCAATATGCGATAAGCCTGCAACTCCAGAAATCATTGCATCCATACTCGTAGAAATCACTCGTTGCTGAACTTGGAGCATCCCTCTAACAACCATCATTACAATCATCAAAGGAAAAGAAATGTTATACAATAGATAGAACTTTTTGTACAGTTTATTTTCTTCCATATGTGTCAGTTTTAAAAAAACTGCCATCAATAAAAAGAGTCCTGTTCCCAAAGCAAATAAATGAGTATGGACAACTGCCAAAACAGTTTGCCCCGTAAAATCATTCAACTTGGTAATTTCTCGATAAAAAACACCGCTACTCATTGCTAGAACAAAATAAACAATTGCTGTATTCATCACTTTTTTCATATTTTCTGCTCACTTTCTATTTGTATTAAAGTAGTTATACCCAAAAACGATACCTGCCAAAAACAATGCAGATCCCAGACCACTATAAAAAATAGCAATAAATTGCTCAGGTAATAGCTGAAACTTTCGGATACCAAGGCCTCCAAGAATCATGATTGCCATGATACTAAATGATTTGGCATCAAAAAAATTTAAAAAGAACTGCTTTTCTTCGTTCAGTTCGCTGATTCTTTGGGTATGTTTTTTTACCAAAGGTCCAAATACCATGAACCAAAAGATCAAAAAAACAAAAGTGGATACACTTATATTCACTATTTCAACATAACTTTGATAAGCATCTATTCCAATCTTTGCGACATTAAAACCTGCAAATAGCCAAACTAAACTTGCAATTAATAATAATTGTGTTTTTTTTACCATAAGTACTCCTTGTGAACAACGTTCATTTTGCTTTAAATTTTTTACTAATAAATTGAGTTGCGGATGAGTTGTAATAAATTTTCGTGTTGTTTTTCGCTAATCATCGTATAAAGAAATAGCTCAAATATATAATCAACATATTCTTCCATCGATAAGTGATGATTGAACACATTGCCTCGAACCTGTGAATCTTTTTGTAATGCCTGGAGCATGCCTTGCTTGATATGGTTCCAATAAGTTTCCATCAATTCTGAACCCATTGCTTGATCTTCCACGGGCATAACTAACGCATGTGCCGTAAAAAAATTAGGATACGTTTTTTTCCCTTCTTCGATACTTTTTAACAAAGCTGCTAAACAGTCAAGAAAGTTATCAAAGTCGAAAGATGTTTCAGACAAATGAAAGATTTCCGCCCAAATGCTTCCAATTGTTGCAGACAGTAAATGACTTTTTGAAGGGAAATAATTATAAACAGCGCCAACAGAGATGCCGCTTTTTTTTGCTAAAGAACGGATATTGACCGCCTGAATTCCTTGCTCTTTCACAATTTCTTTGCAATAGCTGATCAGTGCTTCTTTTGAGCTAACAGCATTATTCATTACTCTTCCTCCTTCAACATGAACAACGTTCATATTGATGATACTAGAATTTCTTTTAGACGTCAACTACAAAAAGTTGAATCATAAGCGAAAGTTGTTTTTCATTTGCTCATTTTATATTCTAAAAAAAAGATTGCTTGTGACCATTTCAATTACACAAAAAAAGCCCATCATAATTGGACTTTTTTATAACAACTTTTAGTTAAATATTTCTTTTGATCCATTAAGTTAAGGCTTTTTCAATCACTTATATTAGCGGTGTCCCCGACTTTTGATTTTTACTGCACCAATCGTTACGATCGTTGCTATCAACAGAGTGATTCCACCAATGACCATGAAAGAAGTATAGTCAACATAACTATGATCGAAAAACATTTCAATACTAAAAATACTAAAGAAAATCAAATAGACCAAGATGAACAGTAGCCAGTTTGGCAAACGGAGTTTTGAAACAAGCGACATCCCTGCAAAGAGCAATAAAAATGTGTATGTTGTTCGCATGTTACGAAATAAAAAGCGATGATTAATCAGGTCGAACAAAGCTTCACCTGCTGCGACTATCGTAACAACTACGATCATTCTATAAATTGGCGATTTCTAAAAAAAATGATCTCTTTTCCGAATCATATTTGAGCACCTCACACATTTTTATTCTGTGTATCCAATCAAAACGCAGTTCTTTTATACTTTGATTATTTATTTCATTCTAGCACGGGAATGTTTCGGTTAGTTCAAACAAAAAAGTCCTTCTTCATCAAAACATGATGAAGAAGGACTTTTTATTGGTGTAGCATTTCTATTATTTAAAGCTGATTTATCAGCAATTTTTATAGTAAACTTTTCAGTTCAACATCTGGATATTTATCACTGAACCAACGCATCGCAAATTGATTTTCGAACAAGAATAACGGTTGATCAAAACGATCACGTGCTAAAATATTTCGACTGGAACTCATCTTTTCATCCAAATCTTCTGGATTGATCCAACGAGCAATTTTGTTCCCCATAGGTGTCATGATAACTTCTGAATTGTATTCATTCATCATCCGGTATTGGAAAACCTCAAATTGAAGTTGTCCTACAGCTCCAATAATATATTCTTCAGTCAAATAAGTTTTGTATAACTGGATCGCACCTTCTTGAACCAATTGTTGGATTCCTTTGTGGAAAGATTTTTGTTTCATCACATTTTTCGCTGTGACTTTCATAAACAATTCTGGTGTAAATGAAGGTAGTTCTTCATAAGCAACTTTCAATTTTCCTTCATACAAAGTATCTCCAATTTGGTAATTTCCGGTGTCGTAAACCCCAATGATATCACCTGCTACTGCATTTTCGACGTTTTCCCGTGCATCTGCCATAAACTGGGTAACATTACTTAATTTTAGTTTTTTACTTGTACGTTCTAAAAAAACATCCATCCCACGTTCAAATGTTCCTGAACAAATTCGCACAAAAGCAATTCTATCACGATGTGCAGGATTCATATTTGCTTGAATCTTAAAGACAAACCCTGAAAATTCTTCTTCATAGGGACTAATGACTTGTTCATCCCGAGTTTTATGTCCATGGGGTGAGGGTGCTAAGTCTACAAATGTTTCCAAAAATGTCTGCACACCGAAGTTCGTTAACGCTGAACCAAAGAAGACAGGTGTTTGATCACCACGTGCAATTTTTTCCGCATTGAAAGCATCGCCAGCTTCTTTAACTAACTCGACTTCTTCTAATACTTGTGAATAGATTGAATTTTGAGTCAATGGATGATTGTCTGGCAATAAGCCATCTTCATCTAGTTCAACTAAACGCTCATCGTTATAGTTTTCAGGACGGTAAAATTCTACACGATTATGGTAGATATCATACAAGCCTTCCAATCCTTTTCCCATCCCAATTGGCCAGTTCATTGGGTAAGACTCGATATCTAATAATTCTTCTAGTTCCTCAAGTAGTTCAAGTGGTTCGCGACCATCGCGATCGAGTTTATTGATAAAAGTAAAAATCGGAATACCACGTTTTTTGACAACTTTAAATAATTTTTTTGTTTGTGCTTCGATCCCCTTTGCACTATCAATTACCATCACTGCACTATCGACAGCCATCAATGTTCGATAAGTATCTTCAGAGAAGTCTTCGTGTCCCGGTGTATCCAAAATATTGACACGTTTTCCTTTGTAATCCAGTTGCATCACTGAACTGGTAACTGAGATCCCACGTTGCTTTTCGATTTCCATCCAGTCAGATTTAGCAAAGTTCCCTGTTTTTTTCCCTTTGACCGTACCGGCTTGGCGAATTGCACCACCAAACAAAAGTAATTGTTCAGTAATCGTCGTTTTCCCCGCATCCGGATGGGAAATAATCGCAAATGTTCGGCGATTATCAACTTGTTGTTTTAATTCCTTGTTCATAGATTAACTCCGTTTCTTCATCATTTATTTACTGTTTCTGCGAATACCTAATAGTCTCGTCTTACAACTAGATTAGTATATCATGTATTTCTTGAATGAAACAGTCAGTGAGTGGATAAATTCAAAAAGAAGCCGTGACTTTCATCACAGCTTCCCTTCATTTTATCTTCTAAGCTCGTCATCTTCGAACTCTTTTCTAAAATAACGACGTTCCTCTTCTGGCTCTATTTCGACTTCTTCTGGATCATGGAATTGCACACGAATTTTTAAAATTCTTGATCCTTCCATTTCTTCTGAAATCAAAGTCACGTTATCCACATCAAATGAAAGCTTTTCACCTTCATCAGGAATCAATCCTAACGCTGTAATCAAGTAACCAGCCATCGTGTCGACATCGCTCATGTGAAGATCTGTGTCAAACGCTTCATTGAATTCGTCGATCAGCATCCGTCCTTGAATGATATATTCATGTTCTGCTACTTTTTCATAAAGGTTTTCGACTTCATCTGATTCATCATCGATTTCACCGACGATTTCTTCTAGCAAGTCTTCTAAAGTTGCTAAACCTACTACGCCACCATATTCGTCAAGTAAAATGGCCATTTGATTTTGTGTTTTCTTCAATTCATACAACAAATCATCAATAAAAATCGTTTCCGGAACAAACAATGGTTCTTGCATGATTTTACGAATCTCTAAGTTAGCAAAGCCAAATCTATGAGCAGCTTTTAATAAGTTTTTCGTATGAAGAATCCCGATTACTTTATCCTTATCTTCGTTGTAGACAGGTATTCGAGAATAGTTTTCGGACAAAACTTCATTGATATTATCTTCAACGGAATCATTGATGTCGATCATAAAAGCATCCGTTCGAGGTACCATCACTTCTCGCGCAACTTTCGTATCTAAAGAAAAAACACCTTGCAACATTTCTAGCTCTTCATTATCCAAGACACCTTCTGTTTCCAACATATAACGCATTTCGTCTCGAGTCATCTTTGAGTCTTCGTCGTCAAATGTCATCGGAGTGATTCGGGCTAACAAACTAGTTGAAGCAGACAACAACCACACAAATGGTTTTGCTACCACACCGATTGCTCGAATAAAACCAGAAGTTAATTGTGCCACTTCTTCAGATTTATTCAAAGCGATTCGTTTTGGATAAAGTTCACCAAAAACAATCGATACATAAGTTAAAATTGCCAAAACAATCACACTAGCAAGATTTTTTGCTGCTGCACTGCCACCCAATACTGGCGCAAGTTTCTCAGACAACGTATTGGCCAAAGAAGCACCAGATAAAATGTTGACCAACGTGATCCCAACTTGGATCGTAGATAAAAAGTTGGTAGGGTCTTGCAATATTTTCAAAAGTTTTTGTGATTTTGTATCTCCTTCTTCAGCTTTTTGTTCAACCCGGTTTTTATTGATAGATACAACCGCAATCTCTGAAGCAGCTAAAAAAGCATTGATCAATGTCAAAACGATCAATAATAAAATCTGCGCTAACAGCGACTGACTCTCAGGGTCAGCATTCATAATCGCATTCTCTCCTTGTTAAGTTAAATTTTTTTTTAGTTTACGATAGAAAAAAACGTGGCTAGGTAGCCACGTTAAAATGGTATCACAAAGCAATTTTCTTTGCAATAAAAACAGTAGTGCAGGTCTTATGGTGTCGTTGCGATTTTCTTCGTACTTTCGTTTCGCTGATCTTCCTTAACGATTTTGATAACATAAGAAATAATTGTTTTACAAATCGCATAAAAAGGTACACCTAAGAAGATTCCTAGTAGTCCAGCAATATTTCCGGCAACTAACAAAACAATAATAATTGTTAATGGATGAATCTTCAATGATTTTCCAATAACGTTTGGATAAATGATATTTCCATCTAGTTGTTGAACGACGAGCACAACAATACAACAAAGCAATGCTTTAAATGGTTCATTGAAAACCGTCACTAAGAAGGCCGGAGCTAATCCTAAATAAGGACCCAAGTAAGGAATCAAATTGGTCAAACCTGCAATCACCCCGAATAAAAAGGCATAATCAATACCCAAAATAAAATATCCTAGGAAGGTAAACGTACCAACAAATAAACATTCTATTGCTTGACCACTAATATAGTTGGCTAATGTCTGGTTCAATTGACCTAGTAACTCGACGATTTGACTTCTCCGTTTTTCTGGGAAAAAGCGCTCAATATTGGGTACTAGTTTTTCGCCATCTTTTAGCATATAGAACAAAATAAATGGTGCCGTCACGATCACAATCGTTGCTGAAGCAATTGTTCCAACAATCGAGCCTAGGCTAGAAGAAATTCCACTTAAAAATTGTTGAATGATCTGACCATAAGAAATATCTAACTGGTCTAAATATTTGCTGATATTCACTTCTTTAAAAATCGGCCATTCTGCCATTTCTCTTAACCAGCTTTCAACTTGTTTGATGAAGTCAGGCATGTTTGAAGCCAATGAAGAAATTTGTTGTACCAGATTTGGGATCACACTCAGTAAAATCCAAATAATTGCTGTCAGTAGCATCAGCAATACAAGCACGACTGCCCAGGTTCGTTTGATTTTTATTCGCATCAGCAGTTTAACAATAGGATTCAAAATATAATACAAGAATCCAGCAATTAAAACTGGCGCAAATAAAGTTGAAAAAAATGTCCCAATGGGTTCAAATATAAAATTGATTTTTGAAGAAACCAAAATCAATGTAGCCAAGATCAATAATTCAAAAGACCAAAACATCAATTTGGAATTTCTCAGTTTTTCAAACAATCGATTTCCTCCTTTTCTCTTTTTTATAGTATAGCGCATCTCGTTTGAAAATTCTTCTCTAACTTTTCTTTTTTCTGGAATGATTATCACGACTTTTCATTTCAGAAGCTTTCCAGTATACTAAAAAACAATAAGAGGTGATTGTAGAATGAAAATCGTACAAACAAGAGATACGTTAAGTGGGATTTATTTAGATGCTGTTCGCATTCGACATCAGGTATTTGTCGTTGAGCAAGGCGTTCCGCTTGAACGAGAAATCGATAAAGATGAGGCAAGATGTATTCATTTTGTCCTTTATTCTGAAAAAAAAGAACCATGTGGGACAGTTCGTTTACTGCCATTAGACAATGGAAAAATGAAGTTGCAACGAATGGCGATCCTTCAAAATTTTCGCCAACAAGGTTTAGGAAATTACTTAGTGAAGGAAGCAGAAGAATTCACTAAAAATCAAGGCTACAACACCATTCTTTTAGGTGCTCAAGAAACTGCTGTGAATTTTTATTCCAAGCTAGGCTATGAAATTTATGGCGAACCATTTGAAGATGCAGGAATGCCTCATCTACATATGCGAAAGAAAATGTCACAGCAATAAAAAAACAGCGGGCTTAAGAATTTTTTCTCTAGCCTGCTGTTCTTTTTTGTTTTACTTTCGCGACAATTGCTTATAACGATCATACCAAATATCAATATAGCCTTCAGAAAAAGGTCCTTGTTCATTATTGATCCAGTCAACTAAAATCTTCACATTCTCTTTTAAAATGAAGTCGATGTCATTAGGATAATGCATGATTTTACTGTGCATTTCATATTCATCAACATCTAACAAACGTTTTTCTCCATCAGGAAATACCTTGATATCTAAATCATAGTCGATATACTTCAAGGCTTCATCGTCTAATAAAAAAGGTGAAGCTAGATTACAATAATAGGAAACCCCCTTTTCACGAATCATTGCTATTACATTAAACCAGTATTTTTTGTGGAAATACACAATTGCTGGTTCTCGCGTTACCCAACGCCGACCGTCAGACTCGGTAACTAAAGTGTGATCGTTCACGCCAATCATTGAGTGTTCGCTTGTTTTTAATACCATGGTATCACGCCACGTTCGATGCAATTTGCCGTCGTGTTTGTAACTTTGGATCGTGACAAACTCTCCTTCTTTTGGAACTCCCATAGCAACCCTTCCTTAAGCAGCATCTTGTGCTTTGTGTTTGGGTGTTCATTACACCGACATCGTAATTATTATATCAATAAACTTTCTCTTTGCCTAGGAAGGATTACTATTGTTTCGATTTTTCTCAAGTTGGTCTACCAATTTCATTTGAACTTTTGGAAAAACAAATTGAGCAAACTTTGCTTCCTCGATCCACAAAGTGGCTTCTGATTCTGGCAACAGTTGAGTGGTCACGTTTGTTGCTCGTCCGTAAAACAAAAGGACATGCCATTTTAAGTGACTGAACACATGAACTACCTCACCTAAATGTCGCTTTTGCCAAACAACTGTCTCCTGGTGAGCAAAAGGTAAATTCCTCTGTTCTTCTGCAATCAGCAACTCATCAAATAAACTCGGTTGATTGTCAATGGCTGATGCCCATTCCTGCTGAAGTTCCTGATACCGTTCAAGTGTGACTTCAACTAACGGAAACGTCCACATGTCTGCCAATAACTTTTGGCTTGTCCGTTTTTCCAAATAAAAGCTTCCTGCTTGATCTTGAATTGCTGCTGCCACGTAATACACATCTTTTGGCTTAGCTTTTTTTGTTTTCACAGGAAAGTTAGTTTGAATTCCACGCTCATTTGCTAAACAAAAAGATTGGATGGGGCAACTCTCACATTTTGGAGAAGTTGGTGTACAAATAGCTGAACCTAAATCCATGAATGCCTGATTGAATTCTCCCGGATGTTCTTCGTCAATAATACTTCGAACTGCTTCATCGAAAACTTTTCTACTAGACGCCTTTGCAATGTCGTCTTCAATACAAAACAAACGACTCACAACTCGCATCACATTGCCATCAATTGCGGGCTCAGGCAAATCGAAGGCAATACTAGCAATCGCTCCCGTCGTATAAGGACCAATTCCTTTTAAAGAGCTGATTTCAGCAACTGTTTGCGGCATTTCCCCGCCAAATTCACTCATGATTTGTTTCGCTGCTGCTTGAATATTTCGAGCACGAGAGTAATACCCTAGTCCTTCCCAAGCCTTCAATAATTTTTCTTCTGGTGCATTAGCTAGCGCTTCAATTGTTGGAAACCACTCCATAAACCGATAAAAATAATCGATGACTGTATCGACGCGCGTTTGCTGTAACATAATCTCTGAGATCCAGATACGGTATGGGTCGCGATTATAGCGCCAAGGTAAATTTCTTTTTTCTCTTTCATACCACTCAATAAATTTTTTCTGAAATTCTTTTGTCTGTTCTGTTGACCAGTTTTCCCACTCTTTATTCACTGATTTCTGCTTCCTTTTCTGAAATAAATCGTTGAATCAAGTCCAGATTAAATCCCTTTTGATAAAGACTCTGTTTGACTTTCATCCTACGTTTTGTTAAATCAAAACGTGCATTCTTTCGCCATAATTTTTCGCCTTGGTTTACCAACAATCCATACTCTGCTTCCTCATCCACTTCTTGTGGCAATTGGGCAATTGCCTGCTGGATCACTTCTGAGTTGAAGCCTTTGGTCATTAAATTTTGTTGAATTTTTCGTAAGAGCTCTTTCTGGCTTTTTCCATGATTTTTTTTGTATGCTTTTTGTGCGGCGATACTGGCAACTTCCACTTGGTCTTCAAAAAGATATTGGCTCAATGCTTGCTCGATGATTTCTGGTTTTAGCCCTTTTTGCTGTAGCTGCTGGTTCAACTTTCTGGGTCCTTTGTCACTCAGACGCATCTGCGTTCGGACGTAGCTTTCCCCATAAACAAGATCATTGATCAAATCTAATTCTTTCAATCGTGCAACGATTTTATTTCGATCTTCTTGAACGATTTCTTTTTCTTTTAAATAAGTACGAATTTCTTTTTCTGAGCGTAATTGGTAACTCAAATAATTCAATGCTTGCTGAAAACCAAAGTCTTCTCCACTACTTTTTTTGATTTCTTTGATTAGTTCCTCATCTAACTCTCGTCCTTTTAGTAAACGATAACGAATTAAAACATCTTCTGAAACATGTAGTGGCTCGCCAACAGATAAATCGACTTGGTAAAAAGGGCCCTTGCCTTTGCTGATCCTCGTCACTGTTATCATGAAACTCCTCCTCGAACATATATTCTCTATCATATCATAGAAACTCCCCGCCGACAGCGATTTTGTGATAGAATAGACCCACATCAAACGAAAAAAAGGAGATACCTATGGCAGAAACAATTGTCAAAACCGGACAAACAGTTCCTTTAAAAATTAAACGACTTGGTATCAATGGTGAAGGCATTGGCTACTTCAAACGATTGATTATTTTTGTTCCCTATGCTTTACCAAAGGAAGAAGTACTTGTGAAAATCACCAAGGCGACATCTCGTTATGCAGAAGCAGAACTTGTGAAAGTAAAAAAATCAAGTAGCCAACGCGTCGTCGCTCCCTGTCCTGTTTATTACGAATGTGGTGGTTGTCAATTACAACATTTAGCCTACCATGCACAACTCGATTTCAAAAAAGATTTGCTTTTACAAGCACTTGAAAAATTCAAACCTGCTGGCTTCCGTCATTTTCCTTTATTACCAACGATTGGCATGGAAGACCCTTGGCGCTATCGGAATAAAGCTCAATTTCAGTTAAGAAAAAACAAAAAAACCAACCAAATCGAGGCTGGTTTATATCAAGCGAATTCACATAATTTAGTTCCACTGACTGATTGTTTGGTTCAAGAACCTCGAACACAAAAAGTGATGAATACAGTCGTTCGCTTGTTAAATAAATATGATCTACCTATTTATGATGAACGAACAAATAGCGGTATTTTTCGGACAATCATGGTTCGTGTAGGGATCCAGACAGGAGAACTGCAAGTTGTTTTTATTACTCGAAGTCAAAAGTTTCCACAAAAAAATGCACTGATTCGTGAAATCAACGAACGGTTGCCTGAAGTAGTTTCCATTATGCAAAATGTTCAACCTCAAAAAACTTCTTTAGTAATGGGTGACGAAACGATTCATCTTTGGGGAAAAGAAGCAATCGAAGAACGAATCAACGAAGTCACTTTTGATTTATCACCGCGCGCCTTTTTCCAACTGAATCCAGAACAAACAAAAATTCTTTATCAAGAAGGAATCAAAGCGTTAGCCATCGAAAAAGATGAAACAGTTGTGGATGCGTATTGTGGTGTGGGAACAATTGGGTTAAGCGTTGCAAAATATGCAAAAGAAGTTCGCGGAATGGATGTTGTTCCCCAAGCAATTGAGGATGCGAAAAAAAATGCAACACGTTTGGGCTACGACAATACTCGTTATGAAGTCGGAACGGCAGAAGAACTTTTACCTAAATGGCTCGAAGAAGGATTTACTCCTGATGGAATTATCGTTGATCCACCCCGAACTGGTTTGGATGCTAAATTAATTCAATCTTTATTGAAACATCCAGCCAAAAAATTAGTTTATATCTCTTGTAATGTTTCAACCTTGGCTCGTGACTTAGTTGAATTAACCAAATGTTATGAAGTCGACTACTTGCAATCAGTCGACATGTTTCCACAAACTGCTCGCTGTGAAGTCGTTGTCAAATTAACTAAAAAATAAACAGATAAAAATTGTCTCATTTACGATCTATTAATAAAAATGAATCACCCTACTAAAAATCGGCTGACGACTTTTAGTGGGGTGATTCATTTTTATTTAATAATTTCCATTATAATTGTATTGATTCGTATCTTCCGGTGTATATTGTTCATAATTTTCTTGATTATTGTTTTGATCGTAGTTATTTTCAGTACCATATCCATTGTCTTGATTGTAGTCTTGGTTATAATCCCCATTACCATCTGAGTAGGTGGATGAATAATTGTCTGAATAACTGTTGGAATAGTCATTTGAATAATTATTTGAATAGTCATTACCATCGGTGACAGTGCTACTTGAAGTTAGACCCGTCCCATCTTCTGAGTCATCATAGAACATTTGATACGCATTATCATTTTTCAAATTAGGCAACGTGCTACTTGTTTTCAAATCTAATTGTTTTTTCAATTTGTTTTGAACTTTCAATAACTCATTTTGACCAAGAATTTGATAATAAATTTCATTAATTGTTGTGCTTTCCCCTTGTAGCTGTCCTTGGTCGATTTTATTGAATGCTGCAGTATAATTCGTTGCAACATCTAACATATCGTCCCATTCCAAGTCCGTCTTCACATTGTTTTCAACTGCTTTTAAAATCTTTTGATAATTGCTTACACCATCTAGACTTAGAACTTTATTGACGATTTTCGTGACAACTTCACGTTGACGGCGTTGACGACCGATGTCCCCTTCTGGATCTTCATGGCGCATTCTGGCATAGGCTAATCCTGTCTCACCGTCTAGCTTTTGTTTGCCAACAGGTACGTGGACTCCATCTAGTGTGAAGTCAATTTTATTATTAACTTCAATCCCACCAACTGCATCAATCAAATCTTTCATTCCATCCAAGTTGATCGTCACATAATGATCAAGTGGTATATCCAACAATTGCTCAATCGAATCCATTGCCATTTCGACCCCACCAAATGCATAGGCGTGATTTAATTTGTCCACTGTTCCATAACCAACGATATTCGTATAAATATCACGATCCAAGCTGACAATTGTTGAAGTTTTCTTTTCTGGATTAACTGTTACAACCATCATGGTATCTGAACGACCTTGTTCTGTCCGTCCTAAGCCACCAGTGTCTAGTCCGAGTAATAAAACGGAAAATGGTTCTCGATCGTCAATACTGACTTTGTCCGATCGTTTAGTTGAAACTCGATTTAAATTCTTTGAAATTTTGTTGACTGTTTGATTTGCTTCACCCATAAATTTGATTCCATATGCCGAAAGTCCGACAATCAAAAGAACAAAAACTCCGAGAAAAGCTAAAACTACTTTTTGCCACCGCTTCATAGTACACCTCTGTTTCACATTTTCTAAAATATTTTCTCATACAACAATTTATTCAGCAATTCCCCACTTTAATCATAATAAAACTTTAAAGAACAGATCAGAAATTATGTAAATTTTCAAAATTCTTCATTATCATACCATAGCACTACTTTCGAGAAAAGGCAGAATTGTGTATAAATGAGTGATAAATTGCATAAAATGAAAAATTTATGCTTTTTTTGAATAAAAGTTATAGTGCCAAGTTGTCAGCTTCTACTAAATGCGCACTATCATACAAAACACTTTCTCTTTTTATCCTATCTTAAGCAAGAACACTTTTATTTTAAAGAACTTTCTAAACGCCACACAAAAAAACTGGAACACCACACTGTCCCAGCTTTCTGATTCAAACTTTATTCATTTTGTTTATTTCGTAACTTGTTTAACAACCAGACAATTACTGCAATCAATCCGAAAATTATTCCAATCCCTAGCCACATCAACCATGGAAACGGATTTTTGGGTTCTTCAATTGAAACATCTTTTCTATTGTAAGAGTCAGATGTCTTCTTAGTCACCCTAAATAATGTTTCCTCACTCCAATGAAACTCTTCTTTACTAACCGTTGTTTTTAAGCGGTATGTTCCCTCCTCGAACTTTTGCCCCTCTAAAAAGATCAAGTATGTCATACCGCTATTAGGAGCAAATCCAATCGCTTGATTTCCACTTAATCGAGGAGTTTCTTCTTTTTCTTTAAATAACTCATACTGAATATCTGCTGTTGATAAATACGTTGCCTTCGTATTTTGTAACCCTACTTTCACAGCATTTCTACCGTTAACTTGAGTTGGGGAAGCTTCCTTCATTTCCAGAACAGGCGCCATTTTTTCTCGTTCATTTTGTAGCAAAACAGCGATTTCTCGAGAAAAAACATTTTGAATGTTACCTTCTGCTTTTTCTCGTGGCTTTTCTTGAAGATAAATTCCACCAGCAAGCACACCTTCAAATGGTTTATTTGGCATTTTGACAGTTAACGCAAGAATTTTTTGCTCATGTCCTTTTAAAAGAAATTCTTTTTGTGACAATTGGACTACTTGTTCAATATCGGCTGGTAACGCTTGTGTTGTATCCTGATTTTTTCCAGAATACTCGACAACACCAAGTTGATTCGTTCTTGCGCGATTAAAAGAAGAAATAATTGTGACTGGTGTCTCTTTTAAATTCGTCACAACTACTTTTAACTGTACTTCTTGTTCAGGTGCTAGTTGTAAATCAAAATAGGCATCATTTTGGGTAGTTATTTCTTGATTCGGTTGAATTTGCGCATCAAAACTTTGGAGTGATTCTCCCTGAATCGGCACCACAAATCCCAATCCTAATCCGACTATTCCCAATATTCCAATCAACCATTTCACAATTATCCCTCCTTTTTTCATCTACTCAACTTTTTATGGTTCGGGTGTTGAAGAAAATGTCCAATTCAAGGTTGTCATATACTCTGCTGCAACTTTATTCGTATTAGCTGGTACCGCTAAAGAAAACTGATTGATTGCCAAGGAAGTATCTCCAGAATTCTCCCCAGCCGTTGCACTTAAGACCGTAAATTCCTGGTTAAATACCTGAATAGCTAATTCATCATTTTCATAAGTGCTCGTTGGGCTTAAAGATAAGTTATTTGTAACTGAGCCAAACGACAAACTTAACACTGCATCTGTCAATTCTACTTCGTCACTCGTTTGAAATTGTTCGACTTGTGCTACTTTCACCAACCAAGTTCCAGTAAGATTTCCTCGGTTATCTCGGACGTCGACCGCTCCAGTTGTCGCTGGTGCTGCCTGTTCACCTGTTGTCGTTGCACTCCAATTTTCTGCCGTTACAGTTTGAATTGGGTGTTCACCAAAATTTAAATCAGTCGGAATCTCACTCGTATAATCAAATTCTAATGTCCCCGGAAGATAATTCACTTCTCCTTGTGTCTGTGCGTCTGCAAAAACAAATTGACTAGAAAGTAAGCACAGACCTAACATCGTTAAGCTTGTAAATATTTTCTTTTTCATAACCATTCTTCCTCCTTTAGCAATCTAACTAGGTGTATCTGACAACACCCACTCCAAAACGGTTTGGTAAGTTCCCGTCGATTTCACAGCCTCTTTCGGAACAAATAATTGAAATTCACTAAGATTTAACAAAACATCACCTGGTTGCGTCGTTCCATTTAACTGGATAAGTGGTTGTTGAACACCAACATTTAATCCAACAATCTGGTTGGCGGTGCTACTAACTGAACCTGCAGGAAAAGTTGAAATCAGGTCAGCGTTCTTAATTTGTAATTGTGCCAAAAGTTCATTCGTACCTTGGTTCCATGAAGTTAACTGCTCCACTTTTAACTGCCAAAATTTTTCTACCAATCGCGTATCACTGATTTGAACAACACCTGTCGTTACTTGTTGATTTTCTTTAGCAATCAGTAACTCATCCATTTGCGTTTGAATAACATGTTCACCAAAATCCAAGTTACTTGGAAGAAATGTCTCGAGTCTGTACTGAATTCAAGCATCAAGAGGAAGCGCTTTATTGGTTACGTCCTTGGATCTTAACGGAAGCATTTTTGATTATCGCTCCTCCAACGTATTTTGACAAGCAGCTCAATGTCAAATTTGAAAGTGACCTTCCGCATTCGCTAGAACTAGCAGCCATGAAAAAGATCAATGATTCTTTACGTCCTTACATCAATCTATTTATGACCAATGACCTTTCCATTCAACCAGATTTGATCATCCGAACAACCGATACGTTACTTACTATGCCCACATTTGAGGAAGAACCTATAGTTGTCACAATTTCCATCCAAGATATTGAAAAACAAATCCATTCACTGGTTCACTTTATTAAAGAACATTTCCTTCTGTAACTCATTCATTTATACAAACTAAAAAAGGAGTCGTAGCACAAGCCACAACTCCTTTTTTGTATGATCTCGTGAAACAAATCTAACTTTTTTCAAAGGGATTTATTTTTGATAAGATCGTTTATTCAACAAATATTATAATTTAGTCACTTCAGCAGCTTGAGGTCCGCGTGAACCTTCAACAATTGTGAATTCAACTTCTTGACCTTCTTCTAAGCTCTTAAAGCCATCTCCTTGAATTGCTGAGAAGTGTACGAATACGTCATCTCCGCCATCTACTGTAATAAACCCAAATCCTTTTTCATTGTTGAACCATTTAACTGTTCCGTGTTCCATAAGTGTATAGCCTCCAAAAAATGTTCTTGTAAGAATTCCTCTTACAAAAATATTATACCGAATTTAGAAAACGCTCGCAAGGCTGTTTTTTACTTTTTCCGGAAACAACTAAAGATGGAACTAACATATGAACACGTTATTTTGCTTGTTCAAACTGTTTATTTACTTCATCCCAGTTCACAAGATTCCAGAACGCTTCGATGTAATCAGGACGTACATTTTTATATTTCAAATAATAGGCATGTTCCCACACGTCTAAACCTAATACAGGCGTTTGACCTTCCATCAAAGGTGAATCTTGATTAGCAGTTGAAGTAATAACTAATTTACCATTATCAACAGCCAGCCAAGCCCAACCAGAACCAAAACGACCAGTTGCTGCAGTTTTGAATTCTGATTTAAATGAAGCAAAGTCACCAAAAGCAGCATCAATTGCTTCTTTGATTGCTCCTGTTGGTTCGCCACCAGCATTTGGTGCCATGATCTTCCAGAAGAATGAATGGTTTGCATGTCCGCCACCATTATTGCGAACTGCAGTTTTGATATCTTCAGGAATAGCATCCATATCAGAAATTAATTCTTCTATTGATTTTTCTCCGAGTTCTGGATGTTTTTCGATCGCTGCATTTAGATTAGTCACGTAAGTGTGATGGTGCTTGTCATGATGAAGGTGCATTGTTTCTTCATCGATATAAGGTTCCAAAGCATCATATGCATATGGTAAATCAGGTAATGTGTAAGTCATTGAAAATCTTCCTCCTCAATAATCCTGTTAGTCTTTACACTCAAAAGAGTAACAAAGAGTTGAGAATTCTTCAAAAGTTATGCCTACGATTTTTGTTATTGTTTTTCGATTCGATTATTTGGTTTCTTTGATTTCATCAATTACCTCAGTTTTTTTGAAAATAAATAACTTGCTGAATATATAGTTAGCCAAAACAACTAAGATTTGTGTAATGATTTTAGCCACATACTCGTTACTATTTAACCCCTGAATGAGTAAAATCATAGCGCCCATGTCCAGTCCATAGGAAACAATTCGATAGAAAAGAAATTTTGCAAATTCTCCTACCATATGCCAAAAACTTGGTGATTTAGAATGAAAAACCCAAATTTTATTTGTTACAAAAGCAAACAACACCGAACAAATCCAGGAAATCGTATTTGAAACGACCATGCTTAAACCAAATACTTGTAATGCTAACGCAAAGGTCACAAAGTTTACCACTGTTGCTAACCCACCAAAAAAA
This sequence comes from Enterococcus sp. DIV0660C, assembly GCF_017316125.1. Classification (GTDB taxonomy): domain Bacteria; phylum Bacillota; class Bacilli; order Lactobacillales; family Enterococcaceae; genus Enterococcus_B. The sequence goes on along the minus strand of NZ_JAFLWA010000019.1, from coordinate 40,397 downwards.
ATATACACAAAAATTTCCCAGTACCCTTTTTCTTCTAAAAATTCTTTGATTTGCAAATATACTTTCATTTTTGAACCTACCCTTATTAAAATTCTTATTTATCATACGCTATTTTCAAAAAACTTTCAGCCAGATTATTAAAAAATTAGTAAACAGTTTTGTTGATCCATAAAAAAACAAACAATTACTTTCTGTAAGGATAACATTTTTCCGATTAACAGCCAATCAATCTTGTAATTTTGCCTCCTTCTCTTGTATTTCCAGCTATACTTCGCTAGAATTGCTGTTGAAGACAATACTAAAGAGGAGCTATTATGACAACAAAACAATTAATATTCAATTCATTTACAAAATTCAAAAATCTCAAAGAGGCACGACAAACTCCTTTTTGGAAATCGATTCTTTATCTCCTAGTGCTAAGTGTGATCATGGCTTTACCAATTTCATTCCAAGTCTTTCAAGTTTTGGATAACATCAAGACTGACGGACAACAAATCGCCAAAAAAATCCCTGATTTTGAAATCAAAGATGGGCAATTAGATGCCCATGGCGCTAAAGGTTTCATTTATCAGACAAATTCCATCATTTTTACTTTTGATCCTGATGGGAAACGTTCTGAACATGATATTTCTACTGATTTGATGGGGAATTTTATCAGTGTTGGCATGCTGAAAGATCAGATGGTTATTGCCTTACCAAATACTGGTACGACTACTTCTTTGTTAGGTAGCAATGAGATGGTCTTAAGTTATTCAAATGAGGCATTAGCTAACTTGAATGGGCAACAAATGCGCGAAGTTTTGGCAAACTCAACGATTCCATTCTGGATTAAAGCAGTGACTTTTATTATCACAATTTATCCAAGTTTTCTTAATCTACTGATTACATTGATCATTGCGAGCTTTGCAGGCTATATCTATGCTCGTCTACGTTTAACTAGGGCAACATTCCTTGACTGTTTAAAAACAATGATTTATGCGATTACGTTACCAACCCTACTTTCCACTGTCATTTTAATTTTTGTTCCAACATTTGATACAAGCATCTTCATCACATTAGTCGGCTTATTTATTTTCATTCAGGCATGTAAAGGTTGGCCAAGATTTCAATTACCAAAACAATAATTCACTTTAAGCCATGACAGCTGTCATGGCTCTTTTTTTATTTGCTGTTCTCCTTCCTCATCAACTTACTTCAAACTTTGCGCACTTTGCGCTACACTTAAGACAAGAAAGGTGGTCAAATCTATGAAACAGCCAATCATTTACTCCACTCGTCCTTTTCGTGAAGAATTTATCGAAAGAATCGAGACGCTTGCACCAAATTATCAATTCAAAACAGAGCTAACCACTGCTGAACTTTCACAAGTTGAAATCAGCTTGGGCTGGAATCGTGAATTTCAACCCGAACTACTAGCAAGCAATAATTTGAAATGGGTTCAATCCATTTCTGCAGGTGTCGACACCTTGCCCTTAGAAGAATTTTCAAAACATGATATCTTACTTTCGAATGGTAGTGGTATCCATAGTGAATCAATTGCCGAACATTTGATGGGCATCATTTTTGGGTATTCTCGTGGTCTTTTTCAGGCACAAAAAGCACAAGTTGCTCAAAAATGGCTTGGTTCTGACATTCACTATCAAGCGATCCAAAAGAAAAAGTTACTGATTATCGGTACTGGGCATATCGGTAAAATGGTCGCTCAAAGAGCAGAAGTTTTTGGAATGGAAATCTATGGTATCAATACGACCGGTCGACCAGTAGAACATATTAAAGAGACCTTTCCGTTAGCAAAACTTAAAGAGGTCTTACCAACGATGGATATCGTAATCAACATCTTGCCGCTGACCGAACAAACCAATGGTCTATTTGATCAAGAAATGTTCACTTTCTTTTCACCAACAGCGCTCTTTATAAATGTTGGTCGTGGACCATCTGTTAAGACCGACGAATTGATTGACGCGCTGAATCAAAAGAAACTAGCTTTTGCAGCGCTAGATGTTTTTGAAGAGGAACCATTACCAGAAAACAGTCCGCTTTGGTCAATGGAAAATGTGCTAATCACACCACATATTGCTGGATTGACTCCCCATTTCCAAACTAAATTTATGGACATTTTTCTCAAGAATCTTGAAAGTTATCTTTCAGATCAAGCTCTTACAGTTAATCAAGTACAGTTACTTTCTGGTTATTAAAATAAAAATTCATTGACTTCCTAAAATCCAGTAATCAGGTTATTTTTATTTTGCGAACGAAACAGATTAGAGTCATTCATCCAAAAAAACGGCGAAACCAATCAATGATTTCGCCGTTTTTTTTGTTCTATTTTTAATCATTTTTTTCAAAATGATAGGCCGGTTCATCTTTTTTGGCATCATAGTCGACAACCAAATCATATCCTTTGAAAAACCATTCATCTGCTTCTTCAATAAAAAATTTCATGCCATCAATCAATTCTTCTTCAATCACATTTTCTGGTTCTTCAACTGATAATCCAATCGAAAATCCTTCGTGTACCTCTGTTTTACCATAAACTTTTCCGAAAAAGCGAATACCAAGATTTTCAGGTGGATTCACTTCTTTTTTGAACCATTCTTGTGCTGCAGGTGTTACTGTTAATTTAGTCAAAATCATTCACCCCTATAATTATTGATTCATTTTATCGTCAAGCATCTCTACATCTTCTGTTTCTCCGATTACTAATAAATTGTCATTTTGGCGGACAAATTCATCCGCTGCTGGAGAAACAACGACTGTTCGATCAACTCGACGAATTGCTACAACAGTTAAATCAAACCGTTGTCGGAAATTTAGTTCACCAAGTGTTTTATTGAAAAATTTAGGATTGGATACTCGAATCTCAGCTAATGAGTAAGCATCCGTCAACTCTAAATAATCTAAAATATTTTTTGAAACTAAATTATGCGCAATACGAACCCCCATGTCTCTTTCCGGATGTACTACGCGATCTGCGCCAATTTTTTCTAAAACGCGTGCATGATATTCATTTTGTGCCTTCACCAGTATATTTGGCACACCCATCTCCTTGACCATTAGTGTTACTAAAATGCTGGCTTGGATATCTTCACCAATTGCCACAATCACATGATCAAAGTTACGAATGCCTAACGAACGTAAAGTCATTTCATCTTGTGCATTTGCCACCACTGCATGCGTAGCAATATTCATATATTCATTTACACGATCTTCATTGCTGTCAATTGCCAAAACTTCTTGTCCTGATTCAATCAACGTGCGACAGATGCTGCCACCAAATCGACCAAGACCGATGATTGCAAAATTCTGTTTCAAGTCATTACTCCTCTTCATTCTTATTTCTTTTCAAGTATAGCAAAGCCTTTTCAAAAACAAAAGAGGCGAGACTTATTCAAAGCCTTATCCTCCGAAACTTTCTGGTCTCACTTCACAAAAACAAAAAAGCAGGACAAAACACAATTAGTCTTGCCCTACATTCTTTTTGATTTTAAGCAGTTGTTTATGATCAGCTGTCTTTTTATTTATCGATTCGTTATTTGATCAAACCATGTTTGAATGCATAAATTGCTGCTTGAGTACGATCCTCAACCTCAAGTTTTGCTAAAATATTTGAAACATGGGTTTTGACTGTTTTTAAAGTGATAAATAACTCATCTGCAATTTCTTGATTACTCTTTCCTTCAGAAATCAACATCAAGATTTCATTTTCTCGTTTCGTCAGGTCTTCATGCAAAATAGGTTCGTTTCGCCGACTCATCTTTTCCATCATTTTCGTTGTTACTTCTGGTTCTAACACTCGCTCGCCACGTTGCGTTGCACGAATCGCATCTGCGATCTCATGTGCAGTCGAAGTTTTTAATAAATAACCTGCAGCGCCAGCCTCAATCGCAGGATATACTTTTTCATCATCAATAAAGCTGGTGACAATAATAATTTTTGCCTCTGGCCAATCTTTTAAGATCGCTTTTGTTGACTCGATTCCATCCATTTCTTCCATCACTAGATCCATTAGAATAACATCTGGTCGCAATTCCATTGCTTTTTCATAGCCAATTAAGCCATTCTCAGCCTCTCCAACTACTTCGATGTCGTCTTGAATAGATAAGTAAGAAGAAACACCTAAACGCACCATCTCGTGGTCATCTACGAGCATTACTTTTATCATCCGTCGTTATACCTCCTTAATTAAAGGAACTTTGATCTCGACACTCGTTCCCTGTCCTTTAAAGCTAATAATCTTCACTGTGCCACCAATTCCTGCCACACGTTCTTTGATATTTACTAGACCGTAACTTCCCGTTTTCGTTTCGTTCATATTGAATCCCGTTCCATCATCAATAACACGTAGTAATAAATTATTATCGATCCGATGTAAATAGACCTCTAATTCATTTGCTTTTGCATGGCGTAGTGTATTTGAAAGCAGCTCTTGCACAATTCGGAAAAGGTGGTCTTCAATTGAACTGGATAATTGAACGTCTTCAATCTCCCACTTCAACGAAATTTGAATTTTGTTTTGTAACTCTTTTAATAATTGTTCAATTCCTTGTTTCAAGCTTTTCTCTTCCAAATTAACAGGACGTAAGTGTAACAATAACGCGCGCATCTCGGATTGAGAAGCATTGATGATATCCGCGACCATACGTAATTGTTTACGAAAAACTTCTGGGGTGTCACTTTTTTCTGCTTGTTCGGTCAAAGCAGACATCATCATCATGGCAGCAAATAACTGTTGTGAAACAGAATCATGCAACTCACGGGCTAACCGGTGTCTCTCTAATTCTAAGATTTCTTCTTTTGTTTGTCCATTTACATACTGTGGTCGACTTGTTAAGATCTGAAGCTCACTTGAAACTTCAATCATTTTTTCTTTGATTTTAATGATTTCTTGGTCAATATCTTTGATGTATTCATTATCGGTTGGTGCTACGATTGGCTGATCCAAAATTTTCGCATCATAGTTGCCGGAAGAAACTGCTCGTAACTTTTCTTCGATTTTACCATATCTTGCTTTTTGAACAACTGATACGATCAAAAAAGTCAATAAACCTACACCTAAGGAAAGAGCAAATAAATGAAAAATCAGTGGTACATAAAGCAATCTTGCTTGCAATAATTCCGCCCACCAATGCGTCTGTTTGCTTGCATAAAAATAGGTGAACATAGCGAATAAAATAACCATAAATGTGCCTAGTGAAGCATAAAAAGCAATCATTGATCGGGAGATTTTTCCAATCATACACGAATCACCTCAACATCACCAAGCAACGTATTCGTAATGATTTTCAACCGCCGAGGGTTTTCATCATAATCATTACTATAGATTTTGATTGACTCATTTTTCAATGAAAATTGTTCCTCTTCAAAATAAACATTTCCAAATAATGTCGCGTGCTCAAGACTAATGGCTATCCCTAATGGAACAAGAATTCTTGTTCGACCTACACCTTTTCGGACAATCACAATATTATCATCCTTAGGTAACAAGGTATTTCCTAAATCAATGATTGTGTCACCTGAGGCAATTGCAATATTGATGTCATCCCATTCATACACATCTGAACCAATTCTTTGATTTCCAATTAGTTGTTGTTTAGTACGTTCGTTGTTATGAGATTTCAGCTGTTCCGTTTGAATCATCATCATTTGTTTTTTTCGCCAAAAAGCATTTTTGGTTAAATCAATACCAGAGATTTCAACACCTTTTAATCCAATAAACAACACGGCAAAAATCAGCATCAACCAAAGTGCTGGACTACTAATCAAACTGAAAAAGAGGATCAAGCTCCCTAAAATCAATTGAAATTTTTGAAATTTTTTGCGTGGTTTCTTGCGCAGTGCCAAATAAATATTGAGTATACCAAAAACCACGAAGATCAAGATTTCTGTATTATTAACAATTTGCCAAACAGCAAATAATAGCAATAAGGTTTCGACTACGAAAAAAAATCGTAAAGAACTATTCATCAGCTTGCTCCTTTCCTACTCACTTTCTTCATCATACCTATTTTTTTGAGGCTTTACTATAGGTCTCTGGTTGTAAAATTTATTTTTCTATCAAATAAACCAAAAAGAAAGACCTAGACGAATCAACTGATTACGCTCTAGGTCTGTTAACAAATTAAGCTTGTTCAACTTTAACGATTTTAACTAACATATCTCCACCCGGTGTAGTGATTGTTACTTCATCGCCTTTTGACTTTCCAATCAACGCTTGTGCAATTGGAGAGTCATTTGAAATCTTACCAGAAAATGGATCAGCTTCAGCACTACCAACAATAGTATATTCTTCTTCGTCCCCGTCCGGAAGTTCAACAAATGTAACTGTTTTTCCGATTGAAACTTCGTCAGAATCAACGCCGTTATTATCAATGATCTGTGCAAAACGAATCATTGTTTCAATCGTCGTGATACGTCCTTCTACAAAAGCTTGTTCGTCTTTTGCTGATTCATACTCTGAGTTTTCTGACAAATCGCCAAAGCTTCGAGCAATTTTGATACGCTCAATAATTTCTCCGCGTTTAACTGTTTTTAATTCTTCCAATTCTTGTTCTAGCTTTTCTTTTCCTTCTAGCGTCATTGGGTAAACTTTCTCTACCATTCGTAACGTCTCCTTCATCTCAATAAACTACCACAAAAGGTAACCCTTTATGGACTATAGTCCAAAAAAGATTACCATGCTTTTTCTAAAATGTAAATGTTTTTCTAAAAATGAATCAATAACACTAATTTATTTTATGATTTATTGACATATTTTTCAACTAATTCTAAGTGTTCTTCATATGTTTTAGCAAAGTATACATTTCCTGTACTGATATCTGCTACAAAATAGTAATAATCATTATCTGCAGGAGACAAGACTGCTTTGATGGATTCCTCACTAGGACTATCAAATGGTCCAGGGCCAAACCCTGTATTTGTATATAAGTTATATGGAGAGTCAACTGCAGTATCTGTATAACTAACGGTTTCTTTGTGTTCGCCAAGCGCATATAAAACGGAAATATCCGTTTGCAACGGCATATCTGACTCAATTCGGTTGTAGAAAACTCGTGCAATATTCTTGCGGTCGTTCTCTTTGACACCTTCTTTTTCAACTAAAGAAGCTAATGTCAACACCTCTTGAACAGTATGATTTTGTTGTTTGATTGTCGTATAGTAATCTTGCATAACTGAGTCTGTTTTTTCAACCATTTGGATAACTAAATCTTTCAATGACGTATCCTTGTAATAATCATAAGTAGCTGGGAATAAATAACCTTCTAAATGATACTTTACATCTTTAGCTTGAGACGTGCTTTCCAATAGTTCTGGGAATTTTTCATACAACTCTTTTAAGAAAGCTTCATCCGTCATTAAATCTAGAAATTCTTGCTTATCTTTCCCAGTTATTTTAGCCACTCGACTCGCTATCTGGTCAATATCATAACCTTCAGGAATCGTGATTTTTCCATCGGCAACTGCTTTTGCTTCAGCAGTTCCGCCTTCTTGCAATAATTTACCAATCTCATCTAAAGTCATGTCTGGAGACATTTGATAAAATCCTGCTTGAAAACCAGTTAAATTTTTAAATTTCGTATAATAATTAAAAACGATACCGCTTTTGATAACATGATTCTTTTCGAGGATTTCGCCAATTTGTTTATTCGAAGAACCAGTTGGAACTTCTACTTGAACTAATTGACTATCCGATTTATCTAACGGTTGCAAGCCACTTTCAACATATTTGTAAGTAGTAAAGCCAAATACGCCTACAATTGCCAATAAAGTAATCACAATCACTAAAATGATCTTGCCGACGATCTTATCTTCTTTTTTACGCAAATTTTTACGTTTGACTATAACTTCTTGCGTTGTCGTGTGTTCATTCTTATTATTTTCTTCTGGATGTTGTTTGTTTTCTGACAAAACAACTCCTCCTTACTCTCAAGTTCATAACTCCATCTATTATACATGAAATTTCTTTCAGAGTGAATTCTTTTCATAAAATATTATATTGCAAAATTGTTAGTAGGAATCTCCTTTACTCACGTATTAAAATAAAAGTGTTTTAAAAATATCAGAAAGGATAATCCTATGCACACTATAAAACATCAAAAAAAGCAAGCTAGGAAGAAAACAATTCTTCTTTCTATCTTAACTCTTCTTCTGGGATTAGGCGTAGCCACAAGTTGGTATCTGCTCCTACTTTCTGACACAATCAAGCCAGTTACGGATTCAGAGCCAACAACTGTCGTAAAATTGACCGATTCCGAAGAAAAAACAGTAACACAAATGGATCAATTCTTAAAAAAGTCGGATTACATTGGCACAATCTACGTTCGAAAAAATAATCGAATTATCTTAGAAAAAACTTATGGTTATGCAAACAAAGAAACAAATCAATTAAATTCTTTATCCCTTGACTATCAGATTGGTTCAATCCAAAAAGCGATGACTGCTCTGCTCATCCTAAAGCAAATCGAACAGAAAAAAATTAGTTTTACCACACCTCTAGCTACCTTTTATCCACAGATTCCAGGTAGTCAAACAATCACGATTCATGACTTGTTGGTGATGCGATCTGGTCTGCATAAAACCGAACAGCCTTCTCTCCCACTGAATGATCGTGACATCGTTCAATTCACCGTAGAGCATTTAAAATGGACTGATTATCAAACCTACCATTATGAACCACTAAACTTTACTTTATTGGCAGGAATTCTAATGCAGTTAACGAACAAAAGTTATGAAGAATTGTTATCGGAATCATTAATTCAGCCTCTACAATTACACCATACTGATTTTTATGAAAATGTCAAAAATTCTCCTCAGCACGCTAAATCTTATCAAATGACAGCTGATGATGACTACTGGAAAGCATTAGATGAAAATGAAACTGCGATTCATAATGAACTAGGAACAGGAAATATCAGTATGAATACGTATGATCTAGCAGCCTTTTTCACGAAGGTGCTGTCTGGAGAACTTATTTCAAAAAAACTACTCTTTTCACTTTGGCAAAACAATCAGTTAAAGAATCCCTATAGTGGTGGTGTTTACAGTGGAGAAGATTACATTCTAGCACAAGGAAACATCAATCGGTTTCACTCTGTTGTTGCAATGACAAAAGATACAAAAAACGCTATTGTTATGCAAAGTAATATCCAATCTGACACAAAAATAAAACCCGGTGCAGTCGCTATTAGAAATCAACTTTATGAAATGCTGACAGGAAAAAAACTTCCTTCATAATTTTAACTACAAAAAAATAGCAAAGTGGTAAATAAAAATACCACTTTGCTATTTTTTTAGAATATAAAAGCTTTATTCAGTAAACTCACTTTCAATGTAACGTTGCATACCATCCAAAATATCAAACTTTGGTTGATAACCTAACATTTTGATTTTTGAAATATCTGCCAATGAATCATGAATATCACCTGAACGCTCTTCTTCAAATTTTAGCGCTAACTTCACATTCAAAATCTTGTCAATTGCCTGAATAAGTTCAAGTAATGTTGTACTATTACCTGTTCCTACATTAAACTGTTTTCCTAAGGCTTCGTCTTTCGTTGCCACCAGCAACAACGCTTGAATCACGTCTTCAATATAAACGAAGTCCCTTGATTGGCTCCCATCACCGAACAAAGTGAAAACAGCTGGTTCGCCCGCTAACTGTTTCTTGTAGCGATCGATTAAAATCGAGATAACCCCGCTATAGGGTGAGTTAGGGTTTTGATTTGGCCCAAAAACATTGAAGAAACGAACCGCACTAGTTGGTATATCGTACAAATGGTAGTAATCCAAAGCATACTGTTCCGCAGCAAATTTATCTACGGCATAAGGTGTCAACGGACGAATCACTGACTCTTCTTGTTTTGGCAAAGTCAATTCATCTCCATACACAGCAGCCGAAGAACTGAAGACTAAACGTTTTAGATTAGGCTGATACTGACGAATCAATTCCAATAATATCAGTACACTTTCAAAATTCACACGATGTGTTGCAACAGGACGTTCCACAGAATCAGCCACACTTGCAACCGCAGCTAAATGAAAAATATAAGCAAATGAATATTCAGAAAGCAACTGTTCCATTAACACTTTATCTGCTACATCGCCTTCTACGAACTTAATATTGTTTGATGAAATCAAATTTTCTTGTTTTCCCATGGATAAATCATCTACAACAATGATTTTATTTTCTTTACTTAAATAATTTGCTAGCGTAGAACCAATAAATCCGGCTCCGCCAGTGATTAATATGTTGTCCACTTTTTCACCTCAATTAAATGATCCTTTGATTATCCACGTTAAGTTTAACATTAAAAAATGAGAAACTATAGTTATAACATTTTTTAAATATAAATTTTTTTTTCATTTGTTTTAAATTAAAGCAATGATAATTATAACAAAAAAACTGTAGAACAAAGATTTTTTTCTTTGTCTACAGTCTAACACAGCCACATTCTGTTTTTTTGTCATTAGTTTCCTATTAGCAACGCTTTGAATTCTTTAAAGCTTCTGATAAATGAACGATGAACAAATAAGAAATAAATCAGATAAACAACTAAATATGCTAGCATGCTTACAAAATTACCACCAAAAAGCTGATTGCTGATAATAAACAATATTGTAACTGTCGTCTCAAGTACCAAACTGTATCCAACGGGGATATTCATTGATCGACATAAGAAGAATTCTGCTAAATTGCAACGGAAAGCCAAACTAAATAATATCAATCCTACTGCAAGCGTTAAGTCGCCTATCACAAAAATTACCAATAAAGACACTAGTAATGTCATTACTAAAGTCAAAACGTTCACTAATAGAATTGTTTTTTCTTTTCGTAACGTCTTAAGATACGTATTGATAAGTAATGACATTCTTCCTTCATAGATAATAATTGGGAAAAGAATACCCATGAATTTCAAACTTTCATTGTACTCTGGTAGCCAAGCACCTAATATATATTTTGCAGGGACATAAAATAGCAAAACACCATATGTTAATGGAACAAATAGACCTCTTAGCGTAACAAAAAGACTAGGAAGCTTTTGCTGATTTGTTCTTCTAAGCAAGGGAAACATAACAATTCCAACTGCATTAACAAATGTCAAAAACATATTAGAAATACTTAAAGTAAAAGATAATTTACCGAATACTTCAATTGTCCATTTTTTCTCTACAAAAAAGCGAATAGTTCCTGTGATCAACATACTAGCTATACTGGATAACATTAATTTACTACCAATATTAATATTATCAAATATTTCTAAGAATAGATCATTAAGGCGGATTACTTTTATACTTAACATATCTTTTACTCTAGTCATTCCCCAGATTGTAACAATTAATTTGGATAAAATATCCATGATTATCAACCAAATAAAATTGCGTCCACCCATAGAAAAGTAAATCGTAATAAAAAGGACATAAAGATATCTATCGTTTCTTGATAATTGTGCATACTCTTTTATTCTATTTGTTGATTGGAATATATAGAGAATAAAAGTTTTCATAATAGTGATAAAGGAAACCACAGCTGTCAAAATTAATATTGTAGATTTTGTACTTGCAGGCATCATAAAAATTGCCCAAAGTATGACAGCAAAAGACATGATAATCTCAAAAGTAGCTAAGTACCAAAACTGAGAACCTAGATTTCTTTTGTCTAAGTCTGAGTATTCCTCACCACCAATTTTCAAATAAATTCCGTCAATCCATCCAAAATGTAAAAATCCTACGTATGAAGAATAAAATATATAAAGCTGCCAATAACTATATTCAGTAACACCCAATAATTTGGGGACAAATAAGTTCAGTAAAACCGAAATTCCCAAAGTAGCAAAATTAGCTGCCACTGTATAATATAAATTTTTTATCACGGATTTTGCTTTTTCATTCACTGGCTTTACTCCTTAAATTTTTTACTTTAAAGACATGATATAAATCTGCAAAGTAGTTAAAGATGCCCGGATAATTAAACGTATTAATAATGATTTTATTGATCTTTTTGCTGCTTAAAATATTAATTCTAAACTCATTGGCAGCTTCCATCTCGCGATAAATTTTTTCTTTTGATTCAACCTGTTTTATCTCTTCATTTTGTCGCATAAAATTTAATGCAGAATCAATCCGAACATTAAATCTTTTTAACGTATTTATTCTTGCATCGTATATTCCAGTCTGTTGTTTAGCACTGGAAACTTCTTTCTGAAACGAGCTATTCGCATGACGTCTAAACATAATTGTTGGCAAAGGTAAATAATATAACTCATCGTAAAGCAGACCAGCAGCCCACATTGCGACATCATGAGCCGATTTTTCTGCTAGTTTATAATAATCTTGTACTACTGGAACAAAAGTCTTACGAATTCCAAATACACATCCTGGCCTTTTCAAGAGCACATTTTCTTTGATAAACTTAACTCTGTTAGTTCCTTCAACTGTCTCAATTTTTCTTAACTTTGCTGAACTTCCAGTATTCTCAATCAGTTCATCATAATCAGAAACCAACACAGAAATATCGGCATTTTTTTCAAATTCATCTGTCATAGCTTTTATTTTATTAGGTAACCAGATATCATCCTGGTCACTTGTAAAAATAATATCACTACTAGCTTCAGAGAGGAGACTCATGAAGTTTTCTCTCCATCCTTTATTCACAGTGTTAACTTTAAGATGCCAATTTACTAAATTATTTTTATTTATATAGTCTTCAATGATAGTTGCTGTATTGTCAGAAGAGCGATCGTCAAAGATAATTACTTCATCAATTTTTCGCTCCTGATTTTTCAATGAGTCTAACTGTTCAACTATATACTTTTCACCATTATAAGTTGCCATAACCACAGCAGTAGTCAAATTATTCTGCATATAAATAGAACCTCTTTTTCACATTTCTTAATCTCTAAAGTAGAAGTCATATGGATGATGTGTCACTCTTTCTTCCTCAGGTGGAAGCATCATATAGTCGTCATATCTAAGTCTTAAAAACTTATCTCTTTCTTTGATTGCTCTAAAAGTGTGTCCTTCAAATTCAACGTCCTCATATTCTTTAAACCAAGATGTTGGAAATACACCCCAATAGATATTGATAAATTCCATATATCCACAGTACTCTGCATCTTTAATTGGATATTTAATTACCAATTCTTCATATTTCTTTTGCCAATAATCAAAGTCACCTTGTTTTAAAAGTTTACGATATTTGGGATAATATAAAACTCTTTTCATTTTCGCCTTTATCCAAGACCTTGAGATAGCATAAGAATTGTTCAAAGAAAAAACCATATTTGCTCGATAAAGTTCACACAAATCACCAAATTCTTTACGTTCTTCCAAATCTGTTGGAAACCCATCAATAGGAAAAATATCTACATATACGCCTAATTGTTCATCTTCACTATTGTAATATTGTTTACTAATGGCCTTTGTATTTCTGTCTACTAATTTAGCAAATGCGTATCGGTAGTTCTTCGTATCTTCTGGGCTTAACAAAATATATTTTTCTTGTTTTCTTAATAATGTCAATAATTTTTCATAATTGGGTCTGGTTAGTACAATATCTAAATCATCATCCCAGGGAATATATCCTTTATGTCGTTCAACCCCAATTAAACTTCCGTAAAAAATTGAATACTCAATGTTATTTTTTCTGCATAGTTCATCAATGTAAACTAGTATATCTACACTTATGTCCTGGATATCTTTATTAGTTAATTTTTTCATTTACAGATTCACTCATTTCTTGATTTTCCAGATTATTGTAAGTTAGCCTTCCTAAATATAAGAAAAAGACCATTGCACCTAATTTATTAACCAAAACTATATCTGTGATTAAACATGCTGAAATTAACACAACTAATGCAATATTCGTCCAGTAAAGATATCTGGTATAGTGTTTAATTTTCATCTTCCACAAATTAATTAATGTTTGAACAATTTTTATCACTAAAAATAAAGTGAATGGTATTGTCCCCAACAAACCAGTAGTAGCTAAAAGATAAAAGAAAAAGTTATGTGGTGTCTGTTCTTTCTGGGCAATCCAAGTCTGAGGCAAATTTTCCTTTGCATAGCTAAACATATTTTTGGGTGATGTTCCTAGCAATTTCTTACTTTCAAATATTTCAAATGCACTATTCCACAACTTAAATCTACTGTTTGAAATATCTGCATCTTCCCCAACATCTTTTCTTTGTAAGCTGAGTGCTTTTTCAGTCTTTGAGTGTTTTTTAATTATTGTGTGTTGATCTATTGAATTGATTAATATGACAGATGTTTTTTGTGTACCGACAAATAAAAACATGCTAATTAAGAATAAAACAAACGCCATAATTGTAGAATGAATCGTCCTTTTTAATAGTGAATTACTTTTTCTAAAGTAAAAGGTCAAAAAGAAACCACTAATCACTATTACAGTGAATAATTCGATTTGTGCAGTTCTTGATCCTGATAAAACAATAAAAAAGTATTGGAATAATGAGCTAATAATCAAGAAAGATTTAAATATTTTATTATTTGTTTGGAAATATAAATGAATTGAGAATAACAAACTAATCATTGAGATTGTGGCAGCATAGTTTGGATCCACAAATACACCATACAATCGATTTTCAACAAATCCTAGACGAACACCATAATACAATTTATCCAGTGGCATCGTATAACTAAATTTCACCAAGAACATTCCCAATGAAATTGTAACTAACAAGAACCACAGACCAACTAATAATTTTTCAAACCACTCAAATAACTTAGTATTTTTCTTGTTACTCATCTCATATACGACAAAGAAAAATAGCATCTGCCAAAAAATTATTTTTATATTAGACAATAAACCAGTTCTACTTACTAAAGATGAAATAATCATTGCCAATGTAAAAATTATCAGTAATAAATCTAATTTTTTCTTTTTTAAAATCCATAAAATTCCATTTCTAGCTAATAGGCAACCACCAACAATAGCTATTATTCCAAAAATTAGGCTATCAAAAACGGAGGGTATTACGCTATACAAACTGACCATTCTAATAATCAGCATAAACTCCCAGAACAAAATAAAAGGTATTTCTACTTTATCAAGCACTTTATTAACATTATTCAATATCATTTTTACTCTGACTCCGTATCTTTAATCATTTTTTGTTTTTTTTACTCTTGATTCTAATAAAGATAAATAGCGATAAACATTAGGGTGAATCATTAAAGCAATCATCGATATTTTTCTTGCTTTAGTAAAGTATTCATTTTTCAGAATAAATAAAAAGTTATTTTTCAAAAAACAACTAATTTCATTTTGCACTGATTTAGGAACTTCTTTTCCACTTGCCATTATTTTATCTAATACAACAAAATATGCCCAGCAGACCCTTGTATGTGCAATTGAAGAATAGCTTGGATAATTCTTATTTATATATTTTTCATTTTCTACCCAAGCTTCAATCGTATCTAGGTCTTTCTCAGAGTAAGGTGACGTTGTAATACTGTTCGATCGATGGTAATAATAATATTTTGGCTTCATATCCGCAACCACTTTTGTAACATTTTCTAATAACAAAAACATAACTGCACCATCCTCAGTTATCTTTCCCTCGGGATATGTGACATTTTCAAATAGTTTTCTTTTGTACAACTTATTAATTGGATGAACAGAAATAATCTTAGCTTCCAGTATCATTTTTACAGCTTCGTCTCTGGTTAAAACATAATATCCTTCTGGTTTTGCTTGTGGTTTTTTTCCTTCGTAAACATCATAAATACCACATATTGAAATATCCGCATCTTCTTTTTTTAAATTATAGTGTAGCAACTCATACATATCATCCTCAATATAGTCATCACTATCCACAAATCCTATATACTCGCCTTGTGCATTTTCTATACCAGCATTTCTCGCTGAGCTAACCCCCATATTTTTTTGATGGATAGCCTTTATTCTAGAATCCTTTGCGGCGTATGCTGTGCAAATTTCGCCAGATCTGTCAGTTGAGCCATCATTTATCAGAATTAATTCAAAGTCTTTAAATGTTTGCATTAACACTGATGAAATAGCCCTTTCTAGATATTTTTCTGCATTAAATATCGTCATAATAATACTAATTTCACACATTTATTTTTCACCCTTAATTATTTCAACGGTATGTTCCAATGACTCTTCTAAATCAAATAAGGGCATCCAGCCCACGTTTTTTATTTTCGTATTATCCAAAATAGCTGTATTTGCTTTCGAAAAGCCTTTGCTTTCAACTTCGTCTGGTAGTTCAAAAATAACCGTTTTCCCACTGATATTTGCTATTTTTTTGGCTAAGTCTTTCAAATACAAATCAAATTTCTCACTTGAAACATTATAAGCTTGGCCACTTTCACCATGTAACAGTAAATATAAAATTGCAGAAACCGCATCTGCTACATACACATATGAAAAATATTGATTTCCTTCACTTTTTAATACAATATCTTCATGATTCACTGCATTTAGAATGAATTGAGAAGAAGCTTTTGTGTCAGAAGCCAACATAGTTGGACCAAATGTTCGACATAAGCGTGGAATGACAATGTCTAAGTCGTATTTTGTAATATATGCTTGGCAAAGTGACTCGCTCACTCGTTTCCCTTCTGGATAGCCAGCGCGTAATGTATTGCAATCAATATAGCCACAATATTCTTCATTAAATTTTTCAACGTCTCCACGATTTTCACCATAAATTTCAACCGTCGACAAAAAGAGTGTTCTTTTAACATTGGTTGCTGCTGCATGCTTTAACACCTGATCTGTTCCAGCCAGATTCGTCATGATTGTCCCAATTGGATCTGTTGCATATGCCTTTGGATGCGTATTACTTGCCCCATGAATCATATAATCAACCACAAGATCTTCTGGTAAAGGTTCCGTTACGTCACCTTCCACAATCTCAAAAAATGATGAATCCAGATACATTGAAAAGCGAGTCTCAAGTTTTTTACGATTTCTTCCCATTGCACATATTTTGATTTTCAATCCTAATTGCTGGTTTGCCAACATCAGAGTATCAATTAAAAATGAACCAATCATTCCAGAAGCGCCAATCATTAAAATTGATTGACCATCCAGTTTTTTCAATTCAGGTAAATTGTCAACTACCTTGGCCAAATCAACTTGATACATAGGCTGTTCAACTAATGTCATCATACTCTCTCCTAATCCTTCATTTTTAAATAAGCCTTAAATAACTCCAAGTCATCGGTTGTTGTTAGCTTGATATTTTTATCAGAACCAGCTGCAAAATACAATGTTTCACCAAGATCAACCATCATTGTATTTGTGTATGAGGAATCAGACATTCCAATATTTTCTTCTACTGCACGATTATAAGCTGCTAGCAGTTTACCATATTGATAAGCTTGTGGAGTTGATACTCTTCGTAATGTATTACGGTCCACATATTCAACCGTTGTGTCCTCAGTTTTTTTAATAAAAATTTGTTCATTGTATGGTAATGAAGTCACGCCGTTTCCATATTCCTTACATTTCACAATGACATCAGATAAAACAAGTTCATCAACCAGTGGACGGATACCATCGTGAATAATGATCGTATCATCTTCATCAGAATAATCTTTCAAAAACTGCACACCATTGTTAATTGATTCTTGTCCTTTTGAACCACCTGTTATTACCCATTGAACTTTACTTATATTAAATTCTTTAATATAAGCCCACATCGTTTCTTCCCATCCTGATTTACAAACTACTAAAATGCGATTGATTTGTGGATGCTTCTGAAAAGATTCAAGTGTATAAATAATGATTGGCTTACCTTCAATATTTATAAATTGTTTCGGGATATCTTGTCCCATTCGTTTACCGACTCCGCCGGCAATAATAATTGCTGTAATCATTTTTTTCTTCTCCTTTAGTTAAAATATATCCCTTTGTATTTAGTATAAGAATTTTCAGGATCTATAAAAATTGCTTCATGATGCGCAATTTGATTTTCCTTTGATGGTAACTTCAAATAATCACCAAACGCTTTTCGTAAATAATCATCGTAGCCAACAGGAATAGGCATCTCCGTATTTTCAAAAGGGACCCAAATTGCTGAGGCAAAGTCTTTAACAGGATAAACATTGCCCATATATTTGGGGCCCACACATAGCTCTGTTATATTTTTAGTTGGTTTTTGGTTATACTTAGTCATTTGTTTTTCCGCATATGACCAAATAGTATATTTAATTTTTCTAGGAAAAATACCCAATAACACCCTGCCAGTCAACTCTAAAACTTTTCCATGATTTTTAGGAACCTGTTGACTACGATAAAGCGAATAAATCAATGCCCACATTTTTTGTTTTTTTCTATCTGTTACTGAATCTGGTGCCACGTCAAGTGGAAATATATCTAATTGAATTCCATGAGGAATATCCAAATCAGCTTGGTAAGTTTTTATAAATGTGGTTTGTACGTTTCTAATTGTTGTAAAAGAATTACGATCATTATTATCTCGACTTGGTTTTAAAAGAATGTATTTATCCTGATGTATATCCGTTCCCCACAATTCCCCAAGCTTTTGATAATCTTCTCGTGGCATAAAAAAATCAAGATCATCATCCCAAGGAATAAACCCCTGATGTCGTATAGCACCGATTGCTCCTCCTCCACAAAAATAACACAATAAATCGTGTTTCTTACAAAAGTTAACAAAATATTGTGCCATCTCAAGATTTACTTTTTGAATTTTTTTTAATTTTTGGTCCTTACTATACATATTTACGCCCCGTTAATATTTTTATTAATCTTGTACATTTTCTCATAAAGATGGTCATTTTTCAATTACTCTTCTAACTACCATTCTAAAAGCAATAAAAAAAGATATTTTCTTAAGAAAATATCTTTTAACTTCTTAATAGACCCTCTTCAAAAATGACATCAACCCAGGTAGTTTTACTTCAACAAAGGCACCTATTTTTATAGTCAATAAAAAAAGCGTTATTGGCATATTATATAAAAATTTAGTAACCTTTTTTGCTGTGGAATCTGTCAAAGCAATTGCTTTCGCTTCAATGATCACTGGATCATGCAAGATTTCAACTGCTTCTTGTTTCTTTTCCTTTTTTGTTAAGGTTTCAGTTTCATAAATCGAGAAGATGACCGATGTTGCACCTTTTAGCAACAAAGCAGCCATTCCAGATTTATCTTGATTCTTGGTAATAAAATTAGTTAATTCATAAAATTCTTTGAATGTTGCGAATTTATTTTCTTTATACTGATTAGTGATTCCCTTACCACCTTCAAAATCATACGTATATACAAGCGAAGAATTCATAACCACTTGTTGACAATATTGATAATAATCCAAATTAAATATCCGATCTTCACAACTACTATAATTTTTAAAACGAATTTGATGTTGTTCTAGTATCTCTCGTTTATAACATTTGTTCCAAACGACATACATCAACTGCTTACTCATCAATTCATACATATCATTTAAAAAGCATTGATTATCTTGATAAACAAAATCAGAAACTAGGTATTCTTTTTCAGAAATAATTTCAGTTCCATTCAGTGTTCGAAAAACAAATGAGCTGATAATCAAATCAGTTGCTGGATGAGTAGAAAGTATTTGTTCATAGTTTTTTAGTACATCTTTTTTAGGTGTATCATCTGCATCAAAAAATAGAACATATTCTCCGCGAGCATATACAAGGCCTTCATTGCGAGCAGCTCCAGGACCTTGATTTTCAGTCGTAATAAAATGAAAATAATCATTGCCTTGAACTAGCTCGCTAATCACTTGTTCAGTAGCGTCTGTTGATCCATCGTTAACAATAATCACTTCATAATCGTTAAATTCCAGTTCCATCAATAAAGAAATGGTATGAGAAATGGTTTTTTCAGCATTATAAACAGGTATGATAATACTAAACTTAGGAGTCTTCATCTTTCCTACACCTTTCACCTTTTATCCATAAATCTTATCTTCTGGAAAATGCAGTTCTGCTAAAGAACAAACAGCTTCTTCATCCACACCTTGAGAAGACATTTTATCGAATAAGATTTTAATTGTTTGTAATAAGATTTTCAAATCCAACAATAATGAGTACTTTTTGATATATAACAAATCAAATCGTAACTTACTATTGTAGTCAGAAACATACTTACCATAGACCTGCGCATAACCAGTGATACCAGCGCGAACATTATGACGTAAATAATAATAAGGATTTTCTTCATTAAATTGATCAACAAAGAATGGTCGTTCTGGGCGTGGTCCCACAATTGACATATCTCCTTTTAAAACATTAAAGATTTGTGGTAACTCATCAAATCTTACGGCACGAATGAATTTACCAACTGGAGTTACACGTGCATCATTGCTTTTAGCAAGGACTGGACCCGATTTGGATTCAGCAGTCACACTCATTGAGCGGAACTTATAAATTGAAAATTCTTTTTGATTTTTTGTGATACGTACTTGTTTATAGATAACAGGACCTGGTGAAGTCACTTTTACCAAAATCGCTGTTAATAACATAAATGGTGACGCTAAAATCAATAAAACCAGTGAAACAACAATATCAAATAATCGTTTGAAAAGTTCATCTTCTGAAGGGATTCTAAAACCAGACGATTCAATAATGCTTTCATCCTCAAAATTCATGATATTTGGATTGATCATGATCAAATTTTCAAATGTTGTATTTAAAAATAATTTTTTCTCTTTTTTTGTCACTAATTGGTAGATTTTAATTTTTTCTTGTTCATCAATTTCGGAAGCCAAGTACACAATATCAATTTCATCAATCAGTTGTTTCGCATGTTCATAGAAATGATCTACAATAACTGCTTCGACTTTATGTTTATTATTTTTCTTTGATTGAAAATTTTGGATAGCTGGTGCAACATCTTTTTCTAAACCAACAATGATCACCTTTTTATCATTGCTGAATTTTAGATAAAGCTTATAAATAAAAATACGATACATACTGATTAAAATGGTTCCGATTATAAAAGAAAGTAAGATGACTAGACGTGGAAAAGCAAACCAGCGTCCAGCAAAAGTGACAATCATAATCCCAAAAGTCATCAATACTTGACCAATAACTGTCACAAAAATAATGTCACTGATCATTCGATTATAAAAGACATAGGCTCCTAATAAAATATTAAGAACGATAAAGATGATCGAAATAAAAATTGCTGAATTTTCAAAGGTTTCAAAGTTACGCATCGGTATTTCTCCTTGAAACTTCAATAAAAAGCTTAAATAAATTGCAACGTTATAAACAATAACATCCATCAAAATAATAAATATTCTGCGAGCGGCGCTCCACTCCCCATTTTTATTCATATATACACTCCTAACCTCAGAATAATGCCTTTATCATCTTACCATAGCAAGGCTTAAAAGCCTAGCGAGTAACCAAAATGTAAAAGAAATTAAAATATTCTAGACAATAAATTATTCTACTTTATATTCTTATTTTTATTTCTAAAATCTATATTCAATGTTTTTATTTTTATAGACATGATAAATAACAAAAAGTGATCAAAGTATTCCATTTCAATACTTTGATCACTTTTAATTTAATCTGGTCTTAAAGAAAAATCACCAATACCTTCTTTAGTCAAATTATCATTATAAAAAGGGTCATGGGCAATGTAAGTTGGCCATTTATCTTGCATTTTTTTGATTTCACCAGCAAACCGTTTTTGTTTTTCCGGTGTATCTTCGTATCCTCTAGATTTCGATTCAAAATGATAAAGTTCTACTTGATGTGCATACACGTTATTACGTCCTAATTCATAGACTTTCAAGCATAAATCGACATCATTAAACGCAACTTCTAATGTTTCATCAAATCCTGAAACGGCATGAAAATCAGTCGCTTTAACCATCATACAAGCCGCAGTAACTGCTAGATAATCAACATCAATCACTAAGCGGCCAAAATAGCCACAGTGTGTTTTATCATAATTATTCAATGCATGACCTGCCACACCACCAATGCCGACGAGGACACCAGCATGTTGTGTTGTTTCATCTGGATAATACAATTTTGCTCCAACACAGCCAATTCGATCAAATTGTGCGTAAGAAACCATTGTCGTCATCCAATCTGGCGCAATAACTTCAGTATCATTATTCAAAAACAAGAAATACTTTCCACTAGCTTTTTCAGCCGCCAGATTATTAATTCGTGAGTAATTAAAAGGAATATCAATTAACTCAACGATGAATCGATCGTTTAAGCGTTCTTTATAGTCTGCAAATAATTCTTGCATTTTTGGATCTGTGCTGCCATTATCAGCAATAATAATTTCATAGTTGGGATACGTTGTCTTCTCAATAATGGAATCAACACAAACTTTTAAATCTTCATAACCATTTTTAGTCGGAATAATTACACTCACTAAGTCTTCATCAATTACGTCATACATGATTTCATAAAAACCTGAGATTCTTCCTGGGCGCACATGTCCTTTGATTCCCCGACGATTCAGTGCATCGGTCAGAGCCTTTACACCAGAATCATAAATATAACTTTTCGCTTCGCCATTGCTTGCTGTAGAACCGGGAATTGTTCGCCAATGATAAAGAATTTTATCAATATGATAAATGTGATCTGCTGGGATTTTTTCTGTCACGCGTAAAACAAGATCATAATCTTGTGAGCCTTCATACCCTTTACGAAAGCCACCTAATTCTTTCACGATACTTGTGCGATAAACACCTAGATGAGAGATATAATTGTTTCCCATCAGTGTATCTGGTGACCAATCAGCTTTAAAATGAGGATCAAAACGATTGCCATCAGAATCGATTTTATCTTCATCACTATAAATCAGATCAAGCTCAGGTCGTTCATTCAACACCTTGGCTACTTCGTAAAGTGCTGAAGGCGGCAATTCATCATCATTATCCAACAAAGCTAAGAATTCCCCAGATGCTAATTCTAAAGCAGAATTAGTGGCTAAGCTGATATGGCCATTTTCTTGTCGAAAGACGACTTTTATTCGCTCGTCTTTTGCTTGATAAGCTTCCAGACATTTACGAATAGCCGGATCTGTTGAAGCGTCATCACTAATGCACAGCTCCCAGTTTTCATAAGTTTGTCCTAGGACGGAATCGATACATTTTTCTAACCATTTGATTTCAACATTGTAAACAGGCATAGCAATCGAAATCAACGGACGATATTCTAAGTCAGTAGCAGCTTTGCGTTGTCCTGCTAAATCTACTTTTTCGTGACGAGTAATCCATTCAGCATAATCAACTGAACCAGGTTTTAATTCTAGCTTAACGCGACGGATGGCTTTTTTTAAACCATGTGTTCTTGTGTAATTGATCCCTTTTTTAAGCAAACGTTTTTGTTTTTGCCAAGAGGTCTCAAAACCATCATCAAAAGGATAGTGCCCGTTTAACTTCACTGCGATGCCATTTTGGTGAGCAGTCGTTTGAAAATCTAAAATAGCTCTTCCTTTTAATTTTCCAGATAGTCGAATTTTAAATCCACTTTGTGTTTTGACATCGAGTTCATATAAATGGTTAATGTCTAAACGTACTACAGGGGTTGTTTCAATCGAAACTTGGTTCTTTTCTACCTTGACTGAGGGGATTTCTTTGGTTACTTCATCAATTGCCCAGCCAACAATAAGCAAGTCTCCAGTAGCTCGTTCCCGAGTGATCGTATCAATAAATACAGCAATTTCTTTCTTTGTCACTGTCCAGTTACTCCTTTATCAAGTAGGTCCAATGAATTACATTTCAATAATCCAAGTTTGACCATTTTCTGCTATTACTTCAATTAAAAATGTACGTTCTTGTTCACAAAGAATTTGTAATTCGAACCCAGCAGAGACATTTTCCGCAAGATTTTCAGCCTCATTCACTTCTTTGCGATAAATCGGTTTAGCATCGAAAAACGGTGATTGATCTACAGATAAGTGATAAGATAATGCATTTCGATCTACTTGTGAGATTCCCCAACCAGTAATTGTTAAAACTTTCGTTTCTTCATCCCAATGTTTTTCATCAATACATAATGCTAACTCTTTTGCTTGAATTTTTTTCGGTGTTTCTTTTGCTCGACGTATTTTCTTTGATTTAATTGTCCATTCATCGCTATCTAAAAGTGAACAATAACGCGTGGTCGTAGTTTGCAAGTAACGATCAAGCTTAGCATTTTCTTCTCTGATTTGATAGTTATCCTTTTCTAAATCAGTTATTTTTCCTGACAATTCTTGTTGAACAGCCATCATTGGTTGAACAGTTTCCAACACTTCTGAGAAAGTTTGGGTAAGCTCTCCAATAAAACGATAGTGGATATTTACCGTTAATTCCTGACCAGCAACATTTTTTACTGCCAATTCTGGTATGCTTTTACCGTCAAACAGATAGCAATCCGTATCTGTTTTTAATGCGGCATTTGACCGAATAAAATCAATTTTTTCTCCCACAACCTCGGCAGTGAATTCAATAAAACTTGGCTGTTTTTCAAAACGGAATAGCACCGTTTCGACGTTTTCAGCAATTGGAAATGTCAAATGTTGATTTTCGCCCGTGTAGTTGTTAATGGGAATCTGTTGACTAGTTTCTCCTTCAACCGTTTGTTGGATCAAGTCAAAGACTTTCACGTAATTTGAATTTTGTGGCTGTGCAATTTCAGGTACTGCCTGTTTTTTCAACGAAAAGAAGTATTGATAAACTTCTCCAAATGGACGCATTTTGAAATCATAACGAACCGCTTCTGGCAAATCTTCATAGCGGGAAGAAAGTTCAGTGTCCTCTACCGCCAAGTATAGATAGTCTTCGATGTTGATCATTAAACCAGCTTTTTCAAACACTTTCTGAAAACCATCATGCGTATAAAACGAATTATGTGTTTCATCTAACAACCCATAAGAAGTCCACGGAAGTTGATTATTAAACAAATCGATCATTACTGAATTATGTGCTAAGTTAGGAAACGTAATTAAAATTTCTCCATCTTCACTCAAAAATTCACTGACTTTTTTTAAAGTTGCACCCGGGTCAACCAAATGCTCCAAAACATCTGCAAACAAAATATAATCAAATGCTTGACCTTCAAAATAGTTCGCCCATTCAAAGCTTTCGATGTCTCCATAGAAACCATCCTGAGCAAATTCACTTACGAAATCGAATAGTTCTTTATCGAGTTCCACAATGCTAACTTCACATTGCTTCGCACCAATCAAATGTTTTGTCAATCGGCCATTTCCTGGGCCAAATTCTAATACTTTGCTACCTGGCTTAATTTGAGCTGCAATCTTTCCCACACTACTTTGCTCATCTAAATCCATTTCAAAATCATATTTCATCTTTTTGACTACCTTCTTCCCATTTGTGATCCAAGATGACAATACCTTCGCCGATATAAGAACCGCTAACAAATAAGTTCATATACTTCGTCTTATAAACTAACGGAACTGTAGCATTTTCTTCAAAAATCGCCACATCAAAATAATATTCACCAGCTAACAAGCCCAGCTTTTCATATTCAAGGTAAAAAACATTTTTTCCTTTTTTCCAAGGAATCGTTATATCATCCAATAATGTGTTCAGACCACAAACATAAAAATTATCGACTGTTCGTAACGCAATCCCTAAAACTGGCTTTTTGATTGAATCATCTTTTACATTGTAGGTAACTTTTACGAAGAGTGTCTCACCTTGTTCAATCATATCCACTGGTTTCTTCTCTTTATCAAGCAACTCAGCGCTTAGCACATCCACGATGTCTGGTGCAGCGTGACGTTCAACTTGACTCTTATTACGGTCAACTGTTTTTACTGATTTTTTCTTCAAGAAGTTTTCATAATTTGTCGTAACGTCCATCGTGTCCCCATACTCTACGACTTCACCGTTTTTCAACCAATAACTACGATCACAAAAACGACGAATTGAGCTAATATCGTGAGAAACGAATAAAATCGTTTTTCCAGAATTTTTGATTTCAGTAAATTTTTCCATACATTTCAGTTGAAACTCTAAGTCGCCAACTGCTAAGGCTTCATCAACGATCAAAATATCAGGGTTAACATTGATTGCTACCGCAAATGCCAAACGGACAAACATCCCGCTTGAATAAGTTTTTACTGGTTGATAAATATGATCCCCAATATCAGCAAAATCAATGATATCATCGACCATGCCTTCAATTTCTTCTCGTGAAAAGCCCAACACCATCCCATTTAAAAAGATATTTTCATAGCCAGAATATTCTGGGTTGAATCCAGAACCTAGCTCAAGCAATGCTGAAATTTTCCCATCGATTTCCATTGTACCAGAGGAAGGTGTCAAAACACCGGTAATGATTTTGAGCATCGTCGATTTACCTGAACCATTTTCACCAACAAAACCAATCATCTCGCCTTTTTTAATTTCAATATTAACGTTTTTCAATGCATAAAAGACGTCATGATAAGATTTTTTGAAAGGATTCAGTGCCTCACGAAAACGATCACTCGGCTTTGCGTACATATTATATGATTTGGTGATGTTTTCTAATTTAATCGCATATTCTGTCATTTCTATTCTCCTTACAGTACATCTGAAAAATGTGGTTTCAATCTACGGAACACTGCTGAACCAACCACAAAGAATGCTAATGTAACTACCCAAAAGTATAAAGTATACATGCCATGTTCAAAGAACCAGGCTTGACTCAAGAAAGATTCACGATAGCCTTGAACGATATAATAAAGTGGGTTTAATTTCAAAATTTGAACAATTGTCGGGTTAAATTGACTTGGACTCCAAAGAATTGGTAATGTCCACATAATCAATTGCAACAAAATCGTAATGAATTGGACGATATCTGGTAAAAACGGTTGGATAGATGCTGTCAACCAAGTGATACCTGTTAAAAATGCACACATGCAAAACAGATAGTAAATCAATTGTAGCGTCATCACAGTTGGAAAGATTCCATGTCCAATCGTCACAACTAAACCAATCACGATAAAAAAGAGATGGGTGTATAAATTAGATAAAATTTTCGTACTTGGTAAGATACGAATGTTGAAAACGACCTTCTTGACTAAATACGTGTACTCTCGAAAGACTAACGTCGTTGAGGTAAATGCATCTGAGAAGAAGAACCAGGGAACCATCCCTGTAATCAGATAAACAATGAATGGATACTTACCATCAGTCATCGCAGCTTTCAAGCCGAAGCCAAAGACTAACCAGTAAATCAACACAGTAAATATTGGGTTGATAAATGCCCACATGATTCCTAAAAAAGAACCAGCATAACGTGATTTAAAGTCATTTAATGAAAACTGAATCAATAATTTTCTGTTCTGATAGATATCTTTCATAAATAAAAACAGATCTTTAAACATTTGTGTTCCTCCAAGCGATTTCTGTTAATTACAATCAACTGCCATTTTACCATATTTTTACTAGCTGACTGCGATATTATTTATTTCTTAATTTTCTATTAAGTAACAAATACTCGAACGTTACTATTCTACAAAAGATAGTTTCTAATTGCAATAAAGCGAGGTATCACTCTATCTCTGATACATAATTATTTTTATAAAAAAGAGGGTGAAACAAAACTGTTTCACCCTCTTTTTGATTACTTATCAATGATGATACTTGCTCATCCGTGAATATTCATTATGATTTTCTTCCGGATGTTCCACTGCTTCATCCGTTATTTCCAATTCATCAGGTACTTGCTGAATTTCTGTCGGCTGGTCAAAACGATGAACGCTCATTCCTAGTAAAAGATAAATAATCGGAAGCCAAGCAAAGGATGTCAACGTATCTTCCATAAAAGATTGTGTCATTATACCAAAGAAAGCCCAAATAAAGGTCAATTGTCCATTTGTTAAATCACCTTTTAATGTTCTTCGGCCAATAAAAATCAGTAACAAAGTAACCACGATGGCTAATCCAATCACTCCATAAAGATTTAAGAGAGAATTATAACTATTATGGTTACCCAAAATTTGGTTTGCTCGTTTCGTATAGAAAAAAGGCTTCATTCCTACCAATACTTGTTGCGTTTTAGTAGCTAAAGTTTGATAAAACTCTGCCCAAATTTCTTCTCTTCCGGTAAAAAGATTCACTTCTTTTGAAGCTGCTGCAAAATATGAAAGTGGCAAAGCAAATACTGCGGTCACCGTATAAATGATGAATGGCGCACGAGTCACTCGCATAAATGATTTAGGTAGCAAGTTCAAAAGAACAAAAACAATCAATGCAACTAACGCACCTCTTGATTGACAAACCCAAATCGTAGCGAACGCTGCAACGACCGCTAGCACACTTAACAATCGAATATACCACTTTTCAAATGAACTAGCAAAACCACTAACCAAGAAAGCGAGCGTCATCACTGATGCACCTATCGTGTTAGTATTGATCCAAATATCAGAAAGCTTATTCCCTGGCGACCAGATACTTTGTCCTTCTCGAACCGGAATTTCTGTAAAAACACGATAAACCGTCACTGTTAAAATGAACGAAAAGAACAATAAGAAAACAGCTCGGTCTATTTTCCCAAATTCAATCCATTTTAGCGACAATACAAAAGCAATAATCAACGGTATCATCATATCCGTGTAAAACGAAGCACTTCGCGCGTCTCTGAAATATGAAAAGAAGAAAAAGAAGAAAAATCCTATCCCTATAAAGAGAAAATCAATTCCTCTTGCTTTGTAAACATTTAGTAAAAACAAAACGGCTATGCCGCCCAAAATTAATTGCGAACTATTTTCATATAAAAATAGTGCAGTGTTGTTGCTTAGTCCAACGGTCCATATGAAATACAATGAGCCTACTAATAGGAGAAGCCAAGCAACACTCATCTCATTGATCATTTTTCGCAGGATTCTTTGCATTTCTCCACTCTCCTGTACTAGCTTATCTCTTTTGTTTAATTGCATAACTTTGTTATTGCTGACTAATGACTTGTCCATTCACCGGATAATCTACTTCGAATATTCGATAGCCATCATTGTCCGGACCATATAATTGAGTAAATTGAGCCTGATTTAATTCATTGTAGTCTGCTAAAGGTCGCTTGCTCACAACATAACGTATGCCAAATTTTTCGGCATCAGCAAAATTCAACGTCACAGAGAACATATCTGGCCGATCAAGAATGAACGTTGTATCTTCTTTCGCGATAAATGCACGCGTGTGGGCATAACGATTATAGTATTTCTCATAGGTTCCATCAGGATCAATGATTTCCCATGCTTTCATATCTGGATAAAATCGAACCGTATTGAATGATTTTACTCCTAATGTTGGCGTAAAGTTGTATAGTTCATCTTCAGATAGCCACAATTGATCTGGATTTTCATCATTAATTTTTTGAATTTCTTTTGCTAAAGTTTTTTCAAAAATGGCACCCGTTCCTTCAACAATCGGATTGACAAAAAAGCCAGAAGCTATAATTAATGCCGTGAATGAAACATAAAATAATTGTCTTTGACGAAACAAAGCAAATCCTAGCAACAATGTACCTAGTACAACGATCCCTGCAATTTCAATCTCTGAAAAATAATTAATCATTCTAGAAGTGAAAATTGCCACAGCAAACGTTCCAGCGTTAACAACTAATAAAACAACTTTATACCAAGTTGGAATAACATCTTCTCGCCAAACATAAGCAATGAACCAAATGGTTAACAAACAAGCTGCAAAACCAAACGTCGTAAATGCTCGTGATGCTGGAACATAGGAAAGAAGCGTAATTTCAGCTAATCCTTTCGGCAAGCCAATCGTAATCCAAAAAATCGCGAATAGACAAAAAATCATCAATATTCGCCCTAATAATTTCTCCTCACTATTTTTCTTACCAAATAATACAAATGGACTAGCTAAAAGAACTGTTGGAAAGAAATGATAGAAAAAGGCCACTTCTGAATTGTTTGAAAAAGTAATATCTTTAAATGGAATCTTCCAGTTAGTCAAAAAATAAAAGAATTTGCCAAAGGTGAATTTTCCCCCGGTACTGATTCGTTTCCCTGGATACAAGGTTTCTAGTGAAGCCATCAAGGCATCCTTCGAAACGAGCCAAAAATGAACCATGATTCCACCGATGATCGCAATCGCCCCGACAATCAATACAGCATCCAACAAATCCCAAACAATTTTTTTCCTGAAATGGATTAGTAAACCAATAAAATAAAAGACGAGCAAATAACCCAACATTACTTGATGCGCTGGGTAAATGACTAGAATAAATCCTAAGCCAAAAATAACCACCAGTAACATCATCAGGGTTCGCAGCCCTTTGCGATCATGTTGATAGAAGTAGTGATAAAAAGCCACCATCAGACCAATCGTGAAGAAAATCAGATCCCCTACATGTTGCATGAACCACCATTGAACAGCCGGAGCAAAAGTTAGTGCAAGCGAACCAATCAATGATAATCCCTTTCGTTTTTTAGTGATGATCATCAATAATTCAAAAGATAGCAAGAGCATACCGACGATTTTCATTCCCCAATACCAGGATAGCCCTCGATCACGTCCTAGGAAAAAAAATCCCCAGTTAAATGGTTTACCGATAACCGTGATATCTTTCACCGGTGAATTATAAGCAATAATCATATTTTGACCATTTAAGGAATAATCATCATTAACTACAGGATAATCATTTTCTGCTTGCGAAAGATAAAATGGTGTCTGTACCAGCCATTCATCTGAACGAACCTCACGATCTTTGCCAAACAAAACATCTGTTTCTTTTCCATCATCTCGTTGCGAAACGTATTTATCCCACATGCCAATTGAGCTACCATTTAAATTAAGTGTGACAACTATGATGATTGCCAGTAAGCCAAACAAATAGCGGAGCCGAAGTAATGAGTCAAAAATTGTCTGAGGTGCATGACTTGTTTTATGATTACCATGTCGTACACTTCGTGTTTGTTTTTCCATAAAATTCCCCAATTTCTCTTTTGTTTCTCAAATGGCAGAAATAAATTATGCTTTTGCGTTTTCAGCAGCAAGTAGCATCTGCGCCAAAGCTTCTTGCCAAGTTGGAATAGAAAAACCTAAACTTTCTGCTTTTTCTAAACTCATCACAGCATACTGTGGCCGTAAGGCTTTTTGTGGGAATTCTGCTGATGTAACTGGTGCCACTTCTACATCAGAATTTTTTAAAATTTCTTTTGCGAATTCATACCAAGAACAACTATTTTCATTTGATAGTTGATAAATGCCATAAGGTGCTTTTTCATTGATAACATACACCATGAATTCAGCTAAGGTACGTGTCCATGTTGGACGACCAAATTGATCGTTAACGATTGTCAAACGGTCATGTGTCTCTGCCAGACGTTGCATAGTAAACACAAAATTATGGCCATAAATACCGAACACCCAAGAAGTCCGAATAATATAGTAATCTTCCAAGATTTCTTGAACAGCCTGTTCACCTAAAAGTTTTGTGCGACCGTACTCATTTAATGGATTTGTTTCATCATCCACTTGATATTCTTCATCTTTTTTCTTTCCATCAAATACATAATCCGTACTGATGTAAACAAGCTTCGCATGAACAGCTTTGGCAGCGAGAGCAACATTTCGTGTACCATCGACGTTGATTTTTTCATCTAATTCTTTGCCCTCATCTTCTGCTTTATCAACTGCAGTATAGGCTGCACAATGAAAAATCACATCCGGTTTTAATTCCGTAATATATTCCATTGTTCCTTTTTCATCTGTAATATCTAATTCCTTGGCATCTGTCGAAACATAAGGCAGATTTTTTTCATCTAGTAGATGGCGCAATTCTGTACCTAATTGACCATTTCCTCCAGTTAATAAAAACATTATTATCGCTCCTTTAATTTTGTTTGAAAAAAGAGACAGGCTAGCGCCTGCCTCACACTTTTATCTCATCAATAATTATTATTGACCATTTTGGGCGTATGCTGCTTCAACGGCTTCTTTTTCTTTTTTCCACCAATCTTCATGTTCTTCATACCACTTGATTGTGTCAGCTAATCCATCACGGAAATTCGTAAATTCTGGCTTCCAGCCAAGTTCTTCACGTAATTTTGTTGAATCAATAGCATAACGTAAATCATGGCCTGCACGGTCTTTCACATGATCATAGGCGTCTTTTGGTTGACCCATCATCTCTAAAATCAATTCCATTACTGTTTTATTATCTTCTTCGCCGTCGGCACCAATCAAATAAGTTTCACCAATTCTACCTTTTGTCAAAACCAACCACACAGCAGAAGAATGATCATTTGTATGAATCCAGTCACGAACGTTCTTTCCATCACCGTATAATTTAGGACGAATGCCACTTAAAACATTTGTGATTTGGCGTGGAATAAATTTTTCGATATGTTGATAAGGACCATAGTTATTTGAACAGTTAGAAATAGTTGCACGTAAACCAAATGAACGTACCCATGCTCTAACTAATAAATCAGAACCTGCTTTAGTTGAAGAATAAGGACTTGAAGGGTTATAAGGTGTTTCAGCCGTAAATTTTTCTCCTGGACCCTCACCATGACCTGGAAGATCTTCAACTAATGGTAAATCACCATAAACTTCATCTGTGGACACATGGTGATAACGTACATCATATTTCCGACAAGCTTCTAATAATGTATACGTACCAATAATGTTTGTTTGAACAAATGGAAATGGATCTTTAAGTGAATTGTCGTTATGCGATTCAGCTGCATAATGAACAACTGCATCTGCTTCTTTAACTAAACGATCAACTAATGGTGCATCCGCAATATCGCCCACTACAAGTTCTACCCGATCACTTGGTAATCCCGCCAAATTTTCTTTGTTTCCTGCATAAGTTAGTTTGTCTAAAACAGTTACATGGACTTCCGGATGGTTCTGTACGATATAATGTACAAAATTGGAACCAATAAATCCGGCACCACCTGTTACAATGATATTTTTCATTAAAATGGTTCTCCTTTAAAGTTTAAATTTCGCCATAAACGAATGGATTTTCTGCTTCAAACTCTTTTAACGTTGGATGATTATGATCTTTTTCTGACATGATTGCTTTACTGATGTCAATTGGCCATTCAATAGCTAAATCAGGATCATCAAAAGCGATCCCGCCATCTGCAGCAGCATCATAATAGTTGTCACATTTGTAAAGGAAGTTAACATTTGGCGTCAAAGTGACGAATCCGTGTGCATATCCTTTAGGAACAAGTAATTGACGATGATTATGTTCAGATAAAATAAATCCATCCCATTGACCATAAGTTGGACTACCCTTACGAATGTCAACAACTACATCTAGTACTGCTCCAGTGACTACACGAATCAATTTTGTTTGTGCAGATTTACCTTTTTGGAAGTGTAAGCCTCGTAACACCCCGGCTTCTGCAGATAAAGAGTGATTATCTTGAACAAAGTCATAAGTCAAACCATGTTCTTCAAATTTTGCTTTTGAATAGCTTTCAGTAAAAAAACCACGGTGATCACCAAAAACATCCATTTCGATAATCTTGACATCTGTTAATTTTGTATCAGTTACTTTCATTTTGTCAGACTCCCTATTCAGCGGCCAAAGCTAATAAATATTGACCGTATTGATTTTTTTTCAATGGTTGCGCTAATGCAAGCAATTGTTCTTTCGTAATGTAACCCATACGATAAGCAATTTCTTCTAAACAAGCTACTTTTAAATTTTGACGTTTCTCAATTGTTTCAATAAAAGTTGAAGCTTCAAGCAGAGATTCATGTGTGCCTGTATCTAACCAAGCAAATCCGCGCCCCATCAATTCAACAGATAAATTTCCTTTTTCTAAATATGCTTTATTGACATCCGTGATTTCTAATTCTCCACGTTCAGATGGCTTGATGTCTTTTGCAATTGAGATGACATCGTTATCGTAGAAATAAAGACCTGTAACAGCATAGTTTGATTTTGGTTGAGCCGGTTTTTCCTCGATGGATAAAGCATTCATGTTCTCATCAAATTCAACCACACCAAAACGTTCAGGGTCATTTACGTGATACCCGAACACAGTTGCGCCACTTTCTTTTGCTGCAGCGCGTTGCAACATTTTAGATAGACCGCCACCGTAGTAAATATTGTCACCTAAAACTAAGCAGACACTGTCATCACCAATAAATTCTTCACCAATGATAAAAGCTTGTGCTAAACCATCAGGACTTTCTTGAACAGCATACTCAATATGGATTCCCAAGTCATGGCCGTCCCCAAATAGTTCTTCGAAACGAGGTGTATCTTGTGGTGTTGAAATAATCAAGATCTCTTTGATTCCAGCCAACATCAAAGTTGACATTGGATAGTAAATCATTGGTTTGTCGTAAATCGGCATCAACTGTTTTGAAGTTGCCTTTGTCAATGGGTACAAGCGTGTTCCGCTTCCCCCTGCAAGAATAATTCCCTTCATGGCTTTTAAGCGCTCCTTTTTTCAAATTTCACTTTGTTATTATCTCATCAATCTAGAGATTTGTCATGAGCTATTTAGCATTTAATACTTTTTTATTAAACTTGGCGTCGACGCCACTTTCTTTTTAAATAGGATACTAATAGGTGGTATCGCCATGTCAATTTTTGTTGAAAATTAGAATGTGTTTGAATTTCGCTCGCATTCAAGTCGTGACGCCGATATAACGTTAACGGTTCACGGATAAATCCAACCTGATTTCCACCCAATAAACCAATCCACATGTCATGCATAGGCACATCTTCTGGAATGGGTAAGATTTTTGGCTTCAGGTTTGAACGAAAAGCCATACCAGCTCCAATGTAATGACTACGAATAAAATTATTCAACCATCCTTCTTTCGAATGACGATAAGTAAAATAGGAAGGATAAATCGTTTCGAGATTCTCATCCACGATCACCAAGTCCGAAACGACAACTTGTCTTTCCGGATGAGCTGCAAAATCAGCCGTTATCCTTTTTACCTTGTTGTCTAACCAAACATCATCTTGATCAGCCAAAAAAATGATTTCACCATTTGCTTTTTCAATAGCATGGGAAAAATTTTGAATCAGTCCACGTTGAGGTCCCTTTAATAGTTTGATACGTGAATCTTGTTGTGCATATTCCATCAAAATATTCCAAGTGTTGTCAACTGATCCATCATCAGAAATAACTAGCTCATCTGTTGTAGAAAGCTGTCGTAGAATGCTATTTAATTGTTCTCTAAGATATCTTTCGCCATTAAATGTGGCCATGCAAACAGATCGCAAAAATTTACACCTTCCCCATCTCAACATAAGCGCGTAAAGTTAAACGCCAAATTTTTCGATTTTTCACTGTCAAAAATTGTTTAACGCTTCTCAAAAGTAATTGTTTACGATGCTTTTTCCAGTGAATCCGATCATACTCACGATAAAATTTTGTTTCAGCAGCTAAAATCGACTCATATCTGGTTGTCGACACTTTTTCATAATTGAGCACAGATAAGTCATGCTCCAAACGAATAGGCAACACTTCAATTTTTTTGTGCAGCTGATGAACTTTCCAAAAAAACCAATGATCTAAAAAATCTAAAGAAAAAGCAGGATCAAACCCGCCAATTGTTTGTAAAAATGAAATTGAAAAAACTGTTCCCGAATTGATTGCCATCACTCGCTGCTCCGTCATCCCTACCTCAGAAACTGCTTGATAGGTACGATTAACATACTGATCAGCATAGACAGGTGAGATTTGCTTTCCTTGATCAAAGATCATCGGTACAGCGACAACGCAGTCATCTGAAAATTCAAGCTGACGAACTCGTTCTAAATAACTTTCATTTAAAACAGTGTCTTGATCCAATGTAATCAGTTGCTGAACCGTGGGGAGAGCTTGCGACAGTGCATAATTGTAGGCCGCCGCCAATCCCGGATTTTGCGCGTCATGATAATAATTCACTAACCTATTTTCAAACAATAAATGATATTGCTCTGTTAGACTGTTATCAAAAATAACGAGTTGGATTTTTTGATCCACCACAGCTTGTGATAACAGAGCAAAAGAAGGTGTTTTTTCTATTGATTGCTGATACAATACAACAACAACTAAACTAGTTGGCTTCATTAGAAGAAACTCCACCCCCACTTATGGAAAAATTTTGCCATGGAAGACATGAAAATTCGAAATAATTTAAAGTTACGATGTGCGCCTTTCCCATATAAATGAACGACTGAATGAGTTGGGGTATACAGCAATTTGTATCCAGCTTGTTCAAACTTCAAACACAAATCATTGTCCTCAAAGTACATAAAGTAGCGAGAATCAAAACCTGCGACCTCAGTAAACTTTTCTGTATCGATTACCATAAAACTCCCTGATATCATTCGAACATAACTATTTTTATCAAGTGGAAGATCACGACACTCAAACTTAGCCAAGCGTTTATCAAACATTTTTTTCACCCATTTAAAAGGAATGAATCGCAACATATAATCAAAAACGTCTAGGTGTTCACGAATCAAATATTGAGCAGAACCATCCTCATTTAAAATCTTAGGGGCTAGCATCGCGCATTCGGGATGTTCCATTAGTAATTCAACAACTTCCACGATTGTTTGCTCGTCTACCAAAATATCAGGATTAAAAATAACTGCATAACGATAGTTACTATTCAATAAGTTTTGATTATGTCCATAACCAAATCCACTGTTTTCCTGATGGAAGTTAATGTGTAGATATGGATATTGTAAATACTCCTTCAATTTCGCCTGATATTCAGGTAAGGAATTATTATCAAAAATAACGATCTCAATTGCTGGTTTTTCACCAATCGTTGCAATCAAGGTATCTAATGTACGAAAAATCTTCTGACTATTTGCGGTCACTATACTGATTAGGACCGGCTGTTCTAATTTTTTATTCATCTAATGATGGTCCCATTTCTTCAAATATTTCTGCAGTACTTGCGTACGATATTCTTTATTTCCCAAAAATCGTAAAGTTTTCAAAATAAATTGGTGCTTTTCACCAATCAATCCAATTAACTCCAGTAACAAAATAATCGCAAATAACATTACCAGTACCAGAACAATTGTCCCGACTTGACCAGCATAATTCATGATCATTGCTGTGAAAGAAAACATTAACGCCATCGCATAAATCGCCAAGACTGCTCCTTTGTGTGTGAAGCCTAGACTCAACAAGCGGTGATGCAAATGTTTTTTATCCGCAGTCGAAAAAGATACCCGATTTGCTTTTCGACGAACGATTGCAAAAAAAGTATCCGTCACTGGAACACCTAAAACAATCAATAAAGAAATTGATGAAACAAACGTTACATTTTTTAACCCTTGTAAAGATAAAACAGCCAACATAAACCCTAAAAATAATGCACCCGTATCCCCCAAATAAATCTTGGCGGGATAAAAATTATACGGAAAGAAGCCGATGATGCTTGCTACTAAACAGAAAATAACGATAGGAATGTACACAGTGGATGAGTGAAGAAAGAAATACCCAATGATTCCAATTGTAATCAATCCAATCAGTGATACTCCTGCAGCTAAACCGTCCAATCCATCAATCAAATTCACCGCATTTGTGATACCGAAAATCCAAAAAATCGTTACTGGAAAGCTTAACCATCCTAGTTCAAAATGACCAAAAAAGGGTAAAGTGAACGAATCGATGTGAATATCTGCTAGAAAGTAGATGACAAGTGAGGCTAGTAAAATTCCGATGCTTTTTTGCTTCGGCGTTAGCTCGAAGCGATCATCTAGCACTCCTGTAATAATAATGATCAACGCTGCTAACAAAATAGGTACAATATAAAATCTTGGAATAATATCATGAAACAAAATCAACGTTGAAATAACAAAAGATATGAAAATCGGCAACCCTCCCGCACTTGGCATCGGTACTTTATTGATTCTTCGCGCGTTCGGTTTATCAACCATTCCTGTTTGGACGGAAATTATTTTAAATATCGGTGTTAAAATCAACGATAATACTATCGTTAGGAAAAATCTAACGACCATACTAAACGAAACAAGCATCTGGACACCTACTTTAACTTGAGAGTTTTCCCGTTATTATAAAACACTATCATTAGTTTACAATAAGTCGAGTAAAAGAACGTAAAATTTTACGCTTTTTTATTAGAAATTTTATTTTTTATTTTTTCAACCCAACGATTGAGTGGTCCTTTTCGACGTATTGCCTGACTGCCCAATACATATTCTTGGACCACAGCGTTGATGATTCCACCAAGAATGACAATGGTTGCAGCAAAATTCAACCACAGCATCAAAACGATGAAACTTCCGATAATTTGATACCCGCTGACGCGTGAAGCAAAGTATTTCGCATAAATTCCAAAAACTTGCGACAACAACATCCAGCCCACTGTAGCAAAGATCGTCCCTGGCAAAATCGTTTTTAATTTCAATTGAGCATTTGGCACGATCAAGTAAATCAAGAACAAAATAACGAATAAAGCAACTAATGTGACAGGCCACTTCAACGCTTGAAACTGATCGATCAACTGTAGTGGAAACTGAAAAATCGGTTGAATTGCTTCCAGAATCAGGTTACCTAATCCTAAGACAATGGTCACTCCACCTATTGCGACCATAAATAAGACAATAACAACTAATGAAACAAGGCGGACAATCAAAAAATTCTTTCGATTGTCCACACCATAGGCTTTATTCATTGCAATTTGTAATGCATTGATACTTTGACTTGCTGACCAAAGTGCAGCTAAAGCAGAAATTGAAAGCAAGCTGCCAGAACTTTCAGTCAGCAGATCTTTGACTGCAGGGCCAATAAATTGGTAAATCGTTTCAGGCATAACCTCTCGAACATAAGTTAACACTGTATTTGGATCAATATTCAAAAAAGGCAATACATTGCCAAATGCAATAATCAGCGGAAACAACGATAACAATAAATAATAAGCAACAACAACAGAAGTTGTCCCAATTTCAGAATCATTCATTCGATTTTGAGTTGTTTCGATAAATCGCATCAATTCCTTATTTTCTTTAATTTTCTGCCAAATCCCCATTTACTTCCCCTATACTCTTATTATTAGTATGTGCCTTCTTCACCTTGTGAAGTTAAAATTTTCGGACCCTCTTTCGTAATAGCTAAAGTATGTTCATATTGACAAGATAGCCCGCCATCACGTGTATACGCAGTCCAACCATTTGGATCCATTTTCATCTTCCAAGTTCCCGTATTGACCATTGGTTCAATTGTAATAACCATGCCTTCTTTCAATCGAAGACCTTTGCCTGCTTCACCATAATGAGGGACAGCTGGCTCTTCATGAATAGTTGGGCCAACACCATGGCCGATAAAATCGCGTACGACAGATAAGTTTTCAGATTCAACGTAAGTTTGGATTGCATGACCAATATCTCCAATGCGATTGCCAACTTTCGCTTGTTCAATCCCAAGATACAATGCTTTTTTCGTTACTTCCATTAAACGATCGATTTCGGGTGTTGATTCCCCAACAACATAAGCCCAACAAGAATCAGAAATGCCACCTTTTAAATCGATACACATATCGACTTTAACTAAATCACCGCTTTTTAGCGGTTTTTTCCGAGGAAATCCATGACAAATTTCATCGTTGATACTAATACAAGTTGCATATTCATAACCTTCAAAACCGATTTGGGCAGCAATTCCGCCATGACTTTCAATATAATTTCTGACAAAAACTTCAATGTCCCAGCTTGTAACACCAGGTTTGATAAAGTTGCGTAAGTTTTTATGCACGTCTGCCAATAAGGCGCCAGACTCTGCCATTGTTTCAATTTCACGTGCTGATTTTAATGTGATCATTCTCTCGTCTCCTTTTTACAAATCGTTCTCATTTTACCATAGTTATCAACGTTTAGCCAAATTGCAGTAATCATTTTATCGAGTTCCATTTCCTTTTTTTATCATCGTTTGGTATAATTCTTACGTATTAAGTTAAAATCGTTGATAAATTAGGAGGCAAATCATGGCTTTAGCAAAAATCGTTTATGCTAGCATGACCGGCAATACGGAAGAAATTGCTGATATTGTAGCAGAAGCTTTTGAAAATTTAGATATTGATGTAGAAATTAATGAATGTACACAAGTCGATGCAGATGAATTTGAAGATGCAGACATTTGTGTTGTCGCAACCTATACATATGGTGATGGTGAACTACCAGATGAGATCGTTGATTTTTATGAAGATTTAGAAGATGTTGATCTTGAAGGAAAAGTTTATGGTGTTTGTGGTTCTGGTGATACATTCTATGATGAATTTTGTAAATCCGTCGATGACTTTGATGCTGTCTTTGCCAAAACAGGCGCAACAAAAGGGGCAGAAAATGTTAAAGTTGACTTGAATGCCGAAGAAGAAGACATTGAAAATCTTGAAGCCTTTGCTAAAACACTTGTAGCTAAAGCTGATTCACTCTAGATGCTTCATTTAAACAAAATTAAAAACCGCTAAAAA